>NZ_AMGM01000067.1 GCF_000298295.1 Cecembia lonarensis LW9
GAGAAGGGATGAGAAGGGCAATAAAGAGTAACAGTTGTTTTCTCATGGGTAATTTTGGCTTAAATAGGTTTCCATAAATATACAAAAACACTTAGTAGATTGATTGAAAACATTATATTTGGAGATATTTCAGTTTAAAAAGCTGTGATTGTTCGAAAAATACTTTTGAACTCAAACCTTATACAATAAACCATAACGTATGCTATTAGAACCTCTTGACCTCATTGTCTTTATAGGCTATTGTTGTCTGATTGTAGGCCTGGGATTATTTGTATCCAGAGAGAAAAAAGGCCATGTCAAAGATTCCAAGGATTATTTTTTAGCTTCTAAAGCCCTTCCTTGGTGGGCAGTAGGTGCTTCCCTGATCGCTTCCAACATTTCTGCTGAGCAGTTTATCGGGATGTCCGGTTCCGGCTTTGCCTTGGGCCTTGCCATCGCAACTTACGAATGGATGGCAGCAGCCACCTTATTGGTCGTGGCGATATTTTTCCTGCCCGTATATATCAAAAAAGGCATTTATACTATGCCTGGTTTTTTGCTGGACAGGTATGATGCCAGGGTAAGGACTACCATGGCTGTTTTCTGGCTCTTGTTGTATGTGTTGGTCAACCTCACTTCGGTGCTATATTTGGGAGCATTGAGTTTAAATACCATTTTGGATGTCCCGATGACCTATGGGATTATTGGTTTGGCCCTATTTGCCATGGTATATTCCATTTACGGGGGATTGAAGGCGGTAGCTTGGACAGATGTGGTTCAGGTATTCTTCCTTGTTGCAGGTGGTTTGGCAACGACCTATTTGGCATTGAATATTGTAGGAGAGGGAAATGCATGGGAAGGCTTGGGCTTATTGAGGCAGGAAGTGCCAGGTCATTTTTCTATGATTTTGGAGCGAGGGGAAATGATGATTCCTGACGGCAAAGGGGGCACAGAGGATGCTTATGGCTTGCTCCCAGGATTGAGTGTATTGGTAGGAGGGATGTGGATTGTGAATCTGAGTTATTGGGGTTTCAATCAATACATCACCCAAAGGGCTTTAGCCGCCAAAGACCTTAATGAAGCCCAGTTAGGGGTGATTTTTGCTGGGTTTTTGAAATTATTGATGCCATTGATCGTGGTGATTCCAGGGATCGCTGCTTTAGTAATTGTAAATAAGGGTGGAGATTCTTCCTTTATTCAGTCCATGACTGATCCGGTTTCCGGTTTGATCAAATCAGACAGGGCCTATCCTACTTTATTGCAGTTGCTCCCAGCGGGATTAAAAGGTTTGGCCTTTGCTGCATTGACAGCAGCCATTGTGTCTTCCTTGGCTTCTATGGCCAATAGTACCTCTACTATTTTCACCATGGACATTTACAAGCAATACATAAATAAGGAAGCATCAGAAGTGAAGCAGGTTACTATAGGCAGGATTGCTGCTTTTGTTGCCTTCTTGGTCGCAGCTTTAGTAGCCCCTGCTTTGGGCACCTTGGATCAGGCTTTCCAATTTATTCAAGAATACACGGGATTTGTATCCCCTGGTGTTTTTGCCATTTTCTTCTTTGGTGTATTCTGGAAAAAGACAACTTCCAATGCAGCTTTGACTGCAGCTGTATTGACCATCCCTCTTTCCACGGTATTGAAATTTGGTATGCCTAATTTGCCATTCATTGACCGTATGGGGGTGGTATTTTTGGTGATTGCCGCACTGATTGTAGCCATCAGTTTGTATGAAGGAAAAGGAAAGGATCATCCAAATAGCATTGAGGTCAATAAGGAACTGTTTAAAACCAGTATGACTTTCAAAATTGGAGCTATTGTTATAGCAGCCATAATTGCAGTATTATACATCATATTCTGGTAAAATGAGAAGGTTATTATTAGGTTACGATATAGGGAGTTCTTCAGTAAAGGCTACGCTCTTGGATGCGGATACAGGGAAAGTAGTGGCATCTGAAGGCCTTCCAAAAGTTGAAATGCCGATAGCGGCACCCCAAAAAGACTGGGCCGAACAGGATCCGGAGATGTGGTGGAAATATATTATAGAGACCACCCATGCAGTTACCCAGCAGGGTCATGTGAAATCAGGAGAATTGAAGGCTATTGGGATCTCTTATCAGATGCATGGATTGGTATGCGTGGATAAAGAAGGGAAAGTATTACGTTCTTCTATCATCTGGTGTGACAGCAGAGCCGTGGAGATAGGAAATAAGGCTTTTGATGAATTGGGAGAGGAGTATTGCCTGCCCCATTTGTTAAATTCTCCAGGGAATTTCACGGCTTCCAAACTCAGGTGGGTACAGGAAAATGAACCAGAGCTTTATGCGAAAATCCATAAAATCATGCTTCCCGGGGATTACATAGCCATGAAGCTGAGCGGTGAGATCAAAACTTCAGAAACAGGTTTGTCAGAAGGGATTTTTTGGGATTTCAAAGAAAATGGTGTTTCCAAAAAACTGTTGGATTATTATAAAATTGACTCCAGTCTTCTTGCGGAGGTAGTGCCATCATTCAGTAATCAAGGTACTGTTACCCAACAAGCGGCAGATATTTTGGGAATAGATGCAGGAGTACCCATTACTTATCGGGCCGGTGATCAACCCAATAATGCTTTTTCCCTGAATGTTCTGGAAGAAGGGGAGCTCGCGACTACGGCCGGTACTTCAGGTACGGTCTATGGGGTCAGCAAGAATCCTGTTTACGATCCGCAATCAAGGGTCAATACATTTGTCCACGTCAACCATAGCCAAAAAGACCCGAGATACGGGGTATTGCTCTGTATTAATGGAACGGGGATTTTGAACAGCTGGGTCAAGCGATTGATAGGAGGAGAGGCCATCACTTACCCGCAAATGAATGATTTGGCCAGCGAAACAGCCATTGGGGCAAATGGATTAAGTTTTATTCCTTTTGGTAACGGGGTGGAAAGGATCATGCAGAATAAGCCTGTTGGCGCCCATATGATGGGGCTGAATTTGCTGCAACATAACAGAAGGCATGTACTCAGGGCGGTGCAAGAGGGTATTGTGTCTTCACTGAAGTATGGTTTTGATATCATGAAAGATATGGGTTTGAACCTGAATACAGTGAAAGCCGGAAAGGCCAATATGTTCCTCAGCCCATTGTTTAGGGAGGCATTTGTGAATATGAACCAAGTGAGTTTGGAGCTGTACGACACCGACGGTTCCCAAGGAGCAGCCAGGGGGGCAGGAATTGGCGTGGGCATTTATTCGGATGCCAAGGAAGCCTTTGCCGGTTTGGCGCGTTTGTCTGTTTTTGAACCTGAAAAAGAGAAGGTAGCGGCATACACTGAGGTATATGGGCAGTGGAAAGCTGCTTTATCTAAGGTGATGTAAACTATTGTAAGTGTTTTTTATTGGACCACAACTTGTCCCGATTACGGGAAAAGTGACAAAAGGAAGCAAAAGTTGAAGCTCAGTTGAAGGGCTGATAATTATTCTTTTGTGACTCTTAGGTCCTTTTGTGGTTCAATTTTATCTTCTAGTAATAGAATTTAGGGTGTTTTTAGGTTTTAATAATTTTAAAGAGTGAGAAGAGATGCGATTTATCCCATTGTCTGAAGCTTGGTTTTTAACAGTATTCTGATTATGTTCAATTACCCTTGGTTTTTAGCCTAGCCTTGGCGAGGATATTCTGTTTACTCTAAATTTCAAGCATGACCAGTAAAAACACGCATCAAAATAACATTCCAAATCATGACAGTGAAGAATATGTACCCGGTACAGGCTGTTGTTCTTCATTCGAGAAAACCAACCCATGTTTACCGGTATCATCTACTGGGATTCAGCGTAGAGATTTCATCAAAGCCATGGGATTGGCGGCAGGTGGCGTTATGCTTGGATTTCCAGCATTTGGAAAGCAAACTTCAGCTGCTTATCAGATACCCATCGATAAGGGGTTGACAGAAGAATGGTTTGAAAAGTTATATCAAAGAGGGGAGCCTGAGGTATATAAAGGAAAAGACCTGGCCTATATTGGTATGCCTGTGGGAGGCTTATGCACCGGTACGGTTTATATTGGCGGTGACGGGAAACTTTGGCTGTGGGATATTTTCAACCGACAAAAAGAAGGTGTAAAATCGGTTACACATGATAATTGGCATGGCCAAAGAGTAAGGCCCAGAGATGGTGCCAATTATATTTTCCCTATGTCACCGGAATATCCGTTTGAGCAGGGGTTTGGTTTGCGTATATCGCAGAATAATAAAATCTGGGAACGAAGCTTGGACTTCAAGGGGTTTGAGGACATCAGTTTTAAAGCACAGTACCCCATTGCAGAAATATCTTATCGGGACAGTCAAATGCCAATAGAAGTTGATTTACAGGCATTTTCCCCATTTATTCCACTGGATGTGAAGAATTCCAGCAATCCTGCTGCTTTCATGCACTTTACCATAACAAATACAAGTAAGGAAGAGGTGAAAGCCGAGCTATCGGGTTGGCTGGAGAATGCCATACTTCGGTTTACTAAGGATGCTGAAGAAACAGAACTTAGCAATTCCATCGAGAAAGAATCGGGAAATACCGTTTTAACTTGCAGTGCCAGAAGTAAAAACATACATAACTTTAGTACAACTATTGTACAAAATCAGAGAGATTTTGGTACTATGAGCCTTATGCTGATAGGGAACGATAGTTCGACGGTAGGCTCAGCAGAAATTCCTGTAAAATCCAATCTGTTGTTTCCGGAAAATACCACTGAAACAGCTACTGCCGAATTTGGGGAACAACTTTGCGGCGGCGTGAGTAAAACCGTCAGGTTAAACCCAGGAGAATCACAAAAGATTACATTTATCATAAGCTGGCATTTTCCAAACATTGAGCTTCCTCAAAATGATAGGTCAACCGGTGAAAATAAAGGCAGGCACTATACCAATCATTTTGATGACTCGCGAGAGGTAGCAATGGAATTGGCAGCTAATTATCAAAAACTAAGCTACCTGACCAATTTATGGAGGGAGGCATTTTATGAAAACTCCAGCCTGCCCCATTGGTTTTTAAACCGCACTTTTATAAACACCTCCATTTTGGCCACAGAGACATGTTTCATATTTAAAGATGGACGATTCTGGGCATGGGAAGGAATAGGCTGCTGTCCGGGAACCTGTACACATGTTTGGCATTATGCCCAAGCCATAGGAAGGTTATTCCCCGAATTGGAAAAGAATTTAAGGGAGAAAACAGATTTTGCCGTTATGGACCGCAGTTCCGGGGGAATAGATTTCAGGGGAGGTTTAGCATGGAGAAATGCAGCAGATGGGCAAGCTGGAGTTGTGCTGCGGGCTTATCGAGATTATCAGATGTCCGAAGATGACACTTTTCTAAAAAATAACTGGGACAATATCAAATTGGCCCTGAAATATTTAATTGATCTGGATAAGGAGTATGGAGAGACTGCCAACGGGATGATTTATGGAGAGCAGCACAATACCCTGGATGCTGAGTGGTTTGGTTATATCCCAGCAATCACCTCATTGTACCTAGCCGCACTGGCTGCAGCTGTTGAAATGGCCAAAGCTACCGGTGATATCAGTTCAGAAAAGGAATATCTATCCATTCTTGAATCAGGAAGAAAAAATATTGAAAGCTTGTTTAATGGCGAGTATTTTATTCAGGAAGAAGATCCTGATCACCTGGATGCTATTGGAATAGGTAAAGGCTGCTATATTGACCAGGTTTTTGGCCAGGGATGGGCTTTTCAGCTCAATTTGGGGCGCCTTTATAATAAAAAGATGATACAAAGTTCTCTGGATTCCTTATGGAAATACAACTTTGTTCCCGATATGGGACCATTAAGGGATTCATTACCGCCCCAAATTGCCGGCAGGCCCTATGCCATTCATGGTGATGCAGGTCTGGTAATGTGTACCTGGCCACTGGGGGGCAAGCGCGAAGATTGGCAAAGACATTGGCAATTTGGGTATTTCAATGAGTGTATGACAGGGTTTGAATACCAGGCTGCTAGCCATATGATTTGGGAGGACAAACTTGATGAAGGACTTTCAATTATTAAAGCTATTCATGAGCGATATGGGGCAGCCAAAAGAAACCCTTACAATGAAATAGAATGTAGCGATCATTATTCCCGTGCTATGGCCAGCTATGGTGCTTTTATTGCCGCTTGTGGATTTTCCTACAATGGACCCAAACGGCAACTTGGCTTCGCCCCCAAAATTGGACCCAATGATTTCAGTGCTGCATTTACTAGCGCTGAAGGTTGGGGGATTTTGGCCCAGACCAGAAAGTCCTCAGAACAGGTCAATAAAATTCATATCAGATACGGTAAACTCAAACTGAAAGAAATAACGCTGGAATTGCCCGAAGGAAAAAAAGTGATGAATGCTAAGGTTGATATTAATGGAAATGAAATCAATGCATTGGCGCAACAATCAATTGGTAAAACAATCATCTCTTTCAATCAGGTTGATCTGAAAGAAAATGATACCATTTCTGTGAGAATATCCTATTGAAGTGGAAAATGTTGTAAATAAATTCTAATGCCAATATTCGATTTGATTGGCGTTATTTGCGGAAATGTATCACTGACGTCCTAAAAACAATAATTATGCAGTTCTTTAATAACCTCCACCTCTTTATCATTCTCAGCTGGCTTTTTATCTCATGCGATAGCCGGCAACCTGAGTATGATAGTGTAAGGTTTGGTATTTGTACCGATGTACATAAAGACATCATGCACGATGCTGATGAACGCCTAACCGCTTTTATTGATGAGGCAAAAAACAGGGATTTGGATTTTATTATCCAGATGGGAGACTTTGCCAGACCTTATGAACATAACAAGGAGTTCATGGCAATATGGAACTCCTATCCAGGAGAAAAGTATCATGTATTAGGAAACCATGAACCTGACGGTGGTTTTGATATGTCAAATGTGGTCGAAAATTTTGGGATGCCCAGCAGGTATTATTCTTTCGACAAAGGTGGATTGCGATTCATTGTACTGGACGGCAATGAATTCAATCCTTCCCCGGACAGGCCAGGGGGGTATTCGCGGTATATAAGTGAAGAACAGCTGAATTGGATGGTGGAAGAGCTCAGTGGAGCTAAGGATAGAGTGGTTATAATCAGTCACCAGTCGCTCGAACATGAAGAAGGTATTGAAAACATGGAATACATCAGGCCTTTGCTTGAAGAGGAAAACCGATTGGCAGGATACAATAAGGTCATAGCATGCTTTAGTGGTCACCACCATACCGATTATGCCACAACAATAAATGGTATCTATTACATCCAGATCAACAGCATGTCCTATTACTGGGCTGGGGATAATTATAAGGTAATCAGGTACAGTGAAGACATTGACCAACAATTTCCCTGGATAAAATACACAATTCCATATGAAAAGCCCCTCTACACATTTGTGGAGATAAGCAAAAAAGCCATTTCAATCGAGGGTAAAGAAACCAAGTTCGTTGGCCCCGGACCCGAAGAACTGGGCATGCCAACTCCTCCCGAAAATAATCCTATTGTTCCACGCATCAGTAACAGAAAACTTCTTCTTAAACCATAAAAAAGCAGAAAGCATCAATTTACCTTTTATTTTAAAACCCTTGTAATGTATAAAGCTTAATCCTGCATATAAAGGATAAAAAAGAAACACTAATTTAATATCAAGACCAGGTTTTGTTTTCAGTAAAGAGTTTATATTTGAAATATATTAAATTAACCATAATATGAAAAGAACTATATTTTCAACTGTATTGCTTTCTTTTTTATGGCTTGGATTGACCGTTTCGGCGCAAGACAAAACCTATAATTCTCCAACGCTTGAAAATAAAGACGCTTGGACTTTGGTATTGCTTCCAGACACCCAAACCTATGTAAAGTTTAAGAGAAATCAACCTATCCTGGACCTTATGGTAAATTGGATTGAAGAACATATTTCAACCCTAAACATCAAGCTCGTTTTACATGTGGGTGATTTGGTTGAACAGAATGCATTGGTAAATCCTGATGGAATAGTTGCCAATCAGACAGGGGTGCAGCAATGGGAAGCTGTCTCTAGGTCCCTATCGACTCTGGATAAAATGGTTCCAGTGATTGCCACCACAGGAAATCACGATTTTGGAATAGCAAATATTGAGAACAGACTAACTTCCTACAATAAATATTTTCCTATCGAAAAAAAACCACATAATAATAAAATGATTCGGGAAGTCGCTCTTGGCGAAGATGGTATGCCCAATCTAACAAATGCAGTATATGAATTTAGTGCGCCAGATGAAAGAAAGTTTTTGATTCTTGTACTTGAATTTGCGCCAAGGGAGGCCAATCTGCAATGGGCCATTCAAACAGTCAATCAGGAAAAATACATGGAGCATACGGTGATTTTATTGGTACATTCCTATCTGGATAGTAATAGCGATCATGTTGAAACAGAAAACTATCCCATAACGGATGGAAACTATGGAAAAGCTATATGGGAAAAATTAGTGAAACCGTCCAAAAATATTCAAATGGTCTTTTCTGGCCACATCGGAGCTGCAGATCAAAAAAGTGGCCATGTCGGATTCAGAACAGATACTAATGCGGGAGGGAAAAAGGTACATCAAATGACATTTAATGCACAAGCTATGGGGGGTGGCTGGTTTGGAAACGGTGGAGATGGCTGGTTGAGGTGGTTGGAATTTCATGGCAATCATGTCTCCGTGCGCACCTTCTCCCCATTATTTGCCATCTCTCCCAGCACAAGGCATCTCGCTTGGGGAAGTGAGGCATATGCAGCCTTTACTTTTGATTTAGATTAATATACATAAAGGGCTATGTTCACTCATCGGAAAAAAAAGAAGAAGAATAAAGCTGCTTCTCCCCTTCTGATCCCATCAAAAAATCCAATAGTCCGTCGGGCAGCATCCATTACTCTATTTTTCTCCAAAAAACCAATGTTGCTCCTAGAGGCATTCATGACCCTCTCGTTCTCAATAAAACCTACTGTCCTTCGGCTATTGTCCATCAACCTTTGGGCTTCGGTGGCAGGGATTAAAAACAGGGCCAAAAATAAGGTCAACAAAGTATTTTTCATGACCCAATTAAGAAAATATTTTATAGAAATTTATGTTGTTTTTATTTTTAAAATCAACCGGTTGAAACAGGGGAAGCTATGTGTACTATATTCTCCTATGTGGTTAAAAAAATCTGCCACAAATGTCCCTCTGTGGTAGAGAGGGTTGAAGCTTCAATAACTGTCAATTCTTTTCCTGTACATTCCCCTAAATGTTAAATTCTCAGAATGACCAAGTAAAAAGATGTCATTTTATCATATTGGATAGCACCCATCAAAAAGATGATGGCACCTGGTACACTGCTAAATTAGATATGACCCAAAGAGAGTGGCTAGAGTAGACTTTATGTTTAATCCCTTCAGGCAAACTCATATTGATCATCTCTCGTATATTCCAATTTCGGGTTTATCAAACTGCCCCCTTCACTTTCAACACATCTTCTATCTCATACCTTGGCGTGCCGCCCTTTTGGGTAGCGACATAGGAACCCATTGCACAGGCAAAATCCAAAATCTCTTCAGGTCTTTTCCCTTCCAGATAGGTCTTGACAAAACCACTCAGAAAAGCATCTCCAGAACCCACCGTATCTTCTACTTTTACGTGGTACCCCGGATGGGAGATGATTTTACCCTCTTGATATATCATGGCCCCTTTGGCCCCCAAAGTGACGCAGACCATAGAAATGGGAAAGTGTTCTGTTAAATAAGCACAGACCAATTTGGACATTTCCAGATGTGTGGCTTTTTCTGGTAAATCAATATCAAAGTAATCGGCCACGATAACCAGTTCATCCTCATTGATTTTTAAAATGTCTGTATAACCCAGGATGATTTCAATCTGCTCAAAATCATAAAATGGTGCCCTCAGGTTGATATCGAAAATCTTGAGCACCGGTTCGTGCAACAGGTGGTAGAGCGTCTCCCAACTCTCAGGGTTTCTCACAGATAAAGAACCAAAAATAAAGGCATCGGCAGCCTGGACGGCTTTGAGAGATTCATTTCTCAATGCAATAAAATCCCAGGCAACAGGCGAGACAATGGTGTATTTGATGTTTTCTACATCAGCATTGTCCACCTCAACCGTGCCGGTGGCTTGTTGCTCATCGAGTTGGATACAGGAGGTGTCCAATCCGTAACTGTTTACAAAATCCAGGATTCTTTGACCATGTGCATCATTTCCAACCCTGGAAATCATTTTGACGGCCAAACCTAATTGGTGGAGGTGTAGTGCCACATTCATAGGTGCACCTCCTGGAATTTCATGGTCGGGGAAACAATCCCAGAGCATTTCCCCAAAGCAAACAACTTTTTTAGACATGTTCTTTTTGTAAGTCTTTTTGTATTTCTTCCAAGGACCTTCTTTTGGTTTCCGGCATCCTGAAGGCTACCCAAAGCAACTGCAGGACCATCATCAGTGCAAAAAAGGCAAAGATATTTCCAGCGCCAAAAGAATTGGCAAAGAAAGGGAATACATTAGCAATTAGGGCAGCCAAAATCCAATGGGTAAAGGAACCCAAAGATTGTCCAAATGCCCGTAATTCATTAGGGAAAATCTCCGCAATAAATACCCATATCACCGATCCCTGTCCAATAGCATGGGAAGCGATGAAAATAAACACAAAGTAAGGCAGCATGGTATTGCTCACAGCTCCTCCAAAATAGCTGTAGGCCATCAGGGAAAGCGATATGATGTAACCCACAGAACCAATATACATCAGTTTTCTCCTTCCCAGTTTGTCAATAAAGTAAAGTCCCAACATGGTGGCCACCAAATTGATTGCGCCTATTCCTATGGTGGATAATAGGGCATCCTCAGTAGCTATTCCTGCAGACTCAAAGATCCTGGGAGCAAAATATATAATGGCATTGATCCCGGACATTTGGTTAAAGAAGGCCATCAGAAAAGCGAAAAAGGAAATTTTCCGAAACCGAGGGTCGAATAAAGCTGTGGCAGCCACTTTCCCTTTAATTTCCTTGCTTTCAGCAATGGCCAGTTTCATAGCGGCATCCACTCCTTCTGGATCTGTTTTGCTGAGGATTTCTCTGGCATTATCAAAATCACCTTTTTTGGCAATAAGCCATCTTGGGCTTTTGGGTACTTTAATAATCAATACAGAATAAATCAGCGCTGGAATTGCCTCAACTCCCAGCATCCATCTCCAGGCCTCGTTAAGGTTGGCCGTTCCGATCAGGTAATTGGAGAAGTAGGCCATCAAAATGCCAAATACGATGTTGAATTGATAGAGGGCGACCAATTGACCTCTTCGGTTGGCCGGGGCAATTTCTGAGATATACATGGGGGCCACTACCGAAGAAGCTCCTACACCAAGACCTCCCAAAAACCTGAAAAACATAAAGGTATTTACATCATTGGCAAGTGCTGAACCTAGGGCAGAAACCAAATAAAAGACACCTATCCAGAGGAGAGAGGCCTTTCTTCCAAATCTATCTGCCGGAATACCTCCAAATAAAGCACCGATTACGGTACCATAAAGTGCCATGGCTACAGCTAATCCATGACTCCAGTCACTGAGGTTCCATAATTCTTGTATGTCTCTTTCTGCACCTGAGATTACTGCGGTGTCAAATCCAAATAAAAAGCCTCCTAAGGCAGCGGTAACAGAGAGAAAGAGTACATAATTCTTGCTTTGCATATGTGATCAGTGGTTATGGGTTGATTCTTTTTTTAAAATCAGATAATGATATCTCTTTGATTGAAGTTTGATTTTATCTCCAAATGCTTTTAAGATGGTGCATTTGGTTGAGGTTTTCAAATCCTTCCAATTGCAAGGCATCATAAGGGGCAGAGGGAAATACAATACTTGTCATCACCAACGATCCCCCGTTTACAAAAACTTCAATGGAGGACCTGTCGAGGTATATGGTGAGGTCATTGATTCGTATGCCTTCCAAATTAGCTTCTTGTTCATTTCCAAAACCTTTCTCAAAATCTACCAGACCAGAATTTGCTCTTTCCAAAATTAGTGTTTCTCCAGTTGACTTTAACACCAATTCCTCTGAACCGGGATTGGTAAACGTCAGTTGAAACTGACTTGAGTTTGGTTTCAATTCAATTTCCAGTAATTCAGCATCTAAAGCAATGGTTTTTCCTTCAATAGCGAGACTTTCAGTCCTTAAATTCTTCAATTCAGAAATGGGTCTGGAGATGACCAGATAATCCTCAGCCTCTTTTGATAAATGCAGGGAACGTGGGATGGTCATGGCTGAGCGCCAAGGGTGTGTAGGAACAACCTGTGCGTAATTCCAATTGCCCATCCAACCGATAAATAACCGTCTTCCATCCGATTCGGGGACATTGGACCAGGTCACGCCTGCATAGTTGTCGGCTCCCCAATCCAACCATTTGACTGATTGCGTGGTACTTGTGAAGGTTTTGCCGTCGAAATCACCCACGAAATATTGCGTGGCAGAACCACCTTGAGGACCGCCAGGGTTGATGCTGACAAATAGTATCCATTTTTCTTCTCCTTCCGCAGTTGTCAATGGGAAGAGATCCGGACATTCCCATACCCCTCCATAAGCGGCCCATGATGGATTAAAATCACTTAAGTGTTTCCAATCCAGTAAATTGGGAGAGCTGTAGAAACTGATTTTATCCATGACAGAAAGGGACATGATCCAGCGCTCACTGTCCTCATGCCAAAATACTTTAGGGTCCCTAAAATCCTTAATCCCTGGACTTTTTAATACAGGGTTACCTTCATATTTGGTCCAACTTCTTCCTTTATCTGTACTGTAGGCTATCCCTTGGGTCTGAAAATCATCCCTGCCCTCTTTTTCTCCAATGGGGTCATGGTAGGTGAAAATGGCCACCATGGCAGGATTGTCTTTGGTTCCCAAACCACTGGTATTTTCCGAATCAATCACTGCCGAACCCGAGAAAATCCATCCATTTTCATCTGGATAGAGGGCTATCGGCAGATGTTCCCAGTGGACCAAGTCTTTGGAAATAGCATGTCCCCAATGCATCGGCCCCCAAACGGTGCTGTCCGGATAATATTGGTAGAAAAGGTGGTACTCTCCATCCCAGTACACCATTCCATTGGGATCATTCATCCATTGTGATGGTGGTGAAAAATGAAATTGAGGTCTAAATGGCTCATTAAAAGAGAGTTCGACAGCGCTTTGTTCACTTTCTTTTTCTTGGCAGGCAATCAAAAGTGCTAACAACAATGTAATTAATAGGTGTGAATAATTCATGGTTTTGATTTTACATGAAATTAAATATAGAAAGTTATTGGATAGTAATAAAAAAAATAAAGGTTTGATGCTGTTTAGCTATGTTTTCTATGAATCTATGTGGCAGATGTATATTTTTTATTCCAAACATGGCACATGTAGTTTCCCTAGGGTCAACTTTCCGACCCCGCTGTCTGGAATTTATAATCCCAAACTTGGCAGCCATGGATTAAAAATCCGCTTTATCGCTTCCCAAAATTGGCATATTTCGAGAAGCGGGATCCCCTGTGGCAGAGAAATTATGACGTTAAACCGCCACAGCTGCCTTGATGTGCGGATGTGGATCGTAATTTAGGAGCTCAAAATCCTCGAATTTAAACTCAAAAATATCTTTGACCTCAGGATTGATTTTCATGGTTGGCAGTGGCCTAAAATCTCTGCTGAGCTGTAGCCTGGCCTGTTCCAAATGATTGCTGTACAGGTGGGCATCTCCAAAAGTATGTACAAAATCCCCTAACCCCAGGTCGCATACCTGCGCCACCATCATGGTGAAAAGGGCATAAGAAGCAATATTGAAGGGAACCCCTAAAAAGACATCAGCACTTCTTTGGTACAATTGGCAAGAGAGTTTTCCATCAGCCACATAAAATTGGAAAAGCGTGTGACAGGGGGGCAAGGCCATATGATCAACATCCGCCACATTCCATGCACTCACGATATGTCTTCTGCTGTCGGGTTTGTTTTTGATTTGCTGGATCAGGTTCTTGATTTGGTCTATTTCACCGCCCTTTCCGTCAGGCCAATGTCTCCATTGATAACCATATACCGGACCCAAGTCACCATTTTCATCAGCCCATTCATCCCAGATGCTCACTTTGTTCTCGTTGAGGTATTTGATATTGCTATCTCCCTTTAAAAACCAGAGCAATTCGTGAATAATGGACCTCAAGTGAAGCTTTTTGGTAGTTACCAATGGAAAACCCTCTTCTAAATTGAACCGCATTTGGTATCCAAATACACTCAAGGTTCCAGTTCCTGTACGGTCTTCTTTCTTCACCCCATTTTCCAAAATGTGCTGCATCAGGTCGTGGTATTGCTTCATGATTTTTAGGCTTAATAGTTTGACAGGCAAGTTAGGAATATCTTGAAAAAAAGGAAATGAGAAACACTTGGTTAGAAATTAATTCAAAACAATTTCCATACATTTCAGTATACAAATGAACCATGTCTTTTAGTAAAAACAGCAGCTTTTACAGATTATTTGCCGGTATTTTAATTTTGATCGGAATATTACTTTTTCCGCCAAAAGTTTTTTTTGATTATGACTTCGAAAGTTTTTTTCCCCAAGATGATGCCGAACTGACTTTTTATAATGCATTCAGAAAGGAGTTTGAGAATGACAATGATTACCTTTTGATTGCCGTAGGAGCAGAGAATGCTTTCGATTCAAAATTCCTTTATGATTTTCAATCCCTTCAACAGAAGCTTTCCGGAATTGAAGGGGTGGAAAGGGTAGGCTCAATACTAGACATAGAGGAAGTAGTGATCAATCCATTTGGGGTGAATAGAAAAAAGTTGTTAAGGTGGGAAGATGATGATCAGTTGGAAGCAGCAAAAGAGAAAATTTTGTCATCTGAAAGGTGGAAAGGAAACCTAATCAGTCAAAATGCAGACTTCTTATTAATGATCGTGCATAATAAGCAGCAGATAAGCAAAGAAGAAGGAGATGAACTTTATGCGGAGATAAAAGGAATATTAGCAACTTTTGATTTCCCAAAAACCTACACAGCGGGAAAAATCAAAGCCCAAGGAGAGTTTGTAAGCTTATTACAAGAAGAGTTTGCCTATTTTCTGGCCATTTCTTTTGGATTGATCATTTTAATTTTGTTTTTGATTTTCAGGTCATGGTGGACAGTTCTTGTTTCCATAATTGTTATTACAGTCGGCATTAGCTGGGCACTGGGATTAAGTCTTTATTTTGAAAAAGCCTTGGATGTGATGTCCGTCATGCAGCCCACCATTTTATCTATCATTGGTTTGGCTGCCTTGGTGCATTATTTCAACCATTACCTTAATTACCTCAGGCATGGCTATTCCAAAGAGGAGGCTATCCAAAACGCCTTTTCCGAAATCAGTATTGCAGTTTTCCTTACCTGTTTGACTACGGCTTTGGGCTTTATCTCCCTTTACCTGACCTCTGTGCCCAGTTTAAAACTATTCGGTTTATACACAGGCATTGGGGTATTGCTTGTGTTTGCCGCAGTAGTTTTACTGACCCCGGCGCTTTTATACCTTATTCCGGTAATGGAGTCAAAAAATCAAGCATCAAGGGCCTTATTCTGGAGGACAAAAATGAGGTTTGGTTTTTCTTGGGTAATCCGTCGGCAACAATGGATTATTATTGGTTTTTCAGGATTGTCTTTATTCGCTTTATGGGGACTAACTCAGCTTAAGGTAAATGGCTATATATTGGATAATCTACCCAGAGAACATGAGTTGGTCCAAGAATTCAGCTTTTTTGATCAGGAATTTGGTGGTTCAAAGCCTCTGGAGTTTCAGTTGAAAAGTGGTCCAGGTGCAGAAAACCTATTGGATTTAGGTGTTTTGAATGAATTGGAAAAAGTGGAGGATTTTATTCAAGCTAACTTTAAAACCGCAGTCATCCTCTCTCCATTGTCGCTACTTAAAGGACTGAATCAGGCCATGAATTCAGGAAATGAAAAGGCTTTTTCGGTTCCTAGTTTAGGTCAATTCAAAAGGATGGAACCTTATTTGGAAAGGGCTTTTGAAGACTTCCCAACGGCTGTTTTGTCAGAGGACAGAAAAATGGGGAGGATTTCTACAAGGATGGAGGATATAGGAAGTTATAAATCAACAATTCTCAGAGAAAAACTGGAAGCCTTTCTTTCTACAGAAATTGATCCTGAACTGCTGTCTGTTCAAATAACCGGGACCTCTCATTTGATTGATATCTCCCATGAAAGTGTAAGCCAACAAATGTTGAAAGGATTAAGCGTGGCCTTTCTCATTGTAGCGATAATTGCTGGTTTTTTATTTAGGTCATGGAGGATTTCTATGATTGTACTATTGCCCAATGTGATTCCTTTGCTTTGGATGTGTGGCGTCATGTGGATTTTGGGGGTTGAACTCAAACTCACAACTGCCATTTTGTTTACTGTTGCCTTTGGGATAGCTGTAGACGACAGCATTCATTTCATGTCCAAATTGAGGTTGGAATTGGGTAAAGGCAGGCAATGGCTTTATGCACTTAAACGTACATTTATAGATACAGGGAAGGCGATCATTTTGACCACTATTATCTTGTCCTCCGGTTTTGCAGTTTTGATGTTCAGCCAGTTTGGCGTCACTTTCTACTCAGGATTGTTGATCAGTATGGCCTTGGTTTTTGCTTTGCTGGCTGATTTGTTGCTTTTGCCTGTTTTGTTAATCCGTTTGGGTAAAATTTGGGAGAAGAAAAAACCTAATTCTCCTCGCTGATTTCAGTTTCTTTTCTCAAGGGTCTTTCCCAATCAAAAATAGCTGATATGGGATAATGGTCTGAATAATCCACCTCCCGATGGGTTTTAAATTTTCGTATTTTCAGTGGCTCTTCAAAAAAAATATTATCGATTCTCAAGAAGAAAAGCACCTTGTTGTAAGTAAATCCAAATCCACTCCCGGCCTCTTCAAAGGCATTTCTCATACTTCTTCTCAGTTTGAAGTACGTGTAACTATAAGGCACATCATTGAAATCCCCTACCAAAATATTGACATAAGGGCTGTTTTTCATGTGTTCTTCCAAAATCCCCAACTGAGAAGCCCTGGTTACCTGGCCTCTTTTCAGTTTGCTTAATGTTTCCCTGTAATTCTCCTTTAATCCACTCAGGTTATTCAAGCCATCCGATTCAATGCTCATGGATTCCAGGTGGGCATTATAGATCCTGATGGTGTCTTTGTCAATTTTGATGTCAGCAAAAATGACCCCATTGTTTCTTTTGGTGTCAAATACTTTTCCTTCATTGATAATCGGGTAGCGGCTGAAAATCGCCATTCCGTAGGACCTTGCTCTGGGTTTTCCCTCAATGATCTGGTACGTATATTCATACCCCATTTCTGTTCCAAGTAATTTGATGCTATTTCTGGCAGGGGTTGTGGGGTCTTGATAGAATTCCTGGAAACATTTGATATCAGCCGGGTTTTCCTGTAGCCATTTGATGATGTTTTTATTGTTCTCCCTCCAATCTCCATTATTTCTATCATAGGCAAAAAAGGGCTACGTTATAACTCAAAATAGAGAGGCCTTCGGTAGTGTCAACTGATTTTGGAAATTGAAAAGTGATACCTATATAATTCCAACCCAATATAATGGTAAGTAAAGGAAGGATTGCTAATTTCCTTTTGGCCATCAAAAGTAATATCAGAAATAGGCCATTGATAAGTAGTAATAAAGGAATGGTCAAAGTGATTAATCCGATGTAAGGAAAAAACTCGGGGGATATGTAGACACTATAAAAAAGCGTTACGGAAATCAAAAATAAAAGTATGGTGATAAATCTAATCATGGAGTAGGTTTGAAAATCCGAAAGTATTGCTTAAACGAACTTAATCCAAATTTCTTTATAATCCCTTTCAAAATTTAAGGGAATTTTAAAATAATGCAGTTTTTAATTTTTCCGCAATTCTGCGGGACAGGCTTTCGACTCCTTAAGCTCAGGGTACTATTGACAGATAGGAGTAACCGTCATCATGATCCCGGTGGCTTGGGAGAAGGGTCTCCTAAAACAAAAGAAATCCTTCTCCTAATTGGGAAAGTGACCTATAAAACAACTTGTCCCATGCATTGGAGATAAATTGGCGACACCAAGCCTTTTTATATCCAGACAGTTGGCTCTTGGAAAACTATATGAACTATGTTTGGGGTTGAAAAAATCCGCCACATAGCGACATAGAATACATAGCAAAAATCAGGCACATAATACGGTCATCAGTGCCAGGCCGTTCCAATACCAAAAACCACGGTAGCGACAGCCTAACTATGTTGGCTATGTTACTATGTTGTCCAAAAAACAACCTGAAACTCCACAAAAATCCTTTTTTATTTGCCACAACTTGTCCCGCATGCGGGATAGAATACATAGCATGGCAGCAGCAAACCTTTGTTTTTAAAATCAACCGGTTGACACAGGGAAGCTATGTGTGCTATCTTCTCCTATGTGGTTAAAAAAAATCTGCCACAAATGTCCCTCTGCGGTAGAGAGGGATGAAGCTTCAATGACTGTCATTTCTTTTTCTGAAAATTTTCCTAAATGTTGAATTCTCAGGGTGATGGGCGTGAAGTTCCGTCATTAGTAGTGAGGTGGGTCGCTTTTTGGGATTTGCAATCCCGAAGAGCGATACTGAGGATTTGTAATCCTCAAAAAATCATGTTAGTATAATCGGTTAATTAATCGGGTAAATATTGTGGCGGATTAAAAATCCGCTTTATCGCTTCTCGAAATTTGAAATTTCGAGAAGCGGGGTTTAAGTATCAATTATTTAATCTGACTATTCGGAATGTTACACGTATCAATTTGAGGGCCTCGGCAAGCTCGGCCACCGGGACTTGAATAAATAGGGGGGTAGGGAAGAAATGCGGCAAAGCCGCATTTCTTCCCTACCCCCCAGGTTTTCCAAACCTAAATCCCGTTCCCCGAGCTTGCCGAGGGGCTTTCTAACCAAATTTAATTCTACTACGTGTAAGATTACGGATACTCAGATTATTTAATCAGTATCAATTCCTCCTGGGGCGCAATCAAATACCTTGCCCCATCTTTGGTCACTACCGCGGTCTCTTCCACGGACATGGTTTTGGTACCTCCATCCGGAAGTTTCCAGGCGTGAAAGCCATCAAAGGCAAATAGCATTCCTTCTTTTAGTGGTTTGACAGCTGAAGGCCTTACACTTGGGTCTGGCAAAAGTCCCCCTCCCAAGTTGGGGCCGATATCATGGGCCACATAACCTACAGGATGTCCGGTGCTCCACATCACATATTCTGAACCCCTCTCTGCCATCCAGTCTCTTTGGGCTTTATCTACTTGATATCCCAGCACTCCAGGCTTCATGGCTGCAAGGGCTATTCTATTACCACCGATGGAAGATTCAAAATAATACTGTACGGAATCTGGCGCTTGTGTTTCTCCTTCTCTTAGAACGTATGCAAATCTTTGAATGTCTGAAACCCACATATCCCAAACACGGATACCAAAATCAATCTGTATCACATCTCCTGGCATAATAACCTTATCGGTAGCATGAGAGTGTCCTCGGTCAGGTCCGGAGTTAACATTTGGGTTTTGGTCTGGGTTCCAGGCATCCGTTACACCGTATTGCTCCATTTTATTTTTCAGGAATTTAGCAATATCTGCATCCGTACTTACGCCTGGAACTACCTCTGCATAGGCTTCATACTGCCATTGGGAGGTAAGTTCAGCCGCCTTGGTCATGATTTCTACTTCTGCTGGTAATTTGACAGCAAGCCATTCATAGATAAGGTCATCAGCAGATACCAAACGGTTGGCCTGAGGGCCTAAAACTTTTTGTAGGGTCAATTTTTGTGTATAGCTCAAACCATCTGCCAAAGCATTTTCTTCAGAAAAGTTGACTGCTATTTTTTGAAAATCCTTCGAAAGAATAAATTGGGCAGCATCGGCGATTGCTGAATTTCCCCTTTCTACTGGAATGACTTCATCATGGATTTTTAAATCGGCCAATGCAGTGGCCTCTCCAATTGGAGAAAATGCCAAAGACCTGACTTGATCATTCTCAAGGAAGAATAAAAACAATGCAGTTCCTCCGGCATTTTCACCACCAATATGGTATGCGATGGGATCATTGTTGTTTTCACGGCATACAATGGCCCAGGCATCTACTCCCGCAGCCTGCATGGCTTGGGGCAATAGTTTATTGATCCTTTCTTTTCTGATTTCAGGCCAGGGGCTCGGCCCTGAGAAAGGGTTATCTAAGACTTCTGCTTGCTTTAATTCCCCCTGACATGCTGCCATTAAAAGCAATAAGAACAATGAAAACAAGTTTGACTTTAACAATAGCAAATGCTTTTTCATAGATGGTTGGTTCTTCTGTTTATATTTTATCAGAAATGAAAAATAAGCAATGGGGTTTTATTAAAAAAGTGAAATTTTAGGAATAATCAGAAATTGATTATCTTCGATTCATAAAATCAACAAACTATGAAAAAAACAAACATTTTGATGATGGCCATTTTTCTGGCTGGCTCGGTGTTTTTCTATTCCTGCGGTGGAGAAAAAACCACCGATTCCTCCGAAGCAGAGGGTTCCGAAATGCAGGAACTTCAAACTCAGGATCAGAGGAGCAGTCCTTTGAGATCACTTGAAGGAACCATAGGGGAATCCAATGTTTTGATACAATATGGAGCGCCTTCCATTAGGGGAAGGGTAATCTGGGGCGATCTTGTTCCTTACAATGAAGTTTGGAGAACAGGTGCCAATGAGGCTACATTTGTAGACTTTGATTCAGATGTTAAAGTAGAAGGTCAGGATTTAAAAGCAGGTAGGTATTCACTATTTACAATTCCAAAATCTTCTGGCACCTGGACTGTGATTTTTAACTCAGAGTGGGATCTCGAGCATGGCCATTTTCAGTACAAGCAGGAAAATGATGTGCTTCGCGTGGAATCTACACCAGAGTGGGCAGAGCAAAGCCAGGAACAGTTGAGCATAGCGATTGAATCACCAGGTATTGTAGTAAGGTGGGAAAGATTGATTTTGCCTATTGTGGTAGAATAAATCAAAACACTAAACTTAAGAAAA
>NZ_AMGM01000068.1 GCF_000298295.1 Cecembia lonarensis LW9
AAGGGGGTTGAGGTTTAAAAACTTATACTCTTAAATATTGGTGGATGGCATAAACTAGATATTAGTGGATATTGGATATTGATGGATATTGAATTCCACCTACCACACAAACTCATTTAAGAATTCAGATATAGCCTATTTAAAATAGAACAGAATTTATCAAAGCAAATATTAATTCATATCGATTTATATCGCGAAGCTAATATCAATCAATATCTTCCTAAAATATCGCGAAGCCAATATCAAATAATATCCAACAATATCACAAAGTAAATATCCAATATCGCGCAGCTAATATCTCAAAGTATCTACCAATATCCGTTAGTAAATACCCTTCAAAATAACCTAATAAAAAACCATGAATTTCCAAAAATCCATAACCCAAGGCATCCCCTCCTCCCTACCTTCTAAAAAGCAGCCAAACCCTGATTTTTCCCATGCCCCTAAGCGAAAGGATATTTTGAGCATAGAGGAGAAAAAGTTGGCGGTGAGGAATGCATTGCGGTATTTTCCGAAGGTTTGGCATGCGGAATTGGCTAAGGAGTTTTTTGAGGAATTGCAGGTGTATGGCAGGATCTACATGTATCGCTTTATGCCGGATTATGCCATGTATGCCAGGCCGATTTCGGAATATCCTGCCAAAAGCCAACAGGCAGCTGCCATCATGCTGATGATCCAAAATAACCTAGACCCGGCTGTGGCCCAACATCCACAGGAACTGATTACCTACGGGGGAAACGGGGCTGTGTTCCAAAACTGGGCACAGTACCTGCTTACCATGCAGTACTTATCCGAAATGACGGACGAGCAAACCCTCCACATGTACTCCGGTCATCCCATGGGCCTTTTCCCTTCTTCCAAGGATGCCCCTAGGGTCGTGGTCACCAATGGCATGATGATCCCGAACTATTCCAAGCCGGATGATTGGGAGAAATACAATGCACTCGGCGTCACCCAGTATGGACAGATGACCGCAGGTTCGTATATGTACATAGGTCCGCAGGGAATTGTGCACGGTACAACCATCACGGTGATGAATGCTTTCAGAAAAAAACTAGGGGCAGCTATCAACCCCAAAGGAAAGGTTTTCCTGACCGCAGGTTTGGGAGGCATGTCAGGCGCCCAACCCAAAGCAGGGAATATCGCAGGCTGCATCACCGTCTGTGCAGAAGTTAACCCCAAAGCCGCTCTCAAAAGACATGAACAAGGTTGGGTAGATGAATTGATAGATGATTTGGATGCATTGGTTTCAAGGATACGAATAGCTCAGAAAAACCAAGAAGTAGTATCCATTGCCTATCTGGGCAATATAGTGGATGTATGGGAGAAGTTTGACGAGGAAAATATCACCGTAGAACTCGGTTCCGATCAGACTTCCCTGCACAACCCCTGGGCCGGGGGATATTATCCTGTGGGTTTGAGTTTCGAGGAATCCAATGAACTCATGGCCAATGACCCGGAAACTTTCAAAACCAAGGTACAGGAATCCCTACGCCGCCATGCCGCTGCGGTCAACCGTCATGCGGCCAAGGGCATGTATTTCTTTGACTATGGCAATGCTTTCCTATTGGAAGCATCCCGTGCCGGGGCCGAGGTGATGGCTGAAAATGGTATTGACTTCCGCTATCCTTCCTATGTACAGGATATTTTGGGGCCTATGTGTTTTGATTATGGTTTTGGCCCATTCCGCTGGGTATGTACTTCGGGAAAGGCGGAAGACCTGGAAAAAACCGATCAGATTGCGCTTGAAGTCATGAGGGAGATTAAAGCTTCAGCCCCTATCGAAATCCAACAACAGATGCAGGACAATATCCAATGGATAGAAGAAGCAGGAAAAAATAAGTTGGTAGTGGGTTCACAGGCCCGAATCCTCTATGCAGATGCCGAAGGTCGGATCAAAATCGCAGAAGCTTTCAACAAGGCTGTTGCCTCAGGAGAACTTTCTGCTCCCATTGTTTTGGGAAGGGATCATCATGATGTCAGCGGCACGGATTCACCTTTCCGGGAAACGAGCAATATCTATGATGGGAGCAAGTTTACCGCCGATATGGCCATCCATAATGTGATCGGTGACAGTTTCCGTGGAGCTACTTGGGTTTCCATTCATAATGGCGGCGGCGTAGGCTGGGGCGAAGTGATCAATGGAGGTTTCGGCATGCTGCTCGATGGTACTGAAGAAGCCAATCGTAAACTCCAGTCCATGTTGTTCTATGACGTCAACAACGGCATTTCCCGCAGGGCCTGGGCCAGAAATGAGGAGGCTTTGTTTGCGATAAAAAGAGAGATGGAGAGAACACCTGGATTGAAAGTGACGCTGCCGGAGATGGTCGATGAGGATTTGTTGGGGTTTTGAAAATTCCTTAAACCCACTTTATTTATCTAAGGAAAATAATTGAGTTGGCAGAAAGCTTATTCATGTATTTTCTTTAAACTTTAAAAATCCATGATTTTCAGAAACCCTTGGAATTAAATAGATCGTCAAAATAATCACCAAGCGTAGTAAAATCCCCAAAATACTTCCTTCCGGGCCTTGATCCCCTCCATTAAAAAACATGTCGGGAACAATCTCAAGCTTAAGTAGCCCCTCCTGTTCCATTCCGGAAACAGGGAAACCCAATACAGGTCCTTGGATGAAGTTCCAAAAAAAATGGATGGCTATGGGTACCCATACCGTCTGGAATTTCAAAAAAGCATAGCCATACATGATCCCTCCAAGAAAGTAGCTGAGCACTTCTAAATAATTATCAGGAAAATGTGCAAAGGAGAAAAGCAATGCAGTCAGTACTAAAGCAGCTGCTTTTTTCCTTGTGAAATAGAACAAACTGGAAAAAATAAAAACCCTGAAAACAAACTCCTCAAATATTACCGATGACAATTCAGACGGAACAGTTTTCAGCAAAGCGCTTAGATCAAAAGCCCTTTCGATTGAAATCAGATTCGATTTGACATTCAACAAGGTCAGTCCCGCAAAAAGAACAAAACAAGGATCAAAAAGGCCGCAATGACCCTAAGGTGATTTTTGTCGATAAGCAAGCCAACAAAATCCATCAGGTTGTTCCTATTGGCAAAAAGCACCGCAATCCCGTGGGTGCTTAAAACTAGGCCCACCAAAATCCCAAGGACAGCAATTCCTTCGATCATATAATTAATTTGAATTAATTCTAAAAAAAATAGCGATCGGTTTTAATAATTTAGAAATCAATGTAATTGATAACACTTAGTTATCAGAAATTTGACCTTGATTAATTCCCCAAAATAAAGTCCCGGTATATCTTTTTGATAAACAAATCCGCCCTATTTAGGACTTGGAAAGTAAAAAAGTATGGTATTTTATAAATATAATATGAATTATTTTTTAGAATTTTTTACCATAATTGATTCAGGTAAAATCTTATCTTGAAAATACACATAAAAACCAGTTATTATCAGGGAAAAAATAAAATTGATAAAATAAAAACTACTCTGTTTATAATTAAATATTAAATAAATCAAACCGAAAATGACTAGAAATGTAATTAAATTATAAGTAAAGGACCTTTCTTTCGAGTCCCGATATATCAAAAAGAAAACGAACGAAAAGGTTGTAGGGGTTGCTAAATAAATTATATTTCTTCCTATCAAATCATTTAAATCTGATTGAAAAATCAACAATAATATTGCTAAAACGAGGTTCACTAGACTTTTCCACATAGTTTGTCAATAGAAATTTTGCTGAGTTAGGAATTGTTTATTCCCAACTCAGCAATAGTTTTAAATTTAATCAGCAATAATTTGACCCTGAACCATAACCTTCTTGTAAGTGTCTTCAATTTGCTTATCAACTGAATTTAGGAAATGGGCATAAACTTTTCCGAACCATTTAATAACTTCCCCACCACCATAAACTTCTTCTAATTCAATTTCATTTAACTCTTCCATATAATTTAATTATTATTTCTTACTTCATCATAACCTTCATTAAAGTCATTTACAGCTGAATCCCAACCCTCAGTTACTAATTCAACTGCTGCTGCTGTTGCAATTCCTCCTGCTAACCATTTAATGCCTACCCAGATAACGGGCCATACTCCCCCCTCAACTTCCAAACTCTCCTCAAAACTCAATTCTCTAAACTTTTCCATAATTTAAACAATTTTCATTTTTTCTCCCAACCTTTGCCGGGCGCTGGGTTTTCCCAATCTCAGCCTGCCGGATTCTTAGCTAGCATGGTTCCCGTCAACTGATCATAGATCTAAATTACCCTCGCTCCGTGCATAAAAACAGCACAGAAAAAATATTTTCAAAAATTATGGTTCATAAATATAAATCGCCGGAATAACCAGCACAGCATTATATAGCCCATGGAAAATAATCGCCCATTTCATGCCATGATTCAAGCGGATATAGCTTAAAACCAAACCTATAACAAACTGCCCTCCAACCAAAATAGGCACTAAATAAAAATACTTCCCATAATCAAAATCAGTGAAATTGGCCATATGGACCAGGGCAAACATAGCCGCTGAAAAATAGACCACAAACTTCAGGTTGGGCTGTTGGCCTTGATTGACTTTCACATAAAGGTAAATCAAGTAAATCCACAATAGGGCCAATGGGTACCATACACTGTTTATCAACAAAAGCGATAAACCCAAACTCCAGAGAATAGAAGATTTTTTCAGATCCAAATGTAACCTGTACACCGGCTCTTCCAGAATTGGAGCAAAAAATATGGCAAGCACCGCAACCAACCATTTATTCTTTTCCAAAATCTCCATCAATTTATGATCAAACTGATCCATTCCCGCCCATTCCAATATAAGCGCATAGGGTATCACCACGACCAGTGTGATTACTAATAGGTAAAGCAAATCCCCCGTCTTAAGGTTGCTGTACGATTCAGCACGGTAAGGGGCTTTTAAGAAGGTTAAAAGTTTTTCAAGTGTCTTCATGTTTTAAAATTTAAGTATTAGCAAAATAGTTAAAATTCGATAATAGTAAAACCCTCGCAACCATCAGCAATTTGAAAAAAATAAAACAGGGATAGCCGTTAAAAGCCTAGCCCCTCCCATTGCCTTTCGCATTTCAGCAGGTTCTAAAATTTCAAACCGCCAATCTATATACACCTGCTTTTCACAAGCGAATACAAAGCTGTTTAATCTCCTGGAGAATTGAATATCCACCCCCATATCTTTCAGGTACTCCAAATACACATACAATTGCCTTCTGCTCACCCCAAGCCTTTCTGCAAGATCTTCAGGACTTCCTGTCCTTTGTTCCCGAATAAGTTTGTTCATTAACTGTAGCCTTTCTATTTGTCTGATAAATTCCATAGTAGTATTAGTTAAAGGTTAATGGTTCATTAAGTTTCTTTGTGATTGGTTAATTGAGTGATTGGTCGGTTGAGTGAATTGTTATATGTATCATTCTTTGTACTGAATACATGGTACATCGTACTTGGTACTTGGTACAATTTCAAAGCACCACCAACTGCTTCCTGATCATCTCAAAATACTTTCCTTCCTGAGTCAATAACTCCGCATGCGTACCTTCTTCAATCAGCTTGCCTTTATCCAAAACATAAAGTCTGTCAAAGTCCTGTACTGCAGCCAACCTATGGGTAATAAAAATGATCGTTTTCCCTTCCCTCGCCAACATTCTGATGGTCTGCTGCACAAATTGCTCTGAATCAGGATCCAAAGAAGCCGTGGCCTCGTCCAATATCAGGATTTCCGGATCACGGTAAAGTGCCCTCGCAATGGCTATCCGATGTTTTTGGCCTCCGGAGAGGGAAGCCCCATTTTCTCCCAAATAAGTCCCAAAACCATTGGGAAGGCTTTCGATAAACCCCATCATGCCCAATTTATTGCAGATACTCACAATCTTCTGCATATCCGGTTGGTAATCCCCCAATGCAATATTCTCCAATACATTCCCCGCAAAAAGATCAATACGCTGGGGAACTACCGATACGATTTGCCGCAAACTTGCATTGTTGATAAACTTGATATCATGCTCTCCAATGTAAATGTTCCCAGACTGTAAGGGATATAAGTTTTGAAGCAAGGAGACCAAGGTACTTTTTCCCGAACCACTTTCTCCCACAACGCCCGATATTTTCCCTTTTGGGAAAACCAAACTCAGGTTATCAAAGACATTTGCCCTGGAACCATATCGAAAGCTTACATTTTTGAATTGTATATCACCCACAGCCTCCTTCTTTAGAGGAAATGTTTCGTCTGCACTTTCCACTTCCAGGTCCATGATCTCAAATAACCTGTCTGCAGCAATCAAGGCATTTTGAATGGTTTTGTTCATGCCAATTAGACTGGAAACCGGTCCTGTCAGGTAACCTGTCAAAGCATAAAATGACATCAGTTCCCCCGGAGTGATCTCATTTTTCAGCACATAGCCTGCGCCTACCCACAAAAGGATGATGGTGAACAGCCTGGATACTGTTTCAGAGGAGGTACCGGAAAAAATATTGTTCATACCAGACTGATAAACAGTCCTCAACAAGGACACGAACCTGATTTCGGTTTTGATATTGGCATGGTCTTCTGCACCAAAGCGCTTGATGGTACCTGCTGCCGTTATGGACTCCACCAATTGGGATTCTAATTCTGCAGATTCTTCCATCAACCTCCTTTCAATCTTTTTATTGAGCCGATTGGTAATCCAATAAATCAACGCATACAAAGGAATTACCAGTAGCATCACCAATGCCAGTTTCCAATAAAAAGTAAACATCAGAGCAAATGAGAAAAGCACTATAAAAATATTCACCAAGAACCCTATGGACACATCATTGATAAATGCCCTGATTTTTACAGCATCATTGATCCTTGAAATAATTTCGCCTACCCTCATGGTATCAAAAAACCGTTGAGGTAAGGTCAGTAAGTGCTTATAATAGCCCAAAATCAGACGTGCATCGATCCGCTGGCCAACCTTAATGATAAACAGGGTTTTAAAAACCCCAATGACAATCTGCAAAATCAGCAAAACGATCATGGCCACCGAAAGCAGGTTGAGGAGGTTGACATTCCTGCCTATAAATACATGGTCGATGATTTTTTGTACATAAATAGAGGTGGACAAACCCAAAATGGTGTAGATGACCGCACCTACCAAAGATTGAAACATCACCCCTCGGTGAGGGCGGACCAAATACCAAAACCTGCTCCAGGTACTCACCTTTTGGTTAATGGCCTTAAACTCATCATTGGGCATCAAAAGCACCAATACACCCGTCCACATTTCTTTGAATGCATCAGGACTGACTTTATGGATTTGCCCATCTCCCGGATCCATGTATGCTACCCCTTTGTCTGTCACTTTATACAGTACCACAAAGTGGTGCAGTACCTTTTTCACAATGACATGGGCAATTACCGGCATGGGCACCTCTTTCAATGCGTCAAATTCTCCCCTGACCCCTTTGGCGGAAAAACCCATTTTTGTCGCGGCTTCAATGAGGCCCAGAATATTCGTGCCTTTTTGATCTGTAGAGGCCATTTGCCTGATTTTGGCCACAGGCATTTCTAATTTGTAATGTGCGGCCACCGAGGCCAGGCATGCTGCCCCACAATCGGTAATGTCCCTTTGTTTGATTTTAATACCCATGATGATAAAAATTAAGATGGTTATTGAACCTGAGGATTGAGCCAGTTGTCCACTTTATCATAAAGCAACTGGAATAAGGACCTTCTTGCGACTACAAAGCGTGCATTGAAAGTCATCCCTTTTTTTATATATCCTTCCTGTCCGCTGGACAAAGTCAAAAAACGAGTATCTAAAGCGCAGGTGACCAAAAAACCTGCCTCCCTTTCGTTAATCAAAGTGAGGTCATCCGCAATGTCTATGACTTTACCCATGGCCACTCCCCATTGATTGTAGTTATAGGCATCCACTTGAAAAACCACTTCCTGCCCAATTTCCAAAAAAGCAATATCCGCTGGCGAAATGTAGGTGACAGCTATTACGGTAGTATCCGGTGAGATTTCGGCCAACTTCTGCTGTGGATGGATAAAATCCCCCACATTTAAGTTGAGGACATTGATCAAAGTACCATTGGTCCCGGCGATGATTTTATATTGGTCCATCTGTTCGGAGTAAACATCCATCTGATTTTTCAGGCGCATTTTCTCGTTTTGATGGTTGATCAGCTCCTGTTCCCATTGGTTGACCTGCTGCTTTTTGAGCAATTCCATCTGAGTGATTGCTTGCTTGTACTGGACCTCGGTATTATCATAGTCAGCAAAGGCAATGGACTTGCTGTCTAAAAGCAATTGAGCACGATCAAAATCCCGTTCCAACTTTTCCAGCAAAGCGGCCTGATTGTGGATTTTGGTCTGAAACTCCAAGAGTGATGCCTGATAATATTTGGATTTGAGCGGTATTAAAGCAACCTGTTGGCCTTCGAAATTCAGATTGAGCAAGCTCCCCAAGTCGGCAATGAAATCATCCAAAAGCGTCAATCTTTCAGCCACCCCATTCATTTCCAACTGCACCACTTCAGCCCTGACAATGGCCAAGACATCCCCCTTTTTGACCTTTTGGTTTTCAGCAAGGCTCCATTTCTCCAATCGTCCACCAACGGAACTCATCAGAGCATTTCGCTGAAGCGCAGATTGAAAAGTACCTCTGGACTGAACGGCAACATCCACGTAGATCAGTGGCAAAGCGGCGACAGCAGCAATTAACATCCCCAACAAAATCAGATAAATCACCTTGGACCTGACACTTATCCGGGAATCATACACCTCTACAGTTTGATGGGTAATGGCAGAAGGAAATATCTTAACACTCATCTTGTAAAAAATTTTAGATCAAACTTAAAACTTAGCTAAAAATAAAAATGGACCAAGAAATTTCTATGTTTTACTCTTAACTTATCCGTTTAATTAATCGGATAATATCAAATAATTTTTTTAGAGGCTTTTGAAAATGGTGGATGAGGATTTGTTGGGGTTTTGAAAAAAGCCGTGGTTTGAATGGTTAAGGAAAGAGATTTTGATAATTTAGCCTTAAATTAAATCAGATTCACCATGACCAATACCTACCCCAGATCCTTTTCCCATATCGGCATCACTGTTCCGGATATCCATCAAGCCGTAAAATTTTACACAGAAGTAATGGGCTGGTACGTCATCATGGAACCTAGCAGGGTGGAAGAAGAAACCGAAACAGCCATAGGAATAATGTGCCTGGATGTGTTTGGAAAGGGCTGGGAATATTTTGAAATCGCCCACCTATCCACCTCTGATGGGGTAGGCATCGAACTTTTTTCTTTTCCCAAAACAGCCTTTAAAAAACCTGAATTCAACCCATTCCAAACAGGTCTCTTCCACTTTTGCGTTCAGGACCCTGATATTGAAGGATTGGTGGAAAAAATTGTGGCCCATGGAGGGAAACAGCGGATGCCCATCAGGGAATATTACCCTGGGGAAAAACCCTATCGCATGTGTTATGTGGAAGATCCTTTTGGCGTAGTGTTTGAAGTATATAGCCACAGTTATGAACTCACTTATTCTTCAGGTGCTTATACCAAATAGTCTTGGTTTGAAAAGCCTTTCAAGATTTATGGGTCGTAAAAATAAATCGCCCATTTCATGCCATGGTTGAGCCGGATATCGCTCAAGACCAAACCTGTAATAAACTGTGCCGACACCAAGTAAAAGTTTTTCCAGCGTTTTCATAGTTTTAAAAAACCTGGATTATGCTTTAGAGTTGGTTGTGGCCTGTCCCGGTGGGTATCAGGAAGAGTACAAAAAAAACGATTGAATTCTAGCCGCAGCGGATGTAATCGTAATAACTTGAGCGCCGAGGCGTGGAAATTTTAATGCATATTTCGTTTCAAACATGTCGTTAATGGGCTAACTCTACGCCACTTTCTGACTATAAAGGTGCTCTTGAAATTCTATAAACAGTCTGCTGATGTTTGCCACATCTCCCAAAACTTCTTTTGCATCTTCCAATGATTGATATTTGTTTGTCAATAGGATGGGTAGTTTTTCCTGGTCGAGTTCCTCCACACCTGTTTCAATGTATTTGCTCAAAACAAAGGAGATAAATTCCCTTTGATTGTCATTGAGCAAAGCAAAAATAGTGGCTTTGGCTGCTTTGGCTCTTGCTTCTCGGGTCATGGCAATATAGTCACCATTGAAAACGTATTCCAGCACATCATACAGATCGCTATTTTCCATATCCACCAACTTTTGTAAAGTCAGTAAATCATCTTTTGGGAAACCTGCCGTGTCCAAATTTTCCAACAAGGTTTTTCTGGTCATCGGATTACTCCAAAGTTTTCGTAGTTCTTCTTCGTCTTTGAAAAGTTTGGGCAATTCACCAAACAGGTTATTCAAAAATTCTTCTGCTGATATGGGTCTGCCGTCTGCACTCCAAAACGAAGTTGAAACCATGTGTTTGATTTCTCTTTCTTTTCCGTTGCGAAGCTTAACTTTAATCTTCTTCTTTTTAAGTTTTGGTTCTTCAGGGTCTGCAAGGACGGGCGGTTCACTTGGCCCAGCTGCTGGATAAGGTTTGGGCTCTTTGGTTTCAGGCTCTAAGGGTTCCCCATCCCATTCAGGATCACTGAAATGCTTGTAAGCATCCACAAAGTCGTAAATGGTAAAAAACTCTTTGCCATCAAACAATCGTGTCCCACGTCCAACGATTTGCTTAAACTCAATCATGGAATTGACAGGACGAAGCAAAACGATATTGCGAATATTCCTTGCGTCAACTCCCGTGGAGAGTTTCTGTGAAGTGGTCAAGATGGTTGGAATTGTTTTTTCATTGTCCTGAAATTCCCGCAACAGTCTTTCACCTTCTTCTCCATCATTGGCGGTAACCCGAACACAATAGAAAGGATCTTTACTCCCTTCGACTCCGCTCAGGGCAGGCTTAGCATTTTGGTTTACCAAATCACGGAGTAGCGCTGCATGCGCTTGATTCGCACCGAAAATGATAGCCTTTTCCTTTTGGTTGGCTTCCTCTAAAAAGATATTTACCCGCTTGGTTTCCCTTTCTACAATCTCAATAGTCCGGTTAAAATCTTTTTCTTCATAGAGTTTGCCTTCTTCAATTTCACCCTCCACCACGGTATCGTCTGAAGTGTAGCGGTAATCATCCAAAGTGGTTTTGATGCGCTTTACTTTGAATGGTGTTAGGAAACCGTCATTAATACCTTCCTTCAGGGAATAGATGTAAACAGGCTCCCCAAAGTATTTGTAGGTATCTACATTATCATCCCGCTTGGGTGTGGCGGTTAATCCCAACTGCACTGCCGGACTAAAATATTCCAAAATACCACGCCAATTGCTTTCATCATTTGCTCCACCACGATGGCACTCATCAATGATGATAAAATCAAAATAGTCTGCCGGATATTCACCAAAATACGGAGCAGGCTTTCCTTCTGCATCCGTACCGCTCATGAAAGTTTGGAAAATGGTAAAGAAGATGCTGCCATTGGTAGGTACTCTTCCTTTTTTCTTAATCTCACTCGGTTTTATCCGAACCAATGCATCCTCAGGGAATGCTGAAAAGGAGTTGAATGCTTGATTTGCCAAGATATTTCTATCCGCTAAAAATAAAATTCTGGGCCTGCGGCTACCGTCCCGCTGAAGGGTCCACCGGGTTTGAAACAGTTTCCATGCAATTTGAAAAGCTATGGCCGTTTTACCTGTTCCGGTGGCAAGGGTAAGTAAAATTCTGTCCTTGCCTTGTGCAATGGCTTCAACCGTTCTCTGAACAGCTATTTCCTGATAGTACCTTAACTGCCAAGTCCCGCTTTTATCTTCAAAAGGAACATTGGCAAATTTCTCAATCCAATCGTTTTGCTCAGAAAAAGTCTTATCCCAAAGTTGTTCAGGGCTTAAAAAATCGGTCACCAAACCTTCTTCGCCTGTTTTCATGCAGATTTGGTAAATGGCTTCTCCGTTACTGCTGTAGGTAGTTTCTAATTTTAATTTATCCGCATATTTCTTGGCCTGCATTACGCCTTCACCCACTTCCAACGCAGCACTCTTGGCCTCCACCACGGCCAATTTGATCCCTTTGTAAACCAATACATAATCGGCGATTTCCCTTTTTCCCCTGCCACCGCCAGATTGAATTTTACCTGCTGTAATGTTGTATTCACGAAGGACCTTTGAGCCTTCCACAACACCCCAACCACAGGCCTTTAGCTTGGGGTCTATAAGTTCTGCTCTGGTTTCTGCTTCGTTCATTTAAAAAAATTTCTTTTACTCATGACTGTCATGAATTTCCATTTGATTAGCAATTTCTTTCGCTAAAAATTCAGCCTGAGAATCCGTTACTACTTTTATATTCAAGGTATCTAAATCGGCTTGAAGACTGCTTTTAATAAATTTTTCAAGCTTAGCATGTTTGGATGGAATCATCACCATGAATGTCACATCACAAGGTTCTTTGGCCTTTGATAACTCATTGATCCTTCCTGCCCATCTATACACTTTATCTTTTACAGTTTCCTCTTTCTTTAAATCAAATGATAGTGGTTCGTATATATGCCAAATTTCATTTTTCCATGCTTTATCGAATTGGAATAAGTCATTTTTGGTTTGAATGGCATGCGGAATTAACCTATCACTAACCTTGTAGCGGTCAAAGTAGTCTTTGTATTTTTTCCTCCAAACATCCTCATCTGCCATTCTGGTTGATTTTTCTTCAGGTAAATATTTTTCCACTAATGAGTTGAAAATCCCTAATAAACCAGCATCCAATTCAATATCTACGGCCTTTTCGACATCAGTCAATTGAAGCGCACTATCATCTTTCCTTAATATCTCTGAGGTGATGTGCTCCATTTTAGGCGAGAGAGGGAAAAGTTCGTTAAGTCTGGGAGCATATTGATGATTGATCTGATTCTCCAAATATCTGGCAGAACTGATGATATACTTCCCGTTCGCCTCCGGAAACATAGAAGTAATTCTGGTATACCTTTGGGTAACCTTTGCCTTCAGAAACATATCATTAGGTGAGTAGATAATAACCCCAAGGTTTACAAATTCACCTGTAAACTGGTCATGTATATACCTGAGAATTTGATAATAGAAAGTTTTCATACTAGTAATGTTTGGGTCAGTTGTTCTGCAAATACTTCTTTTCTTAATCCTATCTCACTTAGATAATCCCTGATCTCTTTTATTTCATCTGTGATCCAATCTCTTGGCAATAAAGCAACAACTTTCTTCCAAAAATCCTCATTAATTCTTTCAAAATCTACAGTGATTTTTTCAAAGTTTCTTTCTTCTCCTTTAAGGTAATTATAAAACACGTGCTTTGCATAAAGTTCTTTCTCATTAGGAACCAATACCCATGGTTCTTTTGACCTTAAGAAAGGCAACATTGAAATATACGAAAAAGCCAATTCATGGTCAAATATAAGAAATTCTGAGCCATTGGTATTGACATTATTCTTTTGATGGCCTCTATCTGGATTGGTGATCAGCATATCAAACGCATAAATCCTCATGGCCATTTCTTCCATGACATTGCTGAATTTTTGGCCAGCTAACAATTCCTGAAAACCGGGTCTATATCTGGACCCAAAATTTTCACCCAAACTTTGAGAAGCTGCCTTATAACCGTCTCTGCCGACTAAGGTTTCAACAAAATCCGGACTTACATGCAAAATCACGGGGTCTACTACCGGTAACTCTAATTCCATTCCAATCCAAGCCGCAATCAACTCTCTAGCGGATGATTTTGGGGACATTCGGTTAGCATTCCTAAACTTTACCACAAACTGACCTCTATCCCCAAAATCCCTGTCAACTCCATCTACTATCATAGGCAAGGTAGTCCCAGAATCTAAAATTTGAACACCTCTCAATGCTTCTATTTGAGGTAGTTTGTAGGATGAATCTGAAAAAAGCATTTTAAACCTTAGTTTTAATTTAGTTCACTAAAACATCTAATAAAATTACGAAATATCTAAACCTGAATTAGTTCTCTATATACACCTAATTTATAAATCATAGTCTCAGCTTTTTTACCTCTATTCAGTGGCATGGGCAAAACAGTACAAGATATATCCCTACCATTTAAGTTAAATGTAAGAAATTCTGTTGAATGAATTTCATTTCGAATCTGATTGATTGGGACAGGGTCCACCTCTTTTAGGGAATGGAGAAACCACAATGCTGCATTTTTATAGAGAAAAAGTAATTTGGTGATTTGTGAATCCTCAATCAAAGACTTTATGTCAAGATAGGCATATGGGATAATATCTGAGTCTTGGACAGAATTCATATCCCTTCTGTCATATTCCAAAATAATGTCAGCTAAAGACAATGATAGGTTATTCAAAATTTGAATTTTTTCAACATCTGAAATCAGGTATTTATTCTTTGGAACAGTGCTTTCATTGCTGTCTATGGCATAAAGGATATCCCATAGCCTCGTTTTTGAAGTATTGGAAAAATAAAAGGGAGTAGTTTCCGGAGGCAAAGTTCCAATGAGCATGGATTTGGAATGCTGAAAAATTATGGGTTTAAAGGGATGTCTTTTCTTCATACCTCAACCTCCTTCCTAGTTAAATCCCCCTTAAACGCCCTCTGCAAAATACTCTTCTTCAACTCCTCCAAATCAGCAATTTTCTTTTGATACACTGCTTCCAACTTTTGTGTTTCGGCTCGCAGGGCATCTAATTGGCGGACGATGGTTTGTTGTTCTTTGAGAGTTGGGAAAGGGAAATATTGATTTTCAAAAGTTCCCAAATTGATATTGTCTTGGGCACTTCCTTTTCCTAACTTCTGTAATTCTGCTTTGAAATATTGCAACAAATAATAAGCAAAATTCAAGTCGGCTTTTTTCTCGTCAACTTCAAAACCGATGATACTATCAGGAATACAAGCATCAAAATTTAAAATTGCTGTTTCCGCAATGTTTGCAGCTATAGTTATGCAAATCGTTCCTTTCTTCCAAAGTTTACTTTGTGCTAAACCAACTTCATTGTATGTCTGAGTGTATTCAGTTATGAATTTATTTGCGTTACGGACTTCACCTGTTTGAATAAAAGGATAATCACCACCATACAAACCTTCCCAATTTCTTGGTCTATGTTTTGATTTTCCACGTCCAAAAACTTTTGCAACTTCTTTTAATGTCTTCGTTTCCCAATTCCCATTCTCAAACACCCCCTGCAAATAGCTTTCAAAAAGTTCTTTGGCGTTTTTGAGGTTTTGTTCGGCATTGGCTTTTGCCTTGGCTATGGCGGCAAAGGCTTCATCTAATATGGAAACGATGCGTTGTTGTTCGGGGAGAGGGGGAAGGGGGATTTCAATATTTTCAATTTGTGTTTTATTGATAGAATTGAAAACCGCACCTGCATTTCCTTCAATTTCATTTTCGTGTTTAATCAAGAAGTTATAAAGAAACTCCTTGTCAATTTGTTTTCCTGCCCGAATCGCAGCAAGTCCACGTCCAATACAAATTATTTGAGTAGCAAAATTTACAGGTCCAACTGGTGCTCTGACGGACATCAGAATATCACCTGCTTCTGCTTCTTTTGTGATTTTAGTTGTCCAAGTAGTTGGTTCTCCAATATATTTTTCACCGTATTCTTTTTTGCCTTGATAAAATGGCATTCCATTTCCTTCGGAATTATAAAATTTTCCTTCTGGTGATTGACCTGCAATCACTTTGCAAACTTCCCCCAACTTCTTTATTTCCCAAACTTGCTTCATATCAGTTCCAAAATTGAGTTTAAGATTTCAGCACTTTCTTCGTCCAACGCTTTCATTTCTTCCAAAATGGCTTGCGGTTGGCGTAGCGTTACTTCTTCTTTTTTGTTCGGGTTTTTTACGCTTAGGTCGTAAGTTGGTTGAGCCATTGCATGCAATGGCTGTACATCTATGCTCCAAGAGTTTTCGCTATCAGCAAAAGTCTTTTGCAGTTCAACAAATTCTGCCAAGTCGCTTTCGTTGAGCGGATTGGTCTTGCCAAGATTACGGCCGGGATTGAGTTGGTAGAACCATACCTTTTGGGTGGCTTTACCTTTTTCGAAGAACAGCACCACGGTTTTGACGCCCGCACCGGTAAAGGTGCCACCGGGCAAATCCAACACGGTATGCAGATTGCAGTTTTCCAACAAGGTTTTGCGTATGGCAACGGTGGCATTGTCGGTATTGCTCAAAAAGGTATTTTTAATTACCACACCTGCCTTTCCACCTGCTTTCAGAATTTTAATGAAGTGCTGTAAGAAGAGGGAAGCGGTCTCCCCTGTTTTTATCGGGAAGTTTTGTTGCACTTCGGCACGTTCCTTCCCGCCGAAGGGCGGATTGGCCAACACCACATCATAGCGGTCTTTTTCCTGTATATCGGCCAGGTTTTCGGCAAGTGTATTGGTATGGATGATATTGGGCGCTTCCACACCGTGCAGGATCATATTCATGATACCAATAATGTAGGCCAGGGATTTTTTCTCCTTGCCGTAAAAGGTACGCTTTTGCAGGGTTTCCCAATCTTTGGAAGAAAGGCCCGGTTTATTGAGATAAGCAAATGCCTCGCACAAAAAGCCCGCAGAACCCGCTGCACCGTCATAAATTTTGTCGCCAATTTTGGGATCCACCACTTTCACGATGGTGGTAATGAGCGGCCTGGGGGTGTAGTATTCCCCACCGTTTCGCCCTGCATTGCCCATATTTTTGATTTTGTCCTCATACAAGTGGCTCATTTCGTGCTTCTCTGCATGGGTACGGAAGCGCAACTCATCAATGCGGTTGATCACCTCCCGCAGGTTGTAGCCGCTTTGGATACGGTTTTTCAGTTCGCTAAAAATCTCCCCAATCTTGTATTCAATGGTATCGGCACTCTCGGCACTTAGTTTAAACTTTTTGAGGTAAGGAAAGAGTTTGTTGTTTACAAAGTCAGTGAGGTCATCCCCTGTCAATGCCTTATGATGATCGAGTTCTTTTTTTGATCCCTGCCCTTGTCGAAGGGGCATTGCCCAAACGCCCCAACGGTATTCTTCATCAACGATAGGGGTATAGGTCTTGCCTGTGAGTTCGGCTGCTGTGGCCCGGTCTTTCTCCAGGTCATCCAAATATTTAAGGAACAAAATCCAGGAAGTCTGCTCCACATAATCCAGTTCACTGCCACAACCTGCATCTTTGTGAAGTATATCGTCAATATTTTTAAAGGTCTGTTCGAACATGGGTTTGGTTTAATTCAGGTTTTTTGATTCTTATTTCCTCTAGAGTGTTGATTGAAATTCAGGCTCTTTTGACAAATTATTTAGCGTTTTGTGTGTATTCGCAGTAGTGAATTAGAATAAGAAGCGCTTTCCTTTCCGGTTAGTACAAAGATCTGTTCATGGCCATACTCCAGTTTTACTACTTATACCTCCAATGCCAAACACGGACTATTTGCAGCTGCTGTTACGACAACTCATCTTTGTAAATCTTTTTAAGTATTAGGGTCTTTGTCTATTTACTTTTATTTTGTCTGCCGATTTCAATTTTTGTATTGGCTATTCTATTACTTGTACCTTGAGTGCCATTTCAAAGTCCTCCATTAAAAATTCTGGTGTTTTAGACAATATGAACTTATCTTTTAAGAATGCATAGTTTATAAAAAACATCCAGTTATCAAATGTTGTAGGAAAAGATAAAGTTGAGTTAATATACTCGTTTATCATTTTAATTCTGTCTAGTTTGAAGAACTCTTTTCCAATCTGCGGATTTTCATTTAAATAACTTACTATTTCACCGTCCAGATTTTCTAGGTTAAACCGTAATCTTAATTTGTTTCTCATCATTGCTTCCCATTTTTTTGCCTTGTAATGATGATACGAAATGTCGTCAAACAAAGCTTTTAATGCTTGATCGTTAGTTTCTAGTGTGGCATAAATTCCATTTAACATTCTGCTTTCGTCTGTCAAATCTGCCCAGTCAGGTTTGCATTTATATCTCATTAAATGCTCAACTTCATGCCAACCTTCCGATAGCGTTGTTCTAAACTGAATTTCAAAAGTATTGTCTATTAGTTCGTAATCATTGCTTGACCTCAACAATTCTTGATAAATACCATTCTGTTCTTCAGGCATTCTACAAACCATATTCTTTCTTAGTGGCTTAAATTCTTCGGCTTTAGGTGTGTCATATTCTAAATCTACAACCTCAAAAAGCTTTTTACAGAGCTCTATAACAATTTTAAGGTCATCACTGAAATAGGTCGTTACCCTAAAACCAACTAAATCCTGCATTTTCTTTTCGTCTACGGAATAGGTTTTCCTTGTGAACTTTTCTTTTATTGATGTCGGCTCTTTTACTCTTGAAAATAGGCGAAATAATAAACCAGTCCTTGAAAGTTCTTGAACAAGTTGTGTTTTTAAACGCCTTTCAATTAATTCTAATGATTGGTCTATCATTCTTAAACGGTTCTATATTGATCGTTATAATGTGCAATTCCTGTTCTTGTTAAGAAACTCAGGTCTCCATTTAATTGAATATACCCCTCCTTTTCAAGTTTATGGATTGATTTGCTTACTGTCTTAAAATCATAATCTGTTAATTCGTTTTTAATTTGTGATAACTGTCTGTGTCTCGGTTTAAGGCTTCCTTTCTTGAAATACAAGTCAAGAATTTCTTTTTCAATGTTTACTTCATCCACTTCTTGTGCTGCTTCACATTCATAAACTTTACTCACAAAGTCATTATCATCTATACAGCCATAAACTGTGAAAAAACAGTCTGAATAAGCTTCACCATTAGAAATAAGGTCACAGTTATAAAAGTAACAGTTTACGAATGAGGAGTTCTTGAAAGCAGTCAATGAGAACTGACAATCTTTAAATGTACAACCAGTGAAGATGGTAGATTCAAATTGGTTTTCTCTTGTAAACGAATAGCCTTCTAAATGGAAGTCGCTAAGTGTTGCAAGTTTGTAGTCCCGTATAATTTCATTCTTGAAATCAATGTCTATCTTGAAAAAGAATTGAGGGTCAAAGTTGAATGGAAACTGATTAAATACTTCCCAAAGTTTTTCCTTGTTCTCTTTCGGTTGAACTTGAAATGCCTGAACGGCAAGTAAAGCAAACATCTGGGTGATATTGTCATAGAACTTTTTGTTGTATTGCAGGTATTTTCCAAGAGTAAGATTTTCGGCAATTAATGTTCCCAATACAAACTCATTTACAATACCTATTTTCCCAGATTCTTTTCTGTCAAGAAAAGCGTGGTTAGAAAGTATATCAGCCAACTGATCTGTTCTTGGCCTCTTATCGGGAGTGTATTTTCGCTTGGTTTCTTCAAGGATGGTTTTGTTATAATCCATAATTAAATCCTTGATGAATTCCTTTGTCTCTGATTTTGTATCCCACTCAGTTAACAAACGAACAAGTTTCCTGAAAATGCGAAGTTGTGTTTCGGGTTCAATTAGGAGATTTTGACGGGTTTGCTCTCTCGTAAGTAGGAAATCAAAGTATCTGCTTACAATGGATTGATCGCCAACAATCATTTCTTGAAGTTCGTCAATCTTTACATATCGTAAATAAGTAAGCAAAACTGGGTTTGCAATTTGCTCAACAGGGAAATTATTTGATTGAATTACTTCTAATCTTTCTTTGTGTAACCAATCTTCAATTCTTGGTTCTGAAATGGTAACTTTTGCAAGTGTGTATTTTATGTCACGGTCAATCATCCAATTATGAAATTCTTCACTATTGAAAATTGCTGTCTTTCGTGAGGTAATTATGATTTTGGCATTTTCAGTTAAAAGGTCAACTATAGTTGAAAGCATACTTTCAACTTGTTCAAATTGGTTTGAAGAAAAAGAAAAATCCTTCGTTATCAATTCATCAAAACCGTCAATTATAAGCGGAATTCTTCCGCTTTTTATTTGATGAATAACCAAATTAGAATCTACACGATTTGAAAATTGTTCTTCAATTTCAAATTGTAGAATGTGCTTGAATATTTTTGCACTTCTATCTCTAGATAACTCTGTAAAAAATGGAAGTTTAAAACTTGGGACCGAAATGAATTTTTGAAGAATTTCATAGGCAGTACAAGTCTTTCCATACCCAGCAGCAGCTTCAATGATTATTAATAAAGGGCCTTTATGCTCATTAATTTGTTTCACAACCCTACCAACAAGAGAATTTCCATCATCTTCGGCACTAATAGAAACAGTTTGGGTAACATCTTGGTCAAGGCTGTATTCGGTGTAATCGTATGAGCTACGGATGTATTGATACTGTGCCTTTTCAGGAAGGTTATTCATTAACTTCTGAACAAAGTTCTCATATCTTTTTTTAAGATTAAAAATTACACCATCAGCCTTAAAGAAGTCTTTAAACAATGTGTCTTCTGCTTCTTCTATTGATTTGAACTCTCTAATTTTTACCGCATAACCTCCTTTTGAATATTCAGCTTGAAGCTTTTCTGCTTCTTCGTCAGTTCCAGTTTTTACTATGTCTGCACCGTTGTAAATACTCTTCGTAAAAAGATAAACACGGGTTTGTTTAGTCTTTCTCGGTTCGTAACCATACCGAGTATAAAGTTCGTCCAATTGATTTATAAATGCTTCACTCATTTGTAGTTAAATGCATATTTAGTTGGTTAAAATAGGGTTTTTCAGTCTAATTGTACTTCTTAGGCGGGTGAGTAAATTGGCTCTTTTGCAAGCTTGGGTTTAGGCGCTAGCTTAACCTAATTGCAATTGTCCCAATTTTGCATTGTCGGAATTTCAAAATATTTTGATCGGTAGAAAATAACATAGGATCGGCCAGCGTGTCTAGTTAAATTATGTCCGTTTGTATTATCTTATCTATGTCTTTGAAACTGGTCAAAATCATTGATTTTTTTCTTCTTCTGTAACTCCTTTCTTTGTTGTTTCTCTATCTTAAAATACTTGCTGCCAACTTATTTTTCTTTACGAAAAAAAAAACGATTTTACAATTTACTAATAAATTATTC
>NZ_AMGM01000069.1 GCF_000298295.1 Cecembia lonarensis LW9
AAAACACCACATAGCAGCATAGCAAACATAGCGAAACAGCAGCAAACCTTTATTTTAAAATCAGGCGGCAGATATAGGGGAACTATGTGTGCTATGATCTCTAATGTGGTTAAAAAAAACACCACATAGCGGCATAGCTAACATTGCTCAACAGCAGCTAACCTTTATTTTTAAAATCAGGCGGTAGATAAGGGGAACTATGTGTGCTATGTTCTCTAATGTGGTTAAAAAAAACCACATAGCGGCATAGCTAACATTGCTCAACAGCAGCAAACCTTAATTTTTTTTCTCCACAAAAACACCGGTAAGGCCAAAAACACCCCCACAATACTGAATACCAACCCACCGATGGTGCCAATGGCCAGGGAAAACCAAAAAACCTCATTCTGACCTTCCATGATAAAAGGAATCAGACCAAAACAGGTAGACAATATGGTCAACATGATGGGAACCGCTTTTCCTGCGACTGCTTTGAGGATGTTCCTGTTGTACAGCCCATGCCTTCGGTTATTCAGGTCATTGACGATAAATATCGCTGCATTCACCGCTAAGCCCCCCAGCATCACAAAGGCCGCATAGCCTCCCTGATCAAAATAGAAGTCAAACAGAGAAAAAATCAAAAATAAGCCGATAAATGAAATCGGTATGATCACGATGATATAAAAGGGTTGCTTGAGGTTTTCAAATAATACCGAGGTAATAAAAAATATGCCCACAATGAGCACCAGAATCAAACTGTACTGCCTTTTCGCCTTTTCCCAATTCCAAGACCAGGTCTGCTTGGAAGCGGAATAACCGATGGGCATGATAGCCTTCATTTCCTCTAAGACCTCATCCAGGTATTCATTACCGAATTTGGCAGAACCCATGTACTCAAAAGCCACCAAGCGGATATACTGCCGGTCCTCTTTGTGCAGGGCATTGGTGGTAGTTTCTTTGCTAAGTGAACCAAAATTACTGACCTTAAAGATACGGTCTTCTCCTGTAATCAAGCTGTTGGACTCCAGGTCATATTTGGAATATTTCTCTGAAGCTTGCTCCCTTACTACCAAGCCATAGTTTTTGTCCTCCATGGTCAGGTACACCGATGGTCCGGTGGGTTTGGAAACATCATCAAGGGCAGAAATCACTTGATACTGATTGGTCCCCCCTAAGGCCATGCTGCCCTGATCCAAGCGCAGGACATACTCCTCTGTCTTTTGCTCATTCCAGCTCAACCGCTCATTGGTATTGACCTCCTGAATCCTGCGATGTTGTAAAAGTTTCTCGGCCAGGATCTCAGCCTGCCGTTCCAATTCATCGTAATTGTACCCTTTCATGGTCAACCTAAATTGCGGAATTCCCTCTCCCCCTGCCCCTGTAAAGAAGCCCTGTCCCACCCCATAAATTGTCCACCTGGCGCCTGACCAATCGGTGGATTTGACTGATAGCCTGCCTTTCAATTGATAGGGTAAGGCAGATTTTTCATAGGCCTCCTTGAAGGTGATCACAATCTGGGCATACTGTCCTGACTGCACCCAGGTTACAAATTGATCAATTCCCTCCACCCCTTTCAGGTAGCCTTCAAATTCCCGCATGATAAAATCCATCTGATCCAAGGTATTGCCAAAAGGCAAACGGGCTGTGACATACAAACGGGTCTTCTCCGCTTCCCGGTAAGAAGATTTTTCAAAAACACCCCTTACAAACATCCTCAAGGACCCACCCAGGTACTTGTCCACATAAGGCCGGATATCTTCCTGATACAGTGTACTGCCTATGCTTTTATTGTACCATTCCTGCCCCTCCCATTTATTGGGCAGAAAAAATATGGGAACTCCAAAAAGCAAAATCAGAGCAACAATAAAGCTCTTTCTATAATTGGCAACAAAACCAATTCCGCTTTGGAAAGCACGGAATCCTCTTGCCCTTTTTCTGAGTTGAGGAACAGTAAGCACCCTGCCTTTTTTAGCTTTCTCTCCAAAGAGCAGCTGGTACATGGCCGGGGTAAAAAGCAAGGCTACCAATAAAGATACCGCCAGCATCCCGGCCACTACCACAGAAAACTCCGTCAGGTTTTTACGGTCATCCTCCGGAAGGAAAAACACGATCATCAAAGCCGCAATCGTAGTCAAAGAAGCAGCCAATAAGGCAAGAAAAACCTTCCTGTTTTTGTGCTTGTGCAGGTGATCGATCATGATGATGGCATTGTCCACGATCAGTCCAAAAGATATGGTCAGCCCCGCCAGTGAATAGAGGTGGATATCTACTTTAAGCAAATACAAAATGATCCCTGTAATGCTCAGGTTGACCACTATCCCCAAGAAAAGGATGCTCAGGTAACGCAGGTTCCTGTTCATCAAAAAAATGAAAACGATCAAAATCAGGATGGATAGACCGGATCTTTTGTAAATTTTGTTTAGTTCCTTCTCCAGAAATTCGGTATCGTCATTCTCCAGGCGCACTTCAAAGCCTGCCGGCAGCAGGTCTTTGGCATTCTCTATAGCATCTTTGATATTTTTGGCCAAAAGTACCTTGTTTACCCCATCCCGGTTGATGATAGAAAGGGTAACGGAATTATTGCCATTGATGCGGTAATAAGCGGTGGCTTCCGCTTCTTCCAAGGTCAGCTGGGCGATATCTTTCAAGAAAATTTCCTTACCCTCCCGGGTGGTAACCAGCAGATTCTCCAATTGGCTCAGGCTATTCAGGGACCTGTCCACTTGGATAAAAAGCGTTTCCTCTCTATTGGTCAGGACGGCACCCGGATAAGACCGGCCAAAAGCTCCCCGGATGGCAGACTCCAGGTCTTGTTTGCTCATCTTGAGTGCTTGTAGCTTTTTGATGTCATAGGTCACAAAAAGCTGCAGGTCATTGGCACCACGGATGGTCACTTCTTCGATTTCCTCGAATCGGTTGAGCGTGGACTTGAGCACATCTTCTGCAATTTTCTTGATCTCAAAAGAAGCAAAGGGCCCATTCACCGAATAGGTAAGGATAGGGGTTTTCTGATCACTTCTACGTTCTTCAGATTGGGTGACCAAGGGATAAGAAACCTTGGAATCCAAAGAGGGATATACTTGCCTGATGATGGAAGCCACTTCAAATTTCTTGAAGTCCATATCCGTGTTTTTATCGAAACGTAGGGTAATAGAACCACGGTCATAATTGGATACCGAGTTGATCTTTTTGAGGTCTGCCAATTGGGAGAGCGCTCCTTCCAAGGGGGAGGTAGCCAGTTTTTCCACCAATTCAGGACTGGACCTTGGCACAGCGTAACTCACCGTCAATACCGGTTCCCGCTCCCGTGGATTCAGGTCCACAGAAAGCCTGGGCACCAGGGCAAAGCCGATGATGCTGAGTACTATGAACGCTATGATAATCCTAAATGGTGACATTTTTTTGAGACTGTTAGATGCGAGAGATCAGAATCAAGAGACAAGAGGCAAGAAATAAGACTTATTCCGATTTCAGACTCACAACTTCAACCTTTCTTAATGATTCCTTCAAATCCTTCAATTTCTTAATGTTTCAAAAACTCCCAAAATCTCCCTTCTTGGTACATTGTATTTAGTACATGGTACTTGAATGTATCATGTTTTGAGTCTTGAGTCTTGTGTCTTGAGTCTTGTGTCTAACTAAAAACCAATACGCCAATGGCACAAAGTACAATGCCGTAAAGGTTCCGATCGTCAGGCCGCCGATCACGGAAAAGACCAGTGGCCGCTGCAAATCCGCACCCAAGCCAGAACTGAACACCACCGGCAACAAGGCCAGAATGGTGGTGACCGAAGTCATCATAATGGGTTTGAGCCGGATTTCCCCTGCTTCAAATAAAGCCCTATCCAAAGCCTCCCTACCCGGCATGGCCGGAGCATATTTTATCCTCAACCTGTTAATGGTATCTATTTTCAAGATGGCATCGTTGACCATAATGCCCAACATCACCACCAGACCAATGGCCGACATGACATTCAAACTCGTTCCGGTCAGCAAAAGCACCAAAAAGGCCCCTGCAATACCTAAAGGCAGGGTGAAAATAACAATTAAAGGCTGCACAAAACTTTCAAACTGCGCTGAAAGAATAAAATACAGCAACAAAACTGCTACCAACAAAACGCCTATCAATTCACGAATGGTCTCCCTGTCTTTGAAATACTGCCCAAAGAAAGACACACTCAGATTCCTCTCCGCTCCCCAACTGAAAATCTCCGAATTATAAGTGGTTGGATTTTCCGAGGTAAGCAGTACAGACTGGTATACCCCTCCTTTATCCGCAGTGACAAATTTGTACTGATTCTCGTAATCAAAACGGATGAAGTTACTCAGCGCATATTCCACCCCATCTTTTCCTCTGATGGTATTATTTCTCAAGATGGCTTCGAAATCCTGCCTTTCCGCACTGAGTTTGATCGGAGTGATCTCCCCAAACCTTTTGATATCTGTAATGGTATAGGCACCGAACAATCTTTTGATCTGCACTTGTAAGTCATTGGCCTGAATACCATACAAAGCCATACGGGAAGGATCCAAGCGGAAAACCACAGAAGCCTCCTTTTGAAGACTCGGCCCCCGCTCGAATTCTTGGGTGGGAAATTCCAATAGCCAAACATCCATTCTCTCCTCCTCCACGGGTCGTTTGGTAGTCAAATCCTTCCACCTCACTTCATAAAAGGGCAAATTGGAGGCAAACAACTGATCAAAAGCATTGGGGGCATCTGAAATTTCAACCTGAGCACGGGGATAAGTGTTTCTCAATAAGGATTGTAATCGGGCCATTTCCTCGGTTTTGGACGCCTGGGTTTCAAAAAGAAAGTACAGATTGGCTTCCTGCAGGGAACTCTCCCCATCAAAAAGAATAAATTGCCGCACCCCAATGTCCGCTTCCGCCTTTTCATATACCCCTTGCATATTTTCCAACAAGCTCAACACCCTGTCTCTGTTTTGCTCCACACCGATAGGCTCATTCCAGTCGATCCTTACCACTGCATCAAATTTTTCTATGGGCGGCAATCCCTGAATCGGCAGCAAATAGGCCAATGCCAAGCCGGCCGGAATCAGTAGCAGGAAAAAACCAAAACTGAGCCCTCTTTTGGCAAATATCCTAACATACAAGCGCTTGTATCCTTTCAGTACCGCTTTGAAGAACCGACTGTCTTCCTCCGGCAATCCCTCCTGGGATTTCTTCCGGAAGAAAAAATGGTATAACATGGGCAAAAGGATAAAAGCCACCAACAAAGACACACTTAAGATAGCCGCCACCGATACCGCCTGATCAAAAAACAAGGCCCCGGAAATTCCACTAAGGAAAACCAAAGGCACAAAGACCGCCAAGGTCGTCAATACAGAACTGATCAAAGCGGACATGACCTCATTGACGCCTTCTGCACAGGCATCGAAAAGCCCAAGTCCTTCTTTTCTTTTCCGTGTAATGTTATCCAATACAATGATGGAATTATCAATCAACATCCCCAAGCCCAAGGCCAGTCCGGAAAGTGAAATCACATTGATAGAAAGCTCAAAGAAATAAAATACCAGAAAGCTGATCAGCAGAGAAGAGGGAAGGGAAATGCCGATGATGATGGGGGTCCGGTAATTGCCCATGAATATGAACAGGACCCCAAAAGCAAACATGCCTCCAAACAAAAGGGAAGTCTGCAAATTGCTGATCCCTGCATTGAGTAGGACAGACTGGTCCTGGGTGAGGGCAAAATCCACCTGCGGATAATCTTCCTGGAAAATGTCTATGGCTTCATACACCCTGGGCAGCAATTCATTCATCTTGGCTGCCGCCTGTTTGTGCACGGTAATCACCAATCCTTCTTCTTCCCCGAATAAGTGAAAACCCATCACTTCATTGACCTCATATTGTACCTTTGCTACCCTGCCCAGATCTACAGTAACCCCTTCGGAGGAAGTCACCGGCAATTTCATAATGTCTGCAGGGTTATCCACCCGGGTTGCCAAGCGCAGGTAATAGCGGAACTGCCCATCTTCCACAGAAATTCCCGGCAGTTCTTCATTGCCAAATTGGATGGCATTGATGACATTCTCCTCAGACATTCCCAATGCCCTGAGGGCAGCTTTATCGGGACTGACGGTGATGATCCGCTCCTTTTTGCCATTGATATCCACCAGGGATACGCCATCCAACTGCTCCAGTCTTTTTTTGAGCACATTTTCCGTCAAGAGACTGACTTCAGTAAAGTCAAAACCTGCTTTGGGAGTGACCTGTACCCTTACCACCGGAATATCATTGGTATTGACCCGAATGACCTGGGGACGGCTAAGGTCGGAAGGCAGGCTATTGGTCAGCCTGTCAATTTTTTCATTGACCTCAATGTACGCGAGGTCCATGGGTGTATTATAATCAAAAATTAGGCGGATGGACCCCACCTCGGCGCCCGCTTTGCTGTCCATGTCTTCCAGCCCGTTGAGGGTCATCAGGCTTTCCCGGATTGGGGAAAGCACATTTTGCTCTATGGCCTCGGGCGAAGCATTGGGATAGTTGACCTTGATAACGATTTGGGGAACATCAATAGGAGGTAAAAGTGAAATGGGTAAGGTTCGGAAAACAATCACCGAAAAGACCATCAAGGCCAAAAAGGTCATAAAAACAGCAATCGGTCTGGCCAATAAAAATCTTACCATGGCTTTACTCTTTGACGATTTGTACAGGTGCCTGATGGGCCAATTGCAGATTATTCGAAGTGATGACCGTCATGCCTGCCTCTATGCCGGAAAGCACTTCCACTTCCCTGCCATTGTCCTTACCTACCTCCACATAATTCCATTTGGATTCATTGTTTTCAATGGTAAATACCACGGGACGGTTGGAACGGTACACCAAGGCTTCTTTGGGGACCACCAGGGAATTGTTCTGTGGGGCACGGATGATGGCACGTGCATTCATGCCGGGAAGCAGGCCTTTGGCCGCACTGACCAGAATGGCAACCTGAACCAATCCGTTTTCATCTACCTTGGGATTGATGCTTCTTACCGTTCCGGTCAGATCCAAAAAGCCTCCACCCACGGGATAAATTTCTGCTTTTTGCCCAATTGAAATCAAATTGATATCTGATTCCAGGACTTTGACTTTTAGCTCCAACTGACCTGTATTGATAATTTCAAACAATTCATCCCCTGCATTCACCATAGCCCCTGTTCTCACCTTTAAGTCAGCGATTCTTCCGGAAATGGGGGCTTTAATGGTGGATTTTTCCAGATCCATCTCAGCCTCCTTCAGGTCAAGTTCCGCGGCAAAAAATCCACTTTTGATCTTGAGGTACTCTTCAATTTCTTTTTTCCGGTTTTCATCATTTCCCTGAAAAACCTCTGAGAAACTCAGGGCCTCGGACTGGAAATTGACTTCCGCATTTTTAAGGGCTATTTTGGCTTTTTCCAATTTGAGCTGATTTTCTCTAAGGTCCAGTCTTGCCAATACGGTCCCTTTTTCCACAAAATCCCCTTCCTTTACCTGCATCAGCTCCAAAATCCCTGATCGTTCTGCACTGAGCTTAACCTGTGCCAAAGCTTCGATTTTACCCGTGGCGTTGATGAGGTAATCAAAGGACTTGCGCTCTGCCTGGGCTACCCGAACAGGCGTGGCAGACACCTCTGCCCTAAAAGCTTCCAAAGGTTGGTCTTGACTTTGCCCTTTTTCTTCTTTGCAGGAAAAAAGGAGTACAAAGGCGATAAGGAGAAAATATTGAAAACTGAAATATCTCATATGCCGAAATATAACAACAAATTAACTAAAATATCTTTAAATCAATATAAAAAAACCAAATATTGGTCTAACGATGTCGTGCTTTTGAATACTAGATCAGGCCATAAGCTGGATCAGAAATATAGACGATATCTTTTCTGATTTTATACACTACTACAAAGTGATGTTTGTTCCAATGGACAATCAGTGGTAAAGGTGCCTCCTTTAGTTTTTCAAAACTCAGCTTTGCTCCTATTGATTTAAAGCCCATAGCCTCTGCGGCATCACTTGGCTTCAATAGGCTGCTTCCTTCCCTGGTCGTCTCTGATATTTCACGGATTTCCTTAAGAGATATCAGCTTGCCATAGTGCTTGGCGATGATTCGCAGGCAGGTAGGTCCACAGTCTTTGGAGTCGGGTTGTTTGTAGAATGGGAAGGTGAGTTTCAAAAATTATTATTTTAAATTAACCTAATATGAGTTTCTTATTACATTATTTAAACTTATTCTGACAAACCCCATTTCATCGTCCAAGTTAATGAATAGCCAAAGCTTCCCATCTTTAATGAAATAATCATTATCAAAGTCTGACAATTCCTCTATCTCAAGTTCAGAAAGGAGATTAAATTCAGAGTCGAAAACAGTTAGAAAAACCTTTATTTCTTGAGTTTCACCATAAGTAGCCTTTGAATTTTCTTTATTTTCCTCCGAAAAAATTGTTGTCGTTGACAAACGAAAATACTGCTTGCTTTCAATATCCCATACTGGACGATAATAGCTGACTTGTTCTTTGAAATGTTTTATTTCTTTAATTATTTGTTCCAATGGACCATCACTAATATTTGGGGGTTTTACCCTTTTAGGAGTCAGTGTAGGGTTATAGTCTACAAATCTCAATGCTTTAACTTTGTAATCATAATAGACGATCTCATTTGAAAATTCATAACTTATAATGATCTTATTATTTTGATTTATTAATTCAATACTAGGACCAACAATATTACCGGACCGAGCACTCCTAATGCTTAAATCACCATATGATTTTTTTGAATTGAGGTTTAATCGGTCTACCTTATTTTCTCCTACAGATAAAACATGAAGATTAACTTCAATATTTTCATAATCGTATGAAAGACCAAAAACAAGTAAATCTTCTGAATCTACAAGAATTTGTATCATGGGGGAATCGTCATATTTTTCCCCATTAGAATCTATTGAATTTATCCAATCTACTTTTTGAATTAAGTTTCCAGTACCATCAAAAATTGCAGATTCCACATAAGACTTAATAAAAAAACGATCATCTTTCAACACATTGAAACCAACGAAAATTTCGCCAGTTCCATTTGGCCCATCTTTTTCAAGTGGTATCCTTTTTGTAAATTCTAACTTTTCAAGATCTATTTGATCCAATGAATGATTAAAAGAATTATAAGAAAAAATTGAATTTTCATCAAAATTTAAATCAGAAAATGACGCAAATCCCCACAAATCCAAAATTTCATCCTTAGAATTAATTCTCACAGTATCTAATGAATAAGACACTGATGGATATTCGACTTCAATTTTTCTTGCCGTACACGCAGAAAATAATAAAATTAATATAATTAAATATTTCATTATGATTTCTTATTAAGGAATAAAAAGAAGCCACAATTACTGTGGCTTCCTGAATTCTTATTAATTAAGGACACAAAACCCATCTGTCTGGTTACTACAAGTGGTTTGTGGGCAGCAAACTACATCTTTGTGCTTTGAACCACATTTCCTTTCGAGACATCCAGCACCATACCCCCCAGTAATCTTCTTCATTTGACTTCTCCCCAATACTTCATCAGAAGTAAGTCTGAGCATTTCTAAGCTTAACTTTTTCATGATATTTTAGATATTATTGAAAATTAAAATCCCCGGACATTTGGGTCAGCCGAAGCATCTGACCATTCATCGCGACTGAATATTTTCATAAGTTTTTAGATCACTTTTATTAACTTTTAAGATAAGCACCCCACTGTATGCGAGAAATCTTATAGCTTCTTCCAAATAAACCAGTAGCTTTTGTCTATTTACATTTTCGAAGAATCTATCTGCTTGTAGTAGGATCTCTGAAAAAGCCAAATAACTCTCTTTTGATAGCAGTGAGAAAACATAAGTCTCTATGGGGTTCAACAAATATTCTATAACTTCCCCATGATGCTTATCCGACAACAATAAAGTTAGGTAATGATAAGGTTCAAGGTTCAAATTGGACACAACATCATTTCCCTTAATCTTGGTAAACAATACATGATTCATAGACCAATCCCATTGGGATTCTATAGTCATAGCCATTGGAGACAATTTCAACACTGCCTTTTCTTTCCATTGATCATCAACAAAAACCAAGTTTGCATTATCAATAGCATTTTGCTCGTTTTCGAAAATAATAGGGTCAGCCGGCATGGATTGGATCAGTCTGAGCTTTTCATTTTCAAAATCAAACACATCTTTCAAAACCGCCGTTGATCTGTTGTCCGGTTCCTTTTCCATAAGCTCCAGTGCTTGTAATATGGAAATCTCACTCGCATTCATTGAGTTATTTTCAGGATTAAGGACCAAGGAAGCAAGTTGCCAAGTTCTTTGGAATTTTTCCTCTTCAGATTTGATGTTGTACTTTATCGAATAGCTAGATTTATGAGGTTGGGAATAAAAGGCCAGTTCTTGGGCTTGGTTTTCCTTTTCACCTATCGCCTTAGATTCAAACAGACTTAGAATGCGGTAATAATACTCCGGATAATCAACTCTAAGCCTATGAGCCATTTGTTCGCAAACCCATCCATTTTTTTTAAAACTACCCATTGTGTGAATGTAGGGGCAATTTTTCGGCAGATAATGGAAGTCAGCATACCCTTCAAAGGCAGGATCTAAAGAAGGTGGCAGATAGTATCGGATTGGAATTTCTAATTCCTGACTTAATCTGTAAAATATAAATTGCTCGACAACAGCATTGAAGTTTGAAATCAAAGCATCAGGCAATTGGTTAATTTTAGTTTTATTTAAATCTACGAAGGCTCTTACGTTTTCAAAATACAGTTTAAAAAAGCCAAAATCCTGTCCTCCTATAATCCCCGCATTTGACCCATTTAAGGTTTTATCTTGATTGTAAGGAGTAGAAAAAAAAGAAGGCACAAAGTCAAAAGTATTTTCAACCAAATCAACCAATTCCTTATAATAGTCAAATCCCTGTTCTATATTTTGTGCAATTAACTGACCCGAAAAGAGATTATCCGGAAAAGGCTTAAAAATATATACATCCCCGTCAACATTCAGGAAGGGCTCCTCATGAAGGGTATAGGAGTATATTTTTTTCGTTACCCATAAGCTTGGAACTTCATTAAAATCTAAACCCTCCAGTTCAGTTCTCACTCTCTTATAAGGCAATTTCAATTGGTCAATCAGTAAATCCTTTCCTTTATGGTCTGTGATCAATTCTATATTGTCGTAAAATTGGTGTAGCTGTAAGCAACTCAATGCCCAACTCATTACATGGTACTGTGCACTGCACCATCCAAAGCTGTCTACGAGAGGATCTCTCCCTTCATCTATCCAAAATGTGTGAATAATTTTCATCCTAGTAAACCATTATAGACCTGAACTTGAAAAACAACCGCTCTGCCACACTTAATTCTTCTGTGATGATTTCCGCATTTCCCAACAATTCCTGATTGAATGGGATTTCCCTATCGAAAGAAGTCGTCGTCCCATTGGGCAATGAAGCATAAACCAGATAATTGAACTCATCGTCGGGGGAAACAGAAATGCTGGAAATCTTTCCGATAAGGGCCCCAAATTCCTGAAAGGGATAATTGTCCAGCTTGATCAGTACCTTCTGGCCAACACTCACTTTCCCCGCATTTTGGGGAGATATTTTCATGGCTCCCATCAGTTCTGCTTTGTTTTCAGGCAGTACTGTAAATACCAACTCGCCTAAATTGACCTGTTGGTTGGCACCCCATACTTTCTGGAAACTTACTATTCCATTGATGGAGGACTTCACCAGATAGGTATACTCCCAGTCCCGAAGACTTCTTTTTAACCCCTGATAAGATTGGATCAGGGCTTTCAAAGACCTAGTTTCCTCCTCTTCCTTATTGATGTTTGTGCTTCGGACGGTCTGATTGGCAGTGCTGAGCGCTTCATGTAATTGTGAAATGGATATGGCCATTTGGTTAACCTGCTCTTCCATCTGAAGGTATTCCATCTCTTTGAACTCAAAATCCCTGTCCGCGATGATGCCATCCCTGTGTAAGCCTTTATTCCTCTCATAATCAATTTTGGCCAGATTTAGCCTGCGGTCCAGCAATGCCTTTTGGGCTGTCTGGCTTTGAATCCTGTTTTTGATTTCCCCGATAGAGATCTTGTTTCCTTCCAATTGTCCATCATAGGGCTGCAGTTCACCCAACAGCCTATACTCCATATAGCTCCTTTCAAATTCCAGAAAGGGCAAACCAATCTCCCCTAAAACCAATTCGGTAAGCAATTCAACAGGAAACAAAAAGTCATTGTCCTTTATAAAAGGTTCCTGTTCCAATGTGGCTTTTAAAAAAAGCACATCTTCCATTTTGGCCGTACTCTTGATCCCTGCCAGGGGCTGCCCCATGCTGACCTTTTCCCCGTTTTTAACAAATAAGGTCTCTATCTGACCTGAAATCCTTGCGGCAATCCGCTCAGTAGGATCAACAGTGGTCACCAAAACCTTGGCCTCTACAAAATCAGGATACCGGATCAGAAAGGACAGCCCTATTAAAAGTGTCAGCATCAGGAACACAAGGGTTATACCCCAGCGTATCAGCCAGGCAGGAGGCCTGGAGATGATCTCCTGAACCTCTTCCGAGCGAAGGTGTAGGTTGTCGTTTTGGGCCGGAGCTAGTGGCATATTCAGTTTCCGTTTATTTTTTCGAGTTCCAGCTGATTTTTAACCAGGTCATAATAGATCCCTTGAGTATCAACCAATTCCAGGTGTGTACCCTGCTCTACAATCCTCCCCTGATCGATGACAATGATCTGGTCAGCATTCCGGACAGTACTCAGCCTGTGGGCAATGATAAAGACCGTTTTGCCCTGCATAAACCGCCGGAGATTTTCCATGACCTCCCGTTCATTTTTGGCATCAAGGGCCGAGGTAGCCTCATCAAAAAAGAGCATAGCCGGATTTTTATAGATGGCCCTGGCTATAAAAAGACGCTGCTTCTGTCCCGTACTCATTCCCACTCCTTCATTGCCGATCTTTGTATTAAAGCCAAGCGGAAGTGACTGGACAAAATCAAGGATATTTGCATTCCGGGCAGACTCTAACAACCTTTCCTGATCGATCCGGTCCTGACCCACCGCTATATTGGCCGCAATAGTATCATTAAAAATATAACTTTCCTGCATCACCACCCCGCATTGGTCCCTCCAACTTTTGGCACTGATGGTTTTGAGATCATGCTTACCATAGCGGATTTCCCCGGATGTCGGATCATAAAATTTCAGCAGAAGCTTCATCAAGGTGGTTTTTCCACTTCCACTGGCACCAACTATGGCAGTTACCTGCTGTGGGGGAACGCTTAGGTTGACACCAGAAAGAACAGGTTCTTCTGCTCCCACATAGCGGAAGGAAAGACCCTTTACTTCAATTGCTTCATTTGGCAGGATGTTCCTGATAAACTGCGTCTCAGTATTTTCCTCATCTTCCCTGTCATGGATTTCATTGAGCCGCTCCAGACTGATAGCGGCATCCTGATAGGACCTGACAAAGCCCACAAGTTCCGTTATCGGCCCATTCAACTGACCGATGATGTACTGTAGGGCCAGCATCATACCTAGGGTCAGATTTCCTTCAATGACGAGAACAGCAGAAGTGAAAGTGATCAGGATGTTTTTAAGTTCGTTGATGACTGAAGACCCTACCTGCTGTGCCTGTTCCAGGGATAAAGACTGGATAGATACCTGAAACAACCGGGCCTGCACAAATTCCCAGCTCCAGCGCTTTTGTTTTTCGGCATTGTGCATCTTGATTTCCTGCATGCCGTTTATTAATTCGATCACCGTGCTCTGTTCCTGGCTCATCTGGGCAAATCGTTTGTAGTCCAGCTCCCTGCGCCGCTTCATAAAAAACAGCACCCAAGCGAGATAGAGAACGCTTCCCCCAAGAAAAATAAGGAAAATCGTAAGGCTGTAATAGATCAGCACAGCCCCAAACACGATCAGATTGAAAAAAGAAAAGAGCGTACTGAGTGTGGTTCCCGTAAGCAGGTTTTCTATCCTGCGGTGGTCGCCAATCCTCTGCATGATATCCCCTGTCATGCGTGTATCAAAATAGGAAATGGGCAGGTTCATCAGCTTGATAAAAAAATCCGATACAAGAGATATATTGATCCGGGTGGTCAGGTGCAACAATATCCAGCTGCGGAGCACTTCCACGCTCATCCTCCCGAGGAAGAGCATAATCTGGGCAAATAAAACCAAATAGATAAAGTTGATGTCCTGGTTTTGGATCCCCACATCGACAATACTCTGGGTCAGGAAAGGAAAAATCAACTGCAAGAGACTGCCTACCAGCAATCCGATGGCCAGCTGGGCAATCAGGTTTTTATAATTGAAAAGGTATTTGAAAAGGAAGCCGAGGGAACGTTTTTCATTATCCTCCCATTTCATTTTTCTGAAGGCTGGGGTAGGTTCAAGCAGGAGTGTAATTCCTTCTTTGGTTTGCTCATTTGCGTTATATCCTATCCATCTTGAAATAAATTCCTGCTTGGTATATTGAATTAAACCATAGGCAGGATCGGAAATATAGACCACGTCCTTTCGGATGCGATAAACCACTACAAAATGATGTTTGTTCCAATGGACAATAACAGGAAGGGGGCCTTCCTTGAGTTTATTAAAATTCAGTTTTGCCCCTATGGTTTTAAATCCCATGGCCTCTGCTGCCTCACTCAGCTTAAGCAAACTACTTCCTTCCCTCGTTGTTTCTGATATTTCCCGGATTTCTTTCAAGGAAATGAGTTTCCCATAGTGCTTCGCTATGATGCGCAAGCAGGTGGGGCCACAGTCTTTGGAGTCGGGTTGTTTGTAGAAGGGGAATTTAGTTTTTAAATTCATTTAAATCGATAATTAACCCAAAGCTCAATAAATTAATATATGATTGTCCGCTTTCTTACCAGTGGAATCTTCACAAAAGAATAAACTTTTGATTTAAAGCTAATATCAATGAATAACTTGTTCGTGACGGATCCAACTTGCCTGCAGGCTGACTGGTATCTATAAATATGGGGTTGATTCAAAATCCTCTTTAAATTGGTTGTTGGTCTAATTGCGGATATACATTAATTAAATAATAGGGATCGTAATCAACCTATTCATTTACAATTTCAAATATTTCATACCTGATAAAATCTTCCTCCACCTCTGGATCGACTATTTGAAACAAAAGTTGGTTTTTAGGCATACTGATCATCAATTTACCATTGTTGGGCATTGGAATATCTTCAGATAATTGTTTGTTTTCGTTAAATAAGATAAGCTTGTGATAATACGGATCTTTAAAATGATGGTATTCGCTATCTAAGGCTTTTTTCTGTTCATAAATCCCAGAAGGTATTTCCTGAATATATTCCAGCAGCATCAAGCCATCCTCTAAACTAAAAATCTTATGGTTCCTTGCACCTAAATTTATCCTATTATCGTAAGAGGGTAATCTTGATAAAGCAATACGGCCACTGTTAAGTATTTTAAATTCATTATGATTAATTTTAATTCTAGACTCCAATTTCTGGCTTTTTAAGTCATATATCGTGATTTCATCATCTAATGAAGCAGTTAAAAAAAGTTTTTTATTTACTCTGTCTATTGTGAAAATGGGAAAATAAATTGAACCTATTGATTTATCAAGGAGCTTAAAATTACCTCTTTCTGACACTGGTCCTATTTCAAATAGCTTTTCAAGTTCAAGGTCAAGAAATTCAATCAAATGACTGGTCCTAAAATCCCTTCCATCCAAATATGCACTAGTTCCATTCGGAATAGTAGAAAAAGTGAATTTTGAAAAAGAATTTTGAGGATAATAGTACTCCAAATATTCTATTCTCCCATAGATTTGAATGTTTGTCCCTGATTGATATTTAGTCCGTGTTTTTATATTAAAGTTTTGATCTAATAATACTATTTCAGAAGGTGACTGTACCCAAACTTCTCCTTCCTCTGAAAATGCAACACAATTTATGGAAGTTTTTACCCGGTCTGGGCCTTCACCAACCAACTTTTTTTGAATAATTATCTCTCCATCACCATTAATAAGGCATAAATTGAGGCCATCAATAGTTCTGGTATATCCTAAAAAATATTGAGTTTCCGAATGGTAGTCAAGGATTTCAATGGGAGAAAGGGAATTGATTTTAAACTCTCCCTTTTTTTGCAACAAATTTTGGGAGAATGCAATAAAAGGAAAGGTGAAAAACGTAGTGAATACAGCTATAATTGCATGTAATTTTCTTGATTTCAAATACTTTGTTAAATGAAGGGCTCTAAACATAGAATTAAAATTAAAAGGGGTTTCTATATGATTAACATATTTTTAATAGACTTGAAATTCAAAGCCAAAGCTTCATACTACCCTCGAATAATTATGGTTGTGTTTAATTGATATAATTTAAGTAAGTAGCAATAAAATTATAGGTGCGGATAGTAATTAAAAAAATCCGCACCTACAACCTTAGCAATTGCATGTAGCTATGGGGTCAGTACCCCCACAATAAAATCTTCTAGTGGATAAACTACAATCACTTACCTGCATTGCCCTGGTCCAACCATCGCAAGTCAGCCAACATCCATACCCCCCAGTAATCTTCTTCATCTGACTTCTTCCCAATACCTCATCGGAGGTAAGTCTTAACATTTCCAAACTTAACTTTTTCATTTTTTTAGATTTTATTGAAAATTAAAACCTCCGGACATTTGGGTCAGCCGAAGCATCTGACCATTCATCGCGATTGAATATTTTTTATCACAAAATGGTGTTTTTTTATACCAGAATATATTTTAGATCTTCTATACTGTAAGCTTTAGGTAATTCATGCCCATTGATAAAGATTGTGGGTGTGTAACTGATATTTTCCTGTTCGCACCAATTTAGCATGTCTTTTATGCGGGATTCCTGAGCTTTCAGTTCTCCGTTCATGGGATATTTATCTGCAAAGGTTTCATACTCCTTCTTCTCTAGCAGGTACCAATCATCAAGTGCTTTCAGTATCTGCTCCTGATTGGCCTGAGCTGCTAGAGCCATAATATGACTAATAGTTTTATACTTAATGGCATCTTCTCCACCGGGATGAAATACGACTTGTAGGTTTATATTTCCAGACTCAAACAATTCTTCCAAAATAGGATGAGAATTAGCACATGGTCCACAATAAGGATTACAGACTTTGAGTACATGGTATTTGGCCTTTTCCCCTTTCAGCAATATTCCCAATCCTTCTGGGTTATTGGAAAATTTTCTTGAGCTGGATAATAATTGATCGAAAATCTCGGTGTTGGAGAGAAATCTGGCAAGTTTGCTTTTGTGCTTTTGAAGTTCCTTTTTGGCTAGAAAATATGGCTTTAGACTCAGCCAAGCCACAACTGTTCCGACAAAAAGAAAAAAATACAAAGCCAAATCTTGAAATTGTACGGAATCAGTGTTAACCAGAAAAATCTGACTAAGCAGGATTTCTGCGAGCAGTACTGCCGAAATCCAAAGGCACAGCACACACCATTTCCTGATTTTTACCCATTGGTAATAGATGGATATGGGAATTACAAATACTCCGGACAGATTCAAATAGCTAAGCAGCTGCAAACCTGATCCTGAAAATGAAGTCAAAAGCAAAAAGAGAACTCCAGAAAAGAAATAGGCAAAGGCTATGATGCTTAAACTTATCCCTCCTGGCAAAGAAAAGGAAGAGGTAACTGAATTACAGTCTATATTCTTGCCTCCCGTACAAAAATCCCTTATGGCCTTGTTGTCTTTATCAACTTCTGACCAAAGCAAAACCGAGGAAATGAACAATCCAGTAACTTTAAGGAGGAAAAGGAACAAAATTATAAGCACTTGGTATGGGTTTGCGAAAATAGGCTGATAAAAAGCAATTAACCCAATGAGACTTATTAGTCCAAGGAGACCAAGCAATGATCGGAACACTACAACTTCCCGCTGTCTTTCTTTGTATCCAGGTTCACCAGATTTATCAGACTTTTCCAATAGCATGGTTACACCTGTCCAGTTTTTGGCAAAATCCTTTTTTGAAATATATTTGATTTTTCCCTTTTCATCCAGGAAGGATACGGTATCTATTTCCGATTTAGTGAGCACACTAAAAAAAGGATGTCCATTTTCTTGAATCTGTATTATACAGGGCAGCGGAATTTGTTCTAACTTTTCTACAGTAAGTTTGAGTCCAATGCTGTCCACCTTATAATGATTCAAGGTATCCGAAATGGTAAGCAAGGATTCCTGTTCAGGATGGGATGCCACTTTATCTTTCAGATAGCTTTTCGTAAAAGGAATATCCAGTAGCAGAAGCGTTTTCTTCAAAATCAAAAATGAATTTTCCATAAAAACTAAAATTTCCAAAATACCTAATCATTCTACCAAGTGCTTCAAAATAATAAAAGCACATATGAACTTAATCATTAGATTTTGAAATTCCAAAAACAAAAAACATTACAATCACATGAAAATCAATAAATTGCATTATTCTAAGCTCATAGTTCAGAATTATATTTTAAAATATTCGTTTTACCCCCCCCCCATCTTCAAACTAATTGATAGGTAAATTGATGATTTACAGAATTTTTAACTTTTTTAATAGTTTTTATAAAAAAGTAAAAGTACAATTTTATGAAAATCACTTATCTGAATGTAAGTTCCCTGAAAATATCTGAAACAAGTGAAATATTGATCCGGGTGGTCAGGTGCAACAATATCCAGCTTCGGAGCACTTCCACACTAATCCTTCCGAGGAAGAGCATGATCTGGGCAAAAAGCACCAGATAGTTAAAGTTGATATCCTGGTTTAGGATCCCCACATCCACAATGCTTTGGGTCAGAAAAGGGAAAATCAACTGCAAGAGACTGCCTACCAACAATCCGATGGCCAGTTGGGCTATCAGGTTTTTATAATTGAAGAGGTATTTGAACAGAAAACTTAGAGAAGGTTTCTCATTATCCTCCCATTTCATTTTCCTAAAGTCAGGAGTAGGTTCGAGCAGGAGGGTAATACCTTCTTTGGTCTGCTCATTGGCATTGTTGCCGATCCATCGTGAAATGAATTCTTCCTTGGTATATTGAATCAGACCATAGGCTGGATCAGAAATATGGACCGTATCTTTTCTGATTTTATACACCACTACAAAGTGATGTTTGTTCCAATGGACAATCAGTGGTAAAGGTGCCTCCTTTAGTTTTTCAAAACTCAGCTTTGCTCCTATTGATTTAAAGCCCATAGCCTCTGCGGCATCACTTAGCTTCAATAGGCTGCTTCCTTCCCTGGTCGTCTCTGATATTTCACGGATTTCTTTCAAGGAAATGAGCTTCCCATAGTGCTTTGCGATGATCCGCAAGCAGGTAGGTCCGCAGTCTTTGTTGTCGGGTTGTTTGTAGAAGGGGAATGAGTTCTTCAAAAACTTCTCAATTTAAATTTTGGAGACTTAACTATTGTATAAAACCACATTAAATCAAAAAGCTTAATTCAACTTTACAATTCCAATCTCAGGGTTAAGTTCTTCAGAAGTAACGACGGAAAACTCCTTAGTCTTTGTATAATAAAAGACATTGTTATTTAAATCTAAGGGTCTTAAAACAACCTTATCTCCTTGATCATCTAAAAATCCTTCGTTAAGGTTGTACCCCTTGGCATTTTTAAAGTGATATAGGAAAAACTTCTTTTTGTTATCATGATCGTACTCACACAAAAGGTAGTCCTTTGAAACGTATACATTTCGAATTAGAATAGCCTTATTTCCATTGTCTGTAAATTGATCAACTCCAAAATTCAGTTTTAAATTAGGTTTCAATATTTTGTCCTTAATCTCATAAAGAGTATCCCTAAAGATCTTATCAGTTGGCGGAGTAGGTATATAAACATATTTTTTATCCCCAACTCTTGAAATATAATTCCTGTTATGAAAACCTAATATGATTTTTTGGTCGAGTACTATTTTTCTTAAGGAAATGGAATCTTTAAATTCAAGTTCAGGACTCATTTCAAACAATATGGTTTCATTGGTAAAGCCTTTCTCAATGGGATTCATATTATATTCTGCAATAGCAAATAATTTATTTTCCAACATTGTTAGATGATTTAAATTAATAGAGAAAGATTTTTCCTCTAAAAAATTCTGATCCTTCGAATAAGTCAAAAGTTTATTCAGACCGCTAATATAAATTTTACCCGATTTCCCGTCAATTTCAAAAGAATTTACGGTTTTGGTTTCCATGGGCCCATCACCCTGTTGAACTAAATTTCTTATGAAATTCCCTTCTTTATCAAAAACCAGAATTTGTTTATTTCTATCCTTTACAAATATTTTGTCCTGAAAGATTTTTAAATCATAAATACTGCTAATCAAAGATTCGGGATTTGTTTCAAGTTGGATAATATTGATAGAGCTAGCTATTTCAGATAAGTATAGGTCAGTTTCAGTTCCTTTAATGACTTGGATTTCTTTTAAATCTGATAATTCTGAATTGTTGCAGCCAAAGGCAAGTAAACAAATTATTAAAAATTCCTTAAAACTTAGTGCTAATTTCGATTTGATTATTATATCCTTTAATTTGAACATCATTTATTTATTAGTTTGAGATTATATGGTATAACTAACTTGAAATAGAATCAAGGTTTTAACTTGTATACTATTTACCCCTTTAATTTTAGTTGAAATTTTAAAAGGAAATAAAAGTGGAGAATTTTTTATTTTCTCCACCTTTTAAAATTATTGGATGGCGCAACTTACATCAGAACTTGAACATTGTATCTCCGCAATTTCTTCTGCTTCACTTTGATTATCAGCCCAAACATAAAATGGACAACCACCTCGACAAGAACAGGTATATGAATTTCCGCC
>NZ_AMGM01000070.1 GCF_000298295.1 Cecembia lonarensis LW9
GGTTTAATATTTAATTATTTCAAATAAGACAGACTATAATACCACACAAAAACCAAGATTCTGGTTTAATTAAATATTAGTTAACCATTTAATGATACGTTTTTTCTGGTAAGATTTTAGCTGAACTAGGATTTAATTTATCGAATCACACTTTGTAAATACCAATTGGAATTGGTGAATATTTTTCAACCAAAAATCAAGGTTTGATTCTACAGGATACCACAGGATAAAAAAATAATTGAATTAAATAATATTGTAGAGTCCAATAAATAAACCTAATCACGCTATGAAAAACCTAGTTCAAATTCAATTATTGTTTTTCTTTTTATTTATGTTCTCTTGCTCTCAAGAAAATAAGGAAAAAGATAGGACACCTAGTTCAAAGCACTTGACAGATAATATTCTTCAACCCAAAAGGTCTTCTGATTTTATGGCGTTTAAATATGAATATTCGACAGTTGATTTATATAGAGAGTTTTCTGAATCAATCATGGATAAGGCTAGAAGTGAAGTTGAAATTCTAGAATCAGTAAATCGACAAGGAAGGTACAAACCTAATGTTGAATCATTGAAACTTCATGAAGTTCCTGAATGGTTTGAGGATGCGAAACTTGGGATTTTTCTTGATTGGGGACCTTGGTCGGTTCCAGGATATGCTCCATTAAAAGGCGCTGAAGCAAGTACTGGAGGATCCTACCCGGATTGGTATGAATTTTTAATGGATAATTTATACAAAGAATATCATGACGAAGTATGGGGCGCAGATTTTAGACGTGATGACTTTCTACCCTTATTGACGGGAGAAAATTTTAATTCAGAAGAATACATGCTATTGGCTGTAAATTCAGGAGCAAAATATTTTGTCCCTTTTACCAAACATCATGCTGGATGGACGATGTGGGAATCGGAGTTCACCAAAAGGAATGCTGTCGAAATGGGGCCTGGAAGAGATATTTATAAAGAACTTATTGAAGCTGGCAAAAAGTATGACATGAAAATGGGCTTTTATTTTTCAGTTTCTGAATGGGAATACCCAGTAATAGTGGATCAAAATTTGAGCCAATGGGATCCAGTAAAAAATTTGGCCATATTCCAGGACGCTTTAGGTCAAATTCCAAGGGCAACGCCACTAGCTTCTTATTTCCCAGCTTTACACGATCGAATGATATCTGGAAAAATACCAGTTAAAGATTATTTCGCAGACTATATGATTCCTTCCTTTAAGGAAGCTGTAGATAAATATGATCCCGACCTTGTTTGGTATGATGGTGGGTGGGGAAGTCCTGTTAGTATAAGCCGAACAATGGAAACATCTGCTTATTTTTATAACCAGGCAGAAGGTAAAAAAGATGTTGTTATAAATAACAGAGCAGGCTCATCTCTTTCAGAAGATGATTTAATTAAAGTAAGAGATCTGATGGATTCAGGTAAAAGAGATGAGGCGATGAAAATTTATTTAAGTGGTCAACAATTAGGGGATTATGGTACACCAGAATTTACTATTGGTGATGTTGATATTCAAAGTAAGTGGGAAGTTTGTCGCTCAATAAGTCCCGCTTTTGGGTACAATTGGCAAGACGATGAAGCTAGTTCATTATCTGGTGAAGAGCTTATAAAATTGTTTGTAGATATTGTGGCTAATAATGGGAATTTATTGCTTGTAATTAGTCCGGATGGATCAGGGAAATTGCCAGATATTCAAAAGGATAGGTTGCTTGAATTAGGTGATTGGATGAAGGTCAATGCAGAGAGTATACATAATACTAGACCTTGGAAAGTCCAAAAAGAGAATGATAAATTTTTTACAAAATCGAAAGATGGTAAGTCTTTGTTTGTCCATTGTACTAATTGGCCTGGTGAAAACTTAATAATTAATACTCCAATTGAAGAAGGAATTAAAGGTATTAAATTATTGGGGTCGGATATTAATCTTCAATTTACTAAAGCAAGTAATGGAAATCTTGAAATACCGATTCCAAAGGACTTTCAAAATAACCCATCTCTAATAAGCAAATATGTTTGGACATTTAAGATAGATTTAAATTAATTAATACTATGAAAAAGACCTTAAAATTCACCCTAATAATCACATTCTTTTTATTTTCAGCTTACTCATTTGGTCAGGTTCAATATAATCCCGAAAAGCCTGCAAGACCAGAAGATCATAAACCTTTTTTTTACAAGTATAATACTAGACAACTTTATGAGAAGTTTTCAGATGATCTAATGCAAAGAGCTGCTAATGACAGGAAGGAAATCGAAAAAATTAATCAGTTAGGTAAATATAAGCCAAAAAAGCAATCTTTGGATGAGCATGAAGTCCCAGAATGGTTTCGAGATGCAAAACTTGGAATATTCTTGGATTGGGGGCCTTGGTCAGTTCCAGGCTATGCGCCTCCAGGATCTGAGGGTGATACGGGTGGATCTTATCCTGATTGGTATGAATTTTTGATGGATTTTACATATAAAGCTTATCATGACTCCATTTGGGGAGAGGATTTTAGAAGAGATGATTTTTTACCTCTATTACATGGAAATAATTTTGACTCAGAAGAGTATGCAGAATTGGCTGTTCAAGCAGGTGCCAAATATATGGTGCCCTTTGCGCGGCATCATGCAGGTTGGACTATGTGGGAGTCAAAGTATACTTTTAGAAATGCAGTCGAAATGGGCCCTAAACGAGACATTCTTAAGGAATTAGTGGAAGCTTCAAGGAAAAGGGACTTGAAATTTGGTTTTTATTTTTCAATAGCTGAGTGGGAATATCCAGTCATTACTAAAGAAAGGGTAAGTCAATGGGATCCATATGAAGATATGGCCATTTTTCATGATGGTATGGGATTAATACCTCGGCCAGTTCCTCTAGCAAGTTACTTTCCTGCAAGACATGATAGAATGATATCGGGGAAAATACCTGTTAAAGATTATTTTGGAGATTATATGATGCCTTTATTTAAAGAGGGAGTCGATTTATTTGATCCAGACCTAGTTTGGTATGATGGCGGCTGGGGAACACCAGCCAACTCAAGTAGGGTTCCGGAACTTTCTGCTTATTTTTATAACCAAGCAGAAGGTAGAAAGGAGGTTGTTATAAACAATAGAGCCGGAGCTTATCTAGATGATAGTAACCTTTTGAAATTTAATGAAGTCTTAAAAAGTGGCGAACATGACAAACTATTAGAGTTGTACATGAAGGCAGAACAAATTGGTGACTATTTAACACCCGAGTATAGTATTGGAAATGTTGATATCAATGAGCCATGGGAAGTCTGTCGTTCAATAAGTCCTGCTTTTGGTTTCAATTGGACTGATAATGAAGAAAATAGCCTGTCTAGTAAAGAGTTAGTTAAAATGTTTGTTGGAATTGTAGCCAATAATGGCAATTTACTACTTGTTATTAATCCTGATGGTTCCGGAAAATTATCAAATGTTCAAAAAGACAGATTGTTGGATTTAGGACAATGGCTTAAGGTAAACGGAGAGGGTATTTATTCAACAAGACCTTGGGAAATTCAAGAGAGTGAAGGTAACTTCTTTACTAAAAGTAAAAATGGGGAATTCATCTATATCCATATTTTAGATAAAGAGAAAACAACAATTGAAGTTCCAAATCTTAATCCTAAAAATAAAGGAGCCATTTCTATCTTGGGTTCCAAAGAAAAAGTTTTGTGGGAAAACTCTGGACCAATAACCAGAATCACAATTCCTGAGTCTTTTAAAGATGAAAGAAACTGGCCTAATAAATATGGGTTTACCTTAAAAGTGGCAGTGAAGTAATCAAACATATATCATTTAATTTGTGGAAACAAGCATTAGGTATAACCAAGTTTATATTTGGTTAATAAGCATGACAGCTGCTTTAGGAGGATTTCTATTTGGATATGACTGGGTAGTGATTGGTGGAGCAAAGCCATTTTATGAACCATTTTTTAATATTACAAATCCCAGCGAACAAGGTTGGGGTACTAGTTCCGCCTTAATAGGATGTATGATTGGAGCTACCATCTGTATATTTTTAAGCGATAGACTAGGAAGAAAGAAACTTCTGACTTTTTCAGGGTTTCTTTTTTCTTTATCTGCAATTGGTACAGCCATGGCTGATACATTTTGGTGGTTTAATTTTTATAGGATAGTAGGAGGTTTAGCTATGGGTATAGCTTTAAATCTTTCCCCATTATATATTGCTGAGCTAGCCCCGCCCGAAAAAAGAGGGATGTTTGTAACCATAAATCAATTGATGGTTATGATTGGGGTACTACTCGCGCAAATTGTTAATTGGCAAATATCTCTCATAGACAAAAGTCTTCCTGATAATGCTACTTTTGAGGTTTTGGCTGCAAGTTGGAGTGGGAAATTTGCATGGAGATATATGTTTGCAGCAGAATTTGTCCCAGCTTTTTTATTTTTCATATTAATGTTTTTTGTTCCCGAAAGTGCTAGATGGCTGGTCAAAAACAATGAAGTCGATAAGGCAAAACAAGTTTTAAAAAAAATTGGTGGTGATTTCTATGCTGAAATATCTATTAATGAAATTAAAGAAACTATTTCTAAGGAAAACTTGGCAAAGGTTAATTTCAAAGAACTTTTAAATAAAAATGTTCTTCACTTTTTATTTATAGGGATTTTTCTTGCATTTCTCCAACAATGGAGTGGTGTAAATGTAATTATTTATTATGCAGCTGATATTTTTCAAGCTGCTGGATATACTTTGAAACAAATGATGTTGAATATTGTGGTAATTGGCTCAGTAATGGTGCTTTCAGTGTTTATAACCATTTTGACTGTGGATAAATTTGGAAGAAAGAGGTTATTACTTTTAGGAACATCTTCGATGGCGATTTTATACATATTCATTGGTTTAACTTTTTACTTTGAGCAAGGTGGATTTGTAATAGTTTTACTTGTCTTAGCTAACGTAATGTTTTACTCATTTACTCTTGCTCCATTACTTTGGGTTGTTTTATCTGAAATTTTCCCTACCAAAATAAGAGGAGCAGCAATGTCTATAGCCGCTTTAGCTCACTGGATTGGTAATTTTACCTTGACTTTTAGTTTTCCCGTTATTAAGGAAAGCTTAGGATGGGCTAATAATTTTTGGCTTTATGGTTTGATTTGTGTTGTTGGTTTTATTGTATTAAAATTGGTTTTACCTGAAACTAAAGGGAAATCTTTGGAGCAAATTGAAAAGCAGTTTTCTAGAAAATAGGTATGAATCTTGAAATAATTTTAACTTTAAAAATAAATCACGATCCTTGTTATGAAAACTATTACTGAAACTTTACTTGAAAGATTATGCTTGATAATTTAAAAATTGATCAATTTTCAAGTGTTCCAAAATATATTCAAATTGTAAAAGCAATTAAATATCATATACTATCAGGTCAGTTAAAATATGGAGATAAAATACCTTCAATAAATAATTTAAGCGCTGATAATTTACTTTCTAGGGATACAGTAGAAAAAGCCTATGATATTTTAAAAAAACAAGGCATTATAGAATCTGTACGGGGAAAAGGTTACTACATCTGCCATCATTCTGATCTATCAAAATACAAAATCCTATTGCTTTTTAATAAATTGAGTGCCTATAAAAAGGAGATATTCAATTCGTTTCTGATAGCCATGGAAGATCGCGCTGATATATATTTTCATGTATATCATTATGAGTGTGATTTATTTAAAAAAATCCTGGAACAACAGAAGGAGGAGTTTGATTATTTTGTTATCATGCCCCATTTTAAAAAAGATTGTGAGTCCAAAGCCATCGATCTGATTAATGCCCTACCTAAAGAAAAGTTGATTCTATTGGACAATAATTTTGATGAAATTAGGGGTTGTTTTGGCAGTGTTTTTCAGGATTTCAAGCAGGATATTTACAATGCGTTGAAACAACTCCATTCCAAATTGTTGAAGTATGAAAAATTGATTTTGGTATTTCCTTTTCATTCCAATTATCCCTACCCTGAAAATATTCTCTTGGGATTTAAAAAGTATGCTGTGGAGGCAGGTTTGGAATATAAAATCATTTCAGAAGTAGATGCGTCCCTTTCTATTCAGGATAAAGAAGCTTATATCATTATCGAAGAAAATGACCTGGTTAACCTCATCAAAATTGCCCGGCGTAGCAAGGGATTGAAAATCGGGAAAAACATCGGGGTCTTGTCCTACAATGAAACCCCTCTCAAGGAAGTATTGGAAAAAGGGATTACCGTGATCAGTACGGATTTTGCAAAAATGGGCAAACTGACTGCTGAGATGATTTTAAGTAAAGAAGGCAAAATGATAAAAAATGATTTTAAGGTAATTGAAAGGAAGTCTTTGTGATTTTATCGCTAATAGTAAATTCTTAAAATTTTAGAATCCTTTTTTGAAATGTGTTTTTGATATTAAAGATACTGGTCGATATTTAGATATTAGAATGGACTATCCTAAATTATCTAACCAAATGAAAAAGCGATCTATTACAGCAGCTGAATTTGATGAGAAATTTGAAAAAGGAGAAGATATAACTTCGTACCTTAAACTCGATAAAGCTATCAAGCCTGGGCTAAAAGCAAAGAAATTTTTCTCCAATTGGCCTTTTTCAGCACGCCCTAAATAATCTTCCCTTGTGATAATGAGAAACCTGCCATGCTTTGAAAGTTTCCAATCAAATTGTTGAAGATTGGATTTCCGAAGTATGGCAGGTCGCTGCTAATTTTTCGCCGAAGGCATATTTCAGATTATTTCTACATTATTTCAATGCCTTAATTTTTAATTCGTTTTTTATATGGCTTCAATTACCCCTCCCATTTGACTCCGGTATCTTTCCAACTTTTTGACGCTGCAGAATCCAGCACTGCCTGACAGACTTTTTGTGTCTCAAAAGCATCCTGGAAAGTTGGGGCACAAGGTTCACCTGTCTGAAGGCTCAAGAAAAAGTCCGCAGCCTGATGAATAAAGGAATGCTCATAACCAATGGAAGTTCCGGGAATCCACCACCTGTTCATATAAGGTTGTTCTCCTTCAGTAATATGGACTCTTCTCCAACCTCTTACTTGTGATTCGTCTTTATGATCGAATATTTCCAGCCAGTTCATGTCATGAAGGTCCCAACGGATAGAGGCATGTTCTCCATTGATCTCAAAGGTATATAAAGCCTTATGCCCCCGTGCATACCTTGTGGCTTCAAAAAGACCCAAAGAACCATTGTCAAAATGACAATGGAATACGCAGGCGTCATCAATACCTACTTTTTGGACCATACCACTTCCTTGATGGACTCTTTCTTTAATAAAAGTTTCTGTCATGGCAGAAACATCCTTGATACCTCCGTTCAACCACATGGCGGTATCAATACAATGGGCCAACAAATCCCCCGTTACCCCCGATCCTGCTGCATCTACATCCAATCTCCAAAGGGCATCCCCACCTTGCGGAAGCTCGGGATTGATGGTCCAATCCTGCAGGAAATTGGCCCTGTAATGGAAAATCTTACCCAGTTTTCCTGAATCCACCAATTGTTTGGCTAAGGTCACTGCAGGTACCCTGCGGTAGTTGTACCAAACGGTATTTTTTACCCCGGCTTCTTCCACCGCTTTGACCATGGCCTCCCCTTCTTCCAAAGTTCTGGAAAGGGGTTTTTCACAAAGGATCATCTTTCCCGCTTTGGCCGCTGCAATGGCAATTTCCGCATGGGTATCATTTGGTGTACAGATATCCACTGCATCAATATCTTCTCTGGCGATGAGCTCCTTCCAATCTGTTTCATAAGAAGCATAGCCCCATTGTTCAGCAAAAGCTTTGACTTTGTCCTCTCTTCGGGCACAGGCCGCCTGTAGTACAGGCATGTATTCAAATTCGGAAAAGAAGTCTGGTATTCTTTTATAGGCATTGGTATGGATCCTGCCCATTAGACCCGTGCCTATCAATCCTATTCGTATTGGTTTTTTATTGCTCATTTTTTTTAGATTTTAGATGTGAGACATAAGATTTGAGACCAAAAAAGTGTTTTCCTTTAGTCTCTCATCTTGTTTCTTGTTTCTTGCTTCTTGTTTCTATAATCTTAACTATTCCATCCATGTGCGTCTCTGACCTTTATCAAGGCTGCAAGGATGTCATTCCAGGTTTGTTGTTTTTCCATGATAGCATTGGGGAACATACAGCCATCCCAACAAATGTGTTGCATGGCTTTAGTCAAATTGCCATTTTCGTCCCTCAACCAATAACCGGCATCATGAGTGATGTCGAGCAAGCCATTGGGGTCTGTGGCCTGACAATGGCGTCCTGTTTTATCATGGGAGCCAGAACCGAAAACAGAACCGTCGTTCTGGGCGACATGAAAATCTATGGTCCATGGACGGAGCGCATCAGTAACTGTTTTTAAAGCAGATTTGATGGCTTCTCTGTCGTTACTTTCAAAATCAGCTGGAAGAATCCTATGTTCAGGCGCATTATATCCTAGCGTATACAAAAAGGTGTGGGACATGTCTGCCTGGAAGCCAATGTTTTTCCTGTCCACCATTTCCAATAGCTGCACCATATGTTTCCAGCTGTGCATGCCGCCCCAACAGATTTCTCCTTCTGCTGCTAATCGCTCTCCATAATCGGCAGCAACATCACAGGCTTCACGGAAAGTTTGGGCGATCAATTTGCTGTTGCCTTCGGGGTCCTTAGCCCAATCAGTAACTCCAGCCGCAGAATCAATCCGCACCACCCCATAGTGCCTTACCCCTAGTTCATTCAACCGCTTGGCAATGGCACAGGATTTCTGGACCATTTCCACAAAAGTCTTACGCTGTTCTGCACTTCCCATAGCCGAACCTGACCAAATAGGAGCTACCAGTGAGCCGATATTGAGCTTGTGTTTGGAAACTTTATCCGCCAACTTTTTGATGTCATCATCCGACATGTCAATGTTGAGATGGGGATCCAGTAAGCCGATATCGACGCCGTCAAATTTTACTCCGTCTACTTGCGCAGCAGCCGTCATTTCCAATAAAGTATCGAAAGGGATGACAGGTTCTGAATCAGGACCTTTGCCCACTATTCCTGGCCAGGTCGCATTATGGATTTTGGGATAATTGTTTTGTGACATGGTTATTTTGGTTATTGATTATAAGTTAAATGAGTTATTGGTTTTAATATCGAATCGCCATTGATCAAAGCTTGAGAATTAGATTGGTTCTTCGAGTTTGAAATTTTGTACAAAGTACCAAGTACGAAGTACAAAGTTTTTCGTTCCTCCTGAAAAAGGCTTTTTACTTTGCTCTTTTTTAGTTCATTTTCCAAATCTTTGAGGGTTTATTGTCTTCTTCTCTTTGTAATTTGATTTGACTTTTTTGAGCGAATTTTATTGGACGTCCCTAAAATTTCAATTAAGAACATTTATGAACCTATCTATAATCGTTTTACTCCTAAGACCTTTACATTACCTTCAATATAGGAAAGTATATATTTTTCTGTTCTTCTTAGTACATTGTACTTGGTACAAACCCCTAACTTCTAGTTTCCTGTCTAAAGGTAGGCAAGCTCGCCTCTAAACTCTACTTCCCTACTTTCAAATCCGGATTATTCGGACCAAAGTGCTTCAGCATCACGATAGGATCTGTTTTGGAAGGATTGCTGATCGTAACTCCCCCTTTGGCAGCCTTTTCAGAAACAAAGTATTCATCATGGGTGAGTTGCCCATAACGGATCAAAGCCGGCGTTTCTACATCCCATACCCCCATTTTCCCATGTCCCTGCATCATAATCATCCCATAGGCAGCATTGTCTGTAATGGTGACGGTCTGACCAGGCAAAACCGTCAGTTCTTTGGCGCTGTAATCATGGGAGCGGTAACAGATCCATTTTTCTTCAAAACCTTGGGACTCCATCCAATCCTGATCATAAACGGGCTTGGGAAGCATGAAATGGTTGTCAAGAATGTTTGGGTTGGTATTCAGTTCCCAATCGATAACTTCTACCAACAGGTCATAATCCCCGATTCTGTCCTTGGGGGTACCATTCCATAGCAATTCTTCAGGAATAATCGCCTCATTGACCAAGGACTGGTACATGGCGAAAATATCTGAAGCCTTCTGTGGTTCGTAAGTACAAAGGCTACCTGGAGCATGCAGCATACCTGGAGGTACATCCCATCCGGTACCTGGCTCCAGTTTAAAGGCTTGTGAATAATTGGTAATCTTATTGTCCCCTTTATTGAAATTCATCAGGCATTCTTTGATCTGTGCTTTAGTGGTGCCAGGAGCAATACCAAAAAAAGTATAAGGAAAGTCTCCCCCATGGTTATTGAGTTGTGGAGGAAAGTAGTAGGCTTCTGGTTTCCCCTTTTGACCTGTCATAGCCGCATATTCATCGTTGTGGTGAATGTGGTGTGGCAGGGGGCCCATATTGTCAAAAAATTTAGAGTACATGGGCCAGCTTTTGTGTTCTTCCCAAATCCTTTCCCCGATGATTTCCCCTTTCAGTTCATCAATCGCGTCTTTCAATAAAAAGAGTATTTCTTCAGCACCATCCTTATAAACAATATGGCTCAAGCCTTCATTTTTCCCGGTCAATGGACCGTTTTGTGCGGGAGTGGTGGATGAAAGCCATCTTTCATCGATACCCCCTCTCACTCCGCCTAAGACATAATAATCATCGGGATGCAGTTTTATCCTTCTGCCAGGAACACAAAAAGATCGTGGTACCCAGGTTGGAGTCAATCTGAGGATGCCTTCTCCTTGTTCTAATGCATTTTTTGCCAAACTCATGTTTTTTGTCGTTTTAGTTAAATATTAATAATTACTTTTTTTTAAGAAGTTATCAAGTTCATTCATTTCTGTCATGACCTTTAATTCAAGATCGTAGTTTCTTTTTTCCCCAGGGGCCAACTCAATCAAAGTACCCTCAGTTCTGGCTTTTGCCTGCCCAATTGGAGGATTGGTCGCAGGTTCCAGAGCGGTAACATACTCCCCTTTGCCCCAATGCTGCCAATTGATCAGCCATGGTAATTGAAGGGTATTGAACTTTATGGACAATCCCAGACCCAACTTTTCATTGATAAAACCACAAATGGCTGTGCCATTTGCCTCCGCATGAGGCTTGATAAAAGCTACATCTTCCCCAAACCCGGCATGTGCATCCATGGGATCAGGACATTTTTTAAAGTTATTGGAAGCATTGAAAATCCTATTGTTAGGATCTTTATCCATGGACTCCCATTGGCCTTTCCAAATCATATCTGTGCCTTTATCAATCAAAGGGTAACCACAATTGATGTGATACAATAGCATATGTGGGGCAGGAGTATTGCCTACATTGATGACTTCATCATGAACCTTAAGGTAGTTTTCTCCAAGCGTTCCGGAAATGGTTCTTTTCAATTCCAGTTGAGGGCCAAAAGTAGTGGTCTCCTTGACAAGTCCTGTCATACCCAAACTTAGGTCTCCATTCCTAACATCTGGTTGCTTGATAGAAATAAGCTCCGCCGCAAGGTTGCTGTAATTTCCATGAAGGCCTCTTGTTCCATTTTGATCAGACTCTGGGCCACCAATATGGGAGAGGCCACAAGTAGTCAATAATCCACCGGCAAAAGTTCGCAACCAATCAATACCCTGATTGGAAAAAGGTTGAGGGTGGACTATTCCGGCATGGCTGATCCATGCCAAGCTGTTGGCATTGAAAAATGCATCCACGATGTCCATTCCACGGTCCAAGACGATTTTGTACCTTAATCCCCCTCCCGTATTTACCCAAGCTATCCTTGTCCCTTTACCAGGCCCATTATCCAAAATAGAAGTCTCAATTCCTCCCAATTGGGACGAGTGGGAGATTTTGTTCTTGGAATGATGAATCAATGGATTTAAGGTGTCACTCATTTTAATTTTCCTTTAGGTAAATATTCTTAAAGGCAACTTGCATTGGAGGGCCCACGTGAACCTGAAACCCTAGATATCCACCAAAACTTCGGTTGACTGGGTCTTCATCCATCACTTCACTCATCAAAATGCCATTTACAAAATGCTGCAGATGATTGCCCTTAATCACCAAATGCATATGGTTCCAATCTTCTTCCTGAATTAGAGTTCTCAAAGAATCTCTATCTCCAAGTTCTTTGGTCAGCTCCAAACCGCGCCAAGCATTTCTTTCCACAAAGTCCCTGATTTCACCCGGAGGATCCTGAGGGTTGATTTTGGTTTGCTGTCCCCGGTAAGCCAAAGTGGCCCTTTTCCGCTCCTCATAATTCTGACCTGTGTAGGTGTTTTTACCATCTATATCAGCCTGATAGCCCCTCAGCGCAAAAGGAATATCAACCAACCTTTCACTTCTGTAATTGATTCCGGAATTACCATCTTCAGTAATTTTAAAATCAACTTTTAATTCGAAATCACTAGGTTCACCTCCTGTCCAAACTAAAAAAGTATTGGACTTCAAATCTGTGTCAGCAGTTAATTCACCGATAAGCAACCCATCCTCCACCCTCCAAATGTCCGTATCCCCTTCCCAGCCATCCATACTTTTACCATTAAAAATGGATACAAAGCCATCATCTTCTTCCTCCTGATTTGCCTCAGAAGTTTCTTCTTGGGCACAAGCGGTAAAGCTGATAATTGCAAGAATGAACAGGTATTTTAAATTGCGAAAATCTTTCATAGTCTGTTTTTTTATAATTCAAGTACCAATGACATAATCAAACGTCACTCTGACGAAGGGAAAGCCTGCCCCGATGCTTTCGGGGGGTCTCCCAAAATATGGGGGATCCCCCGTAATACTACGGGGCAGGCTTTCATCCTTCCCGCTTAGCGGAACAGGCTGTTCCTCGGATTCAGGATGACGGTGGGGAATGTCATTTCCTTTCTGTATATGTCAAATTTTAAAATCTTATAATGACTACTGATAGACTGCATGGTTTGGATTACCACCGGAGATCAAGTAAGCCATCAAATCTTTTAATTCCTCTTCATTCAGTCGGTTGATCAACCCTGGCATCATGATCGAAACCTCCGAAAGTTTTTTACTGGTCACGTCTTTTTTTGGGATTTCCCTTACATTCTGAGGATCAAAAGGGTTTTGTGAAATGTAGTATTTGTCCTTATCCTCATTGGTCAGTTTACCCAAAACAGAACTTCCATCGCTCAGGTAGAAAATGGTCGAAGCATATTGGTCACTGATGACCGCATTGGGATTGATGGTGGATTCCAGAATATCTTTTGGAGAAAAGCGTGTACCCAATTGGGTCAGGTCAGGTCCGACAACACCACCCTCACCTTGCATGGTATGACAGGATTGACAAAGGGTGGCAGCATACATGGCTTTACCCTTGACCAGATCTCGTCCTTTCAGGTCATCCATGAGCGCCAAAGCATCATCTACTTTCCAGTTTCTGCCTGGACCCTGAGGCTGTATGGCAGAAACAACCAGGTCATTGCCGCTACCTGTCAGTAGAGCAGCGCCAGACATTTCATTGTAATGATCAAATTCAGAAGGGTTGACTTTACTCAAAGCCATTTTCCTGGCCCTGTCAATAAAGCCCACATAACTCCTGCCTCCTTTGTATTGAAAAGCATCATGGACCCAAGTGAAATAAGCCTCTCTCAAGGCTGGTGTCCAACCTACTTTGGCACCACCCAATACCGTGGCATAGTAAGACTGCTGGGCAGGAGGTACATTGGCCAACATGTCAGCAATGTCAAGTCCATATTGCGGATTTCTCAGGATCAGATCGGAAGAAGAAGTAAATGTCTTTTGATAGTCCAAGTCATCTTTGGCTACCCGAAGCTGGGCCACGATTTTTTCCACAGCATCAGGAGCTTCTATATGCACCAAAACTTTACTGAGCGACCTGTCCAAGTTATTGTTTCCTGATGGAAAATTGGGATTTAGTTGTTCGGCCAATTGCCCCTTGAGTGCATTCGAAGGCTTACCTTGTCTAAAAAGACTCAATTCCACTGCACGCACATGATTCAATCGATCGGTGGTTGAAAGTTGCTTGAAATCTACCGCTAAAAGGGCCTCTAAAATTCTGCTTTGAAGGTTTTTGTCCCCATGACGGATAAGGGCAATCATGGATTGTATCAAAGTGCTGGGTTCTTTTTCATTCAATGCCTTTTCCTGCCATTCTTTGACGGGTTGGTGCTCTAAGGCAATTCGTGCGGCATATTGGATAAATCTGTCCTCATCTTTCAAGTAAGGCCAGGCTGTCTCTACCGCATTTGCTTTCGGCCCGCCACTGTGGAAGGCTTCCAGCATCCTCCTTGTTTGATGTGCTTCCGGTAAATCAGAATCCGTTTTGCTTGGACCTACATCTTCCAAATTTCCGGCATAATACACCCGGTAAACATCTGATTCCAATCTCCTACCACCTGTCATAAAATACATGGCCCCATCCGGTCCAATGGCTCCATCTGTGAGGGGAAGCGGAGAACCCGAAATGAATTCTTCGGCCGTCGCGGAGTAGGTGGCCCCGGAAGGTTCTAGAAAAACAGAATAGATGATGCCGAAACTCCAATCAAAAGCAAAAAGGGCTTTACGGTATTTTTCAGGGAAATTAGATCCCGTTCCAAACATTACATTGGTAGGGGAACCCTGCCCAATATTCAAAATAGCAGGTAAATTATCAGGGTATTCGGGAGACCATTTTTGGTTACCTGTTCTCCAGCCAAATTCACTTCCACTTGAAACATGACAAATACGGGTAGGCCTGTACCATGGCATTCCAAAATCCCATTCCATGTCCGAATCATAGGTAAACAATTCCCCCGCTTCATTGAAGGCGATGTCATAAGCATTTCTAAAGCCTGCACTGATCAATTCCCAGTTTTTTCCTTCAGGATCAATTTTGGCAATCCAGCCCCCTGGAGCCATGCGGTTGTTGGCATGTCCTCTGGGGTCTTTGATCAATGGGAAAATATTGTCTTCATCCCAAACCCTTGGAAGTCGGTAAGCATTCATCTCCGGCACATCCACATGATTTCCAGCTACCAGATAGATGGATTGTCCATCAGGCGACACAACCATACTGTGCGGACCATGTTCTCCCGGCTCCCCATCAAGGGCTTTGAGCAGGGTGATTTTATCATACTGATCATCTCCATTGGTGTCCTGTAAGCGATAGAGCCCTGTGCCTTTATCAAAAGCATCGTTGGCATTATGGTTGACCATCACGTAAAGGCTATTGAACGCATATAAAACTCCTTGCGCAAAGCCCATTCCCAACTTGGATTCATCCGTGCCCACTACCAATTTCTCTACTTTGGGAGTCAGGTCTTCAGCGCCTATGGCAGGGACTTCCAGTCTATAAATCGCACCATATTGGTCAGTAGCGATCATCCTTCCCTTATCATCGAAAGTTACTCCTACCCAGGACCCTTGGTCATTCTCTCCAGGACTATAGATATGCTCTGCCACAAAGCCTGCAGGGAGTTTGAGCTTGGCTAATTTAGGATGGAGTGGTGTCCTGTCTTCTTCTTTTTTTCCGCAGGAAAAAAGTAAGACTAAGGTCAAAAGGAAGGTGATTGATTTCAAAATTGAATTTTTGGTTTGCATAGGTTGTTGGTTATCCGGGAATTGTTATTTACGATTTGATAATTTAAGTTTTAAGAAGATCAAACTCCACTTGCCCATGTCCATCTGGTGTGGTGTAAAATGGTCTTTTTTCAATCAAATAATGGGTATCAGGAGCGATGCCCAAAGCATGGTAAATGGTCTGGTGGATGCGCTCTATTTTGATGGGCTTTTCTATTGTTTTGCAGGGCCTTTCATCCGCAGTTTTGCCATAGACATGTCCTCTTTTTATTCCGCCCCCAAACATCAGAATAGAACATCCATCGGTAAAATGCCTGTGCATGCCGTAATTCTTCATGTCTTCGATGATCTCGGGCACATCCACTTGGTCCAGAACCTTCAAATCAGGCCTACCTTCTGTGAGCATATCTCTACTGAATTCACTGGCCACAATAACCAATGTCCTTTCCAATCTCCCACTTTCATCCAGATCCTTTATCAACTGCGCTATAGGTGCGTCAATTAATTTCTTCATGTCTTTCAATCGGGTGTGGCCGTTGTCATGGGTGTCCCAACCAAAAAAGGGCTCATATTCTGTTGTTACGCTAATGAATCTCGCACCTTGGTTGACCAGTCTTTTGGCCAATAAGCAGCCTAAACCAAATCTGCCGGTATTATACACATCATAGCTTTCTTTTGGCTCTTGACTCAGGTCAAAAGCTTTGGCCTCTGGGGAGTTCAGAAGAATATAGGCTTGTTCCATAGACCTTTTGAGGGATTCTTTTTGGTAATCACTTCCAAATTCACCCATGGGACTATCCTGGATCAGATTTTCATACAGTTGGTTTCTTGCCTCAAACCTTTGAAGCGACATACCTACAGGAGGCCGGACACTTTCGAGACCTGATGTAGGGTCAGGAATCAAAAAAGGTCCAAATTCAGCTCCCAAAAAACCTGCACTATGAAAAGCCTTGAGTTCTTCTCCTTCCCCAACTGTAAATCTTTGGCCGATATTGATAAAAGGAGGGATAACAGGGTTTAAGGGCCCAAGCTCTTTGGCTATCCAGGACCCTATATGGGGCACCACCACAGATTGGGGAGGTTCATAGCAGGTATGCCAATGGTATTGGTGTCTGGTATGCAAAATATGACCTAAATCTGCTGCCACATAAGACCGGATCAAAGTGCCACGGTCCATGATTTTTCCAATGGATTCCAATCCCTCAGAAAAATGGATCCCGTCCAAAACCGTCGGAACAGATGGGAAGGTACTGAGCACCTCACTGGAATGCATCCCTTTACGGAAGGCAGTATGTTTTTTAGGGTCGAATGTTTCAGTATGCGCCATTCCACCAGCCATAAATAGCAGAATGACACTATCAGCAGTGGAAGGAATGGAGATATTGGATTGACAGGATGAAAGCAAACCAGAAAGAGGAGACCCCATGGCCATGGTAGCCATGGCCGCGGCGCTTGTTTTCTTTAAAAAATCTCTCCTCTTCAAATGCTTATTCATGATGCTAAGTGGTTTTTAATTTTCATCTAGTAAATTATCTGAAATTCAGGAAGTAACAATACCGCCCAAAAAAAATCCTGAATTTGTTCTGCTCCAGGCTGATCCCCCAAGGCATCTTTTGCGATTTTCAATTCTTTTTGACTGGGTTTTCTAAGTAGAATTTTCTCGTAGAATGCTTCAGAAATCTCTGCTCCATTTCCATATTTTTCTTTCCAAAGGATAGCACCGTTTTCAAGTGCTTCATAAAGTCTTTCTCCATTGGTCAGCTCCAGGGCCTGTAAAAGACTGGCCTGGGAATCCCTTGAAGTGGTTACAATTTCCCTGTTGGGTCTGCCCATGGCTGTAAGAAAACTATTATTGGCCACCAATGAGGCCCTTACATAGGAAGGAGTGGACTGTTCATTTTTCGCCAATTGGAAGGGATTGTACTTAAGCTCTTGCGCATCAAAAAGTGGATAGATCACTTGACTTACAGCATCAGCAAACTGTTCTGCGGTCATTCTTCTTCTGGTCATGCCTGTGAAAGTATAATCTTCAGCCATCAGCAAATCTGGACTTTTTACGCCCGAGGAAGCAGACTGGTATATTTTCGAAGTGGTAATCTGGTAGATCAAGTCCTTCAAATCATATCCTTTGTCCACAAATTCAGAAGCCAACCAATCCAATAGATCCTGGCTCCAAGGGGCATTGTCCATTTCATCCACAGGTTCTACCAATCCCCTTCCCATGAGTTGCTTCCAGACCCGGTTGACAATGGTCCTGTACATCCTCCCATTGGCCGGCTGGACCAGATGCTCGGAAAGTTGGCGTAGTTTTTCAGTTCTAGAAGCCAAACTGTCTATTTCCCCCAGTTCTTCCCAAAGAATTTTTGTAGAAGCCATTTCACCTGTAGGTTGTTCACAGCGGCTGACTTCTAAGGTGGTGTCTGCAAAAATATTGGCAAAGGCATAGGCTTGATCCAATTTCCAATCCGAAATAAAGCTATCATGGCAAGAAGCACATTTGAGGTTCAGCCCCAAAATCACCTGTCCGACATTTTGGGCCGCCTGCATTTCTGTTCTTTGACTGGCATTGACAGTTCCCCTCCACCGTATGCCTTCTATAAATCCCTTGGATTTTTCATCTGGATGGAGCAGTTCTTTGACAAAAGTATCATAGGGTTTGTTGCTCAAAAGTGATTGGTACAACCAATCCGTGATGTTGTACCTTCCATTGGTGATGTAACCGGTTCCAGTGTAGTCATTTCTAAGGTGATCATTCCAAAAGGTCAGCCAATGCATGGCATAATCCTCATTTCTGCTGAGTAACTGGGCTATCAAAATGGCTCTTTTATCAGGTCTGCTGTCTTGAGAGAAAGCATGTAAAACTTCCGGACTTGGAAGCAGTCCAATGAGATCTAGGTATATTCTTCTCAAGAAAGTCTTGTCATCAATGCCTTCAGGCCAAGCCAACCCTTTTTCCTGCAAATAATCATGAACAAATAGATCCACAGGGTTTGTCAACCCCTTAACAGCCTTTGGCAGCGTAGGTCTTCTAGGAGCCAGGTCAGCAACCCTGTAGATACTTGGTGTTGCGGCATTATCCGGCCAGGGGGCTCCTTTTTCTACCCATAATGTCAGCAGGGCAATTTCCTCTTTGCTTAAGGGATTGGCTTTGGAAGGCATTACCTCTTTGTGGTTTTTGGGGAGGTTTATTCTCCTGATCAGCTCGCTTTGATTTGGGGCTCCGGCCATTATGACTGCTCCTGATTCCCCACCTTTAAATACATGTTCTTTGGAATCTAACCTTAAATCTCCCTCGATCTTAGCCCCACTATGGCACTTATAGCAATTATGGGCGAGAATGGCCCTTACTTCACCAATTAATTTCAATTCTGCATTGGAGGAAAGTGTACCTGTTTCTGATTGGTAAAGTGCTAAATCAAAATTACCGGGTTGGTAAGGAGACATACCATGATTCCAAGGCAAGGTGCTGCTCAGGTAATCTTCTCCATGGGTCAAAGAAGCACCCATATGACCTGTAAGGATGACGCCAAAAGTGGTAAGGAACAACACTCCCCGGTAAAGCTTAATGTTTTGCCGCTTTTGTTTTAATTCGATTTGCCTCCAAAACCATAACAAAACCAGGCTTATTCCGGCGGTAATGAATCCAAAAAGCTGGTGTTGATCCAATAAATCACCTGAAATATTTTCATTCTCGGCCAATTGCCATCCAAAAAATGCGGCAATCAATGCTGAAAAGATGCCACCAAGAAGGATGGCATTGATGCCAGGCCTCAATTTAGATTGGTATTTTCCAATGGTGAAGATTTCCAGAAAAGCAGCAAAAATCAATAGGGCAATAGGGAAATGGACTACCAATGGATGAAGCCTTCCAAGAAATTGCCAAAGCCAGAAATTTTCTGCTATCATAGGTTATATTGGGCCGTTTGTTATAAAAGGGGATATGGTTAGTTAATATATAATTTTCTAAATTTTTATACAAACAACTGTCCTGTACCTACCTGTGTGATGCGTAAAACAAGACATGATTCCCTTCCCTGTAAATGCCATATTTTAAAATCTACTATTGACAGATTACCGGAATCGTCACTCTGATCCGCCACAGGCGGAGAAGAGTCTCCCAAAATAGAGGAGATGCTTCACTACGTTACCATTGACAGACTACAGTAACCGTCACCCTGACGAAGGAAGGGTCTCCCAAAATATGGAGGATCCTTTATCCTTCCCGCTTAGCGAGACAGGCTGTTCCTCGGATTCAGGATGACGGTGGGGAATGTCATTGCTAAGAAGTTTGAGTACCCACAACCCTTCTTTTTAACCCTTTACCATCATTCTCTTTTTGGATTTAACAGTAAATACTTAAATTCCAAAAAGATATATTGCTATTTAAAGCAGGATATGGCAGGATAGATTTCCGAACAATAAGGTGGAGTTTTTATCCATTCATCTTGCTTAACCAATAAATAGCTTCATAAACCGATTCTGC
>NZ_AMGM01000071.1 GCF_000298295.1 Cecembia lonarensis LW9
TATTAGTTTTCTTCTCCTTCCAATTTGTACTTGAGCGTTCTGCCCTTTTCCACAGCCGGCAAGCCTTCAGTCATCCATAAAGGCGCTGGGGCACCTTTTAGGTAATGGTCGAAAAATTGAGAAAGTCTAATGGAAAGGTCTTTTCTGTTTTTTCTTTGCCTCAGGTTATGGTCTTCACCATTGTATTGCAATAACCAAGCTGGCTTATCCAAACGCTTTAAAGCCATGAACATTTCTATTCCTTGATACCAAGGAACTGCCCCATCTTCATCATTATGCATAATGAGCACTGGGGTGTTTACCCTATCCATATAGAAAAGCGGAGAGTTCTGCTGATAATATAGAGGTTTTTCCCAAAGTGTCCCACCGATACGGGATTGTGTCTGCTCATACTGGAACATCCTGCTCATGCCAGTTCCCCATCGGATACCTCCATAGGCCGAGGTCATATTCACCACAGGTGCACCTGCTCCCGCTGCTTTGAACATATTGGTCCTTGTTATCAAATGTGCCACTTGATAGCCTCCCCAGCTTTGGCCTTGGATGGCCATATTTTCAGCATCTACGAAGCCACGGGCCACCATCGCCTGAACACCTGGTATGATACAATTATAGGCACTAGGACCCGGTAAACCTATTTCATACTTGATATCAGGTACAAACACCAGGTAATCATTGCTTACAAAATATGGTATATTGATCGTAGATGCACTTGGTGCAGGACTTCTATAATTGTGTAAACCATTGGAATTCCTCTCATAGAAATATACCATCATAGGGTATTTTTTATTGGGATCGAAGTCTTCTGGTTTGAAAAGAAGCCCCTGCATTGGAACACCATCATTGGCCAAGTAATCTACCAGCTCAACAGAACCCCATTTCATCTGTGCCTGCTGTGGATTCAGGGAAGAAATTTTATTCAGTTCCTTCATCTCCAGGTTAGTCACGTACAGGTCCGGGTTGTCCTTATAGGTAGATCTCCGTACTATCAAATGGTTATTTTCCTCTGCTTTTGCCAGACCAAAATACCTGTGGTCTGTAAATATAATAATCTCAGGTTTTTTAATTCCTGCTATATCTCCTCTTGCAAACCCACTTTTTTTATTGATTTCATGAAATGCGGTCAGAATCAATGGAGCTGAGGGATCAATACTTTCTTCTTCAGGATCAAATTGTTGTCTTCTAAAAACAATATTTTGAGACCTTCCTTCTCCTTGAGTAAGACTCACAGGTTGTGTTCTACCCGTCGGGTCAATTTTCCATATGTCAAATTGATCATAAACCAGAAAAGCTGCATCATTCTTCATCCAACCAGCTGCCCCATAACTCCCAGGAAGAGATGGAGAGTCATGCAATTCATTATAAAAATTCACATCTAAACCCTTGGTAAGGCTTTTTAATTGCTTCAATTGAACATCATAAGTCACCCAGGAACTGTCTCTGTTATCATACCAATACAGGTACTTTCCCTCTGGAGAAAACTGTGGATTACCAGGTAGGTCTTTCCCTACCAAAGTTCTTTTCCCTGTCTCCAAATCAATTAAGTAAACGTCCCTACCGATCTGTATGTCCCAACTGTAATTTCTGCGGTAGGGGCTGTCATCTAAGCCAATGGCCATTTTATGCCTTCTTTTTCTATCCAGGTTGACTTGTGCAACTTGCTGATCAGCCAAGGGGGTGACCGTCTTTGTTTTAAGGTTGTAGACCGTCAGAAAACTCCTGGACTCTTCCCTGCTCTTGTTCCTGAGTTGCATGGGTTGGATTTCGACATCTTGCCAACCCCAAATATCCAATTTCACACGATCCTCATCAAGAATGGTGGTATCTTCTTCATAAGCGTATGTTATGTAATCTTGAGCCGTCCCAAAGAATAATTTACTTTCATCTTGTGAAAATGAAAGCCTGCCATGCTTACTGACCATACCCAAGATACCAGGAGTTCCTTTACCTGCTATTTTCTGATTTTGTTCCTTCAGTATATCATATAGATACAGGTCATAGTAAGGTTTTTTGGATTTGGCAGAATCCTCGGTGGTGAGATAGGTTAGAAACTTTGCATTTTCGGAAAAAGCAGCTTGAATATATTCTGTCTTTTTAACGTCTACAATTTTCGAAATACCAGTTTGTAAGTTCAAAAGAAAAATCCCGGTATTTTTTAAGGTATCTTCTTCCGCTTTGATATAAAATAAATGTGTACCCTTTTCTGAAAAACCATAGGTTTTGACCCGATTAAATTCAAAACGTTTTTCCCCGTCTAAACTCTTTACCAGCAATTTTGTTCCATCTGTTTTTCTTGGCTTCGGCTTGGGTGTTTCCATCAAAGTTGAATCGACATTTTCCTCATCTTTCTCCTTCACAGGCATTTCTTTTTCAAAATGAACAGCAAGCCAATTACCTGTTTCCTCCGGAATAGCAAAAGATTTAACCCTTGCATATTTTTCTAATTCTCCTGAAGCCAAACGTAGAACAAATAAACTGTCCTTAGGCATATCATCCGGCTTGGTTTTTTTCAACTTCAATATCCTTACTTCAGCGTTTTCAGGAGTAATTTTACCAATTGCAAACTTACTATCATGAGAAAAAACCCAACGGGTACCTCGTGGAATAACTGTCTTTTTGGACGCATCAGTAAAATCGACCAATTCGATCCGCCCATCTCCTTCCTGAGGGTTAATTTCATAACCTACCCAAACTCCATCCTTAGATATTTTTTCTGCACTCAAAGCTTCCCAAGCGTCATAATCTGCATGCGTCAGAGATCTTTTCTGCTGCGCCTGAAGGTTTAACACAAATAAAATGGAGGCAATGAACGGTATAAAAAACCTTTTTGTATCAATCATAGCTAAAACATTACTTTATGTCACAAAATAAAGAAGAGAATAAATAAATACAGTGACAATTTATTCCAATGGGGGTTATCTTATTTAAAAAAGGCCGTGACTGTACTTCATAACAGTCACGGCCTTAATTTCTAACAAACCAATGGTTTATTAATTTAAGGTGATCTCTCTTTCTATGTAACCACCTCTAGTGGACAATATTTTAATTTTTCCTTTCACAGGTGCATTGTGATTGACTTTCACTTTGAAAACCGCTTCCTTGGTTTCACCGGCATCAGTATACCCTGCATAAATGGTCTTATTAAATGTTTCAGGTGTGGTAATCACCACTTTTGCATTTTCATAACCCTTCATCAGGTCTTTATCAAACTCCAACATTAACCTGTCTTCCTGAACAATTTTCACCAACTTTGCCTGCTCTAAGGCTACAGGTAAATTACCGGAATTGGTCCAAGTTACTTTAATTTCATGTTCCTCTCCTGACTTGCTCACTTCAACATTCTTGATTTCAATTTGTGGCAAATCCATCGCCATGGCCAAATTGAACAAAGACTGCTTACTTATCCAGCTTTCAAGCACCCAAGGAGGACCATTTTGGGAGAAAAATTTTGGATGAAAGCCTCCGATTTCAACTTCCCCGAGTTGCGGATGATCAAATTTCTCCCAAGGTTTAAACCCATTTGACCCATTTTCTTCATCGTCCCACATCAAGGCATCGTAATCATCCATTATTCCATCCCCGTCGTAGTCCTTCATCGCACCGTTATTCCATAACTCGTCCCCATACCAAATCGCCCCATAATAGAAATATCCGAAATCAGGACCATGTCCAAATAATGGGTTGGGTTTTAAGGGATCTCCTGTAATACGGTTTACTTTCCACCTGGTACTATATGTTTCATATACGTCCCCTGCCCAAGGATATCCAGTAATACTCATCCCTAAGCTATCATAATATTCATATAATAACCGGTCCTTATCAAACATGGATTCCTCAGAAGCTGAGGTTGAAGGAGGCCTTAAGTGCATAGGTACTCGAGTATCCAAAGAATTGACTACTGAAATATTGGGATGACTCAACAGCCACAACACAGTAGAACGTGTCTCGATTTCACTCAAAGGATACTCCCCTGCTCCAAACTGGGTATATCCCCTACCAGTGGCGTCTCCACCAATATCCGGTCTCCAATTTTCAGGATAGTTTCTATGGAGGTCCAAGCCACCAATACCGTCTTCATTAAACCGACCATCCCCATCGTTATCAATACCTTCTGTATACATCAAATAATCCCCTTGACCATCCAACACACGCTTCATCAATCTTCCTTTGGGATCTCTAGGGTCAATAATATAATTGGCGTTTTCCTTTTCTTCCGGCGTAACAGCTTTTTTTCTCATCATGTGGATGACACCATCCCCATTGAGATCCTCTTCCGGGTCCTCATCAAATAGACCATCACGATCCACATCGTGGGGGCGAACCGTACTTCTATTTCGTTGTTCTGAAAAGAGGTACATGTTGGTGCCATCCGGATTATTCTGAGGACGAACATAGATGGTCTTTGTGTCTATCAATTTGGTAATTGCCGGATCCTTACCATAATTCTCCAATAAGTGATTGGTCAACCAAAAGACTGCTTCAGATGCCGTAACCTCACCGCCATGTCTTCCTCCCTCAAAATAAGCCGCCGGCTTATCCGTGTGCTTACCTGTTTTTTTATTGGTTATGGTCATTTGCAAAATCGGGCGGCCCTCAAAGGATTTGGCCACTTCATACAGTTCTGTGATATCCGGATACTTTTCGGCCCATAACCTATACCAATGGTACATCACATCCGGCGTATGGTAAATATCAAAGGTGAGTTTTTCTCCAGGCTCGTACTCCACTTCTGGGAATCTATGCTTTTTAAAGAAAGACTGTCCATGACGTTCGCCGGAAACTGTGTAATACTTCCCTTCCTTATCATGTTCAGGCCATTTTTTCTGTGGGACCAGAGAATATTCCTGAGCAAAAATTTCACTGCCCAGCAATAAAGAGATCCCTGTCAACAGGAGTAAGGTTTTCTTCATATTTCTTTCGTTGATATTGGTTTGATCATAAAAATATACGAGATATCAGAAACTTCCCCTACCATTCAAAAAAAATCCCTGACCTATTGGCCAGGGATTCAAAATTCTTTATCAATATTCAAATATCACCTTCTGATCACCATTTCGAAATCCATTCCATCATAGTTATCAAAACCTGGCACTGCCTGGGCTTTCGGAAGATTCCTTACAACATATCCGACTCTTTCTACAAGACCTTTATCTGCTTCCTGATTGAGCACCTCATATCCAGAAATTCTTCCTTTATCATTCACACTTATTATAACCCTCAGTTCATCCAAGGCCGCACTTTTCTTGGTTCTAAAAATAAAAGGCATGTAACTATCTACAATATCTAATGTGTGAGTAGGAAAAGCCCAGGGCGATATAGATGAATGAGATTTCATTTCAATCTCACCGATGATACTGACGGAAGTTAGTTCAACGCTGAATGATTTTGTTTCTTCTGATTTATTAATGGGTTCATTCTTATTGAACGCAAAAGAATCCACAGTTAGCGTGAACAGCAGAAACGATATGGGAAGATAGATTTTAAAAATATTTTTCATAGCTGTCTATTTGAATGATACAAATATACAAACATTATTATTTTACATGCAAATTTTTGCATTTTAATTTTTAAAAAAACAACAAAAAAGTCTTGCTAGAAGCAAGACCCTTTTCAGAATATAAACCCAAATATAACTTTAGAGATTAAAAGTTTTCAGTTTTAGACAATTAGATAAAGTGTAAACACCGTTTAAAATCAATTGTTTATATCAATAAATTTAAACTTAGCAGAATTTTATACTTGCATTAAATATTGGACTCAAAATAAAAGTATTTTGATCAATTTTACAAATTGAAAAAAATATTTTGGTAATTTTTAAGTATTTAATAATTTGAAGCCGATTTCATTAACATAGCCTCAAAACAACCCAAAAAAATGGATAAAAATTTAGATATTGACAATATCGATTTAAAAATCATCTCTTTATTGAATGATGATGCTAAAACGCCTTACACTGAAATTGCAAAAAAAGTATTTGTTTCTTCCGGGACTGTCCATGTGAGAATGCGCAAATTGGAAGAAATGGGGATAGTAAAAAGTGCAACACTCAATATTGATTTTTCAAAACTTGGGTATGACATTTCTGCATTCTTGGGGATTTATCTTGAAAAGAGCTCCCTATACGATAATGTTATAGAAAAACTGAAAGAAATCTCTGAAGTCATCAACGCCTATTATACTACAGGCAACTACAGCATCTTTGCGAAAATAATTTGTAAAGACACCAACCACCTAAGAACTGTTTTGGACAATATACAAAAAGTAGAGGGTATAGATAGGACCGAAACCTTGATTGTCCTTGAAGAAAGCATCAATAGACCTATTCAATTTTTTGATAAATAACATGACGAAAGTCATGTTGTTTTTAAATGATTTTTTGTAAATAAAATTATTTAGATTAAATCTAAATAAAATACAAATATAATTTTTCTGATAATTTTTATAAATTATTAGTTTAGGACAAAGATTCCCGTTTCTATTTTTTATTTTTTTATGTTATTGATTATAAGCTACTTATATGTGTTTTCCACTGTTAATGATGATTTTTCAGTGAAGGGGTGAACAATAAAATTTACTTTAATGTTGTATCTTTGCAACATAAAATGTAATTAGTCTAAATAACTCACCTATGAGCAAAGACAATCAAATTTTGGAAGAATTTACCTCGAAAGAATACGAGCACGGATGGTCTGTCAACTATGAAGCAGACGAAGCTCCTGCAGGACTTAATGAGGACATTATACGTTGGATTTCGTCAAAGAAGGAAGAACCAGAATGGCTTTTGGAATGGAGGCTTAAAGCATTCAGAACCTGGCTCGATATGAAAGAGCCAGAGTGGGCTAATGTAAAGTATCCCAAAGTTGACTTACAGGCTTTGAAATATTACTCTGCCCCAAAACAAAAAAATAAGCCAAAAAGTCTTGATGAAGTTGATCCAGAACTTCTACAGATATATGAAAGACTAGGCATTTCTTTAAATGAGCAAAAAAAGCTCCAGGGAATAGCTGTTGACGCGGTGTTGGACTCCGTATCTGTAGGTACCACTTTTAAAGAATCCCTGTCTAAATTGGGAATCATTTTCTGTTCCTTCAGTGAGGCTGTACAAGAACATCCAGAACTTGTACAGAAATATTTGGGATCCGTTGTTCCAATAAGTGATAATTACTACGCTGCATTGAACTCAGCGGTATTCTCGGATGGTTCATTTTGTTACATTCCTAAGGGAGTAAGATGCCCCATGGAGTTATCTACCTACTTTAGAATCAATGCTGCAAATACAGGTCAATTTGAAAGAACCTTGATTGTAGCAGAGGAAGGTTCATATGTATCATACCTTGAAGGATGTACAGCTCCTCAGCGTGATGAAAATCAACTTCACGCCGCTGTGGTTGAGATTTATGCAGAAAAGAACTCTGAAGTTAAATATTCTACCGTACAAAATTGGTTCCCAGGAGACAAAGATGGTAAAGGCGGTATTTACAATTTTGTAACAAAAAGAGGCATTTGTGCCGGAGATTATTCCAAAATTTCTTGGACCCAAGTGGAGACAGGTTCTGCTGTAACTTGGAAATATCCTTCTTGTATTCTTAAGGGAGATTATTCGGTAGGTGAATTTTATTCTGTTGCGGTAACCAACAATTACCAACAAGCGGATACAGGTACTAAAATGATCCATATTGGAAAAAACACAAAGTCAAGGATTGTTTCTAAAGGTATATCTGCCGGCTATTCCCAAAATTCTTACAGGGGCCAGGTTCAGGTAATGAAAAGAGCCGTGAACTCAAGAAACTTTTCCCAATGTGATTCTCTATTGATGGGAGACAAATGTGGTGCACATACCTTCCCTTACATAGATATTCAAAACTCTTCAGCTAAAGTAGAACATGAGGCAACTACCTCAAAAATTGGGGAAGATCAAATATTCTATTGTAACCAAAGGGGTATAGATACCGAAGATGCGGTTGCCCTTATTGTAAACGGATATGCAAAGGAAGTTTTGAACCAACTTCCCATGGAATTTGCTGTGGAAGCTCAAAAACTTCTTGCATTGACTTTAGAAGGTTCTGTAGGTTAATCCAAAAGGATAACTTCCAAGTATTTTATTTCCAATTTCTAAAGGAGTTTTTTACTCCTACCGATATTCATTTACCCAAACTTATAATTGACAACGATGCTAACTATAAAAAATCTACATGCTTCCATTGAAGGCAATGAAATCCTTAGAGGAATCAATCTTGAAGTAAAAGCAGGTGAAGTGCATGCCATTATGGGACCTAACGGATCTGGTAAATCCACTTTGGCTTCTGTTTTGGCAGGCAGAGAAGAATATGAAATCTCTGAAGGTGAAGTCATATTCCAAGGTAAAGACCTTTTGGAAATGGCTCCTGAAGAAAGGGCAAGAGAAGGTGTGTTTTTGGCTTTCCAGTATCCTGTAGAAATCCCAGGTGTGAGCACTACCAATTTCTTAAGAACTGCGGTAAATCAAGTAAGAGAGTATAGAGGAAAAGAAGCTTTAGACGCAGTAAAATTCCTTTCAGTCATGAAAGAAAAAATGAAACTGGTAGAGATCGATCAAAAATTATTGAGCAGATCCCTCAATGAAGGTTTCTCTGGTGGAGAAAAAAAGCGAAACGAAATCTTTCAAATGGCCATGTTAGAGCCAACGCTGTCTATTTTAGATGAAACCGATTCAGGTCTGGATATTGATGCATTAAGAATTGTTTCCAGTGGAGTAAACAAGCTAAAGACACCTCAAACAGCGACGATTGTGGTTACTCACTACCAGAGGCTGCTTGACTACATAGTTCCTGACTATGTTCATGTACTTTATAATGGAAAGATCGTAAAGTCCGGCTCAAAAGAACTGGCTTTGGAATTGGAAGAAAAAGGCTATGACTGGATCAAAGAAGAAGCTGAATCCGCTTCCGTCTAATCCCTATTTACCTTTTAACACTATTTCATCCCATGACAACATTGACCAAAAATAAAATTACCGATCAGATTCTGGAATTGCATCAGAGTTTGAATAATTTTAAAGACTTGAGAACAAATGGAGCGGCTATCCTTGAGCAAAAAGGTTTGCCCGCTCTTAAAGAAGAAGAATATAAGTTTACCGCCATTACCAAAAAGTTAGATCAAAACATTTCCAACTTTGGTCCGGCCCATACAGTGCAGTTAAATGCTGAATTGGTTAACGAACACTTGTTTGAAGGTTTTGATGGTGACCTGATTGTATTTAACAACGGAATTTACAGTCCGGAATTTTCTCACTTCTCTGGACAGGATTACACGATAGCCGTTCTAGATCAAGAGCCACAGGAGAGTCTTGGCACAATAGCTAAGATGGAAAAAGATCCCTTCGTGGCCTTGAATTCAACTACTTTTAGAAGTGGGATTGCCATTCATGTAGGAAGAAACAAGCAAATAGAAAAACCCATTTTCTTCCTATTCTTTAATCAAGCACATAATGGAGAGGTCATTAGCCCAAGGTTGTTTATTCAAATCGAGGATAATGCAGAGGTGACATTCTTGGAAAATACCGTTTCCCTTGATGAAAACCCATATTTTTCCAATATGGTCACTGAGATCAAAGTAGCCCAAAATGCACATGTGCATTACAGCAGATTGCAGGCGGAGCATAGAAGGGCAATCGTGGTCAATAACTTTGAGACTGATATCCACAGAGATGCTACATTCACTTCTTCCTTGGTTTCTCTTTCAGGAGATATGGTAAGAAACAACCTTAGCCTCAATCTGCTTGACTCAGGTTGCGAAGGGAATATGTATGGATTATACCTTTTGAATGGTAAAACCCATGTGGACAACCATACCAATGTAGACCATACCAAACCACATGCTGAGTCCAATGAGCTGTATAAAGGTATTCTAGCTGATAAGTCAAGAGGTGTATTCAACGGTAAAATATTTGTTAGGCAGGATGCTCAAAAAACCAATGCTTTTCAACAAAACAACAACATCTTGCTTTCTGAAGATGCCACGGTGAACACCAAACCACAATTGGAAATCTGGGCAGATGATGTCAAATGTTCGCACGGTTGCACCACAGGCCAATTGGATGAAGAAGCATTGTTTTACCTTCAGGCGAGAGGTTTAGGCAAAGAGCAAGCCAAAGGGCTTTTGTTGTATGCCTTTGCGGGTGAAGTCCTTGACAAGATTTCAAATGATGGTTTCAGAGCATTTGTAACCCAAAAGGTTCAAGAAAGATTAGGAGGCAGCTATTGATCAATATGATGTCTTTAAATGTAGAAAAAATCAGAGCCGAATTTCCTGTTCTTCACCAGGAAGTGAATGGAAAACCTTTGGTTTATTTCGACAATGCAGCTACTACTCAGAAACCAAAAAGTGTTATTGATGCACTGGGTAATTATTATAAGCTTGACAATTCCAATATACATCGAGGTGCCCATACCCTTGCTGATAGGGCTACCCGCTATTTTGAGGATACAAGAACTGCACTAAAAGCATTCATCAATGCCAAGGAAGACAGTGAAATCATCTTTACCAAAGGTACAACCGAAAGTATTAACCTCGTAGCTTCCACCTTTGGTAGGAAGTTTTTAAAACAGGGAGATGAAATTCTCATATCTACCATGGAGCATCATGCCAACATAGTACCATGGCAAATGTTGTGCGAAGAAAGTGGGGCAGTTCTGAAAGTTATTCCAATAGACGAAAGTGGAGAAATTATCTTTGAAGAGTTTGAAAAGCTCCTGAGCGAGAAAACAAAAATATTGGCTATTGTTCATGCCTCTAATGCCTTAGGAACGATCAATCCTGTCAAGGAAATGATTCAAGCCGCAAAAAAGCAGGGAGCCAAGGTATTATTAGACGGTGCCCAATCCACAAGCCATTTACATATTGATGTTCAAGAACTGGACTGTGATTTCCTGTGCTTTTCGGCCCACAAACTTTTTGGGCCTACTGGTCTAGGTGTCCTGTACGGAAAAAGGGAACTCTTGGAAGTAATGCCTCCTTACCAAGGAGGTGGAGAGATGATCAAAGAAGTCAGTTTTGACAAAACCACTTACAATGAAATCCCCTTTAAGTTTGAGGCAGGAACTCCCAATATTGCAGATGTGATTGCTTTTAAAAAAGCGATTGAGTTCATCAATACCTTGGGTAAAGATGCCATTAAGCAGCATGAAGATGCATTACTTGATTATGCGGTAAATGCATTAAGTGAAATAAAAGGGTTTATACCAGTTGGAACAGCTAGGGATAAAGTCAGCGTAGTCTCATTTAACATAAATGGCATGCACCCATTTGATGTTGGCGTGATGTTGGACGCAAACGGAATCGCAGTAAGGACTGGACACCATTGTACCCAGCCACTTATGCAAAGATTTGGACTTGAGGGAACAGTAAGGGCCTCTTTTTCTGTTTACAATACCCAGACTGAAATTGACCAGATGGTCAGTTCCGTCATAAAAATTGCTAAGATTAAAAATAAATGAACAGCAGCATAAAAGAAATACAGGACGAAATCATAGATGAGTTCAGCATTTTAGGAGACGACAAAGAGTCTACCATTTTCTACATCATGGAGTTGGGTGGTAAGCTTCCAGAATTTCCTGAAAAGGATAGGGTTGAAGAAAATATCATCAAAGGATGTCAGTCCAAAGTATGGTTGACTACCAAAGAAGAGAATGATCAAGTTCATTTCTTAGCAGATTCGAATACAGATATTACAAAAGGATTGATCAGTTTATTGATCCGGGTATTATCTGGTAGAAAACCAAAAGAGATTCTTGATGCTGATCTTTACTTTATCGATAAAATCGGAATGGGAAATATCATTGGATCTCAAAGATCAAATGGGCTCGCTGCAATGATCAAGCAAATGAAATTGTATGCACTTGCCTATCAAACCAAACAAAATGCCTGATTGCTATGAGTGAAGCTACATCCAATAATTTGACAGAAATACCCGCTGAGGAATTAAAAGAAAAGGTCATCAATGCCATTAAACAAGTATATGATCCTGAAATCCCTGTGGATGTGTATGAATTGGGGCTGATCTATGAAATCAGCATCTATCCGGTCAATAATGTATTCATCCTGATGACTTTAACCTCTCCAAATTGCCCTTCAGCTGAATTTATACCATCAGAAATAAAAGATAAAATACAACAAATACAAGGTATTAATCATGTGGAGCTGGAACTGACATTTGATCCACCCTATTCTCAGGATATGATGTCAGAAGCAGCAAAACTGGAATTAGGATTTCTTTAATCGTCAATAATCTATAAATCGCAACAAATATGTATCCAGAGGATTTAATTGCTCCCATGCGTTCTGAACTTACCAATGTAGGTTTCAAAGAACTCAAATCAGCAGAAGAAGTTGATAATCAGATCAAGGACTATGAAGGGACAACCTTTATTGTAATCAATTCCGTATGTGGCTGTGCTGCAGGTGCCGCCAGACCAGGTGTAAGGTATGCATTGGAAAAAACCAGTGCCAAGCCCGATGTTTTAGCAACTGTTTTTGCAGGAAATGATGTAGAAGCTGTGGCAAAAGTCCGTGAGCTTCACCTTCCTTACCCACCCTCCTCTCCTGCCATGGCCATGTTCAAAAATGGAGAATTGGTGCACTTTATTGAAAGGCATCATATCGAAGGAAGAAATGCCCAAATGATCGGAGATCACTTGGTTGAAGTATTTGAACACTTCTGTAAATAAGATCAAGCCCTTCGGGGCTTTTTTTCTGCTAAAAAAATATAGTAAGTTCAAGCATCAAAAACAATTTTTTATTTTGTTTTTATTTTATATTTGCAGCAAAAAGCAGGGGAAAACAAAATTCCAACATTGGAAAATCTATTTTTGATCCTTTTACAAAAAGGATCTATTCTGCTAAAAAAAACATGTTAATCCTGCAGTTGGTATAAATAATCATGTAAAAAATACACGATTTTCCTAACTTAAAGGCCTCATTGAAAGTTAAAGGTATTAAAACAATAAACTGAAAAATAAAAATAAACTTATGTCCGAAGTCGCTAAGTTATCCTACGGGGGAAAAGATTTTGAACTCCCTATCATTGAAGGTTCTGAAAATGAAAAAGCAATAGACATTGCCAAACTAAGGGCGCAAACTGGTTTGATCACCATTGACCCAGGATTTAAAAACACAGGATCAACAACAAGTTCTATCACATTTTTGGATGGCGAACAAGGCATCCTGAGATACAGAGGGTATAGAATTGAAGACCTGGCAGAAAAATCTTCTTTCTTAGAAGTAGCCTACTTATTGATTTATGGGGCGCTGCCAACTCAAAAAGAATATGAGAAATTTACCAGGGATATTACCACACATACCTTGGTTCATGAAGATATTAAGAAAATACTTGACGGATTCCCATCCAATTCCCATCCAATGGGCGTACTTTCTTCTTTGATTTGCTCACTTACCGCTTTCTATCCAGAATCATTGGACCCTAACAGAAATGAGGAAGCTGTCAACTTAAGCATCATCCGACTGTTGGCTAAAATGCCAACTTTTGCGGCTTGGGCATATAAAAACGAAGTAGGGCATCCAGTCAATTACCCTGACAATAGCTTAGATTATTGTTCAAATTTTTTGAAAATGATGTTTGCTTTGCCGGCCGAGAAATATGATGTCGATCCAGTAGTTTCAAAAGCTATGGATCAATTGCTCATTTTACATGCAGATCACGAACAAAACTGTTCCACATCAACGGTCCGAATTGTTGGATCTTCTCAAGCCAGCATTTATGCTTCCATTTCTGCGGGTATCAATGCACTTTGGGGTCCATTGCACGGTGGAGCCAATCAAGCAGTAATTGAAATGCTAGAAGCTATCAAAGCCGATGGTGGAGATACTAAAAAATTCCTAAATAAAGCCAAAGACAAAGATGATCCATTCAGGTTAATGGGCTTTGGTCACAGGGTTTATAAAAACTTTGATCCAAGAGCCAGAATCATCAAAAAAGCTGCAGATGATGTTCTAAGCAAACTAGGCGTAAATGATCCAGTATTGGATATAGCCAAAGAACTGGAACATGCTGCTTTAAACGATCAGTATTTCGTAGATAGAAAGCTCTATCCAAACGTGGATTTTTATTCTGGAATCATCTACAGAGCCTTGGGCATTCCGACTGACATGTTCACCGTCCTATTTGCTATGGGAAGACTCCCTGGATGGATTGCACAATGGAAAGAAATGAGAGAAAATGGCGAGCCTATCGGTAGGCCTAGACAGGTCTATACAGGAGAGACAGAAAGAGATTATGTGCCCATGAATAAAAGGTAATACATTCTACGATTATAACGCAATAAAGCCCCCAATACATTCAATGGGGGTTTTTATTTTTTCACCAAGATATTATCCCATCAAAAGATTACTTATATTTGGAAACCAGAAATCAACTATTGAGTTTACTTATGAATGCAAATACCTTAGAAGACGCTTTTAGCCTAACAAAAAAATTTACCAGCAAACCCAGCAATGAAGACTTATTAAAGCTCTATAGCTTTTATAAACAAGCTACAGAAGGAGATAACCAAGAAGATGCCCCCGGAGGCTTTGATTTTGTAGCTGCAGCAAAACATAATGCTTGGAAAAAACTTGAAGGAATGGATAAAGCAGAGGCCGTTGAAAAATATGTGGCCCTAGTGAATCAACTTTCCGAAAAACACATGTGAAAAAAATTATACCAATCGGTGCATAAGCTTTATGCACCGATTCAAAATATTTTTTTTCAAAACATGGGTATTTTTTAAATTATTCTATGACAGCAGCAGATTGATTTGTTTTTCAAAATTTTTACTAATACCTTTGCATCCGAATTAATTATTAATATTTTTCTTACCGTGGGTTTCCTTTCTGTCGCTTGACTTGGGTTACTTGTAGGGAATCATGGTGAAGAAGAAGTAAGGAAACATTTCATGGAAAAAGAATTATTATTCTCAGACCTTGGGATTTCGGCTGAAATTCTAAAGGCAGTAGAAGATATGGGCTATACCCATCCTTCTACCATTCAAGCGCAATCCATCCCTTTTTTATTGGAAGGTAAAGATGTAATCGGTCAAGCCCAAACCGGCACCGGAAAAACAGCATCTTTTGCTATTCCAATCATCGATATGGTGGACGCCTCATTCAACAAACCCCAGGCATTGATTCTATGCCCAACCAGGGAACTAGCTGTTCAGGTTGAAGGTGAAATAGTAAAACTATCTAAATACAAAAGAGGTATTTCTTCTACCTGTATCTACGGTGGTGAAGCCATAGACCGTCAAATCAAAAGCCTTAAGAAAGGTGTACAGATCGTCGTAGGCACCCCTGGGAGGATCATGGATCATATGGACAGGGGTACACTCAACCTAGAACATGTACGAATCATCGTGCTTGATGAAGCAGATGAGATGTTGGACATGGGATTCAGGGATGATATAGAAAACATCCTCAGTGATTGCCCTGAAGAGAGACAGACTGTTTTCTTTTCAGCAACCATGCCCAAACCTATCATGGATTTGACAAGAAAATATCAGGACAACCCTGAAATTGTCAAGGTACTTAGAAAAGAATTGACTGTTGAGAATATTTCTCAAGTATATTATGAAGTTAAGCCTTCTTTGAAGCTGGAGTTAATGTCCAGATTGATCAACCTCAACCAGTTCCAATTAAGTGTCGTGTTCTGTAACACCAAAAGGGTAACTGACGAGGTAACAGAAGAGCTTATCGCCAGAGGTATCACAGCTGAGGCTCTTCATGGTGACCTTTCACAGGCACAGAGAACCAAAGTGATGAACAAGTTCAGAAAAGGACATGTATCTGTATTGGTTGCCACAGACGTTGCCGCTAGAGGCATAGATGTAGATAATGTAGAGGCCGTTTTCAATTTTGATCTTCCTTTGGATGAGGAAAATTATGTCCACAGGATAGGCAGAACAGGTCGTGCAGGAAAGTCCGGTGCTGCAATCAGTTTTGTAACCGGCAGGAAGGATATGTTCAGAATTAGAGACCTGGAAAAGTTCATCAAGACTTCTATCTCCAAAATGGCACCTCCCTCTGTTGCTGATTTGATTGAATTGAAAAAAGAACAATTGATTAAGGATGTTTACAGACAATTGAATAAGGAAGAGGACAATAGCTTCTATGAAGATATGATTGGCCAAATGCTGACCGAAGGTTTGAGCATGGAGCAAATCGTATTGGGCCTTTCTAAAATCCAATTAGCGGATGCTGTGCATGAGATGGAAGAGCAAAACTTCAATCTAGACTTAGGAAGAGATAGAGACCGCAGCTCTAGAGGAGAAAGAAGTGAAAGGGGTGATAGAAGAGGTAGAGATCGTGGCCGGGAAAGAGATAAAGGCGCTAGAGGTGAAAGAAGAGGCGCTAGAGAAAAAGGTGTAAGAGAACCAGGAATGGCCAGGTTATTCTTGAACCTAGGTAAAAAAGACAGAATACGACCCAATGATATTGTAGGAGCCATTGCTGGTGAAACCGGTGTTCCTGGAAGAAGTATTGGTGGAATCGACATCTTTGATAATTTCTCATTTGTTGACGTTCCATCCAAAGATGCTGAACATGTGATCAAAGTAATGAAAAACAATACCATCAAAGGAAAATCTGTCAATATGGAGATATCCAAAGGATAATGATATTCAACATTGATTTAATAGTTTATAAAGGTTAGTGGTTAATTAAAGCGTAGTTCCTCAGGGACTGCGCTTTTTTGTTTCAGACAGCCATGCGATTTATATTTATATTCTATATTTTTGGATAGGTCAAATTCATAAAACACACCATGCAGCTTTTCTATCACGAAAATATCAAAGAAGACAGCTTTTTTTTGGAACAGGAAGAATCCAAACACCTCATCAAAGTACTTAGGAAAAAATTGGGGGATAAAGTGAATTTCACGGATGGAAACGGTTGTCTGTTTTTAGGCACCATAACAGATGCCAGTCCAAAAAAAACAAAAATACAAATTGATCAACGGCACTTTATTCCACAGGATGATTACTTCATCCACTTGGCCATTTGCCCGACAAAAAATGCAGAACGTATGGAGTGGATGGTGGAAAAGGCGACTGAAATCGGGGTTCATGAAATCACCTTCATGGTATCTGAACATTCAGAAAGGCCTAATTTGAAAATGGATCGCCTGGAAAAAAAACTCATTGCAGCCTGTAAGCAAAGTTTAAAAACCAGATTTCCAAAAATAAACCCAATCCGAGATATGCAGGAGTTGGTTATGGACAAAACTTTTGATGAATACCAGCGGTTCATTGCTTATGTGGATAAGGAAAATGATAGGCATCTATTTGAAAAAGTAGAAAAAGACAGGGCCTATATTATCCTCATAGGGCCAGAAGGTGATTTTTCCGACCAAGAAATACAACTTGCTTTTGATCACCATTTTCTACCGTGCTCCTTAGGGAAAAGTAGACTAAGAAGCGAAACGGCCGGCCTCGCAGCCATTCACACACTTCAATTAGTAAATAATTTAAAAAACATATGAAAAATTTATTGGCTCTTTTCATGCTTTCATTTACCATTATGGCCTGCCAGTCGCCAAATGAAGAGAAATCAACTACTGTAGGTCTTGACGGTTGGCTTGAAGGGACCACAGAGGAAAAATTTGAGGAAGTGGCCCATCAGTTAGGTGGCTTTAGCCGGACTATGGTGGAAGTGGGTTATCGCTATTCAGAACTTTATTGGGCTGCTATGGATGAAAACTGGGGATATGCCGACCACCAAGTAGAACATATTATTGAAGCCATGGAAGACGGATTAAAAAGGAGACCGTCAAGGGCAGAATCAGCAGAGGAATTCATGAAAGAAACCTTGCCTTACATGGAATCTCTTGTTGAGAAAGAAGATAAAGAGGAGTTCTTAAAAGGATTTCAGATCTTCACTTCTGCTTGTAATGCATGTCATGCCAAAGAAGGTGAATCAGCCATCATGATTCAGCTTCCACTCAACAGAACCTCGCCAGTTAGATTTTAAAGAAATTATTTAAAACCAAAGTAAAAGCCTTTTGAATTATCCTGTACTTTTACGGGAATATACTCACAAAACGTTCGATGCAGCCAAGCATGAATGCTGAAGAAAATACGGAAACAATAGAGAAGGGGAACCCTAACGATAATAGTGGCCTGACCATCGTCCTCAATACAGACGAAGATGATCATAGACCAGTATACTTGTCAGGTAATTTCAACAACTGGGCTACACAGGATAGGCGCTTCATGCTTCAGCAAATAAAAGAAGGAGAATACCGATATACTTTCCCTGAAAACTTTGAATATCCTGAAAAACTCACCTACAAATTTACGAAAGGAGATTGGTCCGAAGTAGAAATAGACAGGTATGGCAACAAGACACCAAACCGATATTGTTCCCAAACATCTGGAATCCAGATTGAGCATGTACCTAGATGGAGAAAAAATTGGTTGCCTTACAGGACCAGCCAACTTCCCCAAGTGCATCTCATTTCAAAGGAGTTTGAAATCCCCCAACTCAACAAAAAAAGAAAAATATGGGCTTTACTTCCTCATGATTACGACACATCGGTAGAACATTACCCTGTATTATATCTACAGGATGCCCAAAATCTTTTCAATGAAAATGCACCATATGGCAATTGGCAAATAGATAAAAAATTAGCGGTCATGTCCGACTATGGGATCGGAAAAATAATCATCATAGCCATAGAACATGCCGAAAAAGAAAGGCTTCTGGAATACAATGTAGGTAAAACCTTGCTGGGTGAAGGACAGGGTAAAAAGTATATCCGCTTTGTTACAGATACCCTTAAACCTTTTGTGGATAAAAATTTCAGGACTAAACCTGAAAGAGAATATACAGGAATCGGTGGGAGCTCAATGGGAGGCTTGGTCAGTATATTCAGTGGATTAATGTACCCTGAAGTTTATGGTAAACTGATGATTTTTTCTCCATCACTCTGGGTTATTCCCAAAATAAAATTTTCCTTTTTGGATATTTTTGAACCGATGGAGACCAAAATATACCTTTATGCAGGTGGTGATGAAAGTGAAACCATGATCAAACATGTCAAAAAATTCAAAAAAAGGCTTTTGAAAAAGGATTCAATCAAGGAAAAAATGAAAGTCAACCTCAGCATTAATATGGAAGGGAAACATAGTGAAACATATTGGAGCGATGAATTCCCTAAAGCAATAGAATGGTTGTTTTTCAGTGATCGGGAGGGAGAGCTGTAAAACACATGGAATGCTCATTATTGTAAAAATGCTCCTATCTGTTCATCCAAAAAGTTTTAGCCCATAAATAAAGAGGATGTCTCATAAGTAAATGGCTCAAAACATTCCACAAATTTTATTTGGCGTTTATTTAGTGAAACTTTGTGTCTTAGGGCCTTCGTGGCATTTTTAGCCACTAAGCCACTAAGTCACAAAAGGATTGATTCTTGTACAGAATTTTGTTTGGGCAACAAATCTGAAGATCTAATTACAAGACAGCCTCTTTTTATTCCTAAAATGATCGAAATCCTTAATACCTGTAATACTCAGGTTTGAACGGCCCTTCAACCGTTACACCAATATATTCAGCCTGATCTTCCGATAAAGTATCCAGCTCTACCCCTAACTTCG
>NZ_AMGM01000072.1 GCF_000298295.1 Cecembia lonarensis LW9
TTTTTTTATTGTTTAGTTTTATTTATGACTTTACTAAAGAAATTTAATACTAAAAATGCTTGACGGGAATTTCTTGTAAAATTAAAGGAGGAAGGAATTAGGATTAAATTAATTTTTTTGAAAAAAATTTTTACAAATCATTTTTAATGCAGTTGAAAAATTCAGTTTATAGCATAATGTGTAAAATTTAAATTTGCCTTATCACTTAAGGGCCGGGCTGCAAAAAATTGACTTCAAAGCCAGTCGCTTGGCCTGTAAAGTGGGATTGTACAAAGTTGGATCAAAACATTTTTCAAAACACTTCGTGGAAATAACTGAAAACCAACTAATTATTATTACTATGAAAATTTTATTATCCTTTATCCTGATCCTGGGAGTGGCATTTGCTGCTTCCGCTGAGAATGACAGGCCAAATGAAGTGGCTGTATCCGTAAAAATGGTCGATCAAAGTAAGGCATTGTTCCGTTACAAAGCCGAGCCAGAAGGTCGTGTTATGGTAAGAATTTTGGACGAGAACAATAAACTTGTCAAAAGACATACCCTATCTAAAAGTAACGCTTTTGCCAAATATTATGACTTCTCCAATTTGGAGCCGGGAACCTACACCATAGAAGTGTTTGAGAATCAAGTTCAAATTGACCGCTTGACGGTAAATTATTCCAGCCAAGAAGTTAATGATCCTGTAGCCTTTGCCAAGGTAGACAAAACCGGGTCAAATGCTTTCAGGCTGCTGGTAAATTCCCTTTTACCATCTGATTTTAATGTCCAGGTTTTTGAAAATGGGTTGTTGATCCATGAAGAAAAAGTGGCAGATGTAACTGGCTTAGAAAGAAAATATAGATTTGCTGGAGTAAGCCCAATGGCGAGAGTAAGCTTTTTGGTGACCAATGATGCTGGATTTTCCCAGTGGGTGAATGTTAGATAAGAACAGATAAAAAAAGCCGCTTTAAGCGGCTTTTTTTATAGAAAGAATTTGAGCTTGATCACTTCTTTTTCGGTAAGGAATCTATAATTCCCTCTTGGGATGTCTTTTTTATCAAGACCTGCATACATGACGCGGTCTAATGCCACGACCTCATAGCCTAGGTGGGCAAAAATCCTTCTTACAATCCGGTTTCTACCTAAGTGGATTTCAAGTCCTAAAATGGTCCTGTCTTTGGAAAGCACTTGCATGTCGTCCACCTCTGCCCTTCCATCTTCCAATTCCAAGCCTTCTAAAATGGCTTTTTCATCACTTTGTGTGATGGGTTTATCCAAAGTTACCTGATAAATCTTTTTGATATTATTGGAAGGGTGGGACAGTTTGGCGGCTAATTCTCCATCATTGGTAAACAATAGGAGTCCGGTGGTATTCCTATCAAGACGTCCAACGGGAAATACACGTTCCTCACAGGCATTGGCTACAAGGTTCATGACGGTTTTTCTTTCCATAGGATCATCGGTAGTTGTGATGAAGTCTTTTGGCTTGTTCAGGAGAAGATAAACCGGCTTCTCTGGATTAATGAGTTTACCTTTATAATGGACTTTATCTCCAGGCTTTACTTTATAGCCCATTTCTTTTATGACTTCACCATTAACTTTCACATCACCCTTTTGGATCAGCGCATCTGCTTCTCTTCTGGAACAAATTCCTGAGTTAGCGATGTATTTGTTAAGCCTTATATCATCGGAGGCGTCTTTTTTTCTATGATTTTGTTTTAACTTATCAAAGTTATATTCTGGTCTTTCTGCAGCTGGAGCTTTTGTGAAAGGCTTTTTGAATTTTTTATCGTAAGTTTTTTTCTTGGAAACTTTGTCAGCAGGCACCCATTCATGAATGGGCTTTTCATCTTTTCCTCTGCCTTTGTATACTTTTTTGTATTCTCCTTCGCTTTTATCATCAGGCTTGAAACTTTGCCTGTTATCTGATTGGCTTTTTCTAGCACCAGGTTTTCCCCACTTTCCCCTTTCTTCGAAACTTTTTTTGGATGTAGGTCTTTTACCTTCTTCTTTGTTGAAAAAATCTTTTTTTGGTTCAGATTTTCTTGTGGATCTTTTCCGATCTTCGTTACCCTCAGGTCTTTGCCCGGGTCTTCTGTTATTGTCTTTTTTCATAGGTATGCAGCATCTCTGCTGGATTTGTTTTTGCCTTATTTTCAGCTATTTAAAAGAATAGCGCAATAAGGCCTGCAAAGATAGACAAAGAAACTTGTAATTCTCTTTATCCTCTGTTATTGTTTATTATAATATGCTTCAACGGCTGCCCTGACAGAACCATATTGGAGCAACATATCTTTTGCTTTCACTTCGTCTAAGCCAGTAGTCTCCATGATCATTTTAGTACCCCTTTTGACCAGTTTTTGGTTGGAAAGTTGCATGTCCACCATTTTATTGCCTTTCACCCTTCCTAGTTTGATCATGGTAGTGGTGGAAATCATATTGAGCACCAGTTTTTGGGCTGTTCCGGCTTTCATTCTCGTACTTCCGGTAACAAATTCCGGACCAACCACCACTTGTATTGGATGTTCAACAGCTGCTGCTAGAGGGGAATTTAAGTTACAGGTAATACAACCGGTTAATAGGCCAGCTTCGCGGGCGGATTTCACTCCACCGATTACATAGGGGGTGGTTCCTGAGGCTGCAATTCCAATGACCGTATCATTGGGATTGAACCCAAATTCCTGAATGTCTTTCCAGGCCTGTTCCGGATCATCTTCAGCATTTTCGACGGCTTTCCGAATGGCCAGGTCTCCTCCGGCAATTAAGCCAACTACCCAATCGAAGGGGACGCCGTAGGTAGGCGGGCATTCTGAGGCATCCAAGATTCCCAATCTTCCGCTTGTTCCTGCACCAATGTAGAACAGCCGACCTCCTTTGTCCATGCGGGGCACAATCTGCTCCACCAAGGCAGCAATTTCATTGAGTTGTTCGCCAACTGCCAAAGCTACTTTTTGATCCTCTCTGTTGATATTTTCCAACAAGGAAGGGATATCCATTTGTTCGAGGTTATCATATAAAGAGCTACTTTCTGTTGTAGTGTTCATAACAATTCCTGATGATAGAGGGTGAGCCCTGCAATAGGGCTTTCAATGACCAAATTGACTTGTATATCGACATCGTAAGCAGCATTTCGCAGGATGTCACTGTTGTAGAATGCGATTGAGCCTACGAAGTTCACTTTTTTCTTTTTGTATCCTTCATATTTCATGACATGCTTCTTAAAAAAATCCTGAAAAGCATTGTAATACAGCATGTAGCAATAGGGTTCACTTTTGTTCTCAGTAATGAATCTGCAAAAACTTGCCATGTACCTGCCAGGGAATGGCTTTTGGTACACTTGTGCTATGATCTCTTCATTGCTCAAGCTGAATTTATCCAATACTTTTTCCCGGATTTTTTTTGGCATCTCTTCATGGATAAAATCCGAGAGAAATTTTCTTCCGATATAAGCCCCTCCTCCTTCATCTCCCAAAATATAACCTGGAGCAGGTCGTTTGTCTATGATAAACTCCCCGTCGTAATCACAGCTATTTGATCCTGTCCCTAAAATACAGGCAATACCGGGTTCATGGCCACAAGTGGCCCTTGCCGCTGCCATCAGGTCATGGTCTACATTGATTTCAGCATGCCTGTAAAGGCTTCTCAAGGCTTCCTCCACCTGAGCGCGGTTTTTGGCAGAGACGCAACCTGCTCCGTAATAATATACTGTATCGACTTTATCCCGTAATTCCAACAGAAAATTATCCTGCAGATCAATCATCATCTCAGCTGCAGTCTGGTAGTTTGGGTTGAAACCCGTACCTCGGTATTGTGCGATTTCTCCTTTTGTATCGATTACCCGCCAGTCCGTTTTGCTGGAACCACTATCGGCTATTAAAATCATCTTGGTTTATAAGTTTGCCCACTGCCTCAAACTTTAAGAATACATTAGCGGTATGTGGGGCGTCGAAGAGTTCTTCGGTAAGGTCCTGTCCTGCCCAATGTTCATAATGCTTTCCGTTTTTCCAAAGTCTGGAATGGGTGAGATCATAAATTATTCCTTGATAAGCTACCCAAATCTCGGGCTTATCCTGCCCGTTGCGAAGGGCAAGTTGCTGCTTGGTGTAGGATTTCATCTACATCATTTTAAGCTGCGCATTGATCCATCTTTCAGGTATTTCACCGGACTGGGCCATCTGATAATCCTGGTAACTGCAAGGGATGATACTGGTCCGGTCGTACTTTCCACTTTCATGCTGGGGGATTTCCATCCACCACTTGTCACTTCTTTTACTTTTGTAAAAGACTAAAATAGAAGGTTTGGCATCCAAAGATACGGTATATTTAATATAATCGCTTCCTTTAAAGGATAAGCTGTCTTTTCTGTCATAAAAACCCTCTATGAAATACCAGATCATGGTGGCTATAATACTAGCCGTTTTGTTTCGGCTGTCATCAAAATAGGGTTGGTATCCATATATACCGATCGAGGATAGCTTTTCATTCATGCCCGCAAATCTACAAACCTGGCAGGCTTCCTCTCCTGAAAGCCCGAAAGGCTGGGCATCAGCAGCACCTGGGGCATCTGAGGCATTGATGGCTGAAACGTCAAAACTCAGTAAATCTGCATTTCTGATGATTGGTTCTGCCTCCTTAAAATTACTTCTTAAGTTGCCTAAACGTACATGTTCGAAATGAAGTTTTTCCAAAACATTGATGAGGTCATGGTCTACCAAAAAACTCTGATATGCCAGATGGCTATAGTTGAAAAGAAAGTTAGGTTGATGTAGAATGATGTCCTGGGCATGAATTTCATAGGCTTCACCTTCATCTTCCATGTCCAATTTGGCATCTAATGTCACCATGGAGACCAGCTTTTTCAAACCTTCGTAGGACAGGTATTGGCCAAAATCCATGTCATGCGTACCACCAAAAAATACAGGAAGGATTTGTTTGCGCATGAGAAATTCCCCCACGGTTTTCATATACTCGATGGAGGTTTCACGGCTTTCCCCCAATTTGAGATCGCCCAGGTCAACTATCTTATATAACCCTTGGCCTTTTTTGAGTTGGTAAAGTTTTTCTCTGATTTCCATCGATGCCCTATCGATGCTGTCATTCTTTTTCATTCCCCTTTTTTCCTTCAGACCAATCAAGGCGATCTGTACCCCTTTTATATCTGGAAATTCCTCTCCGTAATAATGGATGTAGTTGAAAAAACTATTATGGGCGTATTTTTGATGGCACAAAAATTCAGGAACGGGTTCAAAGAAAGATTTGAGATTCATACATTCAATTTAAGAGATACTCAAAAATAAAACAAAATTGGTTGAACCGACAAGCAATAGGTTTTTTCGTATGAAAAGAGCACAAAAAAAGTCCCGCACATTGCGGGACTTTTCGTCATTAACCACCGAAGTCGTCAAATCTTATGTTTTCCTGTGGAATTCCCATATCATCCAAAAGTTTCAGCACTGCAGCGTTCATCAATGGAGGACCGCACAGGTAGTATTCTACCTCATCCGGCTCAGGGTGATTTTTCAGGTAGTTATCGTATAAAACTTGGTGGATAAAACCAATATATCCATCGCCTTCTTCATCCTCAAGACTACTTTTTAACTTCCAATTGTCCTCAGGAAGTGGTTCCGATAGACCGATGTGGAATTTAAAGTTTGGAAAATCCTTTTCTATATCTCTGAAATGAGGAACATAAAATAGTTCTTTCTTAGATCTACCACCATACCAATAAGAAACTTTTCGATCTGTCTTTTCTGTATGGAACAAGTGGAAAATGTGTGATCTCAATGGGGCCATACCAGCACCCCCACCTATATAGATCATTTCTCTTTGGGTTGGGTTGATGTGGAATTCTCCATAAGGTCCTGATATCATTACCTTATCTCCTGCCTTCCTGGTGAAGATGTAGGAAGAACATACGCCAGGATTTACGTCCATCCACTTATTATTGGCTCTATCCCATGGTGGTGTGGCAATACGGATGGTCAACATGATGATGTCTCCTTCAGCTGGGTGATTGGCCATAGAATATGCCCTAAACAGTTCCTCATCATTTTTCATGACCAAATCCCACATTTGGAATTTGTCCCACTCTGCTTTGTATACATCGGCAGGGTGACCCAGTTCAGGGTGAGGAGTGATCTCCATATCCTTAAAGTTTGCCGTGATAGGTGGAACATCAATCTGAATATACCCTCCTGGTTCAAAATTCAATGTTTCTCCCGCAGGCAATTTTACTTTGAATTCTTTAATGAAAGTAGAAACGTTGTAGTTGGAAACTACCTCACACTCCCATTTCTTAATTCCGAAGATTTCTTCCGGAATTCGAATTTCCATATCCTGCTTCACCTTCACTTGACAAGTAAGTCTCACTTTACCTTGCTTTTCAGCTCTGGTCAAATGTCCTTCCTCTGTAGGAAGTACTTCACCGCCACCTTCTTCAATAACACATTTGCACATAGCACAAGTACCGCCTCCACCGCAGGCAGAAGGCAAGAAAATTTTGTTGTTACCCAAGGTACTCAACAAGGTAGAACCTGCAGAAGTAACAATGGTCTTTTCACCATTGATCACGATTTTCACGTCACCTGAAGCTACCAACTTGGACTGGGCGAACAACAGAATAAAAACCAGTAGCAATATGATTATGGTAAATGCTACTATCGAAGTAATAATTACTGAACCCATTTATATTGAATTTTACTTTAAATTTTCAAATTTAAAAGCCCGTTTTAGGCTCACAAATATATTTATAAATCAATAAAATTGACCAAAATCACTGTTTATTTTAGCCAATTAAGTTTGTACTTATAACGGAAATCTGATTTAATTGTTGAGTAATTTTAGAAGAGTGGTCAATCTATTTTTCAATTGTCTTCTATCGATGATGAAATCCAAAAATCCGTGTTCAAGGACAAATTCAGAACTTTGAAATCCTTTGGGTAGGTCTTTGCCTATTGTCTCACGGATTACCCTAGGGCCAGCAAAACCAATTAAAGCGCCTGGCTCTGCGATGTTAAAATCTCCTAACATGGCGTATGAAGCTGTCACACCACCGGTAGTAGGGTCAGTCAATAATGAGATGTATGGGATTCCAGCTTTGTCCAGAAGGGCTAACTTTGCAGAAGTTTTCGCCATCTGCATCAAACTGAAACCTGCTTCCATCATCCGAGCCCCACCTGATTTTGATATCATCAAAAAAGGAATTTTATGTTTGAGAGAGTACTCAATTGCCCGGGCAATTTTTTCTCCTACTACAGACCCCATGGATCCTCCAATGAAATTGAAATCCATACAGGCGATAACCAGGTCAAAATTATTTACTTTACCTACGGCTGCACGGACCGCATCATTGAGTTCCGTTTTCTTTATGGTCTGCTCTATTCTGGATGTATACGGTTTGGAATCTACAAATTTGAGTGGATCTCCGGATTTCATTTTAATGTCCAGCTCTTCAAATTTGTTGTTGTCAAAAAGAATTTCAAAATATTCCTTTGATCCAATTTTTACATGGTAATCATCGTCAGGACACACATAAGAGTTGTTTTTCAGTTCCCGGGTATGTATGATATTCCCATTAGGAGTCTTATACCATAAACCGTCGGGAGCATCTTTTTTTTCCTCTGTAGAGGTCTTTATTCCTTTATCAGTCCTTTTAAACCAAGCCATATATTATATTTTTAGGTGCTGAAATTTTCATTTCAGTGACTACAAATTTAAAGGTATTATCGATTAAATAAAATCTGGCCTTTTCTATTCTGTCTGTTAAAGGGTATTCTACAAATAAAATCAAAAAGTTCTCGCAAGCTTTTGGTGAAAAGTACAACAAATAAAAAAACGTATCATCAGTCTATGGAGGAAGCTGCCTAAGTCTTTGTATTTCATAAGGCGGGCATTACATTCTCATCAATTCTTGCTTTCCGATTTTTCCATAGAGACCCTGGTTTTAGGAAGGGATTCAGGATATTCTTGTTGAATGTAATCTAACATTTTTTCTCGGATAAAGCACCTTAAATCAAATGCAGTAGGGCTGTCTTTTGCACTCATAAGACAGCGCAGTTCAACGGTTTTTTCTTTGATGTCGGTGACTTGCAGTACCTGTACCTTTCCATCCCAAAGGGTGGTGCTTTCCAGCAACTCTTTTAACTTATTTTTCAAATCTCCCACTGGAATGGTGTGATCTACATATAAAAATACCGTGCCCCAGATGTCAGCCGTGGTTCTGGTCCAATTCTGAAAGGGTTTTTCCAAAAAATAGTTGATTGGAAGCACCAGCCGGCGCTGATCCCAAATCCTGACAACCACATAGGTAAGGTTGATTTCCTCTATTTTGCCCCATTCGTTTTCAACCACTACTACATCATCTATCCGGATAGGTTGAGTGAACGCAATCTGGAAACCCGCCAGTAAGTTGGCAATGGATTTTTGAGCGGCAAAGCCTACAATAATTCCCAAAATTCCGGCAGAAGTCAATAGTCCTGCCCCCAATTTCCTTGCCCCCTCAAAGTTCATCAAAATGGCAGAAATTGCGATGACCACCAGAATGATAGTAATTATTTTTCTGATAAAGGCTACTTGGGTAATCAATCTCCTTTCTTTCAGATTATCTTCTTTGTCATAGGGGTAATTCTCTAAAAAGGCATACCTGAGCACATTTGTAAATTCAAACAATATCCAAGTGAGGTTGATGATCGAAAGAATGATAAAGAATTTATGCGTACTGATAAGCTCCATACCCTCTGGAGAGAAAAGCGGTTCAATTAATGGGAAAGTGGCAAAAAACAAACCCCATTTTAGGGAATTGGAAAGTCTGGATAATGCTTTTTTAGCTTTCTCTATCTTCGGTTTATATAAAAGCTTTGCGAGCGGTTTAAAAAACAGGAAAAGTAAAAGATGGCTGAATACCAATAGTCCCAGCGTCGATAAGATAAATATGGTAGTTTCGTTTAACAAGAGTCAGTGGTTTAAGTAAGCATTGGACAATTGAAGGAAAATGCTCTTGATAAATGGCAAAACAAGTTTTGAAGCCAGATTCCTCAATGATTTATGTTGAACGTTATTTCGATAAAAAACAAAATTCTAATTATATTTCTAATTCCCTTTGATTAGGAAAAAAGATTAGACTGAATTTCAAATTAAAACTTAAAGCCCATACATGCAACTCATCTTTCTCTTTCTTTTCGCCGCAGCCGTGCTCATAGGTGCTTATTTTATTTATGGGAAATATGTTTTTAAGAAATTTAGAATCAACAATGATAACATTACTCCTTCTCACAGATTGAATGATGGGATCGATTATGTGCCCAGCAAGCCCATAGTGGTTTTGGGACACCATTTTGCATCCATTGCCGGAGCAGGACCTATAGTGGGACCGATAATAGCGGTTACCTTCGGCTGGATTCCTGCAGTAATTTGGATTTTAATTGGCGGTATTTTTTTTGGTGCTGTGCATGATTTGGGAAGCATGGTGGTTTCTTTGAGAAACGATGGAAAGTCCATAGGGGTGATTATTCAGAAGAATATCGGAAAAAAAGGGAAGCAACTCTTTATTATTTTCAGTTTTTCCACACTGATTTTGGTTATAGGTGTATTTGCCGATATCATTGCAAAAACCTTTGTCAATAATCCGGGAGTGGCTTCAGCTTCCATATTATTTATTTTACTGGCCGTTACATTTGGTATCATCAATAAATTTATTGGAAACAGTAAAACAGCCTTCGTTATCATATCTGTTTTGGGGGTGTTTTTGATGTATTATTTTGTGTACCTGGGCATGCAACTCCCCTTTGTGTTAGATTATCAGATATGGATTTATGTATTGCTTGGATATGCTTTTATTGCTTCCGTGACCCCAGTCTCCATGTTGTTGCAACCAAGGGATTACCTGAACAGCTTTTTGTTGTACGGTTTGATCATTGCTGCGGTAGTTGGTGTTTTCATTGCCAATCCAGAAATCAAAATGGACAACAATATCCACATTACGGCAGATAATCTGGGGTATTTATTTCCCGTTTTATTCGTTACCATTGCCTGTGGGGCGATTAGTGGATTTCATTCCTTGGTGGCTTCAGGCACCACCTCAAAGCAATTGGACAGAGAAAGTGATGCCAAATTGGTGGGTTTTGGCGGGATGCTGATAGAATCCTTTTTGGCCATCATCTCTGTAGGGGCAGTAGTGGTGCTCAGCCGTGGAGAATATTTGGGAAGGTTAGGGGAAGAAGGTCCTGTTCCACTTTTTGCCAGTGGTTTGGGAAGCATGATTGCATCCATGGGTATACCTGAATCCTTTGCGATTGGATTTGTAGCCCTTACTGTTTCAGCTTTTGCATTGACGACACTAGATACCTGTACCCGATTGGCGAGGTTTTCATTGCAGGAATATTTTGAAGATGTCAAAAGTCCTGTAGGGATTAAGATTTCCCAAAACAGGTATGTATCCACTGCTTCGGTGGTTGTTTTTTCCGTTTTACTCTTGGCATCTGGCAGTTTTACTACGCTTTGGCCGATCTTCGGTTCGGCCAACCAACTTTTAGCAGCTTTAGCTTTGCTTGCAGTTGCTGTATGGCTGATAAGGAGGAAAATCAACGCCACCTTTGTGACCATCCCTATGTTTTTTATGTTCACCGTAACGCTCACCTCTTTGGGGCTTTTTGCATGGAAGAATTTTCAGTCTGAGGTATATGTCCTTTCGGTGATAGCAGGTTTACTCTTTGTTCTTTCTATCTCTCTTATTGTTTTGGCATCCAAAAGCCTAAAGAAAGAAGTCGAGGAGCCTGTGAAAATTACCTGACAAAACATCCCCGGCACAACTTATGCCGGGGAAGAATTAACAAAACAACATACCCTATGTGTTTTTTTACATAGCACCATCCATTTTGGCCTTGTTTACCGCATAAGTACCTACGAGTTTCCCTTGTTTCGTTCCTTCTGTTGCGTCAAATCGGTAATGGATACCTCCATAAATCCGAGATACGGCCGCTTCTTCTGCCCAAACTTCAAATTGATTGGCATCTTCTGGGAAAAAGTAAGACAAGACCTCAGCTGCCGAAGCAGAGAAGGTGCTGTGTCCTGAGGTATAGGCAGGAAAATTGGGGGTGCCTAATATGGTTTTGAAACCTGGGATGCTTTCTACTGGTCTGGGATAATGGTAATAGTATTTGGTATCCCAGCATGCAACTCCCGCATCCATGATAGCGGTATTCATGTAGGCAAAAACCCGTGCAGCCCGTAATGGATTCAGCTTATTTTTCACAATGGAAATTTTCGCAAACTTGTTCCAATGACCTGGTGGGGTATAGGAATTCAAACCATCTTCCCACCAATTGGCAATTCTTCGTTGTGTCACTGTCATGTTGGAGGCATACCTTTGTAATTCTTGTGCATCTGACTGGAACTGTGCCGAACCAATTGCCGGGGGAGGAGGTGAGCGAACCTCCTCCACATTGGGCACATGCCACATTCTTACATTTCCAAAAAGCGGGGTCAGCCCCACAGGTCTTTGAGGGGTTTCTGTATTTTCCCATTTCCAGCCGAATCTTTCATAAGCAGCATTGGCTATAGAATCAGAAACAGCTTTGGATGTTTGGGCCTGAGCCATTCCATCGGTAGATGCCCGTTGTTTCGCCAAGGAAACGATTTCCTCTGCAATGGAAATTCCTGCTTCAATATCGCTCGGGACATTTTGGCCTGAATGTACCAGACTTTTAAGATGCTCTTTGTATTTTTCTTCCAAAAAAGCAGCTTCCAATGGAAACATCAGTGTTAGTATTTCTTTTGAAGCCTTGGCAATGGCCGCCCCATGGGAAGGATAAGCAGGTAGTTGGTTTTGAGGGTAAGCAGATTGGATAGCATTGTCCACCCGATAGGGTGCTTCTCTATTGTATTGGAATTTATAATGCCAGGTTACTACCAAGGCATCAAACTGTGCCACACTCAAGTAGGCCAACATTCTACTGGTATAGGGGGGATGCGCAAATGGGAATGGCGGAGGTCCCAAAGGATTGGCAGGATTGGGCAAAGTGTAGGTGCCGTCTGCATTTGGACCAGGAATAAGGTTGTATTTAGCCGCCATTTCCAAAGCAATTTCGTTCCACCTGATTGTCGGATTATTGCTCCAGTACCTAACCGCTTGTCGTTCAGCCGCTGACATTTTGGATATGGATTCCTTTACGGAGGCCAACTCCGCTTGATATGCGGCAGAATTAGTGGCTTCAGGGGTGGCAATGTTGATATTTTCTAGGTTACTGACCAAGATGGTTTGCCAACTGCCTCCATCTTCATCCAAATTATTGAAAGTATAATCTTCAAACTCATAGAAGTTTGGGGTGTCTTCCAGGCAGGAACTTAATAGCCAAAGGACTAAGATAAGACCCCAAGAAGAATTGGTATATTTTTTCATGGTAGTTGCGGTTAATTAACTTTAAACTGATAAGTGATGCCGAGTCCGAAAGTGGTGGCTTTGCCCATATTTCGACCACTGATGGTTTGATTGAAATAGGCCAATGCCCCAAAGCCCTGGTCAGCTTTGATATAATATTGAGTCCATACACCAATTTGGCTGACTTCCATTTTATTGGTAGGTTGTGGTCTGTTATAAGCCCTGATATCATCACCTGTTAGACAATTGAGACTCATGTAAGTGGCCTCGAGCCTAAGCCTGTTTTCAAATGCCCAATACCCAATGGCACCATGGATATTGAGAGCGCTTGGGACATTCATGAAAGAGGAGTACACACTGCCATCCTGGTAATAATAGTTTCGTTCGATTTCAGTTTGTCCCCGCCATAAATACGCAGCAGCAATGCGGAATACGAGTCCATTATCCATTTTGTATCCGCCAATTCCCCTCAGTCCGATTTCAGGCGCACCCACCCCAATGCTAAAAGGCATATAGTCTGAGAGGTAGTTGCCCACAGGCCTGCTAAAGTGTGTATTGGTCAGGAAAAGAATCCTTCCGGAACCTACCCGATGTTGAAGCCAATCCACTTTCATGGAAATACTTAAGTCCTGAAGACCGGACTGGCCTACCTGTGTACCTCCCGATGCCTCGGTACTGATGTAAGGTAAACTGGTGATGAGGTTGATTTTTTTGGTCAGTCCCATGGCCAGCATAGGCATGAACATTTGTCTGTTAAAAGTCCCGATGTTGGCATTCTCTCTTAGGTAAGTGCCTTCCCAATATTGGCTCCAAGAACTGTGTTCATACATTCCGGCAAAACATATTTCACCTTTTGGCATCATGATTTCATCAAAAGGTAATTGCCCTTTGGCAATGGGCACGTAGGACATGTATACCATGGTCAACATGGCTACTGTCCAATAAATTTTTTTCATTGGTTTTTAGGTTTTGATAGTAATAAGAAGTCAAGTCTTGCCCTGAAAAGACTAAAGTGTTTTTATCCAATTCAAAAGATGAATGGTTGTTGCCATACATTAATTAAGAAATAAGCAAATATTCCTTTAATCAAGGGGATAGCAGGTATTGATGCCATTCACTCATGGCAGGTACCATTCAAAATTGTATTAGAATTGTAAGTACAGGACAGCTTAGGCTACCTGAGGAGGGGGAGTGGTAATGTCTGTAAATTGATTCTCAAAAGCTAAAAAAATAAACCCTATCAATTGTTTTTCTTCGTTCACCGGATGGTTAAAGCAGATTTCATTTTTTGGTTGTGTATAGTCTTTGACAAATGTTTTTGACAGAATGGAATTGTTGCCGGAATCAGGCAACTCATCTTGTACCAAGGAACTTATCCAGCGTTTGATAGTGGTGTCTAGGTTCTTTTTAGCAGTGTCAGGAACATAGATAATCTGAAGTGTATCCTTGGTGTATCTTTGTTTAATGGCCCGGTAATGTTGTCCATTTTTTTCAAATTGGGTATTGGTAGTCCTGAATTCTTCTTCATCAGCCATGTAGGGAATGCTCATGGGGATTTCCAGCATCCTTTCTTCCCAGCCCTCTTTTTGCTCGGCATAAATTTTTTCTACCCAGTTTTTTTCAATTTGGATATGAAATGAAAAGTAGGCTACATAGTAACCAAAATGGTACAAGGCAAAGGAGCAAAGGAGCAATATGGCACTGACTTTTCTCAAGATTCCAAAACAATTTTACAGAAATTTAAACAATATTTTGATAAAAATTCCAAAAGCCTAAATTTATTGTGTTTGTACTTTGGTTAACATTATAAATTTTTTCTAAACCCTACTATTAAAAAAAATCTAGTATCAACAACAGACCCAACCAAAATAAGGCCATCCCTCCATAGACCTTGATCACACGTAAGCGGTTAAACCTGTCCAAAAACCAAAGCACTAATACAGGTTTAAACAGGCCTGAAAGTAAGCAGGCGATGCTGATCCAAAGCATAATCTGGCAAAAAAGTTGGATTGCTTCTAACATGGATGTAGGGTGTAAACGAATCGGTAAAAATAAAAAAAGGAGCTAATAAGCTCCTTTTCTGTACTTTTATTTTTCTTTTTAATCTCCTGCATCATGTAGCCTTCAATGGTGTCATCCACCTGGATATCATTGAATTTCTTGATAGAGATACCGCATTCATAGCCAGCTTTCACTTCAGCCACATCGTCCTTGAATCGCTTCAATTGATCGATTTCACCGTCATGTATTACAATACCATCTCTGATGACTCTGATCTTATTTTTACGCGTGATGTATCCATCTGTTACGTAAGAACCTGCTACGGTACCTACTTTGGAGATTTTGAAGATTTCTCTCACCTGAATATTACCGGTTATAACTTCTTCAAATTCCGGCTCTAGCATACCCTCGATCGCATCTTTAATTTGATTGATCGCATCGTAGATGATGGAGTAATGTCTGATTTCAATTTCTTCCTGTTCAGCCAATCGCTTGGCATTGGTAGAAGGCCTGACGTTAAAACCTAAGATAATGGCATCTGAAGCAGAAGCCAATAAGACATCGGATTCTGAAATTTGTCCCACACCCTTATGGATGATGTTTACAGACACCTCATCTTTGGATAGTTTCAACAAGGAATCGGAAAGTGCTTCCACAGAACCATCCACATCACCTTTGATGATCAGGTTCAACTCTTTAAAGCTACCTATAGCAAGTCGTCTTCCGATTTCATCAAGCGTAATGTGCTTCTTGGTACGCATTGACTGCTCACGTAGGATCTGTTCTCTGGAGTTGGCAATTTCTCTGGCTTCCCTTTCAGTCTCGTATACTTTAAAGGTATCACCAGCTTGTGGTGCTCCACTGAGTCCAAGAACCTGAACCGGTGTGGATGGCCCAGCTTCCTTCAGTTTTTTGCCTTTATGGTCAAACATGGCCTTTACCCTTCCATAATGTGGGCCGGCAAGCATGACATCCCCAACGCGAAGCGTACCTGCCTGAACCATAATGGTGGCCACATAACCACGTCCCTTGTCCAAGGAAGCTTCAATTACTGTTCCTACTGCATTTTTGTTGGCATTGGCTTTGAGTTCCAGAACTTCTGCTTCGAGGAGAACTTTCTCCAATAATTCATCAACACCTGTACCCATTTTGGCTGAAATGTCCTGAGATTGATATTTACCTCCCCATTCTTCTACCAAAAGGTTCATGTTGGCCAATTGTTCTTTGATCTTATTGGGATTAGCATTCGGCTTATCAATTTTGTTGATCGCGAAGATCATCGGTACGCCTGCCACCTGCGCATGGTTAATGGCTTCTTTGGTTTGCGGCATGATATCGTCGTCAGCTGCAACCACAATAATGGCAACATCTGTGATTTTAGCACCTCTTGCCCGCATCGCGGTAAAGGCTTCGTGGCCAGGTGTATCAAGGAAGGCAATTTTGTCACCCCCTGTTGTGGTTACATCGTAAGCACCAATATGCTGGGTAATACCCCCCGCTTCATCGGCTGTAACTTTTGACCTTCGGATATAATCCAAAAGTGAGGTTTTACCATGGTCAACGTGACCCATGATGGTTACGATAGGCGCTCTTGATTCAAGATCTTCCGGATTATCTTCTACTTCTGCTACCTCAACTTCTTCATCCGGCTTGGTAAATTCCACCTCATAATCGAATTCATCTGCGATGATGGTAATGGCTTCAGCATCCAACCTTTGGTTGATGGAAACAAACATACCCAAAGACATACAGGTTGCAATAACCTGGTTTACCGACACATCCATCAGGGAAGCCAAATCATTGGCAGAGATGAATTCGGTTACTTTTAGTACCCTTGAATCTTCCTGTCCCTCCGTTTCTTCTCTCTGCCTTTCTGCTTTCTTATCACGTCTTTTGGCTTTACCGCTTCCGGCTTTTCCACCACCTTGAAGTCTGGCAAGGGTCTGCTTGATCTGATCCTGTATTTCTTTCTGTGTTGGTTCGGCTTTTTGTACCCTGCCCACATTCTGGTTAGGCCCTCTGCCTTTGCCTTTTCGGTCTCTTGGTCCACCACCTTGTTGACCGGGTCTTCCACCTTGTTGTGGCGTTTTTCCTGCATCCACAGGTCTATCTCCGCCCCCCGGTTTGTCAATTCTTTTACGTGGTCTTTTTTTCTTTTCCTTCCCTTTTTCATCGGAGGATGCCACTGGTTTACCTTTTTTCTTTGATCGGTCCGCAGGCAGTTCAATTTTGCCCAACACGGTAAGTCCTTTTAGGGCATCTGCTTTAGCAGAAATCAATTCAGAGGGAGTTTCTACAGTGCTTTGTTCGGCTTTTTCCTCTTTAGGTTTTGGAGGAGCTGGCTTTTCTACCTGTTTAGGGGCAGGTGTTTCTTTTTTAGCCTCTGGCTGAGAGATTTTTTCTTTTTTAGCGTCGTCTTCAGTATGAGGCTTCACAGCCTGAGGGGTAGTCTCTTTAGGTTTTGGAGCAGGAGCTGGTTTGGCTTCTTCCTTAACTTTTTCTTTGGCTTTTGGTGCTTCAGGAGCTTTTGGCTCCTCTTTCTTTTCAACTTCCTTCTTGCTGCTGAGGTCAATTTTACCAAGTACCTTAATGCCTTGAAGCTTGGGCGCTTCTACAGGCACTTTTTCAATTTTTTCTTCCGCTACAGGCTCTGGTTTTGGCTGCGGTTTTGGAGGTTGAGGTGCTTTGACCTCAGGAGTAGGTTCTGGCTTTTTCTCCTCTTTTACATCTGATTCTGCCTCTATGGTAAAGGTCTCATGGTGACGCTTACCGATGGACAGATGAGAAGCCTCCTCTTTTTCCAGAGCAGAGGATTTAAACTCCTTGGCCAACATGTTAAACTGATCCATGTTGATTTTGGAGTTGGGGTTGTTTTCTACATCAAAGCCTTTCTTGGCAAGGGATTCCACAATCGTAGCAATACCTACGTTGAGTTTCCTTGCCACCTGGCCCAATCTCATTGTTTTTTCTTCTGACATACGCGCTAAAAACTCTCTCAAATATATTTTGGCAAATATAGGCCAATTATTTCTCTTATTTGGCCTTTATTTTATTGTTCAAATTCCTGTCTCAGGATTTTAAATACCTCATCGATAGTCTCCTCCTCCAATTCTGTCCTTCTTAAAAGGTCTTCTTTGGTAAGGGTCAGAACACTTTTTGCGGTATCCAAACCTGTTTTTTTCAGTTCATCAATTACCCAGCCCTCGATTTCATCTACAAATTCTTCCAAATCCACATCCTCCTCTTCATAATCACTCAGTTCACGGAAGACATCTATCTCATAACCGACCAACCTGGAAGCCAACCTGATATTAAAGCCACCTTTACCGATGGCCATGGAAACCTGATCGGGTTTCAAATAGACCGATAGTCGTTTGTTATCTTTATCCGAAGTAATGGAAGTTACCTTGGCAGGACTCAGGGCCCTGGCTACATATAATTCTAGGTTATCAGTGTAATTGATCACATCGATATTTTCATTCTGTAGCTCCCTTACAATGGCATGGATCCTACTGCCCTTCATGCCTACACAGGCACCTACAGGGTCTATTCTGTCATCGTAAGATTCTACAGCCACTTTAGCCCTTTCACCTGGCTCTCTTACAATTTTTCTGATGGTGATCAGACCATCAAAAACTTCAGGTACTTCATTTTCAAATAATCGTTCCAGAAATATTGGGGAAGTTCTTGAAAGTATAATTCTAGGATTTCCATTGACCATTTCTACCTTATGTACAATGGCTCTGACGGTATCACCTTTTCTAAATCTGTCCTTGGGAATCTGCTCGCCCTTCGGAAGGATCAGTTCATTGCCTTCCCCGTCAATCAAAAGCACTTCTCTACCCAATATCTGATACACTTCAGCAGAAACAATTTCACCAACCAATTCTTCATATTGGTTGAAAAGCAGGTCTTTTTCCAAATCCTTGATCTTTTGGATCAAAGTCTGTCTAGCCATCATTACAGCCCTTCTGCCAAATTCCTCAAGTTCGATTTTTTCATATACTTCTTCTCCAACTTCAAAATCAGGCTCTATCTGTCTTGCCTCGCTAAGGCTGATCTTGTCAAAATCCCAAATATCTTCTGAATTGTCATCAACAATTTCTCTGATTCGGAGTATTTCCAAGTCACCCTTATCGGCATTGATGGTCACATCAAAATTTTCATCCGTCTCATATTTCTTGCGAATCATCGCTCTAAATACATCTTCCAGAATACGGATCATCGTTGGGCGATCCACATTTTTAGACCTTGCAAACTCTGCAAATGATTCTATAAGAACTTTAGCATCCATTTTTTTTATTTAAAAGAGACTAACACAATTGATTTTTTTATTTGATCCAAAGGCAAGGAAATAACTTCCTCAGTGGCTTTCTTGCCTTTTTCTTTCTTTTTTACCTTTAACCCTATGCCGGTATCAGTCACCTCGGTAAGTTCACCCTCCAGCTCTTTGCCTTCCTCAAGGTTTACCCGCAATTTCCGTCCCAAATTTTTGCTATACTGTCTTTTTGAAGACAAGGGGAAATCCACACCAGGGGAGGACACCTCCAATACATAAGCTCCTGGAAGCAGGTCCTTGGCTTCAATTTCTTCGCCCACTGCCCTGCTGACTTTGGCACAGCTGTCAATGTCAAGACCCTTATCCGAATCAATTAATATTTTGACCTGGGGCTTGGGGGACTTATCAGAAACATGCACATCCACAATGAAATGCGATTCATCCGGCAGGTGTTTATTGGCAATTATTTCTATTTCCTGTTTTAAATTCATCTTGATCAATGCTGCTAAATGAAAGAGGGGACCGATGTCCCCTCCTTTAGCTTGGATAATACGCTACAAAGGTAATAAATTTATATTTACAAAAAAAAACAACATTGTTGTAATAAATTGAGAATTAGATAATAATTTTGCCCACCCACGTTAAATGTTTTACGCATTTCGCAGTAAATTTAAAAGCTAAGCTTCAAGATCAACCAAGAAAATAATATAATGGGATTATTCGATTTTTTTTCAAGTGATATAGCCATAGACTTAGGTACAGCCAATACGCTGATCATTCATAAAGATAAAATCGTTGTCGACGAGCCTTCAATTATAGCCATCGACAGGACGAGCAATAGGGTGCT
>NZ_AMGM01000073.1 GCF_000298295.1 Cecembia lonarensis LW9
AATGTAGAATGAAGAATTAGGAATGAAGAATGGGTTTAAGAACCAAGGCAAAAGGCAAAAGTAAAAAGAATGGAGCTTAGTGGATTTGGGAATTTGGTTCTGTAGGGAAAAAAATTTTTAACCGCTTGTAGGAGAAATAGAATAATACGGTTTGATTTGTGCCAGTTGTTTCGATCAAATAGTGCTGGAATTAAGAATGGTTTGAAGCTTGGTAATCTTGTGGGGAATGTTTTGTATGGGTGTACGAATTGTGCCAGAGGCACAACCCATTGTTAGCAAAAAAGCGGTAACCATTCCCCTCCGTCCTGTAGGGGCGGCCTATAATTGAGGTAAAATTAGTCAAAGCCTACCCGTTGAAGGCTAAAATGAAGTCAGCCAAACCTGCCTTCCGCTTGCAAGGATGAATTAAGGAGGACGGGGATATTAACCCTGAATTAGTAAAAATCCCATTTCGGGTCACTTTAATGACTAATTATTATAATATTTGGTCATTACAATGACGAAATCTCAAAAAATCCGCCTGGCGGATTTTTTTGTTTATTGGGTTTCATAGGAAGGAAAAGCGCATCTTGTCCAGAGGATATTGAAAGTTGGGAGGAATTTTTTTCTTCAAAAAACTTGTCTTAAATTTATAGACAATTGTCCAATATAAAAATGGAAGCGAAAAAAATAGAAAAGCAGCTTGATATAGAGATCAGCGCTTTTTTCAGGTCCCTGTCTTCAGACCAATTCTGGGTGAAAGCTGAAAACCCCATTACTTACAGATATTTTCTGGAAGATAAAATGCTGATGATAGGGGCTATCAGGGCAGGTATTACCATGCCTATTTTTGATCTGATCAGTGCTTATGCCCCAATTTCCGAAAGGGATTGGACGGATTTGTTGAACATCTCTGCAAAATCGCTACAAAGGTATAAGGAGGCATCTGATTATCGCTTCAAACCCATCCATTCAGAGAAGATTATTGAAATTGCAGAAGTCACCAAGGAGGGGCTTGATGTTTTTGGGGATATGGATAAATTTAAGTTATGGCTCCATACTCCGAATTATGCCTTGGCCGGGCACAAACCCATAGACCTATTGAAAGACTCTTATGGGAAGGAATTGGTCATATCTGAATTGGTACGAATCAACCATGGTATTTTGGTGTAAATGGAGGTTTTTAGGCTTGCCAGAGAAAAATATGCCCTTCCATTGTCAGGAAAAGGTGCAGCCATCAAAGGTGCCCGTTGGAATTCCATAGGGATAGAACTGATCTATACGGCAGAAAACAGGTCCTTGGCGATGGCTGAAGTAGCGGTTCATCTGACATGGGCCACGCTTCCTGATGATTATGTATTGATGACGATTGAAATACCTAATGATGTTCCTTTTTTAAAACTCACGGAAAATGATTTGCCTTTGGACTGGAAGGCTTTTCCACATCCTCCCTCTACCCAGAAAATCGGAGATTCCTTTGTGGAGCAAAATAAATTTGCCCTGCTTTTTATTCCGTCTGTGGTCACCATGGGGGATTATAATGTGCTTATCAATCCCTATCATGCGGATTTTAAACGTATTTCGATCAAGAAAATTGAAAAATTCCCCTTTGATCAAAGGATTTTTAAATAGAGAGGGGGCGGGTTGCAGGGGTGGATTAATAAGACCCAAGGCAAAAGGCAAAAGGAAAAAGGGTTGGAGCTTGGATGGTTCGGAGGTCTTGTTCTGTATGGGGATTAGGACGCAGAAGGCGTCCAATACCGAAGGTTATTTACCCCGGGTACAACCCGGTGGTTGAAGCCGGTTTTAAGTCCCCTGTCCGCCCAACTCCGGTAGGAGTTGAATTTAACCACCGATGGATGAGGTGTGATAATGTAGAATGAGGAGTGAATGAAAAGTGAAGAATGGGTTTAAGAGCCAAGGCAAAAGGCAAAAGGAAAAAGGGTTGGAGCTTGGAAAGTTTGGGGGTCTTGTTCTGTTTAAGAAATGGAATTTTTGAACCACAAATTACACTCCTGCCTGCAGCAGGCAGGAATTGCACGAATTGGTTTGATTTAAGGCTGGTTAGGTATCTTGATGTTTTGCTGTTATCAAAGTCATCATGGGATAAAAGAATTAGGCGCGGAGCTTACGAATTTCCGCTAATGTTCTTGAACCAAATAGGAATAAGAAAAGGCTGAAGGCCTTATATATCATAGCCCGGGGCAAGGAACGCCGCCCCGGGTTGAATATAGGTATTATGATCCCAGAGTCGGCGCACGTATCTGTTAAGAAGTTCGACCGCCACCCGCCGACGATAGGAACCCAGACCATCTAAAAAAGCCTCTGCGAAACCTTTGGGTCCATTGCGGTTAAAAAAAAGAGCTGAAAGCTCAATGACCAATGGTTCGGCAGGCTCACCAACCATGGTTCGGCAGGCTCACCAACCGTGGTCCCGCGGTGCAACCGCAGGACAACGGAGCCGCTGTGGTTAAACCCGAAATATGTACTATTTCGCGATTTGGTATTCTTTTATAAGAATATCTGTTGGAATGTTCAGTTCTTCATGTAACTTCCTAATCATATCAAGGGTTAATTTCCTTTTTTTGTTTAGCACTTCACTCACCCTACTTTTAAAGCCAATTGTCTCCACTAAATCTTTCTGTTTCATATTTAATTGCTCCATCCTAAATTTCACTGCCTCTATTGGATCGGGTAAGTCAATTGGGAAATTTTCCTTTTCATATTTATCAATTAGAATTGTTAATATCTCCAATTCATCACCTTCTGTTGTACCCTGTTTTGCATCAAAAATCAGCTCTAATCTTTCAAGTGCATTATTGTAGTCATTCAAACTTCTTATAGGTCTAATTTCCATGTCTTTTAAATTTCATTTGCATTAACTTTATCATATTCTGCATGAGTACCGATGAATCTAATCCAGACCAATCCATACTCATAATTGATTTTGACAATTAATCTGTAATTATTTCCTTTAATGTTAAAAACCACCCTGTTATCAGCTAATATGCTAGCACTTGGATAATCTCTCTTAATTTCATTGGGAGACTTCCAATTGGCGCTATCTGCTTCGTGGTACCATGATTTTAATTTTTCTTCACAATCAGCATGTTTTTCCCAGAATTCCCTCAGTGTCCTTTTGGCAATAACTCTCAAAGTCTTTTTTCAATTATTAGTCGTAAATATAATTTAAAAAGTTACCGAAATGGTAACTGCTTGTGTGATTTTTTTTTTGCATGCGGGCTGTCAGGTGGATCTTTTGCGAAACAGCCCCGGAAGGGTGTGATGATGTAGAATGATGAATGAAAAGTGAAGAATGGGTTTAAGAGCCAAGGCAAAAGGCAAAAGGAAAAAGGGTTGGAGCTTGGAAAGTTTGGGGGTCTTGTTCTGTTTAAGAAATGGAATTTTTGAACCACAAATTACACTCCTGCCTGCAGCAGGCAGGAATTGCACGAATTGGTTTGATTTAAGGCTGGTTAGGTATCTTGATGTTTTGCTGTTATCAAAGTCATCATGGGATAAAAGAATTAGGCGCGGAGCTTACGAATTTCCGCTAATGTTCTTGAACCAAATAGGAATAAGAAAAGGCTGAAGGCCTTATATATCATAGCCCGGGGCAAGGAACGCCGCCCCGGGTTGAATATAGGTATTATGATCCCAGAGTCGGCGCACGTATCTACTAAGAAGTTCGACCGCCACCCGCCGACGATAGGAAGCCAGACCATCTAAAAAACCTCTGCGGAAACCTTTGGGTCCATTGCGGTTAAAAATGAGCTGAAAGCTCAATGACCAATGGTTCGGCAGGCTCACCAACCATGGTTCGGCAGGCTCACCACCCGTGGTCCTGTGGTGAAACCGCGGGACAATTTCCGGATTTTTATTCTAAAAGCAGCTTGTTTTCCTTATTTTGGGTGTGTTAAACCTTATTGCTTCAATGCATTTCTTCAACCCAAAATTTATACCTATGAAAATCAATGATTTATACCGTTTTATTTCAGTCTTCAGCTTAAGCCTGGCTTTTACCCTTTCCTCCTGGGCACAGGATCAGCCGCTTGCTTTCCTACCTTCCGGTATTTCGCAGGAATTGAATCTGGAGGACTCCAAAATAAGGGTTGCACATGCGCTTTCTCCCAGTCAACCGGCTGATCTGATCGGACGCTGGAATTTGACCGTAGATATGGATGGCAAGAAAGCCCCTTCCTGGTTGGAGGTAAAACTGTCCGGTTTTAAGGTTTTGGTAGGATATTTTGTGGGAGATGATGGCAGTGCGAGGCCGATTTCCGAGGTGTATTTTGACAATGGAAAAGTTCACTTTACCATACCCCCACAATGGCAGATGACAGATAAAAACCTGGTTTTTCAAGGTAACCTCTCCGATGGCAAACTCAGCGGAAGCATTCAGCATCCCAATGGTGGCGTGTATACTTTTGTTGGGGAGCGGGCGCCTGCTTTGGTCAGGGAAAGACAACCTACTTGGGGACAGCCCATTGCTATTTTTAACGGGAAAGATCTTGAAGGTTGGTATGCCGATGCGGATGAAAACCAATGGGAAGTAAAGAATGGTATTTTGACTTCATCCAAGACCGGTGCCAACCTGATTACAGAAGAGAAATTTGAGGATTTTCAATTGTTGGTGGAGTTCCGCTATCCTGAGGGCAGCAACTCCGGTATTTTCCTAAGGGGAAGGTATGAGGTTCAGATACAGGATGATTATGGAAAGGAGCCGAACAGCCTGCTTTTTGGAGGAGTTTATGGTTTTCTAACCCCCAATGAAATGGCGGCCCGACCAGCGGGAGAGTGGCAAACCTATCACATCATGTTGGTGGGCAGGAGATTGACCATTGTAGCCAATGGCAAGCAGATCATCACCGATCAGATCATTCCGGGGATTACCGGTGGCGCTTTGGACAGTCATGAAGCCCTGCCAGGTCCTATCATGCTGCAGGGCGACCACGGACCGGTGGAGTTTAGGCGGATTGATTTGGTGAAAGGGTTTTATTGAGTGAGAAATGGGTTTAAGAGCCAAGTAAAAAGGCAAAAGGAAAAAGGATTGGAGCTTGGAAGGTTTGGGGGTCTTGTTCTGTTTAAGAAATGGAATTTTTGAACCACAAATTACACTCCTGCCTGCAGCAGGCAGGAATTGCACGAATTACCTAGGTTTTGAGGTAGTTAGGGGTTTTTGCCCTTTTTCTGTGATCAAAGCCATCAGGGAAAAAAGAATTAGGCGCGAGGCTTGCGAATTTCCGCTAATGTTCTTGAACCAAATAGGAATAAGAAAAGGCTGAAGGCCTTATATATCATAGCCCGGGGCAAGGAACGCCGCCCCGGGTTGAATATAGGTATTATGATCCCAGAGTCGGCGCACGTATCTGTTAAGAAGTTCGACCGCCACCCGCCGACGATAGGAACCCAGACCATCTAAAAAAGCCTCTGCGAAACCTTTGGGTCCATTGCGGTTAAAAAAAGAGCTGAAAGCTCAATGACCAATGGTTCGGCAGGCTCACCAACCATGGTTCGGCAGGCTCACCAACCCTGGTCCCGCGGTGCAACCGCGGGACAACGGGAGGATTAATAAGACCCAAGGCAAAAGGAAAAAGTAAAAAGGGTTGGAGCTTGGAAGGTTTGGGGGTTTTGTTCTGTTTAAGAAATGGAATTTTTGGTCCACGCCTGCCTGCAGCAGGCAAGAATTACATGAATTTCCATACTTGCCTACCTGAATGTGGGAATGTTCTTGATACTACTGATTTCAAGAATAGGGCTGAAAGCCCGTCCTGTTACAGCCCGGGGTGATGGGAGGAACGACCAGAACCCTGGGGTAATAATGCCCAGCCTGACTCCAGAGTCGGCGCACGTATCTGTTAAGAAGTTCGACCGCCACCCGCCGACGAAATGAAACCGGATCGCATTAGAATGAAGAATGAAGAATGAAAAGTGAAGAATGGGGAGCTTGGTAAGGTTGAATTTTCATTATAATGATTGCGATCCTTTGCGAAACCTTTGGGTCCATTGCGGTTAAAAAATGAGCTGAAAGCTCAAAGACCAGTGGTCCCGCGGCGCAACCGCGGGACAACGGGACAACGGGAGCTTGGTAAGTTTGAATTTTCATTATAATGATAGCGATCCTTTGCGAAACCTTTGGGTCCATAGCGGTTAAAAAAATGAGCTGAAAGCTCAGATACCAATGGTTCGACAGGCTCACCAACCATGGTTCGACAGGCTCACCAACCGTGGGACAACAGATCGGGATGGCAAATCCCGATTAGCCACAATTCCCGATCAACTGCCTTTAGAATTTTGAGAGCTTTGATTTATTGCTCTTTTTCCCCTTTTTGGGTAATCGCTTTTAAAATCTTCAAAAGTATTCCGTTTTTCAGTTGCTGTTCGTAGTAACCATAATCAGAAGCATCTTTTATCATGACCATGCTCAGCAATTTACAGGCCTTGATGGGTGATAGTTGACCCAAAGGCCTGATACCTTCAAGCATTTCCTGCCCTTCAATCCATTCTTCTCCATCATAATCTACCATCAGTCCAGATGATAGGATTATTTTTTTCAGGTCGGTCTTGATGTCTTCCAAGTCTATGAAGCGCATCCTGGATTCTTTGGTCAAGGTCAGGGGAAAAGCTTTTTCCACCCGCAGCATTTCCTGCTCAATTTTTGTGATGTAGGGCCCAAGACCATTTATGGCTTTCCGACCATCCTCCCCCTTCAGAAAGGCGTCTATAGAATCCAAGGATGTAAAAACTGAATGCATTGACATTGGTTGAAAAAGAATTCTACCCAACTTACTGATTTTTGGGATATGGAGGAAGTAAATTCAGACTTTTAAAGGAATGCAAATTTCCCATTAATTTTTTTTATATGTAAACTGTTCATTTACTTTACAGGTAAATTACTTTAATCACCCTAATGTTAAAGCCTCTTAGAAATTTTCTTTTTTTTGCATGCTCCTTGATGATAGCATGTACTTCCCCCCTCTTTGGGCAGAGTAAACTACAGGAGTTTGAGCAGTTTTTGCAAAAAGCCAGGGATTTCAGGTATGAAAACTTTGACTCTGCTGCCTATTATGCCCAAAAAGCAGAAGCATTGGCCGATCAGGATGAGCAACTTTTATTGCGGGTACGTGGACAACAAGGGGGTATTTATTACATCGCGGGAAAATATAACCGCTCCCTCAACTACTATGTAGAAGCTTACGAACTGGCCCTCAGACTCGGTAGCCAATCGGATTTAGGGACAGCGCTCAACGGCAGGGGTCTGATTGCCTTGGCCCAGCATGAGTATGCGGATGCTGTTGATTTGTTTCAAGCGGCCTTGACCATCAATGAGGCTTTAGGTGATGCAGAAAATATTACAAGAAACCTGTTTAACCTGGGTATCTCCCTCTCCGAATTGAAATTTTATGAGCAGGCCATTCAAAGCTTGCAAAAGGCGGCAGAAATTGCCAAAGTCAATGAAGATGAGCAGCAATTAACCATGATCTATAACCGTATGGGTAAGGTGTATCATGCGCTCGAAGATTATGACCTATCACGTTGGTATTATCAGTACCTTTTGGGACAGGAGGAGCGGCTGAGCAACTGGGAAAAAACCTTTTTGTATGCAGGTCTGGCTGAATTGGAGATAGAGGTCGGTAGGTATGATCAGGCTGTTCAACACGCTAAAAAAGCTTTAACTGTGGCCTCTGAAATGGGTGTTTACTGGGATATGGAAAGAGCGAGCAGGTTGCTTTCCCAGGCCTATGAGGGGCTGGGAGATCAGTCCTCCGCATTGCAATATGCCCGGATAAACAGTATGCATCGGGATAGCCTGTATAACAGGGAAAAAAGTCAGGGGATCAGTTTCCTCAAACTTCAATTGGCAGAAGCTGACAATGAACGTTTATTGAATGAAAAAGAGATCATTGAGCAGCAAGCCCGCTTTACGCAGTATTTTGTCATCGGATTGTTTGTACTGCTACTGCTCTTAATGGGACTATTGTATGCTTACAGACGTAATCTGAAATTAAAAATAGCATTTGGACAAAAACTGGAGGCGGTCAATAAGGAACTTCAGGAACAAAAAGAATTTACAGCCAAGCAGAATGAGGAATTAAAGGAGATGGATTTGGCGAAGAACAAACTTTTTTCCATTCTTACCCATGACCTGAAGTCGCCTATTCAGACTTTGAAGCAGTTTTTGGAACTCAACAGTCAGGAGATTATGGATCCGGAGGACCTGAAAAAGGGGCTTCCCTTGCTTTATCTTCAGGTGGATAAAACCGAGCGCTTGATGGAAAACCTACTTCAATGGGCCAAGACCCAGATGGGGGGTATACAGCCCAAATCAGAAGAGATTGCCTTATCCGCTACCATGCAGGAAGTTTTGGGTAATTTTGAACACCCCTGCAGGATCAAGGGTATTCGTACGGATTTTAATGCTTATCTACATTTTGACCGGGTCATTTTTGATCGGGTCCAATTGCTGCTGGTCTTGCAGAATGTTTTCAATAATGCCATCAAGTACAGTCCAAGAGGTGGTGAGATAAAGATTTTCTTTTCCAAAAACAAGGAGTTTTTACGCCTGCATATCCGTGATGAGGGACCAGGTATGGCTGAAAAAAGAAGGGTTGAACTGGAGTCTGCCCATAGTTTTGTGGATTCGAGTTTGGGTTCCGATAAGGAAGTCGGAACAGGGCTGGGACTGCTTTTGGTGAAACAGTTTATGGAAGTCAACGGAGGTCAGGTATCCATCAAGAGTAAGGAGGGTGAGGGCACAGAGTTGATTATGGATTTTTTATCCGCCCCTACCTCAGCTGAGGACATGCGTACCAGCTCCCGTGCTCCCAAGAACAAAGTTTCTTGAAAAACGAAGTTTTCCTTCAGAAATCTTTTTTTGTGACAAGCTTTGTCATTCATTTTGTTTTTGGGTAATATTTTTTTTGCTTTGATAAAAGCCTTTTTGACCATGATTTCCCAAGCTAAACCTTTTATCATCTATAAATCTTCTGCCGGTTCGGGGAAAACCTACACCCTGACCATGGAATACCTCAAGCTGGCCCTAAAATATCCGGAGGCTTTCCATTCCATTTTGGCTGTCACCTTTACCAATAAGGCCACCCAGGAGATGAAGGAGCGAATCCTGAGGGAGTTGACCAGGCTGAGCAGGGAGGTGAGTCTGGGCGAGCATATGGACCAGCAGCTGATGGAAAGCTTGGGCTTGGATGCCGTGGCATTGCAGCTGCATGCTAAAAATACCCTTACTGCCATTCTGCATCATTACGGACGTTTTTCAGTGAGTACCATTGACAGCTTTTTTCAAAAGGTGGTCAGGGCCTTTGCCCGGGAGATGGACCTGAATGCCAAGTTTGAGGTGGAGCTCGATCAAGGGGCTGTCCTTGGAAGGGTGGTAGACCGGGTTGTGGAAAAGGTGATGGATGATGCCGATTTGCACCGATGGCTGGTAGCTTATGCCACCGAAGAGATTGAAAAAGGCAATTCTTGGGATATCAGGCGTAAAATCAGGGAATTGGGCCGGGAGCTTTTTCAGGAAGACTTCAAAAAGTATGCTGGGGAGATCAGGGCTTTTTTAAAGGAAAAGGAGCAAATGCAGGCCCTGCAAAAACAGCTCAAAAAGCGTAAGCAGGCTTTGATAAACCTGGCAAATGAATTGAAACAGGAAGCCAATGCCATCCGAATGGCCCAGGGTTTGGAATGGACAGATTTCAAGGGAGGCAACCGGACTTTTGCGCTGAAGTTTGACAAGCTGGGTGACAGGCTGTCTCCTTTTCCGGAACTCAGCGACACACAATTAGCATTGCCTTTTTCTGAAGAGGGATGGGCGACCAAGACCAGTCAGCTTAAGGACAATATTTACAGGGCTTACCATCAAGGTTTGGGGAAGATTTTGGGGCAGTTTCCTGAAAATTCTGAGGCTTGGAAAACTTTGGAGGCCATTTCCAGAAACCTTTTTGTCTTTGGCATTTTCCGATACCTTTTGGAGGAGCTGATCTTTTTGAAAGAGGAGGAAAATATCCTCCTGATTTCGGATGCCAATGAATTCCTCAAGGAGATTACCAAGGAAAATGATGCCCCATTCATTTATGAAAAGGTGGGCAATCAGTTCAAGCATTACCTGATCGATGAATTTCAGGACACCTCAGGCTTTCAGTGGGCCAGTTTTAAACCTTTGTTGGAGAATTCCCTGGCACAGGGCAATACCAATTTGCTGGTAGGTGATGTAAAGCAGTCCATCTACCGGTGGCGTGGTGGTGAGATGCGCTTGCTATTGGAAGAGGTGGAAAGGCAATTAGGTTCGGATTATGTAGATAACCGTAACCTATCCACGAATTACAGGAGTCTTCCCCATGTGGTGGCATTTAACAATGCGCTATTTGCCCAACTTCCCCTCTCTTTTCAAAGGTCCTTAAGTGGCAGGGATGAGATGATTGGTATATTGGGCAAGGCCTACGAGGATGTTTGGCAAAAAGTCGCGCCAGCTAAGCAGGAAGCACCTTTTAAGGGCAAGGTGCGCTTGGAATTTCTGGAGGAACAAAAGGAAGAGGGGGGTAAGTTTTCGGAGCAGGTTTTGGAAAGAATCCCCCAGCAGGTGATGGAGCTACAGGAGCGGGGTTATTTGTTGCGGGATATGGCATTTTTGGTAAGGACGAAAGTGGAGGGAGAGGCGATAGCAGATTGTCTGATGGCTTTTGCTGCCGATAATCCAGATTTGCCATATGGTTTTGATGTTTTGTCGGATGAGTCCATGTTCCTGCACAAGTCAGCCTCTGTCAAGGCTTTGTTGGCTGGCTTGTCTTACCTGCATCATCCTGATGATCAGGTGGCCTGGAAGACCATGTGGTATTATCAGGCGGTGCTGAAGGGGCATCCTGTCACCCATGCCCTTTTTGATAAAAAGCAGATGCCTGAGACCATAAGGGAACAGGCTGAGGCATTTTCAGACGCAGTGCATCAGCTCTTACAATTGCCTTTGATTGAGGTGGTGGAAGAGCTTATTGGTTTGCTGGACCTGCAAACCGGCGCTTTGGAGCGGGCCTATATTTCAGGCTTCAAGGAGGCGGTCTATGATTTTGTGAAGAACAACCGGGCTGATCTGGCAGGTTTTCTGGAATGGTGGGAGGAGCATAGGGATAAGCGGACGGTGAAGATTCCGGAGAGCCACAATGCCATGCGAATCATGACCATCCATAAGTCCAAGGGGCTACAGTTTAAGGTGGTGATGATGCCTTTTTTGGATTGGCGGATTTTTGATACTTCGAAGGGCAATGTGGTCTGGGCGCCTTATGCCTTACAGGAAGATGGCCCGAGGGTAGTTTTGCCTTTGACCTTAAACAAGGACCTCTTGAACTCAGACTTTAAGGATATTTATGCGGCAGAAGAAGTGTTGGCGTATTTGGATGCGCTCAACATGATATATGTGGCCCTTACCCGTGCGGAAGAGGTATTTTGGGGGATATCGCCGTACAGGTCTAAGGAGACCGATGGGGCACGGAATCAATTGGCATACCACCTGCAGGGCATTTTAGAAGGGGCTGTTTTGGCGCAGGGTGATTTTGATTTTGCAGGCAGTTTTGACAGGGAATCGCGGGTCTTTGATTTTGGGGAATGGAAGGGGAAGGTGAGTGCCGGTATGGAAAAGGGTGAGCCATTTCCCTTGCGTTGGGCATATCAGAATTGGTCTTCTCTTTTGCAGGTGAGGAAATATGCTGTGGATTTTTCGGTAGAAGGTTTAGAGCAGCGTAGAAAACGGGATTTTGGAGTGTTGGTGCATGAGTTGTTGGAAAAATCCAGGAACAGGGAGGAAGCTGGGCAGCAGTTGGAGTCCTTTTATTTTGAAGGGCGATTGGACAGGGGGGGAGATGGAACAGGTTCAGGAGCAATTGGAGGGGCTTTTTGCTGATTCTGTTTTTGCTTCTTGGTTTGAGGGTCAGGGCCAATTGCTGAGCGAGCAGGGTATTTTGTTGCCTGGTGGTCAGGAAAAGCGTCCCGATCGGGTGATTTTGTCTGAAAATGAGGCAGTGGTAGTGGACTTCAAGACCGGGGAGGTGTATGAAAGGGATAAAAAGCAGGTGAAGGAGTATATGGATTTGGTGGGGAGATTGAGTGGCAAGGCTGTGAGGGGGTATTTGTGTTATTTGGAGACAGGGCGGATTGAGGAGGTGGATTGGAGTGGAGAGTGAGGAGTGTAGAATGAAAAGTGATGAGTGTAGAATGAAAAGTGATGAGTGTAGAATGAAAAGTGATGAATTAGGAATGTAGAATGATGAATTAGGAATGATGAATTAAGAGTGGAGAATTTAGAAGGGAATGAGGACGGGTTGTAATTGTTGTCGGGTTCCGCGACGGCAGACAGGTGTTGTGGTTGAAGCTGGTTTAAGAACACGGTCCCCAACTCCGGTAGAAGTTGAATTTAACCACCTATGTATGAGGATGGACACAGATAAAAGCTTCGCTTTTTTTGGTCCACGAATTACACTAATTGCACGAATATTATTGATTTTGACCTTTTAAATCTTTTTTGAGCGCTTTCTTAATCCCAAACAATCAAAGGGATATTGAATTAGGCGCGAGGCTTGCGAATTTCCACTAATTCCAAGCTGTAAATGCTTTCCATTCCTTTTCAATATACGGCTGTAGATAAAGAACAGCCCCAACAGGGCTGAACCCTTATTAGCCCCAGGTTCAATGCGATGGCCAATTGGGAGGGTAGGAACCTGGGGTTAATTGAGGTCACCGCGATCCCAGAGGCGGCACAAGCATCTTCTGAGAAGTTCGTTCGCAATATGCCGCCGAAATGAAACCGGATCGCATTAGAATGAAGAATGATGAATGAAAAGTGATGAATGAGTAGCTTGGTAAGGTTGAATTTTCATTATAAGGATTGCGATCCTCTGCGAAACCTTTGGGTCCATTGCGGTTAAAAAAAAGAGCTGAAAGCTCAGATACCAGTAGTTCGACAGGCTCACCAACCGCGGGACAACAAAAAAGGCCATATCTGCAGATAGGGCCTTTTTTAATGAAAATGTATGCTAAATGATTAAGAAAGCGATTGGTTTTCTTTGGACGCCAGCTCCAAGATCATATCGTATTCCTCCGGGGTCAGGTCTTTGAAGAAATAATTCACTGGATTCACATACCTGCCATCCTTGATCACCTCATAATGCACGTGCGGCGCGGTGGAAGAGCCGGTATTACCCACGGTTCCGATTTTGTCGCCCCGCTTCACCTTCTGTCCTTTTTTCACTGCAAAATCATTCATATGCGCATAACGCGTCACAAAACCAAAGCCATGGTCGATCTCAATGTATTTGCCATATCCTCCAAACACGGTTTTCACATCCTTCACCACACCATCGCCTGTGGCGTAAATAGGGGTGCCTTTAGGAGCCGTGAAATCCACACCGGTATGCATCTTCCTTACTTTTAAGATCGGATGGATACGCATACCGAAACCGGAGGCCAATAAATTCAGGTTTTCATTCAATATAGGCTGAATGGCAGGAATAGCTGCCCAATATTCTTCTTTTTTGAGGGCCATCTCTGAGACCTCATCATAGCTGATGGACTGCACATACAATTGCCGCTTCAAGGCATCGATTTTGCTGTGCAGGGAAATGACCATTTGCTCTTGGTTGATGCCCTTCTCCCGGATATCTCTGTACCGGTCCGAGCCACCTACACCTGCCCTTCTGATTTCAGGGGCAATAGGTTCCGTTTCAAAAATGATACGGTAAAGGTTGTCGTCCCTGTGCTGAAGATCAGCCAACATCTGGTTCATCTTGCCAACTTCCTCCTCCAGCATTTCATAATAGAACTTCAATTCGTTATTTTCCTTTCGGAGCATCAGCTCCTTGGGATTGTCGAAGTAAACATTGAAAGTGATGATGAAAATGATGGCTAAAATGGATGACAGGGACAGAAAGCCTAAGGCATTCAATGCGATATCCCATTTGCTGCGGGTGTACCTCTCATACTTACAAGTCTTGGGGTCGTAGTAATATTTTATTCTACTCATTACGATTTGAAGGGTAATTCTGCTAATTTTGTAGCCCAATCGGACCAGGGTGATTCAAAATATAAAGTCCGCAAATATAGTAATAATTTAATTCAATCCGAACATACTCAAAAGCTTACATGGAAGCAAAGAAAATCAGAAGTACTTTTATTGCGTTTTTTCAATCCAAACAGCATCAATACGTCGCTTCTTCTCCCATAGTTGTCAAAAATGACCCTACTCTGATGTTTACCAATGCCGGTATGAATCAGTTTAAGGATTTTTTCTTGGGCAATGATATTCCCAAATTTACCCGCGTGGCCAATAGCCAAAAGTGCCTAAGGGTATCGGGAAAGCATAATGACCTGGAAGAAGTAGGGGTGGATACTTACCACCACACCATGTTCGAGATGTTGGGTAATTGGTCTTTTGGAGATTATTTCAAGAAAGATGCGATTGAATGGGCCTGGGAATTGCTCACTGAAGTTTATGGTTTGCCTAAGGATAGGCTATATGTTTCTGTGTTTGGAGGAGATGCGGGCGATAAACTCGAAAAAGATACTGAGGCTTTTGATATTTGGAAAGGCATTGTGCCTGAAGACAGGATTCTGTTCGGAAGCAAAAAGGATAATTTTTGGGAGATGGGTGACACTGGCCCATGTGGTCCTTGTTCTGAAATCCATATAGACCTGAGAACCGAGGAGGAGCGCAATAAGGAGAATGGCTATGACCTGGTCAACAATGACCACCCCCAGGTGATTGAAATCTGGAACTTGGTATTCATGCAGTTTAACCGTCTGGCCGATGGCAGCCTGAAAGAACTACCCGCTAAGCATGTGGATACCGGGATGGGTTTTGAAAGGTTGGTACGGGCCATTCAGCAAAAATCCTCCAATTACGATACGGATGTTTTTATGCCTTTCATCCATGCGGTGGAAATGAAATCGGGAAAAAGTTATGGGAGGGATGAGAAAACAGATATCGCCATGCGCGTCATTGTGGATCACATCCGCGCCATTGCCTTTACAATTGCCGATGGACAATTGCCCTCTAACAATAAGGCAGGCTATGTGATCAGAAGGATTTTAAGAAGAGCGGTGCGTTATGGGTATACCTTTTTAGGTTTTCAGAAACCTTTTTTATACGAATTGATGCCTTTATTGGCTGAGAATTTCGGGGAGATCTTCCCTGAAGTAGCTGCACAGCAGGATTTTATTGCCAAGGTGATCATGGAGGAGGAGGCTTCTTTCCTCAGGACCTTGGATAATGGCCTGAAAAAACTGGATCAGATCAAAGAAGAAATGAGTAAGACCGGTTCGCAGCTTGTTGATGGGAAGGTGGCCTTTGAACTCTATGATACATATGGTTTTCCATTGGATCTGACCTCTCTGATCGCCAGGGAGTCAGGCTATTCGGTAGACGAATCCGGTTTCACCAAAGAGATGGAAGTGCAGAAAAGCAGGTCAAGGGCGGCCGCGGAGCAGGAAACAGGTGATTGGGTCATGGTGCATGAAGAGGAGGGAGTGGAGTTTGTGGGATATGACTACTTACAGAGTCAGAGCCGCATCATCAAATACAGACAGATCAAAGATAAAAAAGGTGACCGTTATCAATTGGTCTTAGACCGCACCCCCTTTTACGCTGAGAGTGGGGGACAGGTAGGAGATCAGGGTTGGTTGCAAAGTGAAGGGGAGCGCATTCAGGTGTTGGATACCAAAAAGGAAAATGACCTGATCGTCCACTTTGTGGACCGTTTGCCTGCAGATCCCAAGGTGGTTTTTGCCGCACAGGTCAATGAGCAAAAGCGTAGGTTGACCATGAGCAACCACAGCGCCACTCACCTTTTGCACGCCGCACTCAGGCAGGTGCTTGGGGGACATGTTCAGCAAAAAGGGTCTTTGGTGAATGAGGATGTGTTGCGTTTTGACTTTTCACATTTTGCCAAGATGACTGAGGAGGAGCTCACTGAAGTGGAGCAGATCGTCAATACCAAGATCCGGGAAAACATTGCCTTGGGTGAACAGCGGAATGTGCCTATTGAGGATGCTAAAAAACAGGGAGCTACCGCCCTTTTTGGTGAAAAATATGGGGACTTTGTGCGTGTGATCACATTTGATAGGCATTTTTCTGTAGAGCTTTGTGGAGGAACCCACGTACCGGCAACAGGAAATATTGGTTTGTTCAAGATCGTTTCCGAAGGATCCATTTCTGCTGGGGTGAGAAGGATTGAGGCGATTACTGCCAAGTCTGCAGAGTCATATGTCAACGGACAGCTGGCCTTGATCAAAGAACTGCAGGACCTGTTGAAAAATCCCAAAGACCTGAAAAAATCCTTAGAGGGGCTTTTACATGAGCGTAATGAGCTGAAGAAGGAAATAGAAGCCTTGCACCTCAAGGAAGCGGCTTCGCTGAAAACCAAACTTATGGAAAAGGCCATTGCCATGAATGGTATGAACCTGATCATTGAGCAGGTGCAATTGCCATCGGCCGATGCTTTGAAGAAATTGGCATTTGAGTTAAAAAATGAAGTGGAACAGGTGTTGGCGGTATTGGCAGCAGATATTGCGGGCAAGCCTCAGATCGCTGTTGTCATCAACGAGGAATTGGTGGCTGCTCAAGGTTTGGATGCAGGCAAAACGGTACGTGAATTGGCCAAGTCTATTCAAGGTGGGGGAGGTGGTCAGCCTTTCTTTGCGACAGCGGGAGGAAAAAACCTGGCCGGCTTGCCAGAGGTGATCGAAAAGGCCAAGGTCCTATTTGGTAGCCAATCATAGAATAAAAAGGCCTAAATTTGGTTTTAGTTGAATTTGCATCCATTTTTGGAGTATTAGATGTAATTAAAGACAAACATGCTTTCAGCAGAAGTAACAGGTAAATATGAGTTGGTAGTGGGGTTGGAAGTCCATGCCCAGTTGTTGACTCAGAGTAAAATTTACACCTCGGATTCCACCGAGTTTGGCAACCTGCCCAACACCCACATCTCCGTCATTACCTTAGGGCATCCTGGCACCTTACCGAAGGTAAACCGTAAGGCGGTAGAATATGCCATCAAGATGGGTTTGGCCTGTAATTCTGACATTACCCGTACCAATATTTTTGCAAGAAAGAATTATTTCTACCCTGACCTTCCGAAGGGATACCAAATTACTCAGGATAAGGATCCAATCTGTGTCGGGGGAGAGGTGCCTGTTACTTTGCCGGATGGCAGCAAAAAATCCATCGCACTTACCCGTATCCATTTGGAGGAGGATGCCGGAAAATCCATGCACCTTGCAGGCGAGGCGGATACTTTGGTGGATTTCAACCGTGCAGGAGTGCCTTTGATAGAAATTGTATCAGAGCCGGATATCCGATCTTCTGAAGAGGCTTATGCTTACTTAGTGGAAATCAAGAAACTGGTCCGTTACCTGGATATTTGTGATGGCAATATGGAAGAAGGTTCCTTGCGCTGTGATGCTAATGTTTCAGTCCGTTTGAGGGGAGCTCAGGAATATGGCAAGAAGGTGGAGGTAAAGAACATGAACTCTTTCAGAAATGTGTCCAGGGCTATTGAACACGAGTTTCAGCGTCAGATTGACCTGATCGAAAAGGGGGTAGAAATCATCTCCGAAACCAGAACCTTTGACGCGAATACCGGTACGACATCAGGGATGCGTACCAAAGAAGACCTCAATGATTACCGTTATTTTCCTGAGCCGGACCTAAGCCCTGTGCTGATTTCGGAGGAGTGGCTGGACAGTATCCGAGAGGCCATGCCTGCTCTGCCCAGGGAGCTGCACCATAAGTTCGTCCATTCCTATGGTTTGCCTGAATATGATGCGGGGGTATTAACAGATAGTAAGGAAATTGCCCTTTATTTTGAGGCTTTATGTGAGCTGACCAGTAATTATAAGGCGGCATCCAACTGGATGATGGGTCCGGTGAAATCTTATTTGAACGAATTGTCGTTACAGATTGAGGATTTTCCGATCAGCCCTGAGCGCTTGGCGGACCTTATTGCCCTGATTGAGGAAGGCAAGGTGAATTTCTCAGTCGCTTCCCAGAAGATTTATCCGGTGATGTTGGCGCATACTTCCAAGTCTCCTTTGGAAATTGCCCAGGAGTTGAACCTAATCCAGGAAAGTGATGAGGGTAGCATCAAACCTTTGGTGGAAAGTGTATTGGCGGAAAACCCAGCCAAGGTTACCGAATATAAATCGGGTAAAAAAGGCCTGATGGGTATGTTTATGGGACAGGTGATGAAAAAATCCCAGGGTAAGGCAGACCCAAAAGTCGCCACTAAAATACTTACGGAATTATTAGAAAATTGATATGAAGCATTTATTAAGTAAAGTAGTATTGGCCCTGCTCCTTTGGACGGTTTTTGCCTGTGGGCAAAATGGTAAAAGGGCTTTTGACGGAACTGTGGTGATTTCCGGTCAATTGAAGCATGCCCCGGAAGGGTCCATTATTTTGTCTTATATTGAAGACGAAAGTGCCGAAAAGGTTGCAGAGATAGAAGTGGGTTCCAATGGGAAGTTTGAATACAAACTTACTTTGGATGGACCGGGGTTTTATATAATGGACATGATGAACAGTAAGGAGGTTAGGTTGGCACTTTACGATCAGGATGTTCAGGTTTTCCATGATTTCACAGATGACAACAGTTTGGAGATCAAAGGCTCGGAAGATTCAAAACACCTGCAGGAAATACAGGCACTGATGAATGAGTACCAAGCTGTTATTAACATGATGAACAACGAGTACTTTGAAGCCATGAGCGCCAGGGATCAGGAAAAGATCCGTGACATTCAGGTCAGGGCAATGGGTCTGGAAGAAGAATATGCCGAGAAAATGAAGACATTGGTTGGTAATATGGATGGCAGTTTTGCGGCCTTGGCTGCTTTGTCCATGGTCAATCCGAAGAAAGATTTTTTCTTTTTGGATGAGTTGGTGGCACAAATGAGCAAGAATTATCCCGATTTTAAGGCTGTACAGGGGCTGAAAGCACGTATGGATGAAATGCGCGCACTTTCTGTAGGGCAGGTGGCACCAGAGATTTCTTTGCCTGATCCGGATGGCAATCCCGTCAACCTTTCTGACCTGAGGGGAAATTATGTACTGATAGATTTTTGGGCGGCTTGGTGTAGGCCTTGTAGGGAGGAAAATCCCAATGTGGTCAGGTTGTATAATCAATATCATGATAAGGGATTTGAAGTTTTTGGCGTTTCTTTGGACAGAACCCATGATGCCTGGGTAAAAGCCATTGCAGATGATGGGTTGACCTGGACCCATGTTTCAGACTTGAAATATTTCAATTCTGAGGCAGCCGCGATTTATCAGATCAACGCCATACCGGCCACCTATCTGCTTGATCCTGAGGGGAAAATTATTGCAAAAGACTTGAGAGGTCCTT
>NZ_AMGM01000074.1 GCF_000298295.1 Cecembia lonarensis LW9
CCTGTGGGTCAGGGGCATTTCTGAATCAGGTGCTCGAATTCTTGATGGCCGAGCACCGATATGTAGATGAGCTTGAAGCCCAACTCTTTGATACCCCATTGATTCTGCCCAATGTGGAAAACCACATCCTCGAAAACAACATCTTCGGAGTCGATATCAACGAGGAATCGGTCGAGATCGCCCGCCTCTCCCTATGGCTGCGTACCGCCAAGAAAGGCCGCAAACTCAGCAGCCTCAATTCCAATATCAAAGTCGGCAACTCCCTGATCGATGACCCTTCCGTTGCTGGAGACCTGGCCTTTGACTGGCAAGCCCAATTCCCACAAGTCTTTGCCAAAGGAGGATTTGATGTGGTGGTGGGTAATCCGCCTTATGTTCAATCTCATTCATTGGATGAGAAATCAAAAAACTTCATTTACTCTGCTTACAAGACAGCAGAATATCAAATCAATACCTATGCTGTCTTTATGGAAAGAATTTTAAAAATCCTTTCAGACACTTCTCTTTACAGTGTAATCATTCCTAATTATTGGCTTTCTACACAAAATGACTCTAAGCTTAGAATTCAAATATTTTTGGAAAATGAATGCATTGAAGTTTTGAATGTTTTTAGTGTGTTTGAAGACGCAACAGTTGATACAGTTATCCTAACAGGAAAGAAAACTTTAGATATCAAATTTCCAAAATCCACAAAAGTAGTTGCTATCAAAAAAGATTATTAACTTATTTCTGAAAGATTAAGCGCAATCTCGGATAAACTTTGGGAAACAAATCAGGTATTCTTATTTGAATCAATAAACGATGAAATAAAAATCTCTTTTGAAAAGAAACTCGAATTAGACGGAAATTTTTTAGTCGAAGACTATTTTGAAGGGTATCAAGGGATGAAAACTTATGAACAGGGAAAAGGAACCCCTCCACAGACAAGGGAAATGATGAATGAAAGAGTTTATCATTCTCTTTCTAAAATTGATGACACTTATTTGCCCTTAATTGGAGCAGGAAATGTCCAGAGATATTTAATCAAACCGTTTCATGAGTATATCAAGTATGGACCCAATTTGGCAGCTCCTAGAAAGGAAGAAATTTTTATAAAGCCCCGTCTTTTGGTAAATAGAATATTGTCAAAAGAAAAAATTGATATTACATATGAGGAACATCCATTAGTAAATAATACAGATGTTTTCAATTTTTTGCCAAAGCATGGAAAGGAAGAATTTGTAAAACCAATATTGGCAATTTTAGCCAGTAAGATTTGTTCTACATATTTTAGAAAGTCTAATGTCAATTTATCAAGAGCAGCATTCCCAAAACTCAATGTCAATAACTTGATGAGTTTTCCTATTCCCGCATTAAATGAGGAAAAAAGAAAATTCTTGACAGCTTCAGTCGATTCTATTCTGAAAATGAATCAGAGTTTATTTGAATTGGTAGAAAGCCTTGTTGATTTAATGAAAGCTAAATTTTCAATTGACAAACCATCTACAAAACTCCAAAACTGGCCTTATTTGGATTTCAAAGGATTTTTGGGAGAGTTAAAGAAGGCCAAGGTCAAGTTGAGTTTGGCAGAAGAAGCCGAATGGATGGTCTATTTCAATGAACAGAAAGCCAAGGCCCAAGCCCTCCAAGCAGATATGAACCGAATTGACAAAGAAATCGATGCTTTGGTGTATGAATTGTATGGTCTGACCGAGGAGGAGATTAGGATTGTGGAAGGGGGACTTTAAATAAAATAGTTACATGAAAAAACTATTTAAAATAGCATCTTTATTAGTTTCGTTATTAGGTCTAAGTATTGGGGTTATTTCGCTTTACAATGAGTTCAAAACAAAAGAGTTAACCCTTTACAAGGTATCACAAGATATTTATGCATCAGATAGATATAATTTTTTTGATTATTCTGATTCTTTAAAGAATAATGAATACTTAACAGTCATGCCTTCAAAAATTAGGCTCCAAATCTCATCATTTTATCCTGAAAGCGCCTCAATATCAGAATGGATCATTGAAAACACTGGAGGTTTACCTATTAAAGGTGAAAATGGGCTAAATCCAATAAAAATAAAACTACCACTGGAGAATAAAATTTATTTAGCATGGATGGAGGGATCTTACCTAGGGGAAGATCAAGTAGAATTAGACATTGATACAATAACTAATACAGTTCTAATCAAAGATTTTCTGTTAAATAAAAATGACCAGTTGTGGATTACCATAGCCCATGAGTTTACAAGGGCTAAAAAGGAAAATTTAAATCCTCATTTTTTGTATAAAGATGATGGGATTACAGGTTTAAGAGATGGAGAAGATTGGGATCCATTAAATTTGAATAAGTACATAAACCTAGGTGTATTTTTATATGGTTCTCAAATTTATGTTTTCTTCTTTTTTTCAATATTACTTTTTTCAATTGGTAGTTTTAGGATAATAGCTTTTAAATTTTCAAATAAAAGAAAGTTATTTGAGTTAATTTTCGTGTTTTACCTTTCGGTATCTCTTGGAACCATTATAACAGGTTTAATTTTCAACCTTCCTATTGGTATCGAAATATCAACTTTAGTAACTACCATGACAATTATTTATTATCTAAGATTATACTTCTTCATAAAAAAACAAGAAATATTGATTTACAATAAATCTTGAAATATTTAAAAAATGAATATGATTCACTGAGAATAAGAATTAAATTTTAAGGAAAAAGAAGAACTAAGTGAGGTTGAGTTTGGCCGAAGAAGCTGAATGGATCGTCAACTTCTTTAAGCTAAAAGCCAAACCTTAAGAACTATAAACAGAAAGCAATTGAATTGAGAAAAGGATTGATACCTTACCTCATGAATTTTTTTGCCTAACAGTGGAGAAGATTAGGATTTTAGAAGGAGTAATGGTTAAAAACAAAATTAGAAAAATGATTAAACTTTTTTTATTTGTTAACGCAAATTCTTTTCGGTGTAATTTATTGGCGTTTAGTTATTCGGAATTTAAACGTGGTAACGGGAAAAAATTATGAATTTAATTGTAAGTATATGACATTTTGGGACTTTATTTTCGCATCACTTGAAGTGTTTGGGAATTATGCACTCGCAACGATTTTATTTGGGTTTCTAATCTATTTTTTAGGTCCAAAAGCTTGGGATTATTTTTTGTCAAGTAAAATAGAGTTAGAGAGGTCTAATCTTGATTTAATAAAAAATAACAAAGGAAATGTTTTTAATAGACTTCATGAACGGAAATTGGATGCATATACCGAACTTTTTTCAGAATTGGTATTGACATATCAGAAATTTAATGATTATACTAATCCTGTAAAAATAGTTCCCAAGGGAATGGCTTATGATGATTTTTGCTTGCAGGAGAAAAAAGAATTTATCGAAGTATATCGAAATTTAAAAATATGTTATTATAATTCGATAATCCTAATACCTGAGGAAATTAGTGAAAAGATCAAATCTCTTTTTGAGAAATTAAATGAATTATTTAAAGATTATCAAGAATTTGAATTCTATTCATTACATGGTGTGAGAGATACAAACAAATTAGACATAGCATTAAAAAAGCAATTAGATGCAACTAATTTTATCCAAACGCAGTTCCCAAAGTTGCTAGATGAAATTTTAACAGTCTTTAAAAAAGATATTTTAAAGCATGATTAAAACAACCTTGGTCGAGGCTATTTTAATGCGTTTGAAGAGGGGATGTCCAAATAAGGTGTTTTTGCTATCCAGCCCTTTTATTTTCTCGAATTTGTAAATCCATTCCGGAAGTTCAGCCCCTGAAGGGGTTGTCAATACCATGCTTTTCGATGTTACTTTTATCCTAGTTTTTACATTATCATAATAAGAAAGGAGTTCGACCCTGCCTTTGCCGTCAGGCAGGCCTGTCAGGGTCGGGATGATACAAACCTTTATTTATCCTAATCCACCAGTTTACCGGGGGCTCCGCCACGGAGGACAAGTTATTGAGAGGTTTGACCACTTCGTGGTCTGGGATTTTCCAAATATGAAATGATTATTTGAAAATGCTTTATTATTTAATTTTCCACAAAATAGATTTTCAGGTATTATAATCAAACGACCCCGAATGGGGTCAAACTTTTCAATAGCCATGGGTGCAACCCATGGAAAAGATGATTTATGTCCCCTTAAAGCTTACCGACCCTAAATGGGTCGAACTAATCTTAATCGGATAAGTTTTTTGAACTTATAGAACTTAGTGAAAATTACCTGTATTTTTATTTTGAGGCATTTAATTCTTTCATTATGAGCACTTACACACAGATTATCTACCATTTTGTTTTCTCCACGAAATACCGTAAACCAACCTTAGTCCAATCGGAAAAGAAAAGGCTTTTCGCGTATATCCATCAGGTTTTGACCAATAAAAAATGTCATTTATATCGGATCAATGGGATGGAAGATCATTTGCATATTTTGACGCATGTTCACCCCATGATAGCGCCTTCAGCATTGATCAAAGACATCAAATTGGCAAGCAGTGATTTCATCAAAAGCGAACGTATCTTTCCAAATTTTAAAGGTTGGCAGGATGGATATGCCGCATTCACAGAGACGATCAAAGCGAAAGAGAGGCTAATCCAATACGTCAAAAATCAAGAAGAGCATCATAAAATGGTTACATTTTTGGAAGAGTACAAGGCTATGTTGAAGGAATATGAAATTGAATTTGATCCAAAGTATTTGTTGTAGAATCTGCTTTCGTATAGTTCGACCCCTTTAGGGTCGGGAATTTCTATAGGTCCGTTAATTCAAATCCCCCGGTTACACTGGGGGCTATTGAGAAGTTTGATCCTTTCAGGATCTTGAAGATCATAAGCATAATTTATTTTAATTTCCCAATTGTTCCGCGTTTTCATCAAAATGGACAAATAATCGAATAGTTTGAGTATTGTGCCATACAGGGATTTTGTGGTCATTTTTCCAAATCAACGACAATAATCCATTTAGACCCCGAATGGGGTTAAACTTATAAATAGCCATGGGTGCAACCCGTGGATAGGGAGATTTTTATTTTCAATAATCCCTTCCGACCCTAAATGGGTCGAACTGATTCCAAAACGATTTTATGGTTGTGATATGGTAATGATTAAGAAAAGCATTTTTAAAAAGTTCGACCCTGCCTTCGTCGTCAGGCAGGCCTGTCAGGGTCGGGAAGATCAAAATCCACTTGATTCTCCTTCTTGCAGGGCTTTTATCAATTCCCTTTCTTTTTTTTAAATTACCAAAAGTTGGTAACGTAGCCTAAAAAGACAGCTCATTAATTTTCATTCCAACCTTCGATTACGCCTTGCCGCAAGCAAGAGCTAAAGACATTCTGCCTCAAAATTCGACCTCAAAGGGGTATTTCACCCATTCCTGAAATTCAAAGGCGTGATGCCTGTATGTTTTTTAAAGAAATTGTTGAAATGAGGTACTTCGGTAAAGCCTAAAGCAAAGGCGATTTCACCCACATTCCATTGACTATGTTTGAGCAGTACTTTGGCCTCCTGAATCAGCCGCTCGGCAATGACCTGCGTGGTGGTCTTTCCAGTGGTTTCCTTGACGGCTCTGTTCAGGTGGTTGACATGCACATTAAGTTGCTCTGCAAAATCCGATGCAGATCGAACCTGTAATTTCGGATGGTTGTCCTCAATGGGGAATTGTCTTTCCAATAACTCGGTAAACATGGCTGTAATCCTATGAGAAGCATTAAAAGGTTGCTTGTCCGTCAGGATATTGGGCTGTAGTTTCATGCCATAATGGATCAATTCCAGTATTTGATTGCGTATGCTGTCATATTTGTACTTGTAATCGGACTTGAAGTCTTTTTCTATTTTTTGAAAAACAACTTCAATCTCTTTTACTTGCTCATCTGTCAATTCGAAGATATGGTTTCCAGTAGGTTGAAAGATCTCATATTGACTGATATTGCCAAAATTGGACATGAAGTGTTGGTTGAAAATGCAATATTGACCTTTCAATGCTTCATGATGATCCCACTTGTATGGGATCAGTGGATTGGAAAATGAAAGCGCTTGTTTTTTCACGTCAATCACTTGGTCTGCATAATAAACAGTGCCATGGCCTTTGACCAGCATGATTTTGTAGAAATCCCTGCGACGGTAAGGAATCGTCGTCTGCTTCCCATGGGAATAAGGCTCCAAGTCAAACATATTGAAATGCCCGATGTCATTCCGGATGTTTTCAGGCAGCCAGCTGAATTTTCTTTTGTAGAATTCCTCTAAGGTCTCAGGTTTGGTCATGGTTTAATTGATATATGCTACGCGAAATATGATTGATATATGCTGCGCGAAATACAATTGAAATTCGTTCACGATATAAATTGAAATATACTTTAGGCTATGTTCAAACGATATATTCTTCGCGATATAGATAGATATATGCCTTCGGCGATATAAATTTCCAGTATCAACTCAACTTGAATATTTTAAGCGCTGATATGGGAATTTATTTCCACCTTATTTCAATATTTCTCCTATCCCAATATCCATTCAATATCCAACCAGCCTGAGGCTGGCAGGTATCAATCAATATCAAATTACAAGAGCGGATTCGATCTTTTGACAAACTCATTATTGAAAGAATAAATCAAACTCACATTCCAAATCCAATTGTCCACTTCAATTTCTGAAACGATGATCTTACTCACGATTGTACCTAATGAAATGGGGAGATCCTTTCTACCAATCACCAAAGAAGAGCTGGCAAAATACCCGTCTTTCTCATTCATTTTCAGGTAAAAAACCTGTGGGCTGGCATTGAAGAAATACTTTTCTGACAGGGGGATTTTGGTGAAATGAGCCCCTGTGGCCACAAATTGGTTGAGTGCAAAAGGGACCTTGCCCAAGCTTCTACCGGCCAGATAGAGGAAACTGACCCTGGCTTTGTCACTGAAAACATAACTAGGGGAGATTTCCCCTGCAAAAAAGCGTTTGGCTTCCATGCTTTCAATCATATTACCATTGCCATCATCCACCATGGTATTTTCAAAAATGAATGCGGGGTGTGCCCCAACATGTAATCTGAATTTTTCAGATTTGATAATCTTATACCGCCACCAGAAGATAAAGGACCATGGTTGTCCGTCCATGGCAAAACGCATCTCTGGATCGAAACTCAACCTTTCTCCTCCTAAAGAAAGTTCAAAGATAGCGGCCGGCCGGTTAAGGGAGAAGGCGGGAATAAGTGACAATCCATTATTGGTGAAGCTGATATTGCCTCTGAAGTGTCCTATTCCTGGTCTTTGTTCTTCTTGGGCATAGGATTGAGGTTTTGGGCTAAGCCATAGCATGGCTATTAAGCCTAATATGAATAATAATGGGTAATCCGGGAATTTGCTGGGTTTCACTTTGCGGTGCTTAGGTTCTAAGGATAAGAGATTGGAGAACAAAACATTCACAATCAGCTGTTTTGTTCTCAATTTCTGACACAAAGTTAGGATAATACTTTTCTATGTGAGAATAGGTTTCAAAGTAATACTTACAAAAATCAAACAATGGGGAAAATATTATTTGAGTGGTGAGAGGGATGGACTTTACTTAAAGTTTAACATTTCTTAATAAACCATTTAACTTTAGCTACGTTTCCAAAAACATGACAACAATGAAATACTTCCTTGTTAAAACCCTCATGCTATTTTTGGCCTTGCCATTCTGGATCTCCGTAAAGGTACCTCAGGCCAAGGTTTTACCTGTTATACCAGCTTATCAGGATTCTTTGTTTACAGGTTCCAAAAGTATAGGGAAAATCCACAACAGGACCATTGATGAAGCGAGCGGATTGGCATTTTCTAGAAAACATCCTGGGATTTTGTACACCCACAATGACAGTGGTGGTGATCCCATGGTGTATATGATTGATACATTGGGCAAAGATGTTGGAGAAATCAAACTCCTGGGGGTTAAAAACAGGGATTGGGAAGATATAGCCATCGGCCCTGGTCCCGAAAAGGGCCGGTCTTACATTTATGTTGGGGAAATAGGGGATAATAATGCCAAATACGATCAAATCAAGCTTTTTAGGTTTCCTGAACCTTCGGTTTTAGAAAAAGAATTAGAAGTGAAACCGGAAATCCTGATTTTGAATTATCCCGATGGGCCGAAAGATGCGGAGACACTTATGGTGGATCCTATCACTGAAGATATTTTCATTTTGTCTAAAAGAGATTCTGTTAATATCTTATACAGGGCTCCTCAAACTGCTTTTACTCAGGGGGAATATGTATTGGAAAGGGTAATGGACTTGCCTTTTACCATGTCAGTTGCCGGTGATATTTCTGCTGATGGCTCCCAGATCCTCATTAAGAATTATTTCATGGTTTTTTACTGGGAAAGAAAAGTAGGGGAGTCTGTGCCTGATGCATTAAAGAGAGATCCTAAAATTCTTCCCTATAAACCCGAGCCTCAAGGGGAAGCCATTGCATTTGACCCAATGGGAAAAGCCTACTACACTTTGAGCGAAACCCGTTTCAATATCCACCCCGTCTTATATCGATATGACAAAAAATAAGTAATTTGCTTTAAAATCTCCTATAAAATGGCTCAGCAAACTACTTCCTCGGTGCTTATGGTCAGGCCGGGCAATTTTGGCTTTAATCCAGAAACTGCAGATAATAATTTTTACCAAAAGCAGGATGCTCGACCGATGCAGGAAATCAATGCTTTGGCACAAGAGGAGTTTGACGAATTTGTGAAACTTTTATCGAAACATGAGATAAAGGTATTGGTCGTGGAAGACACCTTGGAACCGAAAAAGACAGATGCAGTTTTTCCCAATAATTGGTTCAGCACCCATGAGGATGGAAAAGTGATACTTTATCCTATGTTTTCACCCAATAGAAGGCTAGAAAGGAGAAAAGATATTTTGGAATTTCTCATGCAGTCAGGCTTTGGTATCAATGAGATCATTGACCTTTCTTTTTTTGAAAAAGATGAACAATACCTGGAAGGCACAGGAAGTTTGGTGTTGGACAGGGTCAATCACTTGGCTTATGCCTGCAGGTCTGTTCGCACCCATGAAGTGCCTTTGGCCTATTTTGGTCGATTATTGGGTTATCAGGTGATAGATTTTGATGCTGTGCAGCTGGTTGACGGCAAGCAGGTTCCCATATATCATACCAACGTGATGATGCATGTGGGTACTGAATTGGCAATTGTTTGCCTGGAAAGTATTTCAATGGCTTCTGAAAGGCTAAAAGTTCAAGAAAATTTAGAAAGGTCCGGAAAGAAGATGATTCCCATAACGGCCAAACAAAAATTCAAATTTTCAGGAAACATGTTGGAGCTAAGAAACCCAGCTGGAGAAAAGTTTACCATCATGTCTGCGGCAGCACATGCTTCACTCAATAAGGTACAATTGCATGCTATTCAACGCCACACTTCTCTGATTGTGCCAAAGATACCTACCATTGAGAAGCTTGGAGGAGGAAGTGTACGCTGTATGCTGGCAGAAATTTTTCTTCCTTTAGTGTAATCCGTCGATTTTAACACCAGGGATTTTGATGGTTTCTACGTCTATGTTTCTACTAGATGCGTTAGTTTTGAAGTTTTCTATGACTTCAAGTACATCGTAATCAATCACTTTGGCTTTAGAACCATCAATGATAACATGTTTGCCATCTGGAATTTCGTCCAAGGCTTTTATTAAGGTGCCTTTGTTAAGGAAACTTACTTCTTCTGATAGCGTAATTTTTACAGTTTCACCTTTTTCTTTGATGTATGTTTCTTTAAAATGAGAATTTTGAAAATTTCTCAGCAAGATGTAGACAATAGCTACGGCCATTCCCATCCCTATACCAATTAATAAATCAAAGACAACAATCCCTAAAATGGTGAGGATAAAGGGCAGAAATTGATCCCAGCCCAATCTGGCCTGGCTTTTAAACAATGAAAACCTGGCCAATTTGTAGCCTACCTGTAGTAGGATGGCCGCAAGACTTGCCAATGGGATCATATCCAAAATGCCAGGAATTAAAAAGACGCTTCCGAAAAGTAGAATGCCATGAAATATGGCTGACATTTTGGTTTTTGCCCCGGCGTTGATATTTGCTGAGCTTCTGACAATAACCGCTGTGACGGGTAATCCTCCGATCAATCCATTGACCATATTACCTGTCCCTTGTGCCAGTAATTCTTTATTGGGAGGGGAAATTCGTTTATAAGGATCAATTTTGTCTGCAGCTTCCAAGCTTAAGAGTGTTTCCAAGCTGGCGATGATACCGATGGTTATGGCCGCTATCCAAACCTCTGCATTTAGGATCTCTGAAAAGTCAGGGAAAGTAAACAGCCCCTTAAACCCTTTCCAAGAATCAACATCGGGCAAGATTACACGATCGGAGGCCTCCAAGTACATGGAAGGCTCAAAAATTTTGAAAAGGTGGTTGATGAGTATACCCAGGACTACCACAATCAAGGGACCAGGGAAGAGTTTGATGTAACTCACCCTTTTCAAATAGGGCTTATCCCATAAGACTAATACCCCTAAAGAAACCACTGTTATGATGATGGCTCCCCAGCTTAAATCTTGGCCAATATGCTGTAAATCATTTATTTTTTCCCAATCATTGATCAGCGGAATATATTCAGTCAAACTTCCTCCATGACTTAAGCCCAGGCTGTAGGGGATTTGCTTGATGATCAATATGATTCCAATTCCCGCCAACATGCCTTTGATGACTGAAGTGGGGAAATAATAACCAATAACCCCTGCCTTGAGGATTCCCATCAAAAACTGAATCAGTCCTGCCAAAAAAACAGCCAAGAGAAAAATATCAAATCCACCCAGTTCATTGATCGCATTCAGGACAATTACAGTAAGCCCTGCTGCAGGACCAGAAACTGAGGTATGAGAACCTGACAACATGCCTACCACGACTCCCCCGATAACCCCAGCAATGATACCCGAAAACAAAGGTGCCCCAGAAGCAAGGGCAATACCGAGACAGAGTGGAAGCGCTACCAAAAAAACCACCAAACTGGCAGGTAAGTCACTGCTGAGGTGGGAAAACATGGATTTAGGATGCATTTGATGCTGGGTTATAAGAATAGATAGCGATCCTTTTGCAGGCTAAATTTAAAATTTTTCCAGCCGTTTAAATCAATCTATCGAAAGATAGATAGAAAAAACTTTTAAGGATAATCCCTGCAGCGTCTCTTGTTGAAGAAAGTCTAAGCTTTTAATAAATTCCAGTATAATTGAAAGGGCTTATTTTCCTCAATTCCAGCTTTACATTTTCTGCAATATTCAGGTTATCAATAAATTTCTGAATCGAAGACTGGGTAATCTGTTCATTGGTTCTTGTGAGGTCTTTTAAGGCCTCATAGGGTTTTGGATAACCTTCTCTCCTTAGTATGGTCTGAATAGCTTCGGCAACCACAGCCCAATTTTCTTCTAAATCAGCATCAATGGCCGCTTTGTTCAATTCAAGTTTGTTGAGCCCTTTCAGCAAGGACTCAAAAGAAATCAGCATATGCCCCAAGGGCAGCCCAATCACCCGAAGTACAGTACTGTCTGTAAGGTCTCTCTGAAGCCTGCTGATAGGTAATTTAGCAGCCAAGTGTTCCAACAAGGCATTGGCAATACCTAAATTTCCTTCTGCATTTTCAAAATCAATCGGGTTGACTTTATGAGGCATGGCCGAAGACCCCACTTCGCCGGCTTTGATCTTTTGTTTGAAGTAGTTCATGGCTACATATTGCCAAATATCCTTTGAGAGGTCCAAAAGGATGGTATTGATCCTCTTGAGTCCGTCAAAACAAGCTGCCAAATTATCATAATGCTCAATCTGGGTTGTAGGGTAGCTTCTTTCTAAATGTAGGTGCTGAGAAACAAACCGTTCTGCAAAGGCATTCCAGTCGATATCTGGATACGCCACGTGATGGGCATTCATGTTTCCAGTTGCACCTCCAAACTTTGCAGAATAGGGTATATGGCCTAAAAGCCTTAACTGTTTGTTTAAGCGGGTAGAAAAAACCTGGATTTCTTTCCCCAAGCGGGTTGGAGAGGCAGGCTGTCCATGTGTTTTTGCCAGCATGGAAATATCCTTCCAGGTCTCTGCCAACGTGTTAAGTTTGGAAATCAGTTGCCTTAACATAGGTAGAATCACTTCTTCCAGCCCGTCTTTCATCATCATCGGTGTAGCCGTATTATTGATGTCTTGGGAGGTAAGTCCAAAATGTATGAATTCTTTAAAACGGTCTAAACCCAGGTCGTCAAACTTTTCCTTGATGAAATATTCCACCGCCTTAACATCATGGTTGGTGGTCTTTTCTGTTTCCTTGATTTTTTGGGCATCTTCCAATGAAAATTTTTTCACAATGGTCCTCAGGGATGGAAAAAGACTTTTGTCAAAATCCCTCAGTTGGGGCAATGGCAACTCACAAAGAGCAATAAAATATTCAATTTCAACATGCACCCTATATTTGATGAGGGCAAATTCCGAAAAATAACCTTGCAGGGGAGCAGTTTTGCTGCCATATCTGCCATCCACTGAACTTATTGCTGTCAGGTTTGAAAGTGTCATGTTGTTTGTTTTTGATATTGACTGCAAAGTTATGTTTTCAAGTGGAAAAACCACTTTTTCCAATCGTAATTAAATATTGGGGGAATAGGCCTCGATTTTACCGCAAGCACAATTTACATAGTCAATTAACATATATCCCCTTAAAATTGAGGTATGAAGGCAACCTTAATTACAATCTTTTTACTTTTTCCTTTTTGGATTTATGCGAATGACAAAGAAAAGAAAGATAAAGAATTTGGCTTGATCGTAGAGCCCGCATTGAAAGCAATCAAATTGGATGGTCGTTTGGAAGTGGGGGAGTGGGATGGCGCTGACCTGATCAGTGATTTTGTGCAGCAAATCCCCAATGAAGGCTTACCTGCGACTTCAAAAACCGAAGTCCGACTAAAGTACGATGAGGATTTTTTATATGTTGCGGCCACTTTGTACCAAAATGCAGAAGAGGGCTATGTGGTTTCATCATTGAGGAGAGATTTCAGGTTTTATGAGAATGATGCTTTTGCGGTGATTTTAGGCCCATATGATGATGGTAATAATGGGTTTATGTTTGCCGTTAGTCCCTATAATATACAGATGGAAGGGTTGGTGCATAATGGCGATCGTGTCTCTGATGTTTGGGATAATAAATGGTATTCGTCGGTGCAGCGTTATGAAGACCGATGGGAGGTCGAGATGGCAATTCCTTTTAAAACACTCAGATTTACAGAAGGGGCTACACATTGGCGGGTCAATTTTCTTAGAAATGACAGAAAGAACTTTGAGCGTTCTTCTTGGGTACCAGTTCCATTAAATCAGAGAATTGCCAGTGTGGCTTTTTCAGGCTACTTAAATTGGGATAAACCCCTCAAGAAGCCAGGGTCCAACATTGCAGTAATTCCTTATGTAGCCAGTAATGCCTCCAAAAATCATCAAGCCGGTGAACCAACTGCTTCCGGTATGGCCGCAGGTTTTGATGCCAAGGTAGCGCTTAGTCCCTCAATGAACCTGGACCTTACCTTTAACCCTGATTTTTCTACCGTAGAGGTGGATCAGCAACAGACCAACCTCAACCGTTTTGAACTGTTTTTTCCTGAACGGAGGCAGTTTTTTCTTGAAAACGCCGATTTATTTGGTGATTTCGGTTTTTCAAGGATAAGACCATTCTTTTCCCGAAGGATTGGCATTGCTACAGACAGTATGGGGAGAAGTTCCAATAACCGCATTTTATATGGTGCAAGGTTGAACGGGAATTTGGGTGATAATTTTCGTTTGGGCTTACTGAATATGCAGACGGATACAGAGGCTACTGTGGGTTACCCTGGGCAGAATTATACAGTAGCCACTTTTCAGCAGAAAGTTTTCAGCAGGTCCAATATCGCGGGCATATTTGTCAATAGGCAGACCACCGGTCAGGTGCAGGATGCCGGAAGGCCCATTGCCGATTACAACCGGGTGGTTGGATTAGATTACAATATGGCCTCTGTTGATAATAAATGGACAGGAAAGTTTTTCTATCATCAGTCTTTTAGTCCTGATGGCTCAGGAGATACAAAATCACATGCCAGCAATTTGGGGTACAATACCAAGAAATTCAACTTCAGGTGGAATCACGAGTATGTTGGGGAAAATTTTAATGCTGAAGTAGGATTTGTGCCAAGGAGAGGATACTGGAGGTTGGAACCCAGTGCTATGTACCGAATGATCATCAATAGTGAGCATATTTTTCAGCAAACTTTTCAATTGGTATATGACCTATATAAGGATGAGGATTTTCAGTTAAAAATGGATGAGCGAATAACTTTTGCTTATAGGCTTTATTTTAAAAACACATCTAATTTGCAGTTCCGCTTGTTCAATGAATACATTTATCTGTTCAATTCGTTTGATCCTACCCGAACAGGAGGGGAAAGGTTAGCGGCAGGTACTGATTACGCTTACACCAGGGCGGGGCTTACCTATTCTTCTGATGCCAGAAAGTTATTTAATTATTCCAGTACCGTGTATGTGGGAGAATATTTTAATGGGGAACGCCTTTTTGTAAATACCAACCTGAATTACAGGTTCCAGCCTTATGGAAATATTTCACTTTTTGCTGAATATAATAAAATCGACATGCCCGAACCGTATAATGATGCCAGATTGTGGCTTGTCGGCCCAAGGATGGATGTTTCCTTTACCGATAAACTCTTTTTGAGTACCTTTGTACAGTACAATAATCAGATTGATAACATCAATATCAACACGAGATTTCAGTGGAGATTCAAACCAGTTTCCGATTTATTCGTTGTGTACACAGATAATTATCATCCAGAGAGCTTACAAATTAAAAACCGTGCATTAATTTTGAAGCTTACCTATTGGATCAACGTGTAAACAAACGGTCTTCAAATGTTTAATTTATTCAAAAAGAAAAAAGAGGATTCCAAAGGCAATCAGTATTCAGCCTTAAAGATTCGAGAAATAGTCAAAGAAACTGCAGATACGGTTACCCTTTATTTTGAGCAACCAGAACCATTTTTAGAGTACAAAGCAGGTCAATACATTACTGTAATTTTGGATATCAATGGAAAAGAAGAAAGACGCTCTTACAGTCTCTGTACTTCTCCTTATGTAGATGCTTATCCCGGAATAACAGTTAAAATGGTTAAAGGCGGTTTGGTATCCAATTACCTCAATGATAACATGAGGCCCGGTAAAACCATAGACATCATGAAGCCTATGGGGAATTTTACCACCACCTACCATTCTAAAAATCAAAGACATTTTGTGATGGTGGCCGGTGGAAGTGGAATTACACCCATTATGGGAATCACCAAGTCAGTTTTGGTCAATGAGCCACAGACCAAAGTGACCTTACTATACTGCAGCAGGTCTGAACAGGATATTATTTTCAAAAACCAATTGGAATCTCTTGTCAGCAAATACGAGGGCAGACTGACAGTTATCCATAACCTGAGTCAGCCAGGTGCTGATTGGAAGGGATTAAAAGGAAGGCTGGATGCCAGTAAGGTAGAGGGATTGTTGAAAGGTCAAATTGGGGAAATCGCCGAATGTTATCTTTGTGGACCGGAAGGTCTTATGGACAGTGCGTCATCTGCTTTAAAAACCCTGGGTGTAAAAGAAGAAGCCATTCATAGAGAGAGCTTTTTTTCTGACTTAACGTCCAAGGAGGAAGAACTGAAAGCCGCTGGAAAACTTTCACCTGAACTGACCCGCGAAGTAGAGGTCATTGTCGACGGAGAATCATACCATTTTGAGGTGCCGGCGGGTAAAACCATCCTTGATGCAGGACTGGACCATGATGTGGATATGCCTTACAGCTGTCAAAGTGGCTTATGCACAGCTTGTAGGGGGCGCTTGCTTTCCGGTCAGGTGGACATGATAGAAGATGCGGGACTTAGTAAAACTGAAATTGAAGAGGGTTACATCTTATGTTGCTCCGCTAAACCTGCAAGTTCAGATATTAAAATAATAATTGAATAATTGCCTTGGAAACCACAGAGATCAGAAAAATATATGATGCTTTGGAAAGGAATGTGTTGATACTAATTGCCATTCCTATTCCAATTTTTGCTTTTGCCTATTTACATGCCCAAGAAGGCACATTAGATTGGGACCTTCCCCATTTACCGGCATTTTGGGACTCCTTTTTCTTAGGCTTTGTTTTTGTAATCTTGGCTTTGCACTATGTGCGTTTTCATAATGGCATCAAGCAAGCTATGACTGGAGGATTTGACTTGGAAGAAAAAGTAAGGCGTTATGCTGTGGCTACCATGCAGCGCTTTTGGGTCTTGTTTTTCGCAGGTTTTATCTGTGCTTTTGGTTTGATGTGGTTTGATAATGCCGGTTATACCATAGCTTTTGCCATTACGCTGGTTTTTTCTTCTTTAGGTAAACCGACCCCGGACCGCATCATCCGCCTTTTGAGGCTTAAAGGTGAAGAGAGAGAAGAAATTGAGCAGTTGAAAAGGAGGTTATAAAGAAAAATATGGATTTCTTAATCCCTTAGTCAATAATTGTTTTATTCATTTACTCCGTACTGATTTTCAAAAAATTACTGATCATGTCTTTTAGGGATATCCGGGTTGATGAAAGTGAAACCCCTTGCATCATTTCCTTCATAAAAGTCCACTTTCATGCCCATTAAGAACATGTAGTGCCTTTTTTCGATGAGTACCTGTATACCTTCTACTTCAAACTGCTGGTCTCCTTCTTTTGGTTTATCAAAACCCAACATGTAGGACATACCGCCACAGCCCCCACCTTTGACACCAACTCTTAAAAAATAATCTGCGGGGATATTTTTATTTTGGTAGATGTTTTTGATTTCTTCTTGTGCTTTATCAGTGATTTTTATAGGGATCAACATGCCTAAAGAATGCAATTCAACGTTATGAAGTTCAAATTTAGGTCTAAAAAATATCAAAACACAAAGTTTTATCCCATCTATTATTTTTGGATATTCGGACTCTAATCAAAAAGCTATGGATTATATCGCTGATTTGTTGAAAATCATTCTACCCGCAGGATTGGTTATCTATGGTATGTACCTTACCATCATGTCATTTCTCAAAAAGGACCGGGAGAAGATGCTTGTGGAGCTCAAAAGCCAAAATACACAGACCATTCTCCCGATAAGACTGCAGGCTGGTGAACGCCTTTGTTTGTTACTTGAGCGGATAATGCCCAATAATTTGGTGAGAAGGGTCAATAATCCTGATTATTCAGCAAGGGATTTGTACAGTGTATTGTTACACGAGGTAAGGGAAGAGTTCAATCACAACCTTTCTCAACAGGTATATTTCTCTGATGAGACATGGGAAAGTGTTCGCAGGGCTTCAGAAAGTGTAATTACCCTGACTAATACCGCCATGCAGGACATGAGTCCGGAGGCAAGGGGGATTGACCTGGCCAAGAAAATTTTTCAATTATCCTTGGATCAGAAGAATGATGCTATACAGCAGGCCCTCAAAAATGTTAAAGACGAGATCAGGATTTTCTTTTAAATAGATGCATGGCCACACTCAGAGATAAATCAGTGGATTTCTTCACTAAGGCAAAATTACTTTATTTGGAAAAGGCCAGGGAAATTGCCGGTGAGGACGGTAAACTCAAGAAGTTGCTTGTTCAAGTAAAGGACAGGTTGGATAAAGTAGCCCATAATCCCAAAGTCCAAGAAGCCGTAGAACCCATTATGGTATTTAAGCGGATGATACAGGCGCATCGTAGTGGTCAATTTAAAGTTTCCAACAAAACGCTTGGCTTGATTGTCCTTGGCTTGGTTTATTTTATTACACCTTTGGATATTATCCCCGATTTTCTGCCATTGATTGGGTTTGCAGACGACCTTTCAGTATTGATAGCCATCTATAACTCAGTAAAACACGAGGTAGACGCTTTTAAAGCTTGGGAAAAAAACAGATTTTGAAGCTAATAGATAAAGATACATGAAAAAGATAGCCTTTCTGGCCGGAACCTCGGGTTTGGTTGGCATGCAATTGCTGCATCAGATCATCAAGGATAGTGCTTATGATTACATCATTTCCATCGGTCGGAGAAAATTGGCACTTAAGCACGATAAATTGATACAGGTGGTAGGAGACATTGCTTCTTTAAAAACCTGGGATTTGGAAGAAAAACTAAGGGCAGAGGATATTGGAGGCTTGATGTATCCTATTGTTGAAGCCATACAGGAAAAAACAATTGAAATACATGCCTTCTGTGCTTTAGGGACCACAATCAAAGCAGCTGGTTCTCAACAAAAATTCTATGAGGTAGACCATGATTTTATCTTGAATTACGCGCTTTGGACCAAAAACCTAGGTGTCAGCCGTTTTCTTGTAGTTTCCTCACTAGGTGCTGACCCACAATCCAGCGTGTTTTACAACAAGGTAAAAGGAGAAACAGAGGAGGATCTAAAGGTAATTCCTTTTGATTACCTGGGTATATTCCGCCCCTCTCTTTTATTGGGTAATAGGTCGCAATTCAGGTTTGGAGAAGAGGTGGCCAAAATTTTAATGAAGCCCTTGGTTTGGTTTAAGTTGGCCAAAAGTATACGCCCCATCCATGACTTTCAAGTGGCCAAGGCCATGATTTACCATGCAAGCCAGGAAAAATCAGTTAAAGTAGAAGTGATCCTTTCTAAGGACATGCAAAGGTTTTAAAAATGATAGCAGTAATTCAAAGGGTTTCCGAGTCTTCGGTAAAGATTAACGGTAAAGTCAGGGGAAGTATAGGTATAGGCCTGATGGTATTGCTAGGCATCGAAGAAGCCGATGCGCAGGAAGACATGGATTGGTTGAGCCGAAAAATCGTACACCTAAGGATTTTTCCAGATGATGGGGGAGTGATGAACCGAAGTGTGGTTGAAGCAGGCGGAGATATTCTGTTAATTTCCCAATTTACCCTACATGCCAGCACCAAGAAAGGCAATAGACCTTCTTACATCAAAGCGGCGAAACCCGATTTTGCCGTCCCTATGTACGAAAAGTTTATCAAAGTATTGGAAAGTGAATTGGGGAAACCCATTCAAACCGGAGAGTTTGGGGCCGATATGAAAGTGGCTTTGGTAAATGATGGACCAGTGACAATTATGATTGACAGTAAGAATAGGGTTTGAGGTAGGAGACGAGAGGCGAGACACTAGAAGCGAGAAGCGAGGGTTTAGACATCGGAAGTCGGATTTCGGATTTCGGAAGGCAGT
>NZ_AMGM01000075.1 GCF_000298295.1 Cecembia lonarensis LW9
TCGAAATTTTATTTTATCAAAACCTAAAATTTAATTTTTTATTCTTTTTTTTAGGCTTTTTCAAAATTGAGTCGAAAATTATCAGGGTGATTGTTTTCGTTTCCCGTCGTTTGGGAATGCAAAGGTGCAACTCTTTTCTGCATTTACAAAAACCTTATTCAAAATAATTCATAACCCATAAAAACATCGCTGATAATCAAGGATAAAAAAATCAATTTAAATATCAATATTGAAATATAGGCATGCGACTTCTGTTCTCAGGTCTCCAAAGTTGATTTACAAAATTGTAGCGCAAGGATATCTCATGCGCACCCCCTGAATTTCTCAAGCCTAAAGCAGATAAGGTGAAATCATAACTGTAACCAACATCTACTCCATTCTCAAAAGAAAAACCAACTAAAGCAATCAAGGCTTCATTATTAGGCAGACCTATCTGGGTTGGAATACCTCTGTACCACAACCCCAGCACTATGGGATCAAAGAAAAGTTCTGTACCTAGGTCAAGCTGATCAAACAAACCTTGTCTTCGATAATTAAAAGCAAAAGAAACAGAGCGCTCCTGACGGGTATTATTTACAAAATCATTGATAAACCCACTAGGTAGATCCAATTTGACACCTCCATGCGCACTGTAACGGATGGGCAAAGGATCTGCCCCACCATCCAAATAAGAAATATCCGGCATGTTTATGTGATGCCCCGCTATCCCCAACCAAACACTTTCACTGTAGAATAAAATGCCAGTATGTAAGTCAACAAAAGATCTTGTCCTGTCTTCCAAACTGGCGATACCATTTCCAGGACGAACTATCCCCCTATCTATATCCAATTGCGTACTTAAAATAACATCATCAAAAGCTGCGGAACGGGTGGCAAAGCTTCCTTGAGCACCCAAACGCAGATAGGTATTCCCGCCTAATCTAACCCGATAGGCATACATGACACCTACTTCATTATTGGCTAAATTGCTCAAAGTCTCGTAACTACCATTGATAATTACACCTACACCTGAGTTTTTCCCTTCAATAAAGTGATCTAAATATGCAGAATAAGCGACAAAGGTCTGATCCAAACCAGGCCATTGGTTTCTAAAGTTCAAACCAACCCTGGTCATTTCAGCACTTCCAGCAAATGCAGGGTTAAGATACAAGGGTGCTGCATAAAACTGAGAAAATTGGACGTCCTGTCCAAAAGATTTGGCTGTACAAAATATAAAAGTGATTAAAATTAATATAACTCTCATCTGATCAAGGTAAATCTGCCGCTTTCATCAATAACTTCCCCATCGATAGACACCATCTTCACCCGATACACATAATTTCCAGCCGGTGCTGCCTCACCATTGATTTTCCCATCCCAGCCTACTGTATCCAAATTGGTCGATCGGAAAACCATATTCCCCCAAAGGTTAAAGACCTGGATTTCCATATTGACAATGCCTTTGGTTTTTGGGCGGAAATGATTGTTGTCCGCTAAATCGGGGGTAAAACCCGTTGGAAACATTATCCTGTAAGATAAAGTCAATGGCACTTCAATGCTGATGGATTCCTTACAACCCAATGCATTGATCACGGTAAGCTCAACTCGAAATATACCCTTTTGTCCAAAAACATGGACCGGATTTCTCTCCGTACTGCTTGTACCATCTCCAAAATCCCATTCCCATGCCACTGCATCCCCCTGAGATAAATCTGTGAAACGGATAGGGTCATCAATGAAAATACCCCCTTCCTCCTCTGTCTTAATTCCGGCACCATCTACTTCATAATCAAAATTAGGAAGAAGCCAAACTGTGTTGATTTGGATATCTACTTCTTTTTGGGGGGACCAGCAGTCCAAGTCCTTGTGTTTGACCTGCAACTGATAAGCCCCGGAAAGAAAAACATTGGCCAATTCTTCATTGCTCAGGAGTTCTCCAAAAGGAGTTTCTAACCGGTAATCGAATAAAGCCTCATCATAATCCAAAATAAATTCCCTAAGATCCAATGCCATGCCCACTTCACAGCCTATCACAGGTGCATTTAATTCGAGTAAAGGAAAATCAGGGTTGATGACTTCAAAACCTTCTGAAATCGTGGGACAGCTTTTTGCATTATAAGCAATAACTTTATAAACGCCAGGTTGATTTGCAAACCATTCGGATTGATCAGAATCGGGAAGAAGTGTCTCGTCTTTGTACCATTCAAAGGAGAAATAGGCCTCATCCCCGATGGCTTTAAGCAAAATCCCATCTCCCTCGCACAACCTGATTGATTCAGCGACTTCCTCCAAACCCTCGGCAAGAATATTTACCGGCTCTGGGGATTCCTGAATAAGTAATTTTATGGAATTCCCTGTGGATGTTTTTCCATAATTGTCAGTAATCGTATAATACACTATCACCTCTTCATCGGTAAAGCCTAAATTAGGAAAAAAGGTAAAGCCTCCTCCTTGATCATCTGCCCTGAATGTTCCCTGCGGCAAGACTAAAACCCGGTTTTCAGGTCTGCACCTGGCTTGGGAGCAAATATCTTCCTCTTCCGCCTGTATGTCTTTCAAGGAGGCGTAGAATTGAATACAGCGCAAAATAGAATTGTCATTAGGCAAGGTTATATTTTCATTAAAAAGATCGTAGGTGTTTTCTTGTCCTTCACAAGAAGCCACATCATCTATATCTGTACCCTCTGGATTTTCAAGCCCATCCTCATTGGAAACTTCCACAATGAGGTTACCGATTTCATGTATGTTATACTGCCCACCGGTAGATGCGGAAAAGCCAATTTTCAAATCTTGAGGGGCAGAAAAATTATATGGCCTCTCCAAAATCTTCACCATTCTTGGCGTATTGGGTTCGGTAGTCACCATCATCTCCACAACAACCAAATAACCATCTCCTTCAGGATTGGGGATAAGGTCTAAAAACACTTTTCTATACCCCTCAATATTGGGATCGGCGATTCTTCCAGTTCCAACTCCTCCGGAACTTATGGAAAATTGTTCACTTTCAGGTAATCCATCATTGCCGGCCTGCATTGTTCTTCTACCAGCGACAAAAGCATAACCATTGGTCCCCGAACCCGGGCCTCGGATTACAACAGCATCAGGTACCAGGTTAACACCAGCACCAGGGAAACTGCCCTGTTTGTTTTCATTGGTGGTTCCAAAATTCCCAAAAACGTCAAAACCTATACCAAGATAGGCACCTGTCAGACCAGACTGATTGCCTCTTTGAGCATAGCCCAATGAACCACCGAATCCGCCCGGCTGGAAATTGGAAACAGCAGCATCAAAAAGGAAGGCTACCAGGCCGTCTGCACCAGTACCGCCATAACTGAAATATTCAAAAGATGCTTTGATTCCATAGGCAGATGAAAAAGGGATATCAATGTACACATAGCCGTTTTGCTCCATTTCTGCATCGGTCAGCCTAAGTACTCCATCGACTAATCGGGCTGACCCACCAAAAACAGTTGTTTGCTGCACCCCTCCTCCATCAAAAGTTTCGCAGTAGGGGAATCCAATTTGTGCGAATAAGAATTGATTGGACTGAGTAATATAAATCAAAAATGAGAGAACAAAAACCCAATGATAAATGCGCTTCAAAACTATTCCAGCAGGGTGATAATCCATTCAACCAAAATTTCCTTAGCCTTGAAAATACACATATTCCCTTAAAAGCAAAAAGACTCCTTGGAATAAGGAGCCTTTTAAAGCTTATCGAAGTATGGTCTGTTTTCTGTCCGGACCTACAGAAACCATTTTTATCGGCACCCCAAGTTCATCTTCCAGTAATTTGACATAGTCTTTTAAGGCTTGAGGAAACTGATCATATTCATTGACTTCAGCGAGGGAGGTATACCATCCTGGAACCGTTTTGTATACTGGCTTGGCATCCTGGGTATTGAATTCATAAGTCAACCTGTCCACCTTACTGCCATCTGGCAATTCATAGTGGGTACAGATTTTTATTTCTTCAAAAATATTGAGTACATCTGCCTTCATCATAAACAATTGGGTCACCCCATTGATCATAATGGAATACCTTAAAGCAGGCAGGTCAATCCAACCACATCTTCTAGGCCTACCTGTAGTAGAGCCGAACTCATTCCCCTCTTTTCTCATCGCTTCTCCATCTCCATCAAACAATTCCGTTGGGAATGGTCCTGAACCGACACGGGTACAATAGGCTTTAAATATCCCGAAAACTTCACCTATCTTGGAAGGAGCCACGCCTAAACCTGTACAAGCTCCTGCGGCCATAGTATTAGAGGAAGTCACAAAAGGATAACTTCCAAAATCAATATCCAATAAAGATCCCTGAGCCCCTTCTGCCAATACTTTTTTACCTTCTAATAAATAAGTGTTTACCTCATATTCACTGTCTACCAAATTGAGGGTTTTGAAGAATTCCACCGCTTCAAAGAAGACCTTTTCCAATTCCGGCAGCTGATCCAAATCAAATTCATAAAAGGAAAGTATGGTCTTGTGCTTTTCTACCAAAGCTGTATACCTGTCTTGAAAATCATCTGTCAAGATATCTCCAACCCGTAAAGCCACCCTTCCAATTTTATCTTGGTATGTTGGGCCAATGCCCTTCAAGGTGGAGCCAATTTTTTTATCTCCCTTAGACTTTTCATAAGCCGCATCCAAGAGCTTGTGTGTGGGAATGATGATGGTTGCCTTTTTGGAAACGAAAAGGTTTTTTTTAAAAGCAATGTTGAACTGCTTTAGACCTTCAATTTCTTTTTTCAATATCACAGGATCCAAAACCACCCCATTACCAACAATGTTGAGGATATTCTCTCTAAAAATCCCAGAAGGAATTTGATGTAAAACATGTTTAATTCCGTCAAATTCAAGGGTATGTCCTGCATTAGGCCCTCCTTGAAAGCGGGCAACCACATCGTATTGCGGGGCCAAAACGTCCACCACCTTACCTTTTCCTTCATCGCCCCATTGTAGGCCCAAAAGTATATCCATCTTCATTTCTTATATTGATTTCTTTGCTTCAGCAATTTTAAAGCGTGAAATTTGGAATAAGGTTAAATAATTGCAAGGAAAAGCGTTTATTTATTATATTTTACTTTTGGCCTCTTCTATGGATTCAAAAACCGTAAAGATATTGTTGAGCTTGGTGATGATCAGCAATTTTTTCACATGCTCAGAGGGTGAAGTCAAATACACCTCTCCTCCCGCATTCCTCATTTTGGTCAGCATGGTAATCAATAGCCCTATCCCACTGGAACTGATATACCGGATTTCACTTAAGTCTACTACAAAATATTTAATCCCGTCATTAACAGCATCAGAAACCAACTCTACCAACTTCGGTCCAACTTCATCTCCTATCAAATCTCCTTTAACAAACAAAAAATGGGCTTTATTTTCTTTTTCAAGAGTGTAAGTCAGTTTCATACCAATGATTTATTTTCGCAGTTTTCTTTTTGACAATTTCCGTAAAGGATAAGCGAGTGGTGCAACACCTTAAAATTCAATATTTCCCCTACTGTATTTTGAATGTTTTGTATTCTTGGGTCACAAAATTCCAATACCTGATTGCAGTCTACGCAAATCAAGTGGTCGTGTTGCTTGTACCCATATGATTTTTCGAACTGGGCCAAGTTTTGTCCAAATTGATGCTTGGTAACCAAATCGCACTCTACCAAAAGGTCCAAAGTATTGTAAACAGTAGCCCTGCTGACACGGTAATTTTTATTTTTCATGGAAATATAGAGGGACTCTACATCAAAGTGACCTGTCCTTCCATAAATTTCTTCTAGAATGGCATAACGTTCAGGAGTTTTGCGCAGTTTCTTATTTTCAAGATATGCGGTGAATATTTTTTTTACCTCTTCAAAAAGGGTTTCATTTAAGGCCATGAATCGCTGATTTTTTTGCAAATATAACGCTTCTTATTTAGAAAAGATTCAAATAAGGGATATAATACATGTATGGTAGCTTCTAAATCCGTGTGCAGTTCCCTTCAAATACCGGTTAATATCTGCAATGCTGTCAATCGAAGCGGGTAACTTTGATAATTCCCTCTACTTTGGATAAATTCGACATTAATTTTTCAAGGTGTTGGGTACTATGCACGTAGAGCTTTATGGTTCCTTCAAAAATCCCACTATCTGAATCCACTGTGATGGAACGCATGTTTACCTTAAGTTCACTCGAAATCACTTTGGTCACATCATTGATCAAACCTACTCTATCTGTCCCTACAATACGTAAGCCTGCAAGGAAAGCTATTTCTTGCTGACTGGTCCACCTGGCTTTGATTACCCTGTTGCCATGGTTGGAAAGCAACTCCAGAGCATTGGGACAGGAAGTCCGGTGAATTTTGATGCCTTCATTAATAGTAACAAAACCAAAAACATCATCTCCCGGAATAGGATTACAACACCTTGCCAAAATGTAATCCACCACATCCATATCCTCTCCTATAAGGAGTTGATCGTGGTCCGGGCCTTTGATATTTTTGATCTCTTTGGTAAAAGTAGACTCATCCCGTACCTTATCATTGGTAATTTTACCCTTTTGCTTTTTCTGCTCTTTAAAATCCTTAAAACTTTTGATGGACGTAGGGTCAATGATGCCTTTACCAACTTTGTAGTAAAATTCATTGGGTGTTTTGGTTTCAAAATAAGCCCTTAGTTGCTCCACCACCTCGGAATTGAAATCCATTTTCATCTGACGGAGTTTGCGTTGTACGATCTCCTTACCATCCATCATGGTCGATTTCTTTTCTTCCTTTAAGGCATCCTTAATTTTGGCCTTGGCCCTAGAGGTGACAACCGAATTCAACCAATCTTCGGTAGGTTTTTGCTTGTTGGAGGTTAGAATTTCAACCTGATCCCCATTTTTAAGCTTGTGATTAATGGGTACCAATCGTTGATTTACTTTGGCGCCAATGCATTTGGCCCCAACCTCTGTATGGATTTCAAAGGCAAAATCCAGTGCAGTGGCTCCAAATGGAAGTACTTTAAGGTCACCTTTAGGCGTAAAAACAAAAACCTCATCATGGAAAAGGTTGCCCCGGAAATCATCCATGAATTCTATAGCCGAACCGTCATTGGACTCTAATAGACTTCTCACCTGGGTAATCCATTCATCCAGACCAGATGCGCTTCTACTTTGAGCAGCTTCAATCTCTTTATATTTCCAATGAGCAGCATAACCTCTCTCAGCGATTTCATCCATGCGGACGGTTCTGATCTGAACCTCCACCCATTGTCCCGTATTACTCATCACTGTAGTATGCAGCGATTCGTAACCATTGGCCCTCGGTGTGCTGATCCAGTCTCTGAGCCGATCAGGATTAGGGCGGTAAAAATCTGTCACGATGGAATAAACCTGCCAACAATCGGCCTTTTCTTCTTCCAATTTACTATTGATAATGATTCGGATAGCAAAAAGGTCATATACTTCTTCGAAGGGAATATTCTGCTTTTTCATTTTATTATAAATGGAATACACAGATTTAGGCCTCCCTTTGATGGTAAATTCAAAGCCTTGACCAATTAACTCCTCTTCTATAGGCTGAACAAAGGATTTGATAAACTTATTCCTGGAAATCCTAGACTCAGTAACTTTATGAACGATGTAATTGTAAGTTTCAGAGTCCGTATATTTAAGATAAAGATCCTCCAATTCTGACTTGATGGCATAGAGCCCCAACCTATGTGCTAATGGTGCATACAGGTACATAGTTTCCGATGCAATTTTAAGCTGCTTATGACGAGGCATGCTTTCCAAGGTCCGCATGTTGTTTAACCTATCCGCCAATTTTATCAATATGACCCGCACATCATCCGAAAGTGTCAGCAGCATCTTTCTGAAGTTTTCTGCCTGTTGGGACGATCCATATTCAAAAACACCAGATATTTTGGTGAGACCATCGATAATTTTGGCTACTTTAGAACCAAATTCCCTTTCGATGTCCTCCAATTCCAAATCAGTGTCCTCTACTACATCATGGAGTAAGGCGGAAACAATGCTGGTCGTACCTAAACCAATTTCCTCAACACAGACCAATGCCACCTCCAAGGGATGGTAAATATAAGGTTCACCTGATTTACGTCGCATCTCCTTGTGCGCTTCGTTGGCCACATTAAAAGCCTGCTTGATCACCTTGGCATCTCCCGGCTTCAACATGGGTTTAGCCGTACGGAGCAACTTTCTATACCGCTTTAAAATTTCTTTTCTTTCCTGCTCTAGGTCTACTTGAATCATATTTTGTTGGCATGCCAAATGTTAAATCAAAATTAATAGCTTATTGGAGAAATATTTATCTAAAATGCGAGTATTTTTTTCAGGCACTTTTTGCAAGTTTAAAATTGATTATTACCTTTGCGTCCACAATTAAGCGGATGTGGCGAAATTGGTAGACGCACTAGACTTAGGATCTAGCGCCGCGAGGCATGGGGGTTCGAGTCCCTCCATCCGCACGCTTTCCAGCCCTCAATCACGTTTCCGATTTCGATGGCGCCCCGGCGCCCGGATTTGAGAAAGGAGATTGAGGGTTTTTAATTAAAATCAACCAAAATCATACTACCTTGGAAATCACTTTAGACAAACATTCAGCAAATCAAGCTTCAGTTAAAATTAAACTAAATGAAGCAGATTATCAACCAAAGGTTGATGCGAAACTTAAAGACTATGCCAAAAAAGCCAATATAAAAGGCTTTAGACCTGGCAAAGCCCCGGTTTCAATGGTTAAGAGAATGTATGGTACCTCAGTTTTGGTCGATGAAATTAACAGCATGCTTTCCTCTTCCCTCAATGAATACCTAAAAGGACAGACTTTTCGGATTTTAGGAGATCCACTTCCTGTCATTGAAGATGCGGATAAAATTGACTGGAATAACCAGAAAGATTTTGAATTTGAATACAAAATAGGGTTTGTCGAAAATGTAGACATCCAATTAGAGGGTTCATTGGAAGCCATTTCTTACAGCATCGAAATGGATGAGAAGGAAGTGGACAATACCATCGAAAATCTGAGAAGTCAGTATGGTAATATGACCAATCCTGAAGTCAGCGAAGAAAATGATTTCCTTTATGGGGATTTGAAGGCAATAGATGGCTCATTTGAAAAAACTTTCTCTCTTCCATTGTCTAAAGTGGATGGAAGATCATTGAAAAAATTCCTGGGTCTGAAAAAAGAAGATACAGTTGAATTAGATCCATCTAAAGTAATCAAAGAAGACCTTGCTGGAGTTGTTGGTGTTACTGAAGAAGAAGCAGCTCAATTGACAGGGAAGTTTGAGTTTACTGTAAAAAACATCAACCGCACCGAACTTGCAGAGTTGAATCAGGAGTTTTTTGATAAATTATTTGGTGAAGGTCAAGTCGACACGGAAGAAGCTTTCAGAGCCAAAGTAAGAGACATCATGTCAGAAAATTACAACAAGGAACTGAAAGTGTACAGTGATGAGCAGATTAAAGAACAATTGATTGCAAAAACCAATATAGATTTACCTGAAGCCTTCCTTAAAGAGTGGCTGTTAAAGGCCAATGATGGCAAAGTGACTGCTGAACAAGTTGAAAAAGAATATCCTATTTATGCCAAACAATTATCTTGGACCATTATTTCGAATGAACTGGCCAAAAACAATGAGATTCAGGCTGAACACGAAGATGTAATAGAAAAAACCAAAGACATGATCCGCGAGCAGTTTGCATCCTCAGGCTTAGGAGCACAATTGGAGGCAAGCATGGATATGTTTGTGGACAATTACCTGAAAGGAAATGAAGGCCAAAACTACATGCAGATGCTTACTTCGGTACAAAATGATAAGGTTTTAACCTTTGTTAAGGAGAAGGCCAATGCTAAAGAAGAAAAAATAAGCGTGGATAAATTCCAGAAACTTCTGGCAAACTAATTATCCGATTAAATCGTTATGAAAGAAGTCCTTATTAAAGGGCTTTTTTTATTTTTGTACAATATTAAACGGAAAAACATGATTAACAGAGACGAATTCAGAAAATTCGCCGTACACGGCAGGGGCATCAGCGGAAACGCATTTGACCAATACTCCACTTTTGTTGACAACATGACCCGGTCAGTGATCGAGGAAAGACCAACAAACTTCAGGGAAATTGATGTATTCTCTAGACTCATTATGGATAGGATTATCTTTTTGGGTACACAGGTAGATGATTTTATTGCCAATATTATCACGGCACAGTTGTTGTTCCTTGAGTCCACAGACCCTAAAAAAGATGTCTTATTGTACATCAATAGCCCAGGTGGATCAGTGACCGCTGGTTTGGGAATTTATGATACCATGCAATACATCCAACCGGATGTAGCTACCATATGTACAGGTATCGCCGCCTCTATGGGCGCAGTCCTATTGGCAGGAGGTGCAAAAGACAAAAGATCTGCCCTTCAGCATTCAAGGGTAATGATTCATCAGCCTTCTGGTGGGATGCAGGGACAGTCCAAAGATATGGAAATCTCCTTGAAATTAATCTTATCCATGAAGGAAGAATTATACCAAATATTGGCTGACCATTCAGGAAAAACTTTTGATGAAATTGAAAGAGATTCAGATAGAGATTACTGGATGAAAGCACCTGAGGCCAAGGCATATGGTCTGATCGATGAAGTATTGATAAGAAAAAATAAATAATGGCACAAGTTACCTGTTCATTTTGCGGTAGGAATAAAAAAGACGTAGACCTAATGGTATCGGGCATTTCTGCCCATATATGCAATTTTTGCATTGACCAGGCATATCAGATTTTAGGCGAGGAGGAAAAGACCAAAAAGACTCCAAAAAGCCCAAAATTCAAATTAAAAAAGCCAAAAGAGCTGACAGAATACCTCAACCAATATGTCATTGGACAGTATGATGCCAAAAAGGTGCTGACAGTTGCAGTCTATAACCATTACAAGCGCCTACTGCAAAAGAGCAATGAGGAGGATGAGATTAGGATTGAAAAATCCAATATCATCATGGTTGGGGATACCGGGACCGGGAAAACCTATTTGGCTAAGACACTTGCAAGGGTATTAGAAGTGCCTTTCTGTATCGCCGACGCCACAGTTTTGACTGAGGCAGGATATGTTGGGGAAGATGTAGAAAGCATACTCACCAGGCTATTGCAAGCGGCTGATTACAACCTTGAAGCTGCTGAAAGGGGAATCGTATACATCGATGAAATCGATAAGATAGCCAGGAAATCAGATAATCCTTCTATTACCCGTGATGTGAGTGGAGAAGGTGTACAACAAGCACTCTTAAAGCTATTGGAAGGAACCGTAGTCAACGTTCCCCCTCAGGGTGGTAGAAAGCATCCCGACCAAAAGATGATAGCAGTCAATACTGAAAACATCCTCTTCATATGTGGAGGGGCATTTGATGGTATTGGAAGGCATATCGCCAGAAGATTAAATACACAGCCACTAGGATTTAACAAAATGTATGAAGGGCAACAGGTAGATAGAAGCAACCTACTGCAATATGTAACTGCTCAGGATTTGAAGTCTTTTGGCTTGATCCCTGAACTGATAGGTAGATTGCCGGTTGTAACCCACTTGGATCCATTGGACAAAGAGGCTTTAAAAAGTATCCTTACCGAACCAAAAAATGCCTTGACCAAGCAATATATCAAACTGATGGAAATGGAAGGTGTAAACCTGATATTCGAAGAAAGTGGTATTGACTATATTGTGGAGAAAGCCATGGAATACAATCTGGGTGCAAGGGGACTACGTTCAATTTGCGAGGCCATCATTACAGATGCTATGTATGAATTGCCATCAGATGATACCATCAAGGAATTGACCATTGATGCTAAGTACGCCCGACAACAATTTGACAAGTCTAAGTTTAAAAAACTACAAGTAGCCTAACTCCATAAAAAAAGCATCCTAATGAGGGATGCTTTTTTATTAATTTTTATAATTCAATTCCCATTATTCAGGAGCATAATCAGCCTTCTAACATCGCTTTTTTCTTTCAAATCAAGCCCATAAGAATTAGAAAGGTCCTTGAGTTTTTTGTAACCATCAACTCCAAAAAACCTTTCCAGATTTTTCTTTCTCGCTCTCCAAACAAATGCCTCTCCATCCTTATAAACAATCAAATCCTCTGCATTTTGAAAAACTTTTGACCTTTGAGAACCATATGTAGCACCTGGATCATCCACTATTTTTTTGAATTTGTGATTAACCAAGGTATAGTCTCCATCCACCAATACTTCAACAAATCGGTTTGGGCCAATTCCAGGGACCATATAACCAGTCCTAAACACTTGAGCATTGGGGCCTCTTCCCAAAATAAAGCCATTGACCTTACCAGGGGAATAGGCCATTAAATCCCTGTCCATTTGATAAACCAAGGTATGGTTGAAAGCATTGAATGCAATCACCAAATTGCTTGCAGTATCTCTTTCTGAGAAAATGATACTTCCCATACCAAATTCCATCCAATAAGGGGTTCCTTTAACTTCAGGATAAGGATTTGCCATAACAGGATTCCCTGTACCTTGATCCCTTAGCATTTGTAACTGTGCAAAAGCAGCGTGGTAAGGGATTAATAAAACAGTGTAAACCAGTAAACTTAAACTAAACTTTTTCATAACACAAATCTAAAAAAAGGCCGGAAAAACCGGCCTTTTTATATTATTAATTTTTTAAAAATTAATCAGCTGCAGGTGGATTAGGTCTCGTGATCCTCAACTGAACCTGCTTGTAGTTTTGACTTGGAAGAATCTCAGAGTTTCCTTCTAATTCTATCATCAAATCAACAAAACCTCCAATAGCTCCAGTATTCAATACATCTATGGTTACTCTACCAAAAGACTCATTGGCTGGAATCACAAATGAACCGGAAACATTAAAGTCAGTACCTTGAACAGCTGTAGTGTTCTCAGGAACGATTCTGTAAGTAATCGTCTCGTCATTTGGCCTTTGTCTGGCTACCAAATTTACCTGAAGATTAACTGCTCCGACATCATTGCTTACAGTAACTCTAGGGAATGTCTGTCCAGGTACTGGAGTCCTTACCACTGCGTCCTGAAATTCTACTTCAGCACCTTCCCATATAGGATAGTTCTGCTCGATACATGAACCGAACAATAAAACCATCACGAGAGAAAATAGAGATATGATCTTTTTCATAATATTTTTCAATTTTAGTATCCTCTGTTTTGGTTAAGGTTTACGTTACCATCCACCTCTCTTTGAGGAATAGGAGGCAGGATTCTGAAATCATCAAAGGCCACAAAATTTGTAGGTCCAAGATACCTTTTATCTAAATCTCTGCCATATCTTTTGAGGTCAAAGAATCTATGACCTTCGAATGCAAACTCTTTGAATCTCTCCAAAAGGATTTCTTCTAATAAATCCTCCCCAGATACAGTGACTGGGGCCAAACCTCTTAATCCTTTGAAGGCATTCAATTCAGCTAATGCATCCCCTTCATTTCCTAATTGGTAGTTGGCTTCTGCCCTGTTCAAATGCATTTCAGACTTTCTGATTACAGGAATATTGTCTCCAAATGCAAAGCCATTTTTTGAAATGAATTTGATACTTTCAATCTGACGGCCAGCATTCCTTACTGTATTACCTGTAGTAAACAAAAATCCTCGAACATCTTCATTTCTGGTCACATCCCAGTTGTTATTGTTACTAGCAGGCTCACCAATCTGCACTTGTGACAAACCAAAGAAATTCAATACTGTTTGATTGGCTACAAAATCACCCCAACCGCCTTGTGCATTTTTGTTATCCAAATTAAGTAATGCGGTATAAGAGGACTGCAAGGAAACGTTAACACCTAATGCTTCAGCAGCCAATTGTACCCTTACCTCAAACATAGATTCTGGGTGAATAGAAGCTCTCCAGCCTTCCACATAATCCATTCCACCAAGAACTGTACCAACATTGGATTCTAAAGCGGCAGTAGCGGCATCCCTTGCAGTTGCCCAATCTCCTCTATAGAGTGCTACTCTAGAAAGAAGCGCTTGTGCGGCAGGGGCACTCGCAAATTGTACGCCTGCTCTGGAGGAAGTGGTCAATAACCCGATTGCATCTTCCAAATCACTGTAAATCTGCGTGTAATTCTCCTGGATAGAGGATCTTGGAGAGTTTCTGGTAAATGCAATATCAGAGGTAATAGAACCTTCCAAAGGCATTGGAACTCCACCCTCATCTGTTATACCTGGCGTATAGATCGCTGTTGGCATATAGGCATAAACTTTAACCAAGTTGAAATACCACAAGGCTCTAAGGAATTTAACCTCACCTTCCCAACGGGCCAATTGCGCCGCAGAAGCTCCATCTACTCCTCTAGCCAATTGATCTAAAATCAGATTGGCTTCATTGATGGCAAAGTAAGAATTTTGCCAAAAACCGGCTCCAAAGTGCGCATTTGGGTTATTATTATTTTCCCCAATTAAACGGCCGGAGTTATTGGTCGTACGGCCCACATCGGCCAAAGCATCAGCCATAGCTAACAAATCTCTTCCGTAAGTTGACTCCGCTCTTAGCCTGCCGTATACAGAGTTGATAGAAGCTTCCAAAGCGTCAGGAGTATTTAATGCTCCATCGGCATCAATGGATTGCCTTGGGTCCACATCCAGGTTACACGAGGTAGCGAGGACGGAAAGACCTAAAACAAAGGCAACCGCATAATTATATAGTGAATTCATTTTTCTCATCTTTTTCAATTTTTAGAATCCTAACTGAACACCTACTGTATAGTTCCTCGTCAAAGGTATTATACCTGTTGCTGCACCAGCAAATTCTGGGTCATAACCAGGATATTGGTCATATGTCCACAAGTTTACACCTTGTGCATAAATTCTTGCCCGAGTCAAGCCAAGACTCCTTACCAATGTTGGATTAAAGGTATATCCCACTGTCATCTGAGCCAACCTGATAAAGCTAGCATTTAATAACGCCGCAGTTCCAAAAGTTCTTCCTTGGCTTCTCACCTCATTGGCGTTACCAGCAGCAGTCACATAAGTTCTTGGAACATCCGTCATGTCTCCAGGATTTACCCATGCCCTATCATTCACCTCTCTCAAGGCATTTAAGGTCAAACGGGTACCATTCTCGTACAAGAAGTTATACTGACCATCAGATACAATGGCACCATACTCATAAGTAAAGAAAGCAGTCAGCTCAAAACCTTTATATCTGAAAGTATTATTGAAACCTCCAAAATAAGGTGCTAGATTAGATCCAAAATAAACCCTATCAGCGGCCAAAGGCAAGTAGGTTCTGTTTCCATCGATATCAAACCACATTGGACGGCCTGTCGCAGGGTTAACTCCTGCATATTCAGCAGCAAACCAAGATCCTGGAGCACCTGCTCCTGGGAATGGAGGGTTACCTACAGACTGACCAACAGCAATACCTGGGTTAGCCGGTAAGAACTCTAAATCATCATATAGGCTGACAATTTCGTTTCTCACATAGGTAAAGTTGAAGGAAGTTCTCCACTGAAATCCACCCCTGTCGATGTTTACTGTACTCACCTCGAATTCAATACCTCGGTTCATCAGTTCACCTACGTTGTTGGCAATTGAACCGAAACCGTTGGTCCAAAGAATTGGCTGATTCAAAAGCAAGTCCCTGGTTCTTCTATCAAAAACATCAATCGCACCAGTAATTCTGTTGCCTAAGAAGCCATAATCAATACCTAGGTTTACTGTTTCATTGGTCTCCCAACCCAAATCTAGGTTTGCTAGGTTGGTAGGTCTAATACCAGGATTTCCTGCATAATTTCCACCAGCAGGAGCTCCAAATAAACCTCTTGCGGCAAAGTTACCAATTTGGTCATTACCTGTTCTACCCCAGGAAGCTCTTAATTTCAACTCGGTGATGGCCTCGGAATCTTTCAAGAAGTCTTCCATGGCAATATTCCAACCTGCTCTTACAGATGGGAAGATACCATATTGCGTATTGGCACCGAAACGGGAAGATCCATCATAACGGGCCGTAGCAGTGAACAAGTACTTTTGCTTGTAATCATAGTTAGCACTGGCAAAAACACCTTGTCTTTTGTAACCGGTCCAGAATCCACCTACGAATACCGGTTCAGCACCTGAATCAATGTACCTGAACTGGAAGGTTGGGAAACCAATGGCCTCACCGTTCAAACCTTCTCTTGTTTCAGTAACATATTCAAAACCTGCCAATGCCGATACATTATGTACGTTATTGAAGGTCTTATTCCAGTTGATAGTCTGAGTAGTAATGAATCTTGTTCTCCAATCATTGGCAGCAGTAGCTCTACCTCTTACACCCGCCCCATCAGGGGTTCTTGGATCCCTGTATCTTTCTTCAGTCAAAAGGCTATAATCCAACCCGAATAGGGATCTGAATGTAATGTTATCTGCTATCTTGTAAGTAGCAATGGCATTACCCACTACAGTATTTCTTCTGGTGAAACCTGAGTTAAACTCATTAACCAAAGCCACGTTTTGTCCCAAAACACCGGCAATTGCTTCATTGAACGTGCCATCTTCATTACGAATAGGGTTATGAGGCAAAACAGCAGAAGAAGAGAAGGCAGGGTTACCAAGGAATGCACCGTCAATTGCAAATGGTACATTTTGACCTACGGTAGACAAGTTGATATTGGTTTCCAGTGTCAACCTTTCATTCGCTTTATGTGTCAAGGATGTTCTGAAAGTTCCTCTCTCAAAATCCACAGGGCGGAAAGATGATTCCTGATAATTATAAGAACCGGATACAAAGAATTGGGTTTTGTCATCCCCACCCGATACGCTCATTTCATAATTTTGAAGTCTTCCTGTACCCATCAATTCTCTCTGCCAGTCGTAAGTTGGCAAAGCCAAACCGATGGCATCTAACTCTTCTGCAGATAGTGACTGCCAGTTTCCAGGTAATCTACCCATATTGGAAAGCGCTCTCGCTCTTGCGATACCATCCCCTCCTCTAGTCAAGGCATCTCTTCTCATTTCATACCATTCTGGTCCTCCGAGTACGTCCAAGAACTTCATAGGTTCGGTAGAACCACCAAAGGCATTGAATTCAAATCTTGCTTTACCTTGTTTACCTTTTTTTGTGGTAATGATTACTACACCATTAGCAGCCTGAGAACCATAAATGGCAGCAGATGCCGCATCTTTTAGGATTTCCATTGACTCGATGTCATTGGGGTTCAAGAAAGCCAGTGGGTTATTTTGCGTAAAAGAAGAGTTGGCTTGGTTGTTCAACTGAACACCATCTACAATAAACAAAGGCTCGTTACCAGCAGTAACAGATCCAACACCTCTAATACGGATATTTACCGCACCACCTGGTAGACCATTGTTAGAACGAACCTGCACACCAGCAGCTCTACCTTGAAGGGCTCTATCGAAAGACTGCAAAGGTAGGTTTTCGATTAATTCACCTTTCACGGAAGATACCGCGCCGGTAACCTCTCTTTTAGGCTGCGTACCGTAACCTGTTACGATTACCTCCTCCAAACTTCTGGTATCGGGTTGCAATACCACATTAACCTGAGATCTGTTACCTACATTGACCTCTTGGGTTACTGAACCTACGAAAGAGAAAACAAGGGTATTGTTTTCCTGAGGCACATTCAGTGAAAATCTACCGTCCAAATCGGTAGCTGTACCGATAGTGGTACCTTTCACTATGACTGATGCACCTGGAATTGGTAAGCCATCCTCTCCGGAGGTTACCGTTCCAGTCACTACACGACCCTGTGCAAAAGCCGAAGCTGTCGCAAACAGGAACGCTAGTCCTAGAAGTAAAACTTTCCTCATAATTGATTTTTTTTGGTTTAACGATTCTCAATTTTATCCATTAACCTTATATAATGCAAAACATCACAAAAAATTTACAGTTTCATGTCGGTGTATTTTATTCAATAAAATTTCGAATTACTGCCTTTTATAAAATAAAATATTTTAAATAAAATTTTTACAGTACTAATAATATTTATACCCTTTTTATTAATTAGAATTCAGAATAAAATTTTTTTTTAACTTTCCTTAACATTTTTTTAAAATACCCGTAAAAACCATATTTTTAATGTGTTAGTTTAAATTATTACTTTTTTAAATATTATTTATTTTTAATAATTTTAATATAACTTTTTATAATTATATGTATAATTTTTATTTATATACAGTTACATTAAAAAATTAATCCTAAGGATTAAAAATTGGTAAATTATACTTTTTTCAAAATTTTATTGAATTATAGCTAATAA
>NZ_AMGM01000076.1 GCF_000298295.1 Cecembia lonarensis LW9
AGGTTTCTTTCTTTCCTCATCAGTTCCTCCTGTTTCGCTCTTTGCTGATTGATGGTCATTGATCCTGCAGTTTGCTCAAAATTGGCCACCTCCTGCTCAAAACCTCTAGCTCTGCTTCCCAGTTCACTTTCAAACTTCCTGCCTTTTTCAGTAATCTCTTCTGATTTTTCTTTATAAAAATCAAATTTTGAAATTACAGAATCGGTTAGCACATAAGCAATTTTTAAATCAGTAATACTGACCTCTGCCGCACCATCTGCAGAAGCATCTGCGCTGCTGCTCTGTCCTTCTTGTTTACAGGATACTAAGGTGATTGCTGCTACACCTAAAAAACCTAATACTTTCGCTAATTTTTTCACGTTTTCTGACTTATTTTTCAACTAGGCGCAAATATAAACAAAGTATCGAAACCACAAATTTTACATTAGTTACCATTTGTTAAATTCCGTTAATCACGTTTTTTTGAGTGGTCTAATTGTGACTTAAAAACGGTGGCCTGACCAAATAAAGACAATCCGGCAAATGTCACCGCTAAAGCCAAGGTACCTAAACCAAACCAATGCCAAAACCCATTTTCCCTGCCTTTTAATATAATGGACTCTCCTAATAAGCTTAGTCCAAAACCCATGAGTAAAAGTCCCGAAACAGCATATATTAGCCATTTTTTTTTGAGTGATGATTTTTCCATAATTTAGAAATATATGTCCTGTGCAAGTCTGTATGTATTGGCATGTGCTTCAATAATCTGGCTAATTTTTTGAGAGTAGCCCCCTCCCATGCAACACATTATGGGTACCCTATGCCTTTTGGCTGATTCCAAAACCCTTTTATCCCGCTCTTTACAGCCCTGAATACTTAAACCCAATCTACCCAATTTATCTGAAGCCAATACATCTACGCCGGATTGGAAAATGATAAAATCTGGGACAACCTGATCCATTAAGGGTTCAAGGTTAGTATCCAAGATATCCAGGTAAGTGGCATCATCTATCCCATCCGGTAAGCCAATGTCCAAATCAGACTTTTCTTTATGCATGGGATAATTGGCAGCGCCATGCATGCTGAAAGTAAAGACTTTGGACTCTTGTCTGAAGATTTCAGCTGTACCATTTCCCTGATGTACATCCAGATCTACTACCAGGATTTGCCCTGCCAGTTTCTTTTCCAACAGGTAATTAGCGGTGATGGCAATGTCATTGAGTAGACAAAACCCCTCTCCTCTATCCGAAAATGCATGATGGGTCCCACCTGCAATGTTCATGGCTACACCATATTGCAAAGCAAATAGAGCGGCCTGAACGGATCCGTGCATGATGTGTATTTCCCTTTCCACCAATGCTTTGCTCAGTGGAAACCCGGTTCTCCTGATTTCTGACTTGCTCAAGGACAGGTTTTCAAGCTTCTGAAAATATTCAGCATGGTGGGTATTTAAAATCCATTCCCTATCAAGTGCTTCAGGTTCAAAAAAATTAGAGGAGTTTACTGTTCCCTCATACATCAACTGCTCAGGAAGCAGGTTATATTTTTCCATCGGAAACCTATGCCCTTCAGGCAATGGATGGCAATATTTTTCAGAATAGGCAATTTTCAACATATCATAAAAAACGCTTGTTGGGTAAACAAGCGAAGGTAACTTTTGTTGGTAAGGTCTGCAGCTAATTAAATATCCTCTTCTTCCGATTGAAAGCTGTATAAAGTCTCATCTAAAACCAAGCTGTCTTCGTTGAAATCTTTGATAAACTTCGTAATCACCTTTTCATCTATAAATTCCACATTTAAAGCAGCATCAAGCCCTATTCCATAATCATGGTTGGTGTCAATATCGAGAAACTCCTGAACTTTAACCGTTTCTTCCTCCTCTATATCCATGATGATTTCTGTAATGAACCAGCCAATTTCCTCTTCTTCACTGCTTAAAGGCTTTAAATTTCCATTTTCGTCCTCTTCGTAATGAATGGCTTTGAAATTTGGAAACTTTTTGGCCGCTTCATGCTCTGCCAACTCATAAACTTCCGAAGAATGGTGCAATCTCAGTGTATACAAGGCAGCATCGTAAATAACCTCTTTGCCCTCATACATGCCAATAAAATAAAAGTTAACAAATTCATCGCTGTTCTCCTCTGTGGGAACAATTTTAAACATTTTGCCACTTGCCTCAATTTCTTTCTTTAAGGATTCGATGGTTTTTGGGTCAAAACCTTCATTGTGGTATTTCATAGGTTAGGAAAAGTTTGTTAAAGCTAACATACACTAGATTTACTTAATTTGAAAACAGATTTCTGAATCTGTCTAACTAAATTTCAAATACGGTCTTTATTTCAAGATATAATTTACTCAAAAGGATGGAAATAAAAAAAGACATGGATGTAATTCATCAACTTTTAAAAGATGGTGAAGGAGAAAAACTGGATTTTAAGCAAAGTATCAATAAAAGTTCAAGAATTGCAAAGACCCTTGTTGCATTTGCCAATACTGAAGGAGGTAAGATCGCCGTAGGTATATCGGATCGTGGTAAGATAAAAGGTGTTGATCCAGAGGAAGAAAAATTCATGATCAACCAGGCCAATAATCAATTTTGTGTTCCACCTGTTTTCCTAAATTTTGAGACCTATGAGGTGGACTACCTGGATGGAGAGGAGCTGGAGGAGGAAATCTATGTGCTGATCGTAAATGTAACGAAGTCTTCCAGACAGCATTCATATAAAAATCCGGATGGTAGTCTGAGTGCCTATATTAGAAATAAAGACAAAACCCTGCCAGTCTAACATTTTTAGCGGTTCTCTCCAAGTGAAACGCCCAGAAGAGAATTAATCAGACCAAGCACTAAGCCAAATAGTAGGGCCCACCAAAAACCATCCACGGAGAAACCTGGAACTAATGCAGCTGCTATAAGAATTAAAATGGCATTTATGGCCAATAAAAACAGCCCCAATGTCAATATGGTAATAGGAATGGTCAACAGAATCAAAAGCGGTTTTACAGTAATATTGAGTAAGGCAATGAGTGCGGCTATGACCAAAGCGGTCAAAAAGGATTCCACATGAACCCCGGGAATAATGTACTGCGCAATTAGGACGGCTATTGCTGCCAAAATGAGTTGTAGTAATATATTCATAGCCTCGCCGGATTTGCTCATAAAATAATGGGTTACAATTGTAAGTAAATTTAAAGTCAACAAAACAAAAATAAAAGTTATTCCCCGATAATGTGCATTTTTGAACAGATTCTTCACTAGGCTGTTTTACTTCTACAATTAAGCGTTTATCTTTGCCTTATTACTAATTACTAATTCATTACAAGTGATCTTAATTATCTTCTTTCTCCTGCATTGGTATTTCTCCCTGTTTTGCCAAAGCTTTTTCCTTCATAGATATGCTGCCCACCAAATGTTTTCAATGACCAAGTTTTGGGAACGGTTTTTCTACGTATTTACATGGATTTGCCAAGGCAGTTCTTACCTATCTCCAAGAGCTTATGCCATCCTGCACAGGATGCACCATGCTTACAGTGATACCCCAAAGGACCCACATAGCCCACATCATACAGAAAATCTGTTTACCATGATGTGGAAAACCAAAAACATTTATAACGATTACTTTACTTTCAAATTAAAACCTGAAGATAGGTTTTCCAAGGATGTGCCAGATTGGAATAAATTCGATCTCTTCGCAGATTCCATGGCAGTAAGATTTGGCTGGGGAATCTTTTATGTCTTGGTGTATGTGCTGAGCATCTCAGTATTTGAATTAGCGGGAACACACTGGTGGATGTATTTCCTTCTTCCTATTCATTTCATGATGGGACCTGTTCACGGGGCAATTGTAAACTGGTCTGGACATAAATATGGATATGCCAACTTTGACAATAATGATAAATCCAAAAACAGCCTTTTATTGGATGTATTGATGTTGGGCGAACTGTTCCAAAACAACCACCATAAGTTACCCAATAGACCTAATTTTGCGGTTAAATGGTATGAGTTTGACCCTACCTACCCTATTGTAAAGCTGCTACACGCTACAGGGGTAATTAAACTCAGAACGAGTTGATTGTTACAAAAATAATTAAATACTAAGCCTGCAAGTAGCAGGCTTTTTTTGTTTTAAACATATAAAACCTACACCACCTGTTCACTAGGAGCTTACGGTATTTATTTTCCCTTTTTGCCTAAATTTCAGCGTTTTTTTTTGTATATGATTAAATTTTTCGTGGTGATGAAAAAAATTCAGGGAAGATTTTGTTTATTTAAAACTAAATCGATAAGTTGGAAACGAATTTAAACTTAAACACAGTTATGAGAGAACTAACAAGAGCAGAAGAGCAGATCATGCAAATCCTCTGGGATATCGAGAAAGGTTTCGTCAAAGATATCCTTGAAAAAATGTCCGAGCCCAAGCCAGCCTATAACACCGTATCTACGATTGTTCGTATTCTGGAAAGAAAGGGTTTTGTAAGTCACAAGGCTTATGGAAAGTCGCACGAATACTTCCCCATTGTATCCAAGGATGAATACAGGAGTTTCTCTATCAAAAAACTGCTTTCGGGCTATTTTAATGATTCCTTCTCCAGGTTGGCCTCTTTCTTTGCCAAAGACAAGGACCTTGATGTCAAAGAGATCGAAAAGATCTTGAACGAGGTGAAGGAAGAGTCTAAATAAGGACTTATGGCTGCCTTATTGGATTATATCTGGCTGAGTACATTCAGCATGTTGATTTTCTTTGGAATTCATTGGTTGTTCCTAAGGAATGAAAAGACGCTTAAACTTAGCAGGATATATTTATTGGTCAGCCCTTTACTTGCTTTGGCAATGCCTTTGGTCGATATACCGGTGGATTTTGCCAAACCAAGTGTTTCCTTGGATCAGACACAATTTTATCGGGCGCTTGCTGTACAAGAAGCGCCCGATAATTTTGTAGCTACTTTTGGGCTACCTGAAATTACGGTTCAGGGTTCCAAACTGCCCATTCTTTGGACCCAGAAGGATTACCTGTTCCTATTTTATTTTCTGGTGCTTTTCATGATGTCCCTGCGCTTGGTTTGGATATTTATCCAAATGCGGATGTTGACAGAAAGGGGATGGTACCAAACCCGTTACAACTTAAAATATGAGTATTTTTTAATACCTACCTTTGGACTCGCTCCCATTTTCTCCTATTTCAATAAGCTATTTTGGGATGATACCCACCAATTGAATAAGGAGGAGGAGGCGCAGATCCTTCAGCATGAAATTGAGCACATCAAACAAGGACATACCTATGATTTGGTGTATTATCAGGTATTGACTACGCTTTTTTGGTTCAACCCAGGCATTTATTTGCTCCGCTCCGCTTTGGTTGACGTTCATGAATACCTGGCGGATGATCAAGTCATTCACCGTTTACCGAATAGCGAGGCCTATCCCAAATTGGTGGTAAAAATGGCATTTAAGGGCATTGACCTTCCTGTTGGAAGTTATTTTTCAAAATCTACCACGCTAAAAAGGATTTTGATGATGAAAAAGACGCCAAAAATCAATTGGTTCAAATCCTTGATGGTTTTTCCGCTCTCCTTCCTTTTGATGGCCCTGGTGTCGATGAAAACAGAGCGTGGACTTGGATTCTTATCCAGTAATATCACCTCCAATCTAGAGGATATTCGTTCACGTCTTGTAGCCTCTCAGGATTCTTTGGATTTTCATGTTAAAGTCAAAAGGATCCAAAATCCTATGCATTATGAGTTGATCAGTGAATGGTATAAAGGAAAGCTGCAGGCTCAAATCGGAGAATTGGTATATGAGTTTTCTGATATTTATTCGGATGAAGATTATGTAAAAGTAAGGGGATTAATCCGTGCCCTCAGAGGGACCTCTGTTCATTATAAAGATTACAGTGGTGCTTTAAAGCGGTATCAGGTAGATGAACCTGCAAGCCCTGAAGGAGGAATGGCCACTTGGTATCAAAACATCATGCAAGAAGTCCAAATCCCTCAAAAAGAATTGGAACTGGGGATTGGTGGGGTTTTGCAAGTTGAATTTATAGTAGATGAAAAGGGAGAGGTTATCCAACCGGTAATCAAAAGTAGTTTTGGTGGAGGATTGGATGAAAAAGTGATTCCATTGATAAAAAAGGAACAATGGGTTCCTGCCAAAAAGAATGGCAAATCAGTAACTTCAGTTCAGTCAGTTTCCTTTGCCTTTTATCCTCCGCAACAAGAAGCTTTGGCAGATGCCCATCATTTTTTCAATTCAGCGGCTGCACCAAAAGCCAGTCCATCCGTTACCCAAACCGGAGAGGAAATTTTTGATGTGGTGGAGCAGGCCCCTGAGTTCAAGGGTGGCATGCAGGCCTGGAATGAATATATCAATAAAAACCTGAGCTATCCGGAGGCTGCCAAATCCAACGGGATTGAAGGTACTGTATACCTTGTTTTTGTGATCAATCAAGAAGGTCAGGTGGAAAATCCCGAGATCTTAAGAGGTGTTGGGTTTGGACTGGATGAAGAGGCCCTGCGTTTGGTCAGTGAAAGCCCTGATTGGAATCCAGGCTCCCAAAGAGGAAAAGCAGTGAATGTGAGGATGAGGTTGCCTGTTAAATTTAAACTTTCAAACACTACTATTGCACAAGGTATTACGGGTTCTGAAAGCAAGGATGTTCATCATGGAGAAAGCCCGAAACCTTCTGTGGCATTCATGGAGTACATGAGGAAGAATTTAAGGTATCCTGTGGAAGCCAGAGAAGCGGGACTTATTGGTACTGTAACGGCGGCATTCAAACTGGATAAAAATGGAAATGTCAAGGATGTAGTCATTACCCAAAGCCCATCTGAAATATTCTCAAAGGAAGTGTTGAGGGTGTTGGAACAAAATAAGGCACAATGGCATGTAGAGGGAGTTGCTTACGGCCAGGAAGTGAAAATGCCGGTAACTTTTCAAATGGCCCACTTACCAAAACCTTTGAGGAGCCATTTGCCAAATGAAGTTGTCGTGACTGGGTATAATAGTACAAGGGTAGATACAAAACCTAAGGTGAAAGACCTCTCCCCTTCTTGGACCATTCATGGTGAACCTGGAGGTATAAAGCTAGAATCCGACCCGTCCAGCAATATGGTTTTTGTTATTGATGGAGAATTGAGACCTGATTTTATTCCCAATACAGATTTAAAACCAAAAGACATCAAGCAGCTTGAAATAGTAAAAGGTGATAAAGCAATGGAGTTGGTACCCTTGTATGGTGAAAAGGCGGTCAACGGTGTGATCCTGATACAGACTTACAAATAAAAAATAAGGCTGTCTATTTTATTAAGACAGCCTTTTGAGACTTATTTCAGATTAAGTTTGCCCTGCGAAACACCAAATAGATTGGCCATTCGGTAAAGTATCCTTGCTCCTACATTTCCATCCCATTCATCTCCTTCCGGACCTGGTGCCACTTCTACCAGATCAAAACCTATGATTTTTTTGCCGGACTTGACTACCTGCTTCATCAGGTATAGCACTTGTTCCATTTCAAAACCACCGGCCACCGGCGTTCCTGTATGAGGGCACAACTTGGGATCCAAGCCATCAATATCAATGGTGATATATACCTCTTGGGGTAGTTTTTCTACGATATCATCACAGATGATTTTCCATGCCTTTCCCTCATACATATCCTCTTTGATGTCCTTGTCATAAAAGGTGTAAATTCTATTGTTTTCCTTGGCCATGATGGCTTCCTCCTGACAATAATCCCGTATGCCAACCTGGACCAGTTTACTGATTTGTGGAAATTTGAGGGCATTGTAAGCAATGGAAGCATGCGAAAATTCAAAATTTTCATAGGCCTTTCTAAGGTCAGCATGGGCATCTATCTGCAGAATTCCAAAACTATTGTGCTCCTCGGTCAGGGCTTTGATCAAGCCTAATGGTGTGCTATGGTCTCCCCCTAACAGGGCAACAATTTTTCCTTTTTCTCTTAATATTTTTGCCTGTCTGTAAACCCATTCGTTCATTTCTGCACTTGCCTTGTTAATGACTTCAGGAACAGCTGCAAATCTTTCTGCCTCATTTTCCGGGGAGCCGGCCTCCAGCCATGCTAAGTAATTGCGTGCCAATATTCTATAATTACTGCTTAAAGTAGCCATTTCTTCAGGTATGGGTAAGAGGTGAATGCCCATTTTCCATGCATCATGTATATCATCTTGATAAAGATCAACTTGATAGGATGCCTGTAGCACCGCTTCCGGTCCATCAGCAGTTCCAGGTGAATAAGATACCGTAACCTCCCATGGAACTGGGATAATGACCAGATCTGCTGTTTCTTCATCAAAGGGAAGTCCAAAAATCCCCTCGTTGGAACTGACACCATTTGGGTCGAAACGTTCGATAATTATATGCTTTAATGACATAAATTGGTGTTAATTTGAAAATGTTATGTTAATAAAATATTCAGTAAAGTACTTCAGTCAAATGCCCGGTATTATTTCCGACCATATTCCAGTTGCTTTGAAATAGGTCTAATTTTGTCATCATACCTGGTCTGAGGTTGATGAAATTATCTCCGGAAAGATAAGCTGCCAAAGCAGAAATTCCAGGATTATGCCCAATGATCAAGAGATTTCTAACCTCATCTGAAGTTCCATTGATCAAATCCAACATCTTACTGGGATTGGCTTCATATAAATCGGAAAGGAAATAAGCCTCTTTTACTGGCAGGTATTTTTCAATGATTTTTTCTGTTTCAAGTGTTCTAACAGCATTGCTGCAAAGGACCAAATCAAAATATAGACCCTTGTTTTTTAGGGTTTTAGATAATCTGTGTAATTGTTTTTCCCCACTTTCCTTCAATGGTCGGTCAAAATCACGCCCTGAAACAGAGGACAGGGCTGCCTCTCCATGTCTGAGGAGAAACAAAACTTTATTTATCTCCATGGGTTGAATAATTATTCCTATACAATCTTACGAAATTATTATACCAAAGATCAGATGAAATGAATCTAAATTTGGAAAGCATTATATTGCCGTCTATTTTTAGGTTTTTAATTAGATGGTAACCAGTAACCATTCTGTAAATTACAGTTTAATATGTCAAAAAATTTAGTCATCGTGGAGTCGCCCGCTAAGGCAAAAACCATAGAGGGATACTTGGGAAAGGATTATAAAGTAGTTTCCAGTTACGGTCATGTTCGTGATCTACCCAAAGGAGACAAAGCGATCGATATTCAAAACAGGTTCAAACCTACCTATGAGGTTACCCCGGATAAAAAGGAGGTCATCAAACAACTTAAAAGCCACGTAAAGAATGCTGAAACAGTGTTTTTGGCAAGTGACGATGACCGGGAAGGCGAAGCCATATCCTGGCATCTGAAAGAGGTTTTGAAATTGAAAGATGAAAATACCAAAAGGATTGTTTTCAGGGAAATTACCAAAAATGCCATTTCCAAAGCCATTGAAAACCCCAGAAAAATAGATATAGATCTGGTCAACGCACAACAGGCCCGAAGAATTTTGGACAGGTTGGTGGGATTTGAACTCTCTCCTATTCTTTGGAAAAAGATCAAAACCGGTCTTTCGGCAGGACGGGTACAATCTGTCGCTGTGAGGCTGATTGTTGAAAGAGAAAGGGACATAGAAAAATTTAAAGCCAAATCTTCCTTTAGGATAACTGCCCAATTTGAAGCTGATGGAAAAAGCTTTAATGCAGAACTTCCCAAAAAATTTGAAACCAAAGAAGAAGCGGAGGACTTTCTCAAAAGATGTCTGAATGCTGAATTTGCGGTAGAAAACCTTGAGACTAAACCGGGTAAAAAATCACCGGCCGCACCGTTTACTACTTCAACCCTACAGCAGGAAGCCAGTAGGAAGCTCTATTTTTCTGTGGCCCAGACTATGTCTGTGGCCCAAAAGCTCTATGAAGCCGGTAAAATCACTTACATGCGAACCGATAGTGTGAATTTATCGGAAGATGCCATGCAGTCCGCAAAAAATGAAATCATTTCCGCTTATGGCACTGAGTTCCATTTTGCCAGGAAATACGCTACCAAATCTGAAGGTGCACAGGAAGCGCACGAAGCCATCAGGCCTACTGATTTTTCAAAACATGAGGTAACCGGAGATCGGAATGAACAAAGATTATACGAACTGATCTGGAAACGGGCCATTGCATCCCAGATGGCGGATGCCAAACTGGAAAAGACGGTTGCTACCATAGGGATTTCCACCACGCCTGAGAAACTTACAGCCAGCGGTGAAGTGATCAAGTTTGAAGGTTTTCTTAAAGTCTACCTTGAAAGTACAGATGATGAGCCGGAAGATGAGGAAAATGCCAACAAAGGCCTGCTACCTCCATTGTCTGTGGGACAGGTTTTGGAATTAATGGAAATGAAAGGAAGGGAATCTTTCACCCGTCCAGCTCCCCGATACACAGAGGCTTCTCTGGTAAAAAAGCTGGAAGAACTAGGTATCGGAAGACCATCAACCTACGCACCCACCATTTCCACCATACAAAAGCGTGAATATGTGGTCAAAGAATCCAGGGATGGGACCGAAAGAAAGTACCTGGAAATGAAAATCAATAAAAATGGATTTTCAAAGCAGGATAAGGTTGAAATCACAGGGGCAGATAAAAATAAACTTTTCCCTACCAATATCGCCATGGTAGTGAATGATTTTCTGGTGGAGCATTTTCCTAATGTGATTGACTTTTCATTTACAGCCAAGGTGGAAAAGGAATTTGATGACATAGCCCATGGAGGGCAGGTTTGGCAGGATATGATTGATAACTTCTATGGTAAGTTTCATACACGCGTAGAAGAGACCGCCAATGTAGCCCGAGCAGATGTCAACAGTTCCAGAGAGTTGGGAAAAGACCCTAAAACAGGTAAGCCTGTTATCGCCCGCTTGGGAAGGTTTGGACCTTTGGTTCAGATCGGAGAACAGGAAGATGAGGAGAAACAGTTTGCCAGCATGAAAAAAGGGCAGTTTATCGAGAATATAACTTTAGAAGACGCCCTGGAGTTATTCAAATTGCCCCGAGACGTGGGAATGTTTGAAGACAAAAAAATGGTTGCCGGTGTAGGGAAATTTGGTCCTTACATCCGACACGACAGCAAGTTTGTTTCCCTAAAAAAAGAGCAGGATCCGCTGGCCATTACCGAAGAAGAAGCCATTCAGCTGATTTTAGAGAAGCGGGAAGCGGATGAGAAAAAACATATCAAGACCTTTGAAGAAAATCCGGAAATACAGATTTTAAATGGAAGATGGGGTCCATATATCAAGTTCGGTAAAAATAATTTCAAAATCCCCAAAGATAAAGAGGCTGAAAGTCTTACTTATAAAGAGACTATTGAAATTATTGAAAATCAACCTGTTAAAAAATCAGGGAGATTTACTAAAAAGAAAGCTTAATTTCCAGAGCGGCAACAGAGGTTGCCGTTTTTTTTTGGAATTTTGATTAGATTCCGCTTAGATTAAGGGAAAAATTAAAATGAAGAAGTTGGTGGTTTTGACGGGTGCCGGTATTTCAGCAGAAAGCGGTATCAACACCTTTAGGGATGCGGGCGGATTATGGGAAGGTCATGATGTCATGGAAGTGGCCTCACCTGAGGGCTGGCGGAAAAACCGGGAATTGGTCCTGGATTTTTACAACCAAAGAAGGAAACAGGCGCTATCTTGTGAACCGAATGGTGCCCACTTGGAACTGGCCCATTTGGAAGAATTTTTTGATGTCACCATTATCACACAAAACGTAGACCATTTGCATGAAAAAGCAGGTTCCAGTAAAATCATCCATCTTCATGGAGAGCTTTTTAAAGCACAAAGTACAGCAGACCCTTCTTTGGTCTATGATATGGAAGGTTGGGAAATCAAACCAGGTGACAAATGCGAAAAAGGGAGTCAATTAAGACCATTTGTAGTATGGTTTGGTGAAATGGTACCGATGATGGAGCCCGCCATTGAGGAAGCACTTCGTGCGGATATTTTTGCTGTGATTGGTACTTCTCTCCTGGTATACCCAGCTGCAGGACTCATACAATATGCGCCCAAAAATATTCCCAAATACATTGTGGATATCCAGATTCCTGAACTGGGTTTTGTAGATCAGCTCAGGAGAATTGAAGCCCCGGCTTCCATTGGAACCAAATTGATGTCCGAAGAAATCATAAAGAACTATGCATAAAAGAATTGCTGTTATCGGAACCGGTCCATCCGGTATCACCGCCCTGAAAAACCTTCTGGATGAAGGCTTGGATGTAGTAGCTTTCGACAGGAATCATGATGTGGGAGGCAATTGGATATTTACAGAGAAGGATTCTCATTCCAGTGTTTTTGAGACAACACATATTATCAGTTCCAAGACCTTATCCCAATATGCAGATTTTACTTTTGATGATTTTGACCCTGATGCAGCGGATTATCCTTCACATGATACGTTGAGACGTTATTTTCAGGCTTATGCAAGGCATTTCAATCTCTATCCAAATATTCGATTTAATACTATGGTCATTCACTGCAAGTGGATTAATGACAAGGAATGGCTTGTGGAAACAGAATCTGATGGAATCCGAAGTATTGAGAAATTTACGGATCTTGTGGTTTGTAATGGACACCATTGGAATCCAAGATGGCCCAATTATCCTGGAGAATTTGCAGGAGAATACCTGCATTCGCATCATTTCAAAAAGGCAGCTCCATTTGAAGGAAAGCGGGTCTTGGTCATTGGAGGTGGTAATTCTGCCTGTGATGTGGCCGTAGAGACAAGCCGAGTGAGCGAAATGACTGCCATTTCTTGGCGCAGGGGTTATAGAATAATTCCAAAGTTCTTTTTTGGCAAACCTTCCGATAAAATTGGGGAAAGAAGCTCTTGGATTCCTTTAAAAATCAGAAGTTTTTTCTTTGACCTTTTGCTCAAGATTATGGTGGGCGATAATGCTTTGTATGGTTTGAGGAAAGTAGAAACCAAATTTGGCGAAACCCATCCTACCATCAATGATGAGTTGTTGTATAAAATCAGGCATGGTAAAGTGAAACCTCGATTGGATATCAAGCGCTTCGAGGGGAATAAGGTGATTTTTGAAGATGGCCTGGAGGAAATATACGACAGCATCATTGCCTGTACTGGCTATTACCTCTCCCACCCTTTCTTTGACAAGGACTTTCTGGATTACAGTTCGGGTCCTGTACCACTTTATCTAAAAATGTTCCATCCCGAATACAGAAACCTGTACTTTATAGGGATGTTCCAACCTTTGGGCTGTATCTGGCCCGGGGCGGAATTGCAGGCTAAAATCATGGCGAGGGAGTTGGCAGGAAAGTGGGAAAGACCGAAAAACACCCCTGAGCTGTGTGAATTGGAGGTGAAGAAACCCCATTACAATCAAATCGACACGCCTAGGCATACCATTACTGTGGACTTTCATCGGTTTAAAAAGGAGTTATTAAAGCATTTACCTAAGGATTATGTATCTAAGTCCGTGGGGGTTTTGGAGAATTAGAATGTGAGACACAAGATTCAAGTTTAAAGCTGGAGTTGGGTATGTTGCTCAAGTGAATTTGGATCGTGTACCAAGTATTGTCAAGCAGCTTATTGAAATTCACTATTTGGAGATCGGATAAAATGGTTTTAAAATCCCTGCAAAATACCGTCAGCGTTGATTTAGATAGATGAATTCGGGATTGCAAATCCCGAACAGCAGCGATTTCCCGAACAGTGGTGCCAAAAAAAACGCTTCGGGAAATGAAATCCCGAAGCGCCTTAATTCCATTAGGAATTTTTTATTTACAATATTTATCCAAAGCTTCCTGTGCTTCTTGGTAATTTAATTTAACTGCTGCTCGAAGGTCATCACAGCCCGATTTTTTTCTATCTGTTGCGATTTTTAACATGCCCCTGTAATAATAGGCCATCTCAAAGTTCTTGTCCATTTTGATTGCAGTACTGTAATCTTTATACGCCTCATTCGTATTGCCTATTTGGTGAAGGGCCCTGCCTTTCATAAAATAGGCCATGGCTGGTGCTCCTGGTATTTCTACCGCATAATCTGCATAAAGCAAGGCATTATTGTGCTTCTTTTGTTTTTGGTAAAGGTTGGAGAGACTCAGCAAAACCTGGAAATTCTTCTTGTCTATTTCCAAAGCTGCAAGAAAATCCCGCTCTGCTTGCTGAAATTGTCCTAGTTCCTCATAAGACCTTCCTCTATTGTATAGGGCCTTTACATTCTTGGGTTTGGAAGCCAGGAAATTATCATAGGCAGTAATGGCTTCCTCATAGGCTCCCTGATTGAATAAATCATCTCCTTTGTTAGATTCTCTACCGGAACAGGAAAACAAAAACGTGATGCTGATAAGGGCAGCACCGACCCAATGATGTAATCTCATGCAAATCTTTTAATTTTTAAACGGCGACATTATTTTCTCTTAATGCATCGTTCAAGGAAGTTTTCAGATCTGTAGAAGCTTTTCTTTGTCCAATAATCAGCGCACAGGGCACTTGAAACTCTCCGGCTGGAAATTTCTTGGTCAAAGCTCCCGGAATGACCACAGATCTTTCAGGAACATATCCTTTATATTCTTTAGGTTCAGCTCCGGTGACATCAATGATTTTTGAACTTGCTGTCAAAGTAACACCGGCACCGATAACCGCTTCTTTTCCAATTCTCACTCCTTCAACGATGATGGCTCTTGATCCAATAAATGCGCCATCTTCTACTATTACGGGGGCTGCCTGAACAGGTTCCAAAACCCCTCCAATTCCTACTCCCCCACTCAGATGTACATTTTTGCCAATTTGGGCACAAGAACCAACTGTAGCCCATGTATCAACCATCGTGCCACTGTCCACAAAAGCCCCAATATTTACATAAGAAGGCATCATTACCACACCACTGGCCAGGTAAGCTCCGTATCTTGCCACTGCATGTGGAACTACACGCACACCCTGCTTGGCATAATTGGTTTTCAAAGCCATCTTGTCATGAAACTCAAAAGGCCCCACTTCAATGGTGTGCATTTTTTGGATAGGAAAATAAAGGATCACGGCCTTTTTTACCCAGTCATTGACCTGCCATAGCCCATTACCTAATGGTGCCGCAACCCGCACCGCTCCTCTGTCAAGGTCGCTGATGACAGTTTTTATGGCTATTTCAACATCTTTTTCCTTTAATAACTCCCTGTTATCCCAGGCTCTTTCAATAATAGATTGTAATTCCATATTTTTGATCTTATTCTTTACGGTATTTAGGCTAAAAGCTAATGGTGAAACCTACAATTTTGATTGCTTCCCTTCTCAAACCACTTAAAGATTCAAGGGCCTATTACAGGTTGGGTTTATCACTGCGTGAAACAAATAAATACCGTCTAAACATCATAGGATTTTCAAAAAAAAAAGAGGATGAGGTAGAAAATATTAAATTTACCCCGCTTTTTTTGAATAACAGATCAGGCAGAGAAAGGTGGAAGGCTGGTTTTAGATTTTTAAAAGTATACCAAAAAGAAAAGCCCGATTTGACCGTCATCTGTACTTGGGAATTTATACCATTTGCCCTCTTTGGTAAAGTGCTATATGGTGGTAAACTGATCTACGATGTACAGGAAAATTATACCTTGAACATAGCGCACAATCAAACATTGAAAGGATTCCGAAAATACCTGGCTATGGGGTTGATTCTATTTATCGAAGCCATCGGAAAAATGATTTTTGAACATTATGTATTTTCTGAACAGTGTTATAAAGTTGAAAAAAAGCATTTTAAGCCCTATTTGGTGTTGGAAAATAAATTCAGCGGTACACTCATAGAAAGGCCAATTGACCCAAAAAAAGCTCCCCAATACTGCCATAAATTTTTTGATTTCGGGTACCATTACGGAAGTATATGGTATCCAAGAAGCCATGGATTGGTTTTTAAATTTACAGAAATCCTTTCCTGAGATTTCACTGCATATTATCGGTCATTGTCCGCTTCCGGAATTTGAAAAAATGCTGAAGGAAATGGCTGATAGAAATAAGGGAATACGCTTGGATATATCCCCTATTCCAGTGCCCTATGCTCAAATTCTGGAAGCATATAGATCAGCAGATATGGTATTGCTCCCCTACCGACAAATCCCCAGCATCAGTCCAAAAATTCCCAGCAAACTCTATGAGTGCCTGGCCATGGGCATTCCTTTCTTGCATAGCCCCAATGCGCTGTGGCATTCCTTTTCCGATAAATACCAAGCCGGTTTTGAAGTGGATTTTACATTAAATGATCAGGGCAAGGAAATCATGGCCAGGCTGCGGTCCTCCAAATTTTATAATAAGGCCTTTCCTTATGAAGCTTTTTGGGCCCATAAGGAAAAGGCGCAATTGCAGGATTTGGTCAACCAACTGATCAATTCCAAGCATTAGAATGTAAGGCTTAGCCCTAATCCATTTCTTTGCATCCCAAATGACCATTCTTGCTTGGCCCCTTGGCTTGCATATGGCCTGCCTGCATTATAGGCCTCTGTAGCCAATTGTGCTTTTAAGGAGAAAAACACGGCGAATAACAGGATGGTGGTAAGGGTTTTTTTCATGTTTTTTTTAGAAAAGTATGAAAAAAACTAATTAGTAAATTCATTGCTAAAAATTTATTTTTAAGCCTTATCGGTCTGATATTTTTTTTCTCTTATGAGAATTTCACAGGAAATCCTATCCTTTCTTCAAGTCCAATAATTTATCCTCCTGGATATTTTTACAGAAACCATTGTTTCTATTTTAGAAACTTGTTTAACGGTTACCTTTTATGCTGTTAGCCTCTTTTTAACCATATTTAATGTGCTGATAATCTTTTAAATATGATAATTTTTATAGAAGTAAAAATTAAATTTTAGATATATCTAAATTCTAAATAACATTAAATTTTGACTTATCCACAGATCTTTTAGCCTTTTTAAAATTTATTTTTCGATTAGGCTAAAAAAGTTATATTTGTCCTAAATTTTCAAACATGATCCAATTGACCCCTGCTGAGGAGAGTTACCTCAAAGCCATTTACCATATTTCTGATGGAGGTAAAAGAAGTGTTTCCACCAATGATATCTCTTTCCAGATGAAGACCAAGCCCGCCTCTGTGTCTGACATGCTGCGTAGACTGGGTGAAAAGGAAGTCATCGAGTACCGGAAGTATTATGGGGTAAACATCACCGAGGAAGGGAAAAAGTTGGCTTTACAGACCATCCGGAAACACCGACTTTGGGAAGTTTTTTTGGTAGAAAAACTCCGCTTCTCATGGGATGAGGTGCATGAGGTGGCTGATGAATTGGAACATATCAAATCCAAACTCCTGATCCAAAGGTTGGATGAATACCTGGGTTTCCCCAAGTTTGACCCCCATGGAGATCCTATTCCTGATGAATATGGAGATGTTCGTTCAAGGCCCAGATTGACCCTATCTGAACTGGATATAAATGCCACAGGACAGTTGGTCGCTGTGAAAGACAGTTCCGCTGCATTTCTGCGTTATTTGGACAAGGTGGGCGCCTATATCGGAGCAAGGATCAAAGTGCTGGATAAAGTTGAGTTTGACGGTTCGGTTGAAATCCTCGTGGACAATAAAAAGACCATCTTTATGTCCAAGGATGTGGCGGGGAATGTCTTGGTGATGGTTTAGTTGAAGGAAGACTCAAGACACAAGACACAAGACACAAGACTTAAGAATCAAAATACTCGAGATGTTTAT
>NZ_AMGM01000077.1 GCF_000298295.1 Cecembia lonarensis LW9
TTTCTTTTTCTGAACATTTTCCTAAATGTTGAATTCTCAGGGTGACGCATAGTATATAGGTGATTTTTAGGAAAAGCCTACTTCACCACTTTCTCCACCACCAGATTATGGTTGGTGTAAATGCATACATCAGCCGCTATTCCCAAACTCTCCCTGACCATTTCTTCGGCAGATAGCTGAGGTGCAAATTTCTTCAATGCCCTGGCAGCGGATTGGGCATACATGCTCCCTGAACCAATGGTCGCAATTTCCATATCAGGCTCAATCACATCCCCTGTCCCGGAGATGATCAGGATATCCTGACTATCCGCTACGATCATCATGGCCTCCAACTTTGACAGCATCCTGTCCATTCTCCATTCCTTGGCCAGTTCCACCGCAGCACGCTTCATGTTATTGCCATAGGCACCCAGCTTTTCTTCAAATTTCTCTAAAAGGGTAAAGGCATCAGCGGTAGATCCGGCAAAGCCGGTGACAATTTTTCCTCCCTGTAATCTTCTGATTTTATTGACAGAGCTTTTAGCCACTGTATTTCCCAAAGTAGCTTGACCATCTGCTCCGATGACTACTTCCCCGTTATGCTTGATCGCCACGACAGTGGTTGATTTTATTTTTTCCATTTTTTGTAAGAATTAAGACTTAAGACAAAAGATTTTAGATGAAATAAGCATGATGAAATATATAGAAATACGCTGCGCGAAATATTTTAAAATAAGAAGAACTTCAAATCTTTGACCTCAACCTATATCCACTTATTTCTAACATATTTCAACTTTATATCTACTTTATTTCAACCAATATCTCTCCGATATCGCTGTAAGCTAATATCCCAATATCTATAATATCAATAAATATCGATCCATTACTTATTTCAATAACCATACTAAAAGCAAAAAGTCCTGAAAAATCAGGACTTTTTGACATATTTTAAAATTCAAATTAGATCAAAATCCTAACAGGATCTTCCAAGAGGCCTTTTAGCGTTTGCAAGAAGGCCGAACCTACAGCGCCATCCACTACCCTATGGTCACAGGACATGGTCACCTTCATCACGTTGCCTACCTGCATTTGTCCGTTTTTGACAATCACAGTTTCCTTTATTCCTCCAACTGCCAAGATACAGGCATCTGGCGGATTGATGATGGCGGTAAATTCGTCAATACCAAACATTCCCAAATTGGAAATGGTAAAAGTATTTCCTTCCCAGTCTTTGGGCTGCAATTCTTTATTTTTGGCTTTACCTCCCAAGGTCTTGGCTTCATTGGATATCTGGGAAAGGGACTTGCTGTCTGCAAAACGGATTACAGGTACCAACAATCCTTCTTCTACCGCTACAGCCATTCCGATATGGATGTGCTCATTGTATCTGATTTTATCACCCAACCAGGAAGAGTTCACTTTTGGATGTTGCCTCAAAGCTGCCGCTGTAGCCTTGATTACCATGTCATTGAAGGAAATCTTTACAGGGGAAATTTCATTCATGCTCTTTCTTGCCTCTATGGCCTTGTCCATGTTGATTTCCATGGTCAGGTAGAAATGAGGGGCAGTGAATTTGCTTTCTGCCAAACGCTTGGCAATCACCTTACGCATTTGGGAGACTTTTTCTTCTTTGTAAGACTCTTGACCAACTGCAGGTGCAGAAGTAGCCATAGCCGTAGGTGCAGCCGCAGTCTGAGCGACAGCAGGCGTATAATTTTCGATGTCCCTTCTGACAACTCTTCCTCCTTCACCAGTACCCTTCACCAAAGTGATATCGATGCCTTTTTCTGACGCCATCTTTTTTGCCAATGGAGAGGCTTTTACCCTGCCATTATCGGAGGCAGTCACTGAAGTTTGTTCAGGCACCTCTGCTTTTGGCTTCTCCTCTTTTTTGGTTTCGATGGCAGGCTCCTCTGCTTTGGTCTCTTCCTGGGCAGTTTCTTCAGCATCTGCTTGTTTTGCCTCATGGGCTTTCAAGAGCTTTTCGTAGTCAGCGCCTTTTTCTCCTATGATGGCAATCACACCATCCACTGGAACAGAATCACCAGCTTCTACACCAATATATAACAATGTACCATCCTCATAGGATTCCAATTCCATAGTGGCTTTATCCGTTTCTACCTCCGCAATGATATCCCCGGACTTGATTTCGTCACCCACTTTCTTGAGCCAATTAGCAATGGTACCATCCGTCATGGTATCACTCATTTTGGGCATGGTGATCACAGTGGCATTGATACCTGAAACATCAATCTCTTCTGATTTCTCTTTTTTGGCAGCAGGCTTTTCTTCTTTTGCCGCTGGTTTTTCTTCTTGCTTTTCTTCAGAAGGCTTACCGTTGCTAGTGCCAGATTCGATATCTTTCAGTAATGCATCTATGTTTTCACCCTTTTCTCCGATAATGGCAATCACTCCATTTACAGGAACGGCATCTTTTTCTTGAACTCCAATATGAAGCAATATTCCTTCTTCATAAGACTCCAATTCCATGGTAGCCTTATCGGTTTCTACTTCTGCAATGATATCTCCAGGCTTAACGCTATCTCCAACTTTTTTCAACCACGCTGCGATCACCCCTTCTTCCATGGTGTCGCTCATTTTAGGCATTCTTATTATCTCGGCCATAAGCTAAATTTATCCTAGTCATATTTTAAGGAGTCCAAAAATAGTTCTTAAAATATCTTTATTCAAATTTAATAATAGTATTTTCAGGATTTAAAAGACCAAAAGCATTGCTTTTGTTTAAATATGCCTCTGATAAAAAAAACAAATTACGATTACCCCAAATGGCTTTTCAATGGCCACCTTCAAACCATTGTGCCTGGATTATTCCGGTCCCCGATCCCCTTACCTTTTGAAAGAGAAAGGGTTAATACCCCGGATGGGGATTTTTTGGATTTGGATTGGCTGAAGCAAGGTTCTTCTAATCTGATCATCATCAGCCATGGCCTAGAGGGAAATAGCCGCAGACCCTATATGGCTGGAATGGCACGCCAATTTTTTGCGCAAGGATTCGATGTCCTTAATTGGAATTACCGTGGCTGTAGCGAGGAGTTGAACAACAAGCCCATTTTTTACCATTCAGGCGCAACTTACGACCTTGATCATGTGGTCAATCATGCAGCAACAGCTTATGAAGCGGTCTATTTGGTAGGCTTCAGCCTGGGCGGTAACCTTACACTCAAATACCTGGGCGAGTCTCGCCAAAAATCACCAAAAATTCAAAAAGCAGTAGCCATTTCGGTCCCCTTACATCTGGAAAGTTCCTGTCATAAAATATCTTCAGGGGAAAACATAGTATATGCTAAAAGGTTTTTAAAAACCCTCAAGGAAAAAGTGGTTCGGAAAGCACAGAAATTCCCGGATGACATTCCTCTTGGTGTACTTAGAAAAATCAAAACCTTACAGGATTTTGACGACCATTACACAGGACCTTTACACGGTTTTGAAGATGCCCATGATTACTACGAACAAAACTCTTCCTTGTATTTTCTGGAAAATATTGCCGTACCTGCACTGATCCTCAATGCCCAAAACGACCCGTTTTTGAGCGATAAGTGTTTTCCCATTTCTCTGGGAAGAAAGTTGGATACGGTCTGGATGGAGTTTCCAAAATATGGCGGTCATGTCGGGTTCAGCCCCAGAAAGAAAGAAGACATTTACTGGTCTGAGAAAAGAGCATTTGAATTTATCACAGGCAATCAGTAATTTTCCAAAAAAGCGAATTTATGTGCGGCAGATACTCATTAAGCAAAAGTAAAATAGAACTAGAAGAAAGATTTCAGGTTGAAATGCTGGGTGATTTCAAGCCGAGATATAATATTGCTCCAACCCAATTACTGCCTGTCATTACCTCTGACAGTCCGAAAGGATTTTCCTTCTTTTATTGGGGCATCACCCCAGAATTTGCCAAAAACAAGCCTGTTTCCCAAAAATTCATCAACGCAAGGGCCGAAACGGTCATGGAAAAAGTGTCCTTTAAAAATGCATTTCAAAAAAGACGCTGCCTGGTTCCTGCCGATGGTTTTTTTGAATGGAAAAAACTGGGCAAAAAAACCAAAATCCCGTATCGCTTCACATTGGCAGATGAAGGGGCCTTTGCTTTTGCTGGCATATGGGAAGAATATGAAAATGAATTGGGAGAAAGCAACCACACTTTTTTAATTTTGACTACTGCACCCAATAGCCTGGTCTCAGAGATACATGACCGCATGCCTGTCATTTTACGAAAAGAAGACGAGAAAAAATGGCTTGACAACTATAGCAGTCAAGAAGACCTCCTGAAGCTTTTGGGTACTTATCAAGCAGAAGAAATGTTAAGTTATACAGTTTCTCCACTTGTAAACAGTATAACCAATGACAGTCCTTCCATCATCAGAAAAACTTCGGCCTCTATTGATCAATTTGGCAACTATACCCTTTTTGGCTAATGGAAAAAATACATATCCTGGATCTTAGCTTTCTGAATACAGAAGATGCAATAGCGAGTTTTCTGGTAGAGAGTGACCAAGGCCCCATCCTGATTGAAACAGGTCCCGAGAGCACTTATACGACTTTAGAGAAAAGAGTGGCAGCACTGGGCTACCAAATAGAAGACATTAAACATGTTTTGCTGACCCATATTCATTTTGACCATGCAGGGGCCGCTTGGAGGTTGGCTGCTTTGGGTGCTAAAATTTACGTTCATCCTGTAGGAAAACCCCATTTGGAATCACCGGAGAAATTGTGGAATTCAGCCAAACAGATTTACGGGGATGATATGGAAAGACTTTGGGGAGAAATGGCCCCTATCCCAGAAATCCAGGTAATTCCTGTACAGCATGACAAAGAACTTCATATTGGCAATACGCGCTTCAAAGCCTTGCATACTCCGGGTCACGCCATACACCATATTGCATGGAAACTTGGAAACATAATTTTTACAGGGGATGTTGCCGGAGTAAAAATCAACGGAGGTCCTGTAGTGCCCCCTTGTCCTCCACCTGACATCCATATTGAAGCGTGGAGAACTTCATTGGCCATTTTAAAAGCTGAACAGCCTGAAGCACTATACCTCACACATTTTGGGGTTATTCATGACGTTTATCGCCACTTGGACAACCTTTCCTACATTTTGAATGATTGGGCCAGTTGGATCAAGCCATATTTTGAATCCAATACAGCACAAAAAGAAGTCATTCCCCAATTTATGGCCTACACGAAGAGCCAACTCAAAAAAGAAGGATGTACCGAAGATCTGATCCAGGTGTATGAATATGCCAATCCCAGTTGGATGTCCGTAGCCGGATTATTCAGGTATTGGAAATTAAAAAGTCAGGGAAGAATTTAACGACATTTTTTGACCATTGATCCCAGCTTTGGCCATATCCTGTGCTTTGTTTTTGCAATACCAAAAGGAAATAGGATATTTGTATACTTAGCATACTAAGAAGTCGGCTAAAATCGACCCAAATAACTTTAGCATACAATGAAAAAATCCAGAATAATAGGCGTCGGACACTATGTTCCTGAGCGGATCGTTACCAATGATTACCTGTCCAGCATCATGGACACCAATAACGATTGGATTGTAGAACGGACCGGAATTATAGAAAGAAGGTGGTATACACCGGGAAAAGAGACGGTAACCAGCATGTCAGTGGCTGCATCAAGAATGGCCATAGAGAGGGCAGGTATCAGAGAGTCAGATATAGATTTCATTGTTTTTGCTACCATCACACCTGACTATTTTCTGCCTGGAAACGGAGTCCTTTTACAAAGGGAACTGGAGGTAGGCAATATCGGGGCTTTGGATATACGGAATGCATGCTCTGGTTTTATTTATGCCTTGTCTGTCGCAGATCAATTCATCAAAACAGGCATGTATAAAAATATCCTCGTGGTAGGTGCTGAAATTCAATCTTCCGCCTTGGATAAATCTGATGATGGGAGGTCAAGCGCGGTCATCTTTGCGGACGGCGCAGGTGCAGCCATTCTTTCTGCGGTGGATGTCGACCAACCGGGAATTCTTTCAACCCACCTACACTCAGAAGGGCAGTATGCTGAAGAATTGTTTTGTTTGGCGCCCAGTAGCAGTACAGAAGTACGTATTTCTCAAGAAATGATTGACAGAGGGGACTTTTTCCTCAAAATGAATGGCAATGCCGTATTTAAACATGCCGTAGTCAGGTTTTCTGAAGTCATACAGGAAGCATTGGATGCCAATGGAAAAGATAAATCTGAAATTGACCTCTTGGTACCTCACCAGGCCAACCTCAGGATCAGTAATTACATCCAACAGAAAATGGGCCTTCCTGATGAAAAGGTTTTTAATAACATCATGCACCTGGGCAATACGACAGCAGGCACCATTCCGATCGCTTTGAGTCAGGCATGGGAACAGGGTAAGATCAAAGAAGGGGATTTAATCTGTCTCGCCGCTTTTGGATCGGGCTTTGCCTGGGCGTCTGCACTGCTCAACTGGTAACACCCAAACGCATGACTCAAAATAAAAAATTAGATTTGGTATTTTTAAGCCAATCCAAATCTTTCTTTGCCCGATTCCATCAACAGTCCGGAATTGTGGAAGAAATTTTCTTAGAAGTTGCCAATGCTTTTCCCCAAAGCAAACTTAAAAGGTCTTTTGATCAAGCCAAGGGTTGCAAAATAAGCAAAGGGAATCAATTGCAAGGCTTACCTTACCAAGTATTGGATCTGGTAAGGGATTTTAGCCATGAAAAAGGATTCAATATCAGGTTTCTCCATTGGTGGGGCTTCGGTTTATACCTTTTCCTTACTTATGGAAAACAAACCAAAAAAGAGTTTTCGTCGGTTTGGGTAAAAAATTTTCCGGATTTTAATGTAAATGCTGCTATTTCTCCATTTGCATACCCAGAAATCATTAAATCCCCCATTGGCTTTGAGCAACTATCCATTGACGATGTCCTTTTTTCTCCTGATCAGCTTCAGTTGTGGAAAAAAATTCAACTCAATGAAGCCCCTGAAGTAACTGCAGCAGACCTTATTAAAATAACAGAGGATATTTTGTATTATCATGCCCATTAGTTTAAATATTCCGATATTTAAGTTAATTTAGAACCGCATATGGTTTATTCCGTATTCATATTTGAGAAATGAAATTCCGAAAAATGAAATATATTTTTGTCATTTTTATGTTGACTGCTGTTGGGCAGTTGGCATTTGCACAACAAAGACCGAATGTTGTATCCATTTTCAATTCTGACTCCACCCTAGTAGGTACGGGCATCTTGAATAATGGATTGATGGAAGGTCTATGGAAATTTGAAAATCCCCAGACCAGACGCCTGATTCAAACCATAAATTTTGATCAAGGTAGAAGGGAAGGACTCGCAGTAAGTTTCTTTCCTAATGGAAATAGAAACGTAGAGGCTGAGTATCGCAATAATCTATTGAATGGCATTTACCGGCAATATGATAATACCGGAGCTTTGAAAATCGATATGGTATTCAGAGACAGTGTCGCTGTCGGTCCCTACAAAGAATATTACGGCAATACTGGCCAACCGAGTTTTTTCAACCCAAGACAAGTTAAGATTGAGGGTCAATATCTGGATGGAAAAAGAAATGGAAGGTGGGTCACTTTTTATAATAATGGAGAAATAGCTATCATACAAAACTATGAGAAGGGAAGACAGGAAGGCCCATATATGGAGTATGATATCTACGGGGAATTAATGCTTGAAACATCTTATCAGAATGACCGTCCACATGGACTTTTCACCAGATATTCAGTAGGAAAAATGGTAGAGGAAAGGGGTGAGTTCAAAAATGGTAGGAGAGTCGGAAAATGGGTTTCCTACTTCCCCGGAAGTAGGACTGTGGAATCAGAACGCTTTTTTGATGACAACGGTAATCGGACCGGGGAGTGGAAGTTTTTTTATCAAAACCGCAGAACGGCAAGAATAGAAAGGTATGAAAATGATATTCCAGTAGGTGTATGGGAAGAATTCTATCCCAATAGGTCCTTAGCTAAAAGAAAAACCTATGAATTGGGTCTCCCGGTAGGTGAATATATTGAAAACCATTCCAATGGTAATGTTTCGGTATCAGGACAGTATAAGAATGGCGTAAAAGATGGACTTTGGAGAAGTTATTTCCCTGAAGGGGGCTTATATTCCATCGGAGAGTATAAAAATGATTTAAAATCCGGTTTATGGAAATATTTCAATAAAATCGGCATTTTGATAGCTGAAGGCGAGTATTTATTGGGTTCAGAAAACGGTCAATGGGTTTACTACTACGATGGAGGACAGCTCAAATCTGTGGGAAGTTATTTCTTGGGTTTTGAAGATGGAGTTTGGGGATTGTTTTATGACAATAAACAACTGACCCAAGAAGAAACCTGGAGTAATGGCCGACTAATGAACATAGGCGAGTATTTCACCTATGACGGTACCGCAACACTTGACCCAGGAACCCTCAAGGATGGGAATGGCAGTCGCATAACATATTACACTTCCGGTAAAAAAGAATCTGAAGGCACTTACGTATCGGGTAAACCTGATGGACTATGGACCTATTTTCATGAAAATGGCAACAAAGCTTCTGAAGGACAAATGGTAGATGGAAAGAAAGAAGGACCTTGGAGGTACTATAACCTGAATGGAAGATTAGAGCAAATCATCAATTTCAGGGATGATGAAATTGTCACCGAAGATGATGAAATGAGGAATGAAATCAGATTTAATCGATTTGATTAAACAGATTCAATCCGATTCTGTTTAATAAATAAAAAGCTTATGTTTGGACTATTTAAGAAAAAATCAGAATTAGAAAAGCTTCAGGAAACTTATAAAAGTCTATTGGACAAATCCTACAAGCTCTCGCACAGCAACCGCACTGAAGCCGATAAAGTCATGGCAGAGGCTGAGGAAATTGCGAAAAAGATTGAAGAATTAAGAAAAAATCAATAAAGAGGTTCATTTTGGACCTCTTTTTGCTTTACATTGATTATACAATATTTTTATGATAACCCTCGTTTAGAGGTAATTTTATATTATTCTAGCGTTTACGTTATTTACCATTTAAAATTTTTAGCTAAATCGTTTTTACAAAACTTTAATATTGTTTTTTAACATTTTTCAAAACCATATCGCTTTCATATCCGTAAAATCAACCAAAGCACTTAAACAATACGGTTATGAAAAAGGCAACTATATATCTTATGAGCTTGGTACTCGTGCTAGGCATGGGTATGGCTTCAGCAGAGAAGGTGCACGCATCACCTCATGGAATGGGTGTATCTTTCCAGGTTTTCTACAATGAACTGAGTCCTTTTGGAGATTGGGTAATGGATCCCAATCACGGATATGTTTGGATCCCTTATGTAGACAGAAGTTTTCAACCTTATGTCACCAATGGATATTGGTCCATGACCAATTTTGGAAACACTTGGGTTTCTCACTTCGAGTGGGGATGGGCCCCTTTCCATTATGGGAGATGGTTTTGGTCTGACTTCTATGGTTGGGCTTGGGTCCCAGGCTATGAATGGGGGCCAGCTTGGGTAAGCTGGAGAACTGGTGGCGGTTTCTATGGTTGGGCTCCCCTAGGACCTGGTATGCATGTAGGAGTTAATATCATGATACCTGCAAGACATTGGGTATTCCTGCCTCAAAGAAGGTTTAGACATAGACATTTTCACAGATTCTTTGTACCTCATTACAATGTAGTGAATGTCTATAACAGGACCACTATCATCAATAATACTTATGTTTATAACAACAACACCTACTTCACCGGACCTTCGAGGAGAGAAATCCAGCGCGTAACAGGAAGAAACGTACCAGTGTATGCAGTAAATAACGCCACCAGGCCTGGAAGAACTTTGGTTCAGAACAATAACATCAATATGTACAGGCCTGAGATCAGCAACTCAAGGAGTGCTAATCAACAAGCGAGACCTTCAAGAGCGTTTACCGCCGAAGAATTTGGACAAAGGTCTGCCAGGCAAGGGCGAAGTACTGTACAAAATGGCAGGGTTCAAAATCAGCCCAATCGTGAAGCGCAGGCGACTCCTTCCAGAAATGCCCAACAAGGCAACAGAAATGGAGCAGTCAACAGCAGTTCACGTACAGGAGAGAACGCTAATGGTTCAGCTGTGAGAAGCACCGCGCCAAACAGCAGACAAAACAATCCTGCTGTCAGGAGCAATGGCTACAGTAGACAAGACGCTAATCCGGCTGTAAGAAGCAACAGCAATGTCAGGCAAACTGCTCCAGCTGTCGGCAATAACAGCTCAAGATCCGGAAGAAATACCAATGTAGGGACAAGCTCCAATAACAGGCAAACTGCTCCAGCAGTCCGAAGCGGTACAAGCAATAGACAAAGTAACCCAGCTGTTAGAAGTAATACTAACACTAGAAAAAGTTCGCCTGCAGTAAGGAGCAATTCCTCTAACAGGCAATCTAGCCCCTCGGTAAGGTCTTCTTCAAGCTCAAGCAGCCGTTCTAGTTCAGGAACTGTAAATAGATCTGGCAACGGCAACAATAACCGCTCCTCTGGTACAACCAGTAGCAGAAGCAGTAACAACAGAGGGGGAAGAGGTAATTAATTTAAAGCGGTCATAATTGACCGCTTTTCTTTATTTAAAATAAAGTTAGCCTAACTAAGTGCAATTTGAAATATTCAATATTGTATAGAAGTTAGATTTTAGTATTTTTTTGAATAAGTGCTTTTGCAATCCACTAAAAAATCGCTTAATTGTTATTTTAAATCTGACTGCATGAACCTAATTGACCCGAAAAAAGCACTAAATAAAATTGAAGGAGTAGTTGAAACAAAAAGCTACCTAAATAAACTCAAACTTATCAAAAACCTATATACCAAGGGCAGCAATACCGCTGGCGAGATGTGCAATGAAGTAGGGATAAGCCTACCTACTGTCAATTCATTGTTGGGCGATTTGATGCAATCAGGAGAAGTTATCAAACATGGACGGGCTGAATCCCAAGGAGGGAGAAAGCCTGACCTTTATAAGTTAGCAGAGGGTTCCTTTTATGTAATTGCGGTAGATATCAATAAATTCCGGACAAGAATATGTATTTATAATAGTGCCAACCATGCCGTCACTGAAATAGAAACGCTGAAGCTTTCGCTTAACAATGAAAAAGAAACTTTTGAGCGTATCTGTCAATTTATTCTAAACCATAAAAATAAGTCCGGCCTGCCCGATGAAAAGATTATAGCCGTTGGTATTTCTATGCCAGGTCTTATTGATGCCGTCAATGGCATAAACCATACTTACCTTAAGTTTGGTAAAAAAAGTTTCGTAGAAAACCTTGAGGCAAGATTGGAAAGAAAGGTTTTTCTTGAAAATGATGCCCGGGCCATGACGCTGGCAGAATTTAAATTTGGACATAACGATCAATACAAAAATGTATTGGGAATATTTGTTGGATGGGGAATCGGTTTGGGCATTTTGATCGATGGCAAAATATATCAAGGTGCTTCCGGTTTTGCAGGTGAATTTAGCCACTCCCCTATTTTTGAGTCAAGTGATATCACTTGTGCCTGTGGCAAAAAGGGATGCTTGGAATCAGTCGCCTCAGGCACTGCTATTGTAAGAAAAGCAAAAGAAGCTATACTAAATGATCCAGATTCAATTTTGGCCAGATTAGCCAAAGACAATCAAGGTGAAATAGAGCCATTTTTGGTAGTAGATGCAGCGTTAGCCGGAGATCAAAGAGCCATCACTATTCTTTCAGAAGCAGGGCTTGATTTAGGAAGGGGGATTTCAATACTGATTCAAATACTAAATCCGGAATTGATAATCATTGGAGGAGCTGTAGCAGAAGCAAGACAATACCTCATCACCCCCATTCAGCAAGCCCTCAATGTTTACAGTATGGCCAAAGCTAGAGAAAACACAGAGCTTTCTTTATATAAATTAGGAAAAGAGGTAGGCTTATTAGGCGGTGTTGCGGTAGTCAATGAGAAAATATTTGAAGAAGTTATACAGTGAAATACACACACTAAAATTTAAAATCCTACCCTGCCAAATCTGAATATATTCAATTTGAAGCTCTTTCTGATCTTGCTTCAAAAAATAACGAAGTAGCACCATAAATTGTACTGAGTTCACCCAATTGACTGATCTCAATTACTATATCCGCAGTGGCATCGCGAAGATGTTCCAAAAGCTTCGGGACAAAAAGCGCAGAGGAAAGAGAAATGTTTCCCCCAATAATGACGGCCTCAAATGGAACTTTAGCATAAACGCTTAAAATAAATTCACTTAAATTCTTAGCATAAATATCAAAAATAACAGGGATTTCAGGCTGCAAAGTTTCGTGATCCAGCAAATCTTTGACACCTTTTAATTCTAATCCAAATTTATTTTTTACCAATTTTAAAAACCAACCCGTGCCCAAATAATCTTCAGCTATTCCTCCCTTGAGCGGACTTTGCCATAAATCCGCATCAAATAATATGTCACCTTGTTTTATAGCAGAACCTAGTCCCGAACCCAAAGTTATACCTAAAAGATTGGTAAAACCGAAGCCCTTTCCAAAATGTGCCTCCCCAAACAAAAAAGCTTCTGCATCATTGATAAACTTTATTTGAGAACGAGGGATACCTAAACCTTGACTGAATTCAGTTTTAAGGTCACACCCAAATAAACTATTGAATTTCCCTTGTTCTTTAATCCAGCATACCCCCTTTTCATAATCAAAGGGCGCGGGCATCGCCAAAGAAATACACAAACCTGGGTTTCCTTTGGTATATTTTTTCAAACTTAAGACCCATTGCTGAAGAATCTCTTCTTTTGGAAGTTTGGAGTCTAAAACATGTCTTTCAGTTTGCAGTAAATTCAATTCAGTACCCTTTTCTTCAAAAAGGGCCAACGTGAAGTGAGAACCGCCAATATCCCCTGCAAGAATCTTTTTTTGAGACATGCAACCAATGATTAAAGCTTAATAACCGAAATTAAGCACAATAATACCCTTTTGAAACAGGGTGCTAAAAGGATTTACCTAAATTAAATCTTTTTTTTATGAAGAAAGTCACAATTGGGATTATTTTACCCTTTGAGTGTTCAGTGATGATCCCCTAATATTCAATTTATTAGGCAAAACTGTTTTTAGGGTAATTTTAGGTGCATTTTCTTTATCCAATTGATAAAGCATAGATTCCATTAATTTGTCTGCCAGAAGCTCCAAAGGTTGTTCAATGGCAGATATTGTAGGTTGGTATAAATTGAAGAAATAATGGTCATCAAAGGAAATGGCTTTGATTTCCTCAGGTATCCTTTTACCCAAATCAGATAAGGCCGACAGCCCTTCAAATGCCAAAAAATTGGTAGCAAAGAAGAGCCCATCCAAATGAGGATTATCCCTCAAAAAGCCATGAATTCTCTGATTAATCATCTCTTTTTCCAAAACTGAAGTAGGCACTCTTAATATATTTGACGACAAGCGGCCATCTCCACAGCTTCAAGATAACCAGCCATACGATCCCTCATTTGACTTTGATCTGAAGCCACAGTCACAAAACCTATGTGTTTGCAGCCTTGATCTATCAAATGCCTTGTAGCTTCTTCTGAACTTTTTCTATTTTCTACGATGACATAGGAAGTGTCCAAATCTGGCAACCACCGATCAAAAAGGACTAAGGGAAGCTCTTCTTCTAAAAGTGATTGTATGGTAAATTCCAATCCAGGAGTCGGGGTAATGATAAATCCGTCTACGTTTCTAACTCTAAAAGTATTGATCAATTCTTTTGCTTTCTCATCATCATTATCTGTACTGCAATAAATGATCTTATAACCATTCATATAGGCTTTTTCTTCTATCAAACGTGCTATGGATGCAAAGAATTGGTTAGAAATATCCTCCACCATAAATACAATTACTCTGGATTTTCCTAACCTGAGGCTTTGTGCCAGATGACTTGGCCTGTAACCAATTTTATCTATATAAGCCTCCACCTTTTTGGTCACTTCTTCACTGATACGCTTTTCTCTGGCCTTACCATTGAGGATAAATGAGACCGTGGTAATGGAAACTCCTAAGGCATCGGCTATATCTTTAATGGAGGTTTTCTTTTTTGCCATAATATCACTTTCAGTTCAGCTGTTGCGTTCTCAATATGGTAATAAATGATCGTTTTTAAATAAATAGCTTGCTTTCAAGTCAAAAACGCCTCATAATAGTTTCAGGATCAATAATCATGGGTTATTAAAAACATAAAAACCCAAGACCGAAATGGTCTTGGGTTTTAAGTGAATGCCTATTACATTATTTGATAAAAAGCATTTCTCTATATTTCACCAAAGGCCAGAATTCATCATCTACAAACAATTCAAGTTTGTCCACTGAATACCTGATTTTGTCAAAGTATTTTTCTTTCACCTCAGTAGAATAACCTTTAGCCCTCTTGACGACATCCTCTTCTTTATTCAACTTTTTCCGGGCATCAATCATGGCATTGACATTCTCCTTCACCAACTCAATATGCTTACTTACTTCTTTGATCGTTTCAACAGCAGCTTTGTTATCCAAACCAAGTCCTTTCAGACCATTAGCATTTTCAATAAGCTTATTCTGATACTGTATGGCAGTGGGGATTACATGATTCAATGCCAGATCCCCCATTACCCTTGACTCTATCTGAACCTTTTTGATGTAATTTTCCAACATGATTTCATGTCGTGCATGAAGTTCTATAGCTGTCAGTACATTGGCTTTACCGAAAAGCTCAATCACCTTTTTGTCTTGGTAAACATCAAGCGCAAAAGGCGTACTCTTCAAATTGGAAAGCCCTCTTTTCTCTGCTTCTTTGGCCCATTCTTCAGAGTAGCCATCTCCTTCAAACCTGATCTTTTTGCTATCCTTGATGTATTTTCTTAATACATTAACGATTGCTATTTTTTTCTCCTTTCCGCCGGCCATTTCTTTTTCTATATCCTTGGCCATATTTCTCAGCACTTCTGCCACAATCACGTTCAATACAGTCATGGGTCCGGCTGAATTGGCACTTGATCCAACTGCTCTGAATTCAAACTTATTTCCGGTAAATGCAAATGGTGAAGTTCTGTTCCTATCAGTATTATCCAGGATGATCTCAGGAATCTTCGAAATACCCAACTTCATATACATGTTGTCACCCTTCTCAATTTTCACATTACCATTTTTCTCTAGTTCATCCAAAACACCCGTCAAAGTGGAACCCAAGAAAACTGACATAATAGCCGGAGGTGCCTCATTGGCTCCTAACCTGAAATCATTACTTGCTGAGGCAATACTTGCTCTCAATAAATCTGCATTATCGTAAACTGCTTTAACAGTGGCTACTACAAAAGTTAAAAACTGCAGGTTTTCCCTTGCCGAATTACTTGGTTGGAATAGGTTGACCCCTGTATCTGTAATCAAGGACCAATTGTTGTGCTTGCCACTACCATTCACACCTGCAAAAGGCTTTTCGTGAAGCAACACTTTCAAGTTATGCTTCTCGGCCACCTTACTCATCAGATCCATCAACAATTGATTGTGATCTACAGCCTTATTGATCTCCTCAAATACTGGAGCTACCTCAAACTGGCTTGGTGCAACCTCATTGTGTCTGGTAGAAACAGGTATCCCCAACTTATGGGCTTCAATTTCAAAATCCATCATGAAATCTTTTACCCTGGTCGGTATGGATCCAAAATAATGGTCTTCCAACTGTTGCCCCCTAGCTGGGTTATGGCCAAAAACTGTCCTTCCAGACATCACTAAATCAGGCCTTGTAGCAAAAAGAGCCTTGTCGATTACAAAATATTCTTGCTCTACACCCAAAGAAGGAGTAACCTTTCTAACATTTCTATCAAACAACTGACAAATCCCAATAGCAGCATCATTGATGGTTTCCACAGATTTAAGTAAAGGCGTTTTATAATCCAAAGCCTCACCAGTGTAGGAAACAAAGATGGTCGGTATGCATAGGGTTTTGTCAAAAATAAATATTGGGGATGAAGGGTCCCAAGCAGTATATCCTCTTGCTTCAAAAGTTGAACGTATCCCACCATGAGGGAATGAAGAAGCATCCGGTTCTTGCTGAACCAGCGCAGACCCTTTAAATTTCTCTATTCCTGCATGCGCATCAAAAAAAGCATCATGTTTCTCTGCCGTGGAACCAGTCAAAGGCTGAAACCAGTGGGTGTAATGGGTAACACCTTTGGACATTGCCCAAACTTTAACAGCCGATGCAATTTCTTCTGCAGTTGAGGTATCTATCTTACTACCCTTATCAATTGCTTCCATTACTTTTTTAAAAACAGACGGGGCAAGTGATTCCTTCATCTGCTTTAACCCGAAAACTAGGGTTCCAAAGTAATCCGAAATTCTACCTGAAGGAGGAGTCGCTACAACTTTTGGCCTGTCTTGTGCCATAAGTAGCGCTTTTTGTCTTAAAGTTGCCATTTTCTACAATATGTGGTTTAATATTATACCTACAAAAATATGAAATAATATTTATTTTTTTCAAAACGGGCTATTTTTTACCCCTATCGATGAAAAATTTATACTTTTTACAAAAAACACCCCCATATTTTTATGTAATCAGTCAAAAAAAACAGTTTTTAAAGCTCAGAAATAGAAAATTGGAAACTGCTGGATATTATTTAACTTTGCAGCCTGAAATAAAGGAGTTTGGCGTGAAGAAAGTTGCATTTTACACCTTAGGCTGTAAATTAAATTATTCAGAAACATCCACAATCAGCCGGATGTTTGAAGCAAAGGGTTATCAAAAAGTAGAATTTGATCAAAACCCAGATATATTTATCATCAACACCTGTTCTGTTACTGAAAATGCAGATAAGAAGTGTAAAAAAATTGTTAAAGAGGCAAAAAAAAATCTCCCCTGCCTCCTATGTCACGATCATTGGCTGCTACGCCCAGCTGAAACCCAAGGAAATATCTGAAATTGATGGTGTGGATGCTGTCTTAGGTGCTGCTGAAAAATTCAGACTGATTGAGCTCCTGGATGGATTTGCCAAAGAACAAGAAACCAAGGTTCTCGCGTCAGAAATCAACCTGGCCAACACCTTTAATAACGCCTACTCAATACATGATCGGACAAGAACTTTTTTAAAGGTTCAGGATGGCTGTAATTATGGTTGTGCTTTTTGTACCATCCCCCTAGCCAGAGGCAAGAGCAGGAGTGACAGTATAGAAAATATTCTCATTTCTGCCAGAGAAATCGCCGAAACCGATGTCAAAGAAGTGGTTTTAACCGGCGTCAATAGTCGGAGACTTTAGGCATTCAAGATGGTAAAAGAAAAGAGAAAATTTTATAGAACCTGATAAGAGCTTTGGACGTAAATAGAAGGAATCGAAAGATT
>NZ_AMGM01000078.1 GCF_000298295.1 Cecembia lonarensis LW9
AATTTTTTATGTATTTGCTGTACGGATATCATGAGGTGTCATTTTTGGTGAGAGGTCAATCATGTTTTCAGGGGTAATGGAAGGGATTACTTTTTCCATTCTATCGAGCAGGGACACTAGAAAACTACGCCATAGGATAACGGCTGCAGGAATTTTTTCTACAATCACACTGAAAAGGCTGATGGGTCTGAACGGGATATCCCCAATTCTGTCTTTGTCCAGGTCATAGCCCTCGTATTTGTCCCAATAATTTTGGGTAAGGGTATTTAGCACTACAGAACCATTGGTGCTGATGTCGAAGGTATTGCCGATGAAGTTATTGGCCTCAAAAGTATTGTCGTCACAACTGGCCATCAATTTGAGCGCCCAGCCGTTTTGAGTGAAGGCATTGTTTTTAAAAAGCGTTCTACTGCTGCCTTCCATGTATATACCAATGGTGTTTTTGCGGAAAATATTGCCAATAACCTCGGAATCAGCAATGTCTTTTAACAATATCCCGTAGGAACTTGCGCCCCAGTTGTCCTCAAAAATATTTTCTTTCATCAGGACATTCTTGGTGTACATGACTGCCACCCCGGCACCGTTGTTTCGAAAGGTGTTTTTATAATAACTGTTGTCATGGGAAAACATAAAGTGCAGTCCGTAGCGTTTGTTTTCCACAATCAGGTTGTTGTTATTTTCCGTGTTGGTTACAAATTCCAGGTAAATTCCATCTCTATGGCCGCTGACTTCATTGCCTTCGATAAAGGAATCTTTGCACTTCCATAAGTGGATACCATTTCCGGTTTGGAATTCCCGCTCAGCGGTGGATTTTAAGATGTTGTTCCGGATGACCAGGTTAGCCGAATTTGAAAAATGCAGCCCAAAGAAAGTCTCATCCAATTGGCAGTTTACGACACTGCAGTTTTTGGAATCAAAAAATTTGATGCCTGCAGAATCATCCATATTGGATTTTCCGGTATTGATGATCCTTAAGCCATTAAAATGTACATTTTCAGCTGCTACGATAAATACATTTCCTTGGTCCATTCCATCGATGGTAGGATGATTTAAGCCTAAGATCACCAATGGCTTACGGATGATGATTTCATGTTCCTGATAAATCCCTGAGTGGAGTTTGAGCGTGTCGCCCGCCGAAGCCTGATCTACCGCAGTTTGGATAGTATCCCCAGGTTTCAATTCTATTACGGCAGCTTGGGCAGGTATAAACCAAAGCAAAAGCAGGCCTAGGATGATGTGTGTTGTTTTCATGGTCGTTGTGTTTAGTTTAAGCTATGGCCCAAAGAAGTGGGCAGTATGTTACTTGAACTGTGTGACCAATTCTCCCCAGGCCATATAAACGCCTCCATTTTTGATTTTGTAACCTTTCAGGGTTTCATAATCTGAAAAAGCGACAATCTGACTGGCCATGGGTGTTTTAAACTGATCTGACTTAAGATAAAAAGCCAGTGTGGCATCGGTCAAGGTCTCAGGATTTTCATAATCGGTTATCAGTAGGTGTTGGATGTTTTCTTCCTCAATTTCTTCAGATTCTAAGAAAGACATCAGGCAATTCACATCATCGAAGATGTAGATTTTCCCTTTCTTGGTGACTACCTCAGCCCCATAATGCGGATCCATCAATTTCATTTTACAATGGTGACAGACATCTTCTCCATAGTTAATGGCCCTTGGTTCAACGGAACAAGCTGCCAATAAGAGAAGGGAGATCAAAAGCAACAGATGTGTTTTCATGGTGTTGATATTTTAATTAGTTGTGGTTTTGGGCCGTAGGTCTTTATGACACTTAAGCCAAAACTTTTTCTTTTTTACTTTTCATGACTTCTGTAATGACGGCATAAAGCAATACTGTACCCACTAGCGCTAATATCCATCCGCCGGTGTCGGGCCCTGAGTAAGCCAGAAAATTGAGCAGTTCTTTATAACCAATCAGTGGTGGTTGATAAGCCATTCCTGGAACTTTTATCGCTGCAGTAGGGTCCAGGTTATGTCCATAATCATATCCCCATAGGTACATATCCACAAGGACTCCAAGTCCCAAAATGGCAATCATCGAAAAGAAGGTATATAAGGACCATCTTTTGCCAATAATCGCCGCCAGAATACCAAAACCTATAATGAATCCAAATACATAGATCAAATAGGTGAATTCCGGAAACATTTCTACGCCAATATGTTTCATTCCAATGTAATGGTTCACACCATTAATGATGTCCACATCACCGCTTAAGCGGTCGATCCAGATTTTCATATTGAGGCCTTCTGGATATTGTGGGGCCCAAAGGCTGATTTGCCACAAGGGCGTGAAGTAGGCTGAAATCATTAATAATGAACAGACAGCGATAAGAATCCGGTTGACTGAGCTTACATTTTTCATTTTTTTGGATTAAGGTACCGCTGGCATAAAGCCAGCGGTATGGGGTGATAAGCAACTATTCTGTTAAGCCGGTACTGTATTTGAGCGGTACATTACTTCCTGCTGGAGAGACCCTGATATATCCTTGCATTTCCTGGTGCAGGGCAGAACAGAAGTCTGTACAGTAGAATGGGAATACACCCACCCGATCTGGGTCCCACCTGAGGGTGGCCGTTTCGCCTGGCATAACCAGCAATTCAGCCGTATTGGCCCCTTTTACTGCAAATCCATGAGGTACATCCCAGTCCTGTTCTAAGTTGGTGACATGGAAATAGACTTCATCTCCTACACGAATGCCTTCAATATTGTCAGGCCTGAAGTTGGACCTGATTGTGGTCATATAGATATGTACTTTGTTTCCATCTCTTTCTACCCTGGCATCATTGATTCCTTTAGCTGCCCTTGGGTGTTTATTTTTCTCCAATGGGAAGAATTTTACTTGCTTGTCTTTGATCAGGGAAGCTGGGAAGGCTTCTGCATAGTGAGGCTCACCAACTGTAGGGAAATCAAGGAGCAGTTGCATTTTATCCCCTGAAATGTCATACAATTGTGCGGTGTGGGCCAATTCTGGACCAGTTGGGAGGTATCTGTCTTTACTGATTTTGTTGTAAGCGACCAAATACTTGCCATGTGGCTTTCCTGTTGGACCACCTGGTATCATCAAGTGACCCACAGAGTAGAAAGTAGGCACCCTATCCAATACCTGTAGGGTTTCAATGTTCCATTTTACCACTTCTGAAGAAACAAAGAAGGAGGTGTAAGCATTTCCTCTGCCGTCAAACTCTGTATGCAAAGGGCCTAAACCAGGTTTTTCTACTTCACCGTGCAATACAGACTCATATCTTAACACAGGCATTCCATCCACAGAACCTTCAAAATCTTGGTTTTCTATTGCCTGTAACATCTTTGTAAAAGAGAATACAGGGATAATGGCGGCCAGTTTTCCAGAGCCTACAATATATTCCCCTGTTGGATCGGTATCTGTACCGTGTGGAGATTTAGGGCATGGAATGAAATAGATGATGTCTTTCAACTCCCTTGGATCCAGTGACAGGACTTCCTCTTTGATCACAGAGGTAGCCATGTGGGTATCTTCATCCCATTTGTTGTGGGCATATTTGGCTTTTACTTTTTTGCCTTTACCCTGTTTGATATATTCTTCCGCTTTTTTCCAGTTTACAGCCATGATAAAGTCCTTGTCCTTTTGGGAAGCATTCACTTCCAATAGGGTATGGGCCATTTCAGTGTTGTAGGTAGAGAAGAAGAACCAACCGTGAGATTTTTTCTTACCTGCTCTTGCCAAGTCAAAGTTGAACGGAGGCGCTTCCAGCTGAAAGGCAATTTCCATATCACCGTGGTCTTTGTCTACAGAGATAAAGGAGATGGTGCCTTTAAAATTCTCTTTGTAGGTGTCGATGGGCACATCCCTGCTTGCATCATCACCGGTAGGTACAGAGAATCTCGTACCTGCCACTACATACTCTGTATTTTCTGTGATGAAGGGAGAGGAGTGGTTACCGCCTGAGTTGGGGATTTCAATGATCTCCACTGTTTTGAAAGTGGTCAAATCCACCCTGGCAATCCTTGGGGTATTATTGGCATTGCCAAAGGCCCATCGGGCATCATGCTCTGCGTTGGTGGTAGAGATGGCAATATGGTGCAGGTCATCCCAAGGGACAAAACCATGAGAAGTATTCAACATGGGTTTGGTTTCTTCCGAAAATCCCCATCCATTTTCAGGGTGGACGGAAAACACAGGTAATATTGCTTTAAACACCCTTCCTGAAGGAAGTCCAACTACAGACATTTGTCCGTTAAATCCACCGGAAACAATGTTGTAGAACTCATCATGCTGGCCTGGGGCCACATATACCTTACTGGCAGCATCTCCTGAAAGTGCTGATTGGGCACCTTTGGGTTTACATCCAGTGGCGAGTGCCATCGCTAGTGTGGCACCTGCCAATAACCATAATCTTGTTTTCATTTTTTTGGGGTTTTGGATTGTTTATTTCACAGCAGCATCCTTGCTGCCAGTTCTTTCAAAATCATTTTTCCTTAAGAATTCAAGGATATCCCTGGAATCACCGATCGATATATTCTGATTGGGCATCCGCACAAGACATTCTTCAAATAAAGCCTGGGCGACAGGATCTTCATCCAGCATGACATCCACATTGGTGATCATATTCATGATCCATTCCGGTCTTCTCTTATTGGTGATACCCTCAAAGCCAGGCCCAACCACCCTTTTGTCATTCAACTGATGACAGGCAGTACACTTCATATCTACTATGGCCTTTCCTTTATTTGCCATGACTTCATCTATTCCATCGCCCAGATCCACGGTCCGGATTTCTCCAATTCCTTTAGGATCTGCCGCTTTTTCTTTTTGTGCTGCAGGAGGGGTATATGTGCCCTGGCTGGATTCACCGCCACCACCACAGCTTGCCATTAGGAATACCAATGCCCCTAATGACATGATGATCGTTTTTTTCATAGTTTGATTATTTATTGAAATTTGGGTTATGACATTATTTTTCATTTTTCTTTCATTCATTGGGAGATGCTTATTTAAGAGACTGTCTGTTAAAATCATGAGAAGGCCAATAGGAAAGAGTATGGATGATAGGAACAGCAACAGGTGGTAATGGGGGATGAAACCTAGTTTTGCCCAAATAAGGGTGCCCTGTCCAAATAAAAGGAGTTCAGAAAACAGGAAGCCGACAATCAAGGTCAGCCAGCCCCATTTACTCCAGGGGCCATTGGGCAAAATGTTGTTTTTTAGTGCATTAGCCCCTAAAGCAAAGGTCGCTGAGCCGAGAAGCAGCAAGTGGATAAAACCTATGACAAACATTCTAATGGTATAGGAAATGCTCGCTACCTCAGGGAAGATCAAGGCAAGCTGGATCAAGGCTTTTGCAATGACACTCAATATTCCGAAATACAATACCTTATTGACCCAACCCGAAGGAATGGAAAGGGTAGGGAAGGCCGCTGCAATAAATGGATGCAGGATATAGGTGTAAGCAATGGCCTGAAGGATAACTCCCAAGGCATTGATATAGAGTAGAATAGGGTAATTATAACTCCAGGAAATGGCCAATGCCAAGCTCAACCAAAGGGAACCCTGAAGTAGCCAAAGTTTTATTCCGTTAAACGGAATTGCCCATCCCTTTCTCTCCAACATCAAAGCGAGTATTCCCAAAAGGGCAAACATGAACCAGCCGTTTAACTGAAAATGAAGAAACCATTGTACACTCAGGAAGTAAAGGGGATGCAATCGCCCTAAAGTGGTAGCAATGGGTCCAATGGCCCATAGACCAATGCTGGATACCAACATCCAAATGAGGGCATAACGGATGAGGTATCTGGCAGTACCTTTTTGAATTCCTCGTAAATCTTGAAATATCTGATATGTGAATACATAGCCTATAATCAGGTGGATGGTGGAAAAAGTGATGCTGTAGAGCCCATAACCTTGGAATGGAAAACTCAATAACATGCCTAAATTGACGATAACCAGTGCGGTCAGTATGTTTTTATAGGTTTTTAGCCTGGCTTTTTCTTTCACCAAAGAAAATACCAGTGTGCCCGAAATCAAGAGGAAGCCCCAACCCAGTAATGCAATATGCGAATGCGCATGTAGGACATTTTTGTATTCCAGTAAAACAGCCCCGCCCACAAAAAAGTACCTCAAAAGCAGTCCCAGTAGGGATGCCATCAAGAAAAAGAAGATTGCCCATCGCATCCAGTTCCTGATTAAGTAACAGGTACTGGAGGCGTTTTCTTGGTTTTGGGCAATATGTATAGGCTGATTTAGCATCGCATTAGGAATTCAGTTGCTCGTATAGCTTGATGGCTTTGGGGAAAAGGATATTGTTTTCCAAGTGGATATGGGTATGAAGATCTTCTTCAAATTCCTTCAGCATGGCATAGGCTACCCGGTACGTCTGACATCCACCTGAAGGGGTACTATATCCATTGCTTAATTTTGAAATTATTCTAAATCGTTCTCCTTCAGTATCATGATCGATTTCCATCATATGAATCGGGTTTCGGATATGGCCAAAGTGTGGAGGTGACAGCGGAAAATGTTGGTTGAATGCCTCCTCCATGGCTTTGATGTAAGGAAAGAGAATCAATTCCTCTTTTTTCATATGATCAATCAGCCCATCAGCAGCAGCGAAGAAATTGTCTTTGATGGCGTTTAATTCAGGATGTTTTTCTCCATGCACTACAGACAACTTGCTCAGATAGGCTTTTAAAGGGGGAATTGAATTACTGACATATTGGTGGTGTGTTTCTATAATATGGTCTATCAGCTGAGAAAGATTAAGCGCTTGGTAAGGTGAAGCCTCTACTTCCTTCATGATGTCCTGCAATTCCAATGAAATATTATCTAAGGAAACCTCGTTCTTTTCACAGGCTTCTTTTAAAGGAATGGCACCTTTGCAGCAAAAATCTATTCCGTATTTGGTGAAGATTTGTGCGGTTTTGAAATTGTCGGCGACGATCCGCCCCACTTTGGTTTCAGCTAATGTGTTCATAATAAAGATAGATTTGTCTTTTATAGATTTAAATTTTTTTCAATACTTCAAGAAGCTCAGTCCTGTATTCACCCGTTCTGCGACATCTTTCAAACTGGTAGTCAAAAGCATTCCGGTAAGATGATCCCTGATTGCCTTGAATTTATGGTGTACGGGGCAGGGATGTTGTTCAGAGCAATTCTCAAAACCTAAGGCACAACCCACAAAGAGCATGTCTCCATCAATTGCATGTACGATTTGAGCTAGGAAGATCTCCTCTGGTTTAGCATTTAAAGCAAAGCCCCCATGGGGGCCTTTGGCAGAAGTTAACAAATCATCTTTCACCAAGCTTTGTAAGATTTTCGCCGTAAATGCTTCCGGTGAATTAATGGCTTTGGAAATATCCTTCAATCCAGCCTTCTCTATTCCCTGAGGAAGAGTGGCCACATAAATCATGGCATTGATGGCATATTTGCAGGCTTTGGAAAACATGGCTTTTGATTACAGGACAAATATATCCTTTTTTAAAATAAAGATAAAAATATCCTTTAATATTTTATAAGGATTTTAAACAGGTTGATAACTGATGAAAATCATGTTTTGAGTCGAGAAATTGATTTATATCAGTTTAAAAGCTTACTGTCAGTAGGCCAATACTGAATTGATACTTAGGATAAAAAGATGAAAATATCTTTCAATTGTATGTTTATAGGTCTAAATTGCTAAGACTAATCGAAATCAGGATTTAATTCAATAAGCTCATTATGTTCTCAAAAGCCACCCAATACGGAATCAGATCAGTTATTTATATTTGGAAGCAAAGCCTGAATGGTAATAGGGTGGGGGCTAAAGAGGTGGCTGAACATGTGGATGCACCGGAGCCCTTTACTGCCAAAATCTTGCAGGATTTGGTTAGGAAAAAAATAATTGGCTCTATGAAAGGCCCTACTGGGGGATTTTATGTTGGTAAAGAGCACGAAAAGTTCACCTTGAAAGACTTAGTGGTAGCCATTGATGGCACAGGACTTTTTGAGGGATGTAGCCTGGGTCTCAACCAATGTTCAGAAGTCAATCCATGCCCTTTACATAATGAAGTAAAAAAGGTCCGGGATCACATCATCCACATGCTAACAGCCAAAAGCTTGAAGCAATTGGCTGAAGAAGTGGAGAGTGGTGAGACAGTTTTGTCCAGGTTTACTTAATTCCTAGATTTATTGTAGCCTAAGGGTTAAACTACTAAAGCCCGTTTTTCATCATTTTTCATTTGATTGAATTTCCACAGGGCAAGGCCAGAGATTATGAGAAGAATAAGGATGGCCCAATACACCCAAAGGGGAACAGGAACTGGGTCACCTTTGGCATAAGAATGCAAGCCTGATAAGTAATAATTTACTCCAAACGACGTCATGATGATGGCACCAAATGCCCACAAGCTGGCCAAATTGTAAAGCAGACTGCTTTTCAGGCTCGGTACCAAACGTAAGTGCAATATGAATGCATACACGATGATGGAGATTAAGGCCCAGGTTTCCTTTGGATCCCATGCCCAGTAACGTCCCCAACTTTCATTGGCCCACACACCACCCAGGAAGGTACCTATGGTCAGCAAAAATAGTCCTATGGTGATGGACATCTCGTTGACTATTTGCAATTCTCTGATATTGGCATACCAGCTTTTTTCCACGTTTTTGGGTTTGAAAATCAAGAAAATCAAACAGAGCAGTCCAATAATAGCAGATAAGGCCAAAGGGGCATAGCCGCTCACAATGACTGCCACATGGATTTTTAACCAATAAGAATGGAGCACGGGCATCAAATTGGTGATTTCCGGGTTTAACCAATCCAAAAAGCCTACAAATAGAAGTGTGCCCGAGAAAATAAGTCCCAAAGGAACGGTAAACCGGGATTTTTTAGCAAAGAGTAAGCCGAATAACAACACCCCCCAAGCCACAAAGACCAGCATTTCAAAACCATCACTCCAAGGTGGGTGCTTAGCAATATACCATCTTAAGGACAAATGAAGACTGAATACGACGAAGCCTATCCAAGCTAACCATACGCCTGCTTTCCAAAACTGCTCCAACCTAAGACTGTTTTTGAAAAGCATCCAAATGGCAAGCACCAACATGACAGCACCCAATAACCAAAATGGCGCAAAAAGTCTGGAACCTAAGTTCAATTGGGTATATATCAATTCTGCTTTGATGCTGGAAGTATTGGGATACACTTCCTCACCGGCTTTTTTCTGGTATAGGGCAATGTAGGAAAGGGTCTCTTCCGCTTCCTCCCAATCTCCATCGTTGATGCCTTTCTGTATGGCCTGCAAATAAAGAGGAGTTATGTTTTTGACAAAAACTGCATCTTCATCATCAAAGCCCTGCATAAACTGTTGACCGGTGAACCAAGTGTTGTTGGCATCCCAGCGGTTTGGAAATAACCTCAGAAAATCACCGGTGAGCAGTCCATAGAATATATTGAAGCGTTCGTCCGTCTTCAATAATTCATTATGGGCTTCATTTCTTTGAGAGGGTTTCAGTTGATTGGCCTGTTCGACCAAATCCTGAATGATATAAGCCCCCTCCGCATCGACCAAATCCATGAAACTTAGCCTATCGGTAGGAGGAATGTTTAATTTCTGAAAGACTTCATAAGATTTAGCCTGATCGATTTTAATGATCGGTCTTTCACTGAATCCCTTTGGGTCCATTTGTAAAGCAAGGAGAAACTGCTCTGGGCTCAAACGAAGCTCTTGGCCATTCTCTTGGATTTGAATGTAAGATTTCCCTGATATTTTTCTTACAATTTCATTGGCCAAGGTATTCAGGGGCTTCATACGGCCATCGAGGTCCTGAACAATCAACTGCCCATAAGCATCTGCATGGTTTTTGGGTATTTGAAAATCATTTTGCTTGTCCTGGGGTTTGATCATACTCCAGGAAAACACCAGAAGTAAGATGGCAAGGGACGCCACCACTATAGGCTGAAAGGTTTTTGATGTGGCATTTTGGACAGCGCTTTTTTCCTTGATACTGTCTACTTTTTTATTTAGAATATTGAACCTGCTTCCTTTAGCAAATAGGGTCAAAAACATTCCTATGGTCAATAAAGTATAACCGAGGTAGGTGAAGTAAGTTCCCGGACGGTCCTGATTGACAGAGAGTACAGTGCCTTTTTCATCATTGTCATAGGAGGCTTGGTAAAACCTGTAGCCTCGGTAGTCCAACACATTGTTCATGAATATCCTGTAGGGGAATTCAGCGGTACCATCCATGACCATTACTTCACTGGCATAGCTGGCCGGGCTTTGGCTTCCAGGGTACCTTTCCAACTGGAAATCATTGAGGTATAGTGAATAGGGCAGTTTTACCTGTTTCGGACCATAGGTAATTGAATACGTTTTTCCTCTATGGGTGAAGGAACTCCATCCTGGACTTAAGCTTACCATTTTCACATAAGCCTCAGTGATGCTATTCCCTTTGTCGTCCAATACCCGATATTTGATCACATCCAGTAAATTTTTGGCAATGGACTCATCTTCTTCAGGTACATAGGTGACTTTTGCGTTTTCGTGGATGGCTTTGATCAGAAAAGCGCCCTCATCCCATTGGTATAAGGATCTGAGCTGCAATGGCTGTTTTTCACCCACATGCATTGTTCCCATTTTTTGACTGCTCATCTCCATCATTTGAAGATGAACTTCCGACTCTATGTACCAAGTATCCCCTTCTTTAAAAATCCGAATGGGGTGCTGGTCGTCATTTTTGGTACTGAGGGTCAGTGAACCTAATTGTATATACCTCCCTTTATCCACCAAATAATCCTCTCTTCCGGCTCCCATCGCGACAGCAATATCTACATAGGTATCCTCACCATCAATAAAATATTCAGTTGCCCCGGAAATGTAATCTTCAAAAACGATTTGGAAATTGTCCCCACCGATGTCTGAATGGACAGATTTTGGCTTAAAATTCTTGGGCAGCAATAAGACAGATTTTTCAAATTTTTCACCGGATTCGGTATCCTTGATCTGCAGGTATTTGTCCATGGTGTAAAACATATCTTTGTCTTCACCTTCACGAATATGAATCATTCCCTCTTGACTGAAATAGCGGGTGACTCCAGCGCCTAGGATAATGATCACAAATGCCACATGAAATAAGCCCACAGGCCAACGGTTTTTATGAAAAAGTATGTATTGCCCGATATGGGCAATGAAATTAATGGCCATCCAGACCATGATGACTTCAAACCACCAGGCATCGTAGACCAAACCCCTGGCCACGGGAGTACCATGGTCGTTTTCAATAAATGTGGCCACGCCCATTGATGCAGCGAAAGCAATCAATAGGACTAGGGTGACTTTGGTGGATAACAGAAGTTTGGTAATTTTCATCTTATAAGAGTATTCCTACAAATTTATTTTTCATGGTTGGTCTAAAGATCAACATCAAATAGGCCCAATTTTGGGCGTTTTTTGGATTGCTGACCCCATTGAGGGTTGCAAAAGTGTCCGTATGGAAAAACTGGCTATATCCTGCCTGTATGGAGAAGGCATCGGTTACGATCCAACCCAAAGTAAGGTCCAGTTCGGTCCCGAAGAAACTGTCCAATAACTCTGCCTCCGGTTGACCTAACCGGAAAACATCATTTTGGGCGTAGAACAAATGGTAGTCTCCCTGCAGAAAGAAATTTTTGTTGAAGGCATACCTTGACCTCAGGAAATAGTCTTCTACACCCACTGAATTCTCATGGGTGCCACCAACAAAGAACAGGTCCATATAGCCATTGAAAAGGTGGTTGGTGCCATAAAGGGGATTGTAGGAGCGATTGACATCATCCCCCAAATTGCTGGTGCCACTGATATGTTCTGTGCCCAGGGATAAAGTCCATAATTTTCCTGCCTCTCTATCCACAGGAATGACATGGTTGTAAGCCAAGCTGAAGTTGTAGGCATTAAGGTTTCTACCTGAAACATCTTTTCCAAATTGATGGTAATAGAATGCAGCAATCTGAGAATTACCGGAATTGTATTTAAGGGTTGGTACTCCCAAGGTGGACCTGTACCGGACGCCTTTATCCAATAAGTTGCCGTTGGCGTCGAAATTTTGCCATTCTCTTCCGTCATTCCAGAACAAAGCCGAGAAGGATATCTTTCCCCATTTATTTTCATACCTGGCCATTTGGGCTACTTTGTATTGATTGGGGATCAGGAAAGGTTGATCTACCAAACTCTGGCTGGCTTGGTTATAGGCCCCGCCAAAGTGAAATTTCATGTCTTCCTTTTCATACTTGGCCAAGGCGAAATCATGAGCCCTTGCCTGCAATGCCCAATCAAGATTTCCCAAAAACCTGAAATTATCATAATTCAGCTCTTGACGACCCAATTTTACGGACCAATAATCCCCGATTTTTATTTGTGCCCAGGCCTCATGTACAGATAAGAAATTATCTGTAGCTTTTACCTGAGGGGTGCTTCCCCAGGTTCTGATGTCCTGTACACTCATATAAAAAGTCAGATTGTCCAATTGGTAGGAAGCCTGTAGTCTTGCCCTGTGGGCGGTAAATAAAGCTGGGTCCTGACCTTCCCTGATCAATCCTCCAAATCCATTCCTGAATTCAGAGCGCTGTAATATCTGTCCGTCCAAATTGAACTGGGCATAACTTTCACTGAAAGCCAAGGTGAGGACCAGGCTAATTAGGGTTAAAAGACGTATTTTCATCGTGCTGGGTGCTTTTTATCGGCTGGAGACCGTTTTCACTTCTTTTTTGGCTTCCCTGGCCTTACCCTCTTTCAGCCATAAGGGTACGACTTCATCAAGAAACCGCTCTTTCGCCGCTTTTTCAGCTGGTATATCTAATCCTATGTAGGCTTGTAAGGCTTCTTTGCTGTTAAAATTGGGCATGTCTACGGGTTTGTTATGTCCCAAAGAAGCCAATAAGCGGGTCAGTTTGATCCTCGTCTCCTGTATGATGTTGATAGAAGAAGAAATGATGCGGCTGGATTCAAGAGGGGCGTGGAAGGCACCGCCATGAGATGCCACTACAAAATCCCATCTCCACTGGGCATGTCTGATGCCTTTGAGGATGTCCTTCATCTGTTCTTCCGTGGCCCCTAATTCCCAGGCTTTTCCGGCTTCAATATGGGCCATGGCAATAAGCATTTGTGCTTTGGATGAGCCCTCTTTGACTTTTCTCTGTCGCTCAAAAACATCTGTCATCAGGTCCTGCTGTTTTTCCCTATGGCAGACAAAACAAGAGTTTTCTACATTGGCCAAAGGAGATCCGATGTGGTGGTCGGTGAATTTTTGTCCCCCTTCAGTTTTGTAAGGCATATGACAATCCGCACAGGAGACGCCCCTTTTGGCGTGAACACTCATTTCATACAATTCATAATCCGGGTGCTGGGCTTTTAACATGCGGGCTTTGCTGATCGGGTGAACCCAGTCTGCAAAGTCCATATTGTCAAAGTAGGTCTCCATATTTTCTACCGACAAGCCGTCTTTCCAGGGGAAAGTCAAATAGGCTGCCTGCTCTTTTCCAGGTTGGGTCCTGTCAAAATAATATTCTACATGACACTGGGCACAAACCAAAGAACGCATTTCCTGATGGGAAGCTTGATTGATATCCTTGCCCATCGCCTCGAAAGCCTCGATTAAAGCTGGTCGGGTAATGGTCAAGTTCATGGTCTGTGGATTATGGCAGTCAGCACAGCCAATCGGGTTGATCACCTCCGTTCCCATATCAGAAAGCTTTTGACTGTAATATTCAGTTACCCCCATTTCGCTCATCAAACGCGGCACATCAGTACTTTTACAAGTCCAACATGTGGAAGGTTGAGGACCATCGCCTGGCTCCATGGGCGAGCCTATTCTCAAAGTATTGTGTACATCTGTAACTGCCCAGGCATGGCCCCTCGGGTGGTTGTAATCCTTGCTGAATGCATAGCCTGCCCATAAAATCACCAGTTCGGGTTGGTCTGCCAAGGCATCTTTGAAACCACTGGTATTGTACATGCTTCTAAAGGTTGTATCCTGCGTTTTCATGTAGGATTGGTATTGTCTGGGATAATTCAACCCCCAAACAGAATCCCTTGGCTCTATGCCTTCAATTTGGACTTTAGGCTGGTAGGCAAACCTTGCTTCGGTCTTTCGGTCCATAATGGAATAGGCCAACATGGCCAATAAAAAGACGATTACGGCGGTAAGTGTGAAAAGAATCCAATTTTTCATAATTCGTTGGTTTGATGGGGCTGTTACTTTTTATTTTGTTTCATTGACTCTTTGAGCCATTGTGGTATAATTTCTAAATCTGGTGGTGAATGTGCCCTGATAGGCTCAATTTGGTGTCCTACTGAAGAAAGGCTTTTTACTTTTCCATGGGGAACCTCCCGGTGGCATTCCCAGCAAATCCTATCAGTCCGGTGCACAAAATGATTGTCCACAAATCCTGTTAGCCTGGCATCTGTAACCTGGTTTTCATGACAGCGGATACAATTGTTTTGGATCACATTAATGGAAGGTTCCAAGGCCCGGATCACCTGAGGCTCTGCCCGTAAGGTGAAAATAGAGGCATGATAAAGGCCATCTTTTGCTTTGAAGAAATATTTGTTGGCAACATTGTCATGTGGTACATGGCAATCATTACAATGGGCAACCTCTCTATGTGAACTATGGGTCCAAGTGATGTATTGCGGTGTCATGATATGACAGTTGACACATGCCTGTGGATCATCTGAGAGGTAAGAAGTGGCATTACTTAAGCGTAGTAAATACAAACCCAGTCCAAAAATCGCAGCGACCAAAACAGTAGCTGCTGGCCGCCATTGGTGAGGAGGTATCAAATGGTATTTAAATAATTTCCTTTTTATTTTTTGCCGTTTGCCCATAGTGGTTGCTGGAGTAATTGAAGACAAAATTATCTACTATTAAATTCAGAAAACATGACGAATGTCATGATCAGGGAAATTCCAAGAAAAAATTTCCATATACATCCTTAATTTACCATTTATCAGACGGTTACCCAAATATTAAGGGTAAAAATGAGACTTAATTCATTTACAAACATGATTTTTATCATAAAGGATAAAATTGTCTTTTAATATCTTGCACCCATATTCAAACCCATAAACGCATGAAAAATCTAATTAAAACACTCCTTGTAGTTCTAGGACTGGCAATATCGGCAGGTTGTGGAACATCAGAATCCCAATCCGGCACTACTAATATGGCATCATCCGCACCCAGTGTAGGGCAATCTGGGGTTAAGGACGATCAATCTAACCCCAATGTGGTCCAAATAGCCGTTTCATCACAAGATCACAGTACTTTGGTGGCTGCATTAAAAGCGGCCGATTATGTGGATGCCCTTACTAATGTGGGACCATTTACCGTATTCGCTCCCACCAATGCAGCTTTTGACGCCTTGCCTTCGGGAACTCTGGAATCCTTGACCAAAAAAGAAAATCAAAGACAACTTCGGGATATTTTGGAATACCATGTGCTGCTTGGTGTTTACAGGGCCGGTGACTTTGTCAATGGCAGAAGAATGGGTACAGCAGATGGTAGGGCAGTTGAAATTGAAGTAAACAATGATGGTGAAGTGTTCATTAACGGGGGGAAAATCATCGGAACCGTAGAAGCTTCCAATGGTATCATCCATGTTATAGATAAAGTATTAGTTCCTAATTGATAAGGTAGTTTTTACATGGTTGTTGGTTTCTAATCAAAAAGCATGAGACTTTGTCTTATGCTTTTTTTGTTTCCCCACCGATTTCAGCCTTTTATCCTTTTTTATTAGGCATTATGACAAATAATTTTTTGTTTCTGCCATGGATAGGAGAACAATGATGAAATCTTTGGCCATTACCGTATGGGGAATGATGGCCTTTCCAGGTTGCGGGCCTGAAAATCAGACAGAATTGAAGGGTTTGGTAAAAAACTTAAACCTGAATCAGGATCAATTGGCCAACCTGGAAAAATTAGTAGATACTTTTCTGCCTAAAACGGATACCTATGGTGGTGTGGATTTGAATATCCATCAATTCTTGGACAAACTCATTGCCAACTGTTATCCTGAAGAGCAGCAAATAGAATTTATAGTAGGCCTAAATAAGTTGGAACAGCATGCTCAAGAAAGTTTTGGCCAACGTTTTTCTGCTTTAGCTCCCCAAGATCGAGAGATGAATCTTTTATTGATGAATGATGAAAGCAAGCCTGAAGAAAAAAGCTTTTTTGAGTTTGCCAAAGAACAAATAATTCTGGCTTATACCAGTTCTGAATACTTCTTGACCAATTTTACCAATTATGATATGATTCCTGGGGGATATGATGGATGTGTGGATGTTCCCCAAGTAACTTATAAAGTATAAGCTATGCCTTATTTCAATATAAACGCCGATAAAGCAAATACTTACGATGCGATTGTCATAGGTTCTGGCATCAGTGGAGGTTGGGCAGCCAAAGAGCTTTGTGAAAAAGGGTTGAAGACATTGGTTTTGGAAAGGGGAAGGGATGTCAAGCACATTGTGGATTATCCCACTGCCAATAAGCACCCTTGGGAGTTTGAATTTGGAGGAAGGCTGCCTTTGGAAAAACAGGCTGAATTTGGAAGGAGAGGGGCAAGGATTCATGAGTCAACGGCCCATTTTTGGATGAAGGAGGGGGAACAGGAGACTGTACAGGAAAAGCCTTTTCAGTGGACAAGGGGATATCAAGTGGGAGGGAAGTCTTTGCTTTGGGCCAGACAGACGCAAAGATGGTCGGATTTGGACTTTGAAGGGCCTGCCAGAGACGGATATGCCATTGATTGGCCCATTCGTTATAAAGACCTGGCCCCATGGTACAGCCATGTAGAAAAATTTTCGGGGATTGCAGGCAACTATGATGGATTGCCCCAGTTGCCTGATGGAGAGTTTTTGAAGCCTTTTGACCTGAGTTGTGTAGAAAGGCATTTTCAAAAAGTCATTCAAAACAATTACAAGGATCGCCATCTGATCCATGGTCGCTGTGCCCATGTCACCGAACCTCAGGAAATTCACCTGCAGCAGGGCAGGGCAAAATGCCAACATAGAAATCTTTGTAATAGAGGTTGTCCTTTTGGAGGATATTTCAGTGCCAATGCCTCGACACTTCCCTGGGCTGAACGTACAGGGAATATGACTTTAAGACCCCATTCCGTGGTGCATTCAATTATTTTTGATGAGGAAAAAGGCAAGGCACACA
>NZ_AMGM01000079.1 GCF_000298295.1 Cecembia lonarensis LW9
ACTATATTTTCCTGTTTCTTGACGCTGAAGGCGTCCAATACCGCAGGTTATTTGCCCCGGGCAGCTGCCCGGGAAAGGATGGAGAATGGTATTCTCGGTCTTCCCAACTCCGTGTGGAGTTGAATTAAAAGGGAGATTTCGAAAGTCGGATTTCGGAAGGCATGCGTAAAAAAATGATCTCTTTGGTCCCGAGCTATCGGGATTTAGCGACGGGGCAGGATGTACGGGGGACTGAGCGTAAAGAAAAGCTCTTGTAGAGCTTTTTAGCTCAGGGCCAGGCTGCAGGGTGGGAAAAAGAGCCAAGTGGGTGAACCATTAAGGATTTAAGGTTTTAAGGGATTCATTAAGTTAATTGCTTGAAATGGTGACAATACAACCCCGATAGGGGTTTAATCCCTTAAGGGTATTTGCCCCGGGTGCAACCCGGGATTGAAAGGTAATTTTGATATTCGGGAATCCCGACTCCAGGGGAGTCGAATTCTAGAGAAGAAAATAAAATAAGTGTCAAGTAAAATAAGGACATGACAATGGTAATCGCGAAGATCTTCCAAACCTGCATCATCTGTTTCCTGTTTTTTTTACGGTTATAGCCTCATTGTAGTCAGGTAGGATTTCCATGAAGCCATTTATGCTTCCATTGTTAGGAAAGTTAGTTGAAAATTTTTAGATTAATGAAATGATTCGTTCTCAAAAAATAGCTAAGATGGACAAATTACTGCCTTCAATGATTTTACTTTTGTTGACGTGCTCGATCCATGCTGTTGCCCAAAGCAGGATCAATCTTGAAATGTACTTTGTTCCCCAGCAACACCATCAAAGCTTATTAAATGATCCTTCTCCTTCCTACGATTTTGCTACGCGTACAGGACTGAATTTGGGCTTGGGCTTGTCATACAATATCAGTAATTACTGGCATATGGTTCTGCAATCCTGGCATGCATCCTCCCCTTTTTGGTTTACACAACATCCTGAACATTTCAGTTCAACAAATATATTAGACCCGCAGCGAATTAATTGGGGTTTTACCTACAGTAATTTCAGTTTAGGTCTTAGAAGAACCTGGGAAATGGGAGAGCATGCGCTTTATGTTCAACCCTCTTTGGGGATAAATCGATCGCGTAGTTTTGGATTTGACCATCAAGATTCTTTAGTCAACTTTCCGATAGCCAATTTGATGACTCAAGTTGTACCAGCGGCATCTATCGAAGTAGGGATGAAGTTCAGTACTCCAAGCAATAATTATTTTCTGGTCGGATTAAGGCATCATCAAGGATTCGGAATGCTGCAATCTTGGTTTACGTATAGCATGGAACCACCTGTGCCACAAGTCCAACGAAGGGGTACCTACACCGGACTTGTTTTGGGATATGGAATAGATTTTAGGAGTAGGAAGAATGTGAATAGAGAAGATTGGAGAATTACTAAAAAGGAGCGTAAAGCTGAAAAGCGTGTAGCGGCCTGGGGTGATGGCACTTATGTAATCTTCGGCACCTTGCTGAGATCCCTGTCTGATTTCGTGGAAAGTAATGCGCCAGGAATGACCAGATTTAGACCTGCTTCGCATTTTCTTGTTGGGTATACCTCAGGCCAATGGAGTTTTGAAACCGGTTATTCCAGTTGGATGAGTCAGACGAAAGTGGAATCTCAAAACTTTGGATGGGTCAGCTTGAATGACCCAAGGACTAGGGCCATACCGCTAAGGGCACGTTATCATTTGGATGTAGGCCCAAACAACCGACTCAGGGTGGGATTGTCAGCTGCTACTTTCGTTACTTTAAACACCGTGAGGATGAATGTAACGCAAAGAGGGGCCGTAATGGTGAATGATGAAAGGGTTCCTGCCTTAAGGTCTGTTCCGACGGATCAAAACTCCGGTGGGAAGTTGTTTTATCAAGCTGGTGCTTTCGTTGACATCCCATTCTTCAATTCCAGTTTACTTTCCTTTAATTTTTCTCAAAACTTCGGAAGTCCCGAAATTGGGCAGGTAAATGTTCAAGAAATAGTCAATCAACAGCAGGTGGAGTCTGTTAAATCCGGTACCCTCAACGGTTTTAATTTTGAAGTAGGGCTTAAATTACCTATTAGTACTTTAATGAAATAAACAATTCATTCTGTTTTTAATCAAAAAATCCCCACTTTGGGAACATGGACTACCAGCAATTGATCGAAGAAGTTTACCATGAAGTAAAATCAGCCAATCCAAGTGGAAAAGTGGCTGATTACATACCCGAATTGGCAAGTGTGGATCCGAACCAATTTGGGATGGCTTTGGTGGATTTGGAAGGGAATATTTTTGGGGTCGGAGATTATCAAGTCCCATTTTCCATACAAAGTATTTCCAAAGTACATACACTTGCCATGGTGGCACATGTATTCAAAAGTAAATTATGGTCAAGGGTGAATGTAGAACCCAGTGGCAATCCTTTCAATTCCATCGCCCAATTGGAATTTGAGAATGGGATTCCCAGAAATCCATTTATTAATGCTGGTGCCTTGGTCATTACCGATGCTTTGACCTCAAAATTTGATAATCCTATTGAGGAAGTCAGCAAATTCATCAATGAAATTTCAGGAAAGGAATGTGTTCAAATAAACCAAGAAGTCATGGATTCTGAATTGAAGCATTCAGAAAGGAATACAGCACTTGGATATTTTTTGAAAGCTTACCAAAACTTCGACAATAAAGTCGAAGATGTCCTGAAAATTTATGTGGCCCATTGTGCCATGGAAATGTGCTGTGTGGACCTGGCCCGTTCCTTTTCATTTTTGGCCAATGATGGCTATTCCATTTATGCCAAAAGAGAAATAGTAACGGAAAGTATGGCCAGAAGAATCAATGCCCTGATGTTGACCTGCGGTTTTTATGATGAAGCAGGCGAATTTGCGTTCAGAGTTGGTCTTCCGGGAAAAAGTGGCGTCGGCGGAGGGGTAGCCGCCGTCATGCCCCACAAATTCAGTATTGCTGTCTGGAGTCCGGAACTCAATGAAAAAGGAAATTCAGTCAAAGCCATTATGGCTTTGGAATTATTGACCGACAAACTGAAGTTTTCTTTGTTTTAGTTTTCCAAAGGATTTTCCAATTTACCCATAAATAAGATCGCACCGCTGTGTTTTTCCTGGATAAAGAAGATAAAGGGCCGGTCCAATGTTAAAACAGCAGGTTCCGATGGCCCCATGTTCACCCTCTCCACGATTTCTACGATAGTGGCTGCAGCTGCTTCAGTGCCCTGCTCATCCACTTCGATCAATGCCTCATGGATTACCCTACTGATTTTGAGTGCGTCTGTGGGATTGGAAAATAGTTTGGTGAAATTATCAGGATGAAAATCAAATGGTTTTTCCAGTCCTAAAGCCATAAGGTCTTCTGCCATATTGGGTATTTTGTACTGAATTTTGAATTTGGGCATTTTCAAAATCAAATTGATATCCTTGGCATCTTGTTTCCATTTTTCCAGGTTTTCTAAAGTCAAATAAGAAGCCAGTGCTGCTGTATTTCCATCTTGTCCAATTAATACACCCATGTTGTATTGACCTGAGCTGTAAGGGATTTCTATATAACCATAATCAATCGAGCCATAATATCTGAATCCAGCTGCTTTTCCAAGATCCATCATGTCCACCATCACTTCTTGGCCACTGTTTGGGAAGAAGTTTTCTTTTTTGGTATTTGCTTTCGGGAAATTGTAAGTCCATTCTGCCTTGAAGTAAATGGCATTGACCAAATACATCACTGCATTGGCAGGGATATTGTCAAGCATATCTCTGATCAGGTTGTTGGTTTGCTGTGCAATCCAGTTATTGATCACATTTACGGAATTTGGGTTGCCCATATCCAGTGCAGAGACCTCTGCCCGGTAATACCTTTGGGCAATTTCTTTGAATGGGGCATACACCTGATAACCTTGTTTGTACCAGATGGCATTGGCTATGGCCAATTTGACTTTTGGATCCAATTGTAATAAAAAATCGGTCAGTTCTTTGGAATCTTGGTTGGCCTCATCCAGGCTAAGTCCTTGGTATCTTAAGACATTTTTAAATTCCTCCAAGATATCCCCTTCGTTTCCGTTCATGGTCATCGATAATGCCTGATGGATACTGAAAGGGCTGAAAAAAAGGTTTTTATCTGATTCCTTGTTTCCGATCTGCTTAAAAATGTCAATGGCAAATTGGGTGCTTGATTGTGAAAGAATTTCCTCTGTGGCACTGAGGGCTCTCAAATTGGGTTCTACCGGACCGGTAAGTGGATTTTCACTGGGAAGACAACTAACAGCTGTGACTAAAAAGAATAGGAATCCCAATACTTTTTCCCCAGATACTTTGATGATGATGGCTAAGGTTTTCATGGTCATTTTTTTTTAATAAGACGCTGAAAGTATCTGAACCGCTACAAGATGGGAGAAAAATACTTCAATGGAATGACTTATTTAAAGTTCAGGTTGATAATCAAGCATTTTTTAGTGGTCACTTAAAAATAGCAAATTGGTGCTTATATGAGTAAAAGCTTAAATTATTTCGAGCAGTTTAGAATATATTTAAAAGAATTAAATCAAAAATTTCTATTAATAATTATATTTGATGGGCTTTTAACTATCTATTTATTAGGGCTATGAAAAAAATATATATCCTCTATAGTTTATTTTTCTTGATTTTTTTAGAAACTGTCGCTCAAAGCCGGTTGAAGTTTGAAATTTATACAGGCCCGCAGCTTCAGCATCAACAACTTAAGAATGACCCTGATCCAAGTATGAATTTCAGAAATAATATTTCTAACCATCTTGGAGGTAATTTATTATTTGGCTTAAAAAATGATTGGCAGCTCACTTTTCAGTCGGAATTGGCGGGTTTAAATTACAGTTATGACTTACCAAGAACCACCCCTACTGGTGAAACGATAATTCGTTTCACAGATAATTGGATATTGGTGCCACATTTTCGGATCGGTTTAAGGAAAAGTTGGGAAAAGGAGAACTATGCCTTTTTTATACAACCTTCTCTCGGTGTCTCAACCTTTGGTTATTCAGAATTGATAGAAATTGATACAGTCAATAGAATATACTCATTTAAGAGAAATAAAACAGTAGTTGGCAATATTGGTATAGAGGCAGGATTGAAATTTTACACCAGCAATAAAAACTATTTCCTTCTGGGAATTAGGCACCATCAGGGACTTGGTACGCTCAATAAAAGAGAGTTTGGTTTTTTAGAACAAGACCCGGTTCCTTTTATTCAAAATAGGGGAAGTTATACAGGGTTGATGCTAGGTTATGGTATTGATTTTAAAGGAAAAACCAAGACCACAAAAAGAATGGGGGATTTAGAAAGGGTGGAACGTAAAGCCGAAAGAAGAAGCACTGCTTGGGGTGATGGACCGTATTTGGCAGTAACAGGATTTTTTCGCTTCCGTCCGAAATCGGAAAGAATCCCGAATTTGGAATTCTCTAACATTTACGGGGGCAATCAATTATTGGCAGGATATACTTTTAACTCATTAAGTTTGGAAACAGGTTATGTCAGAATGGGGGCTTATACAAGAAATGATTTTTCAAGTGGAAACAGGTTAAGGCATGTTTCAACCAGTTATGTTCTCGATGCAATTCCTATTAGGCTTAGGTATCATTATGATATTGGTCAAAAAAATAGGTTACGCGTAGGAGTATCAGGTGCAGCACTTTATACATTAAATACACATTATTTGAGTATGTCATCTTTTGGGCAATTCTCAGGCAATCCACAGCAGTCAGATTTTTTTGTAAGAGTGACTCCATTGGAGCAAGAATCAAAAGGTCAAATTTTTTATAATGCGGGAATATTTTCGGAAATACCCCTATTTAATTCCTGTATGTTGACTTGGAATTTTTCAAGGAATTTTGGCAGTCCTGCGGTGGGTTTGGTCAACTTCAGTGGACAAACCAACGGTGAGCCTATAGATTTTAACTCCTCTGGCTCTCTGAATGGTTGGTTAATGGAATTAGGCTTTAAGATTCCTCTTTATTCTATTTTAAAGTAGCATTTGTGAAATTGTAAAATAAACCCGTTCAAGACACTGGAAGCATATTGATTCTTTTGTGTTTTGACCTCTTCCCGATATCGGGACAGGCTACTAAGAACCCTAACGCATAATTCGGGTTTAAGTAAGGACTATTCTTGACTTTCCACCCTGGCTTCCACCCTTCGGTCCTGGTCATTGGAAACCCTTTGGGTTCCACGGATTACTTGTCCGCCCGGTTCAAAGCGAATTTGGGAAGGTTCAAGTCCATAGTTTTCCACTAAGGCTTTGCCTACTGCCTGCATGCGGCCATCAGCCAATTTAAGATTGTAGTTGATGTTTCCGGTATTGTCTGCAAAGCCGGAAAGTACGATTTGAAAACCCTCATTTTCTTTTACAAAATCCACCAAGCTTGCTAATTTCTTGAGTTCGACCTCATCAGGTTCTCTTTGGTTGACTTGGAAAAAGACCATTATTTTAGAAGGTAATAACTGAATGCCTCCAGGTCTTCCCAAAATCAAGGGATCTGCTGGGATTTCGACTGCTTTTTCTATATTACTTTCAGTTTGTGCAAGCGTATCCACTGAGCTGCCTATAAAAATAGCGTCCAAATCGATTCTACCCAGACTATCTGCCAAGAAGGTGTCAAGAGAATAGCTGTCCGGAATTTTCCAATCCATAATGGCTTTATCCACAAATACGGTGTCATGCAAAATTTCAGGACTGGAATCTTGGTCATTATCCAAAATGGCTGCTGCTACGACTGCACCGCCGGCAACACCAAAAGGCCACCACCGTCTTCTTCTTTGATCTTGGGTTTCCACCACTACCCGATCAGTTCTTCTCCTATTGTCTTGGACAATTACCCTATCTCTCCCACTATTATTTCTAGCTCGGCCTTGTCCTTGTGAGGATTGGCTCAATAGGAGCTGGTCCCTTTGATACCGCAGGTATTGGTTTTCTTGTTGTAATCTTCTCAATGCTTCCGTATTGCTATCTTCCCTTTGTAAGCCCGCATCAGTTCGCCTTTCCTCCCTTGGCTCGGTTGCACTTCTTTGCATTTGGGAAGCTTCCCTTCTTTCTTGGGTTGGTACGCTGGACTGCTCTTCAATTACTTCTATTTTTGCTCTGGTTTGGTCTTGGCCTATTATTCCACGAGGATCATATCCATATAGCAGGGAATCTTTATCCGCCGCAAAAAATTGACCTGTCAGCACATGATAATTGGATTTCAATCTGCCAATGCTGTCAATTTCAGTTTTGAATTCCATTTCTCTTCTGCTGATGGAGTCCAGACTATAGCGCAGGTTATAATCACTGCGCCGGTATTCCCTAAGCAGGGAATCTTTTAAATGACTATCCAATCGCTCATTGGCCAATAAGTCATCCATTTGGGATTGGAAATTTTGGGAAATATTCAGTAAGGTCTTTCGCCTATCCTCAATGCCCCTGAGCTTGTTTTCCCTTTGATGTATTTCCGATTCCCAGGCCAATACTTGCGCATGGTAGGAAATGCTATCTGTTTTCCAATTTAATCTGACTTGTTCTCTTTCTAACCTCTCCAAGCGTTTCTCCAAGCTAATGGATTCTTTCTGGTCTATGGCCACACGATCACTTGAAGTTGAGGGAAAAGTCAGCCGGTTTGTATCGGAACTTTGAAGTGGCGAAGTGCTCAGTCTTGGAGCCTTGAAAGCTTTTTTGCTGGCGCCAAAATTGAATCGGATGCCTATGCCATGGTACAGGATCCAGTCATTCCTTAGATTGGGGTTTCCCCGGTAAGGTTTTTCCGGATCAATGGGGTTGGTGCCCGGTCTGGAAGCGTAGGCCTGAAATTCATTGTCATAGGAGGTCCGGTACTTTCCACTGACATCATCTAAGTGATCTGTGAAACTGTAAATCAGGTCTGATTGGGCAAAGAATTCTATTCTAGGGCCTAATTTAATCCTAAAACCCAGCCCCAGATTGGTATAAAAAGACCATAAATCATAGCCTTCTTCTGTCACCAATGCATGTAGATCTGTTTCAAAGATGCCATTGTGAATAATTTCATTGGAGCGGTGGTCATACCATTGCCCCTGATCGTCCAAAAGGTCCCCTCTCACCTGAAAATCCAGAACACCAAAACCTATCGTAAAATAAGGCGCAATCAAGGACCTGGAAGGCAGCAAGCGGTCATTATCCGTTTTAAACACGAAAGACAGTCCAAGATCCCGGGTATTATTTTGAAAATTCAGTCCCCGGGAAAAGTTGGGAGCGGATGTCCAAATTGTCCCATCCTTTCTCACGTACCGGTCATTCATGGCGAATTGATATTGGCCATAGCTGAGCATTAGTCCAATGGTAGGGCTTAACTGCCGCTCAAGGCTGACTTTGAAGGAAGGCCTTTCAAAATAATTTTCGTTGAAATATAGTAAATGATGAATGGCTTCCCAATTGGGAAATCCCCTTACAGTATGGGGACTAAGGTCACCATAGTAATTCGAATAACCACCACTGGCCCCCAATCTCCATTTGAAGTCTTTTTGTTGAGCTAACAGTTCAGGATGTAATATGGAGCAAAACACTATGAATATCAAAATCCTGCGCATCCTTACCTCCTGTCTTTTAGACCTAGCCAAAGGTTGAATTCGAGGCTGATTCCTGCAAACGGCTGGATATAAGTGCTTGAATTACCCATACTATTGGATTCTTCAAAATTCAGCATTACAGCGCCTACATTTAGTCTGAATACCTGGAACATCTTATACCCAAGCCCCGCATAGATGGGGAGCCCGATCAATTCCCCGCTGATACGGTCTCCTTGACTGCTTTCAAAATTGGTCAAAAAGATCCCGGTAGAAAAAGAAGCATTGCCAAGGAATTTCGTAAAGGCCCTATTCCCAAGGGGAAGGGATAAACCCACATAAGGACCATGGAGATATTCGGTTGAAGGGAGTGTTCTTTTTATAGGGATGGTCGCATAACCGAAATTTAGTGGAAGTGCGTTTGGTTTTTTTTCTGTGGGATAGTTTGAGATTGAACGGATATCAACCAAAGCAAGCAGGCTTTTATCCAAATATTGACTGCTTTCATTTTGGACCAATTGGATCAGCTCCTGAATGTATTGCTCGGCATAGGCCGCTCTTGCATTGTCCTCTCTATTTCGTCCTAAGACATTGAACCTGGCCCTTCTTAGTTTTAAGCGATTTTTTTGATCTAATTTTTGCCGGACTACTTCACTGAATCCCTGAAAATCCCGTCCCAGAAAGTGTCTGTAGTCCTGAAGTCCATCATTGACAATTTGATTCATTTGGGATAAAAGTACCGGGTCAGAATGGTTGGTTTTGATGCCACTGCTTTTGACTTCCATATTTGCCCGGATATAAGCGTCAAGGTTACGGTGAATAGCCCCGATTACCTTTTCCATCTGTTGCTCATCTGCCCTTCCGTAAAAAAAGAACTCCATATCATAACGGTCATTATTCCGGAGTGGATTGGAAACAAAGAGTTCATACTCACTGACCTCAAAATCGAAGGCCCTTTTCCATTCATAAAAAACCGCCCGGTTTTCATTTTTTCCAGCCCGATTAACAGACACTTTGACCATTTCAATACCTACAGGGAGCCTTCCTTTCACAAAGAATGGTTCTTCAGAGGGGATTGGGTTGCTGTTATTCAATTCGTTACTGACTACGTTGTAGTAAATTGATTTGATTTGCCCAAAGCTCAAAATGGGCAAGACAGATAGGTAAATAAGTAGTAGATATTTAGTAGATTTTGTTTTCATAATCATAAAATGGAAGTAGGGTTAAGTGGTGAATCACTCAATATTTAGGGTTCATTTGATTTATAAAATATTCTGTGATATTTGTTTACCATCGCTATCGGGGCCTAATTGAAACCTCAAAGAGTTTGGAACTTATTTTTACTTCAATATAGGTAATATCATACAGGAACTTGAATTAATTGACCACTAAATGACTCTATGGGGATTGCTTGTTTTCTTAATCCGCATTGATCCAGATACTTTTATTGCTTTAGATCACAGTTAATTTGTTTGGCTTCACTTCGTTAACCTTGAGTGTTTTAGCAGATCAAAACTTAAGAGTCTACACAACATGGATTTTTATATTGTCCTCTAATTTCTAGTCATACTTATTTGACTGAATGAAAGAAGAACAAAGCCTCTTTCATTCAGCCGTTTAATTAGTTATTATTTGATAAAAACTATTTCACTGTTTAAAAGAATCGACTTACCTCAATCTTAACCGCTCACTCTTGAAAATGGTCTGTTGAAGATTTGGCCAATTGGCATTTTTGACGTCTTCGGCAGTAATGATGAAATAAACTGGCTTATAGGTCAAAGCCCCTTCTAATTTGGCCTTATTTCTTCGGGAAAGTTCTAACTCTCCCAAATTTTGATACTGCCCTTCCTCATTTTGAACCCATACTATATAATGGGCTTTGGGAGGAGTAAGCCTTGATGGATTTGCCAAATTTTCCACTGCAGTTTCAAAGGAATAAATTCCGCCTTTTTGTTTTTTGACTTTGACTACCCCATCTGCAGACGGGGTTACTGTAGAAACTGGGAAAGTGTATTTTTTACTACAAGCCCCTAGGGTGAATAGAAGTAATACAAATACCGATAGCTGGATGATTTTGTTCGTTTTCATATTTTTTGCTTTATACCTATTAGACACGGAATTATTTATTTGGTCACATTTTTTTCGGAAATATATTCCACTACTAAAATGGCCATCCGTTGGTTGAGTCCCATGATAGGGATCAAATGCATCAAGGTTTCCTCTGTCTGTTGAACCTCCAATTGATTTAAATTGAGCAGTTCAGGAAACTCAAATGCCCTATTTTCATCTCTCTTATTGGTAGAGAGCACTACCATTTGAGAAGTTGGATTGATGAGTTTTACATTCTTAACACCCTCTTCCTGAACATAATTATTGATCAGGACAGCCACTTGTTCGACATTTTCCCGAATCAATTCACTGCGCACAGACCAAGAGAAAACTTTGGACATTCTTTCTTTAGAAGCCAGTTGAAGGCTGTCAAATTTAAGGCTGTAAGAAACATTGATCTCTTCAATCTTTTTATCTGTCTCTTTGGTGGCGTTATGGAGTTTGATTTGCCCCCAAGCAAATACAAATACCAGCAAGATCAAAAGCAAAATGACTAGTTTATTATTGAGAAAAAACTTTTTTACTCTATTCTCTTTAGGTGCATTTACAGCATCAAAATCACCTAATTGCTCCTTATTTGAATCTTTGTTATTTTTCATAAATTATTTGGTTCTTATCGTTACTTCATTTGCAAAATCTTTAATAGGAATGTGGAGTTCTCCTTCTTCTGATGCAATCACCACAGTCAAGTTCCCTATAGATAGAATTGTACCTTTTTTGTTTTTAAAAGTCACATGGTCACCTGTGGAATAGTTTCTTCTCACATAATAGGTATAAAGGGACTTTTGAACCAGCTCAATGGACCCCACTCCTATGGATATCACAAGGGTCAATACAACACCCCCTACGATAATGATCAGGTTACCGGTAATCACACTGATATCAATTCCTGCCTGATTGAGTGCTGTGAGGATAAAGATGACGGCTATGATAAAAAATATAATGCTGCTGACCAGCCCTGCTCCGGAAAACGCGATAGCTTCCAAAAAACCCTTGATGGCTTTTTTAATAAAATTGGCTATATACAAGCCAATGATCAAAAGGGCTAGAGCACTGAACAACCTGGGCAAATAAGCCAAAAGATTGGTGATTTCATTTGAAATGACCGTCCAGTTCAGAATATCAGCTGCCACTGTCAAAAACACCAGGTACAAGAGCCACTTGACAAAAGCAAGTATGACTTTGGATAAATCAAATTCAATTTTTGAATTCCCAAATGACTTGCTCTCATTAAGTTTTTTGGAGAGTCCGTCAATCTTTGATTTTTCAAGGACTTTGCCCAAAATAAATGTGATCAGCTTGGTGATCAACCAACCCAATACCAAGATGATTACAGCACCTAAGACATTTAATAAGTTGGAGCTCAATTGTTCTCCTATTTTCAAAAAGGCATTTAGGGTGACTTCTGTCCAATCAGTTACTGTTTGCATATCTTTTAGTTTTTTTTGTTGATAAATAGGTCGTTAATTGAAGCTGGTATGGCATCTCCAAAAAGGCTTGCTAGTTCCAAAATCAATTTGGCTTTGGATACATCCGCCATCACTTTCTCACGGAGTTCAGGAGGCGCTGCTTCCAGTTTCTGGTCTAATAATTTAAAAGGATTCTCGCTACTCATATCCGAACAGTTTTATAAGCTTTCATTAATTTACTTTTTGCCCTACTCAGCCTCATCTTCACGGCACTGGTACCGATCTCATAGATTTTTTCCAGGTCTTTGATACTGGCATCATCCTGATACTTGAGCAGTAGAATCATTTTATCCTCCGGGTCAATCTGCTCCAATGCAGCTTTAAGTTTTTCTACCTCCAATGCTTGTATTTGCAGTTCGTCTTCAGTGCTTTGAAGATTCAGCAAATCATCTGAATCGATGGCATTTCGCATCATTTTGGCGTCTTTGTCTCTATTGATGTAGTTTACACAATGATTGTAAGTCAGGCTGTAAAGCCAAGTGGAAAATTTAGACCTCCCCTCAAACTTCCCTATGCTGACATAAAGCTTTAAAAAAATATCATGTGCAATATCCTGCGCAATAATCTTTGATTTGATGAAGCTTAAGCATTTGGTATAGACCAAGCTTTCATATCGGTTGTATATTTCTTCAAAAAAAAGGATGTCAAGAGATTTGGCCATTTCCAATGCCAGTTCTTCATCAGTTAAACTTTTTAACTTTTCTTTTGTAGTCATTTAAGTTTAGACACATTTTAACTGATAAAGTCACATCTTTTGACAAATTAATTTCAAAAAATAGACTTTTGGTATGGAACGAAGTGCATTTAGCTAAAAAAGTACCGAGATTATTTGCCGCTTTGTTTAACGCTAGGGTTAAATAATTTTCTAATAGGTAAACTTATCTGTTTTTTCACCCATGGTCACATCTCCACCATTTCTGATATGCAAGCGGTAATATATCAAAACTTCGTCTGCTCCTGCATCCAATACCGCCTGCTGAGCCTTTTGGGCGATGGTCATCAATTCTTCCTGTGTTCCTTCCATGACGGTTTCAAATGGGGTTACCACATGCTTGACTCCTGATTGTTGGATCACTTCTATGGCTTTGTCCACCAGGGCATAGGTATCCAAGGTTTTGCTTTTGGGAACTATCTGAATGCCCAGATTAATGATGTTTGCTTTATGCATGCTGACTGTTTTTTATAAAGGTAGATCAAAAAAGTGCTGCTTCAAAACCGTACACATTATGTCCGTTTTTAAAGGCTTTTATCCGACGTCAACTCATTAGAAATTAGGCGTATTCAAATTAATATGATACACGATTTCTGAATTAAAACCTGCAATGCTCTTCTACTGAAAGGTTTTGATGGTCTGAGCAAAGATTTTTGTTTGGATTTTAAATTATTTGGGTTTTCTAGTTCGTTTTTTGAAAGTAGTTGTTTTGAAAAATGAAATTTATGTCATTCCAAAAAGTCACCCATTTCTTCTGGTTTTGTTCCGGTGCCCATGGACCATTGTTAAAAAGATTGCCTACTGAGACAAATAAGTATGTTGCAATTGGAGGTACAGTTTTCTTTACAGGGATTTTTGCTGCTTTGGCTGCCGGATATGCACTTTATACGGTATTTGATTCTATGGTTTTGGCCATGTTTTTTGGCTTTTTATGGGGGCTGATGATTTTTAATCTGGACAGATTTATCGTGTCCAGCATGAGGAAAAGAAACAATGCCTGGAGTGAATGGAAAATGGCATTTCCGAGGTTGGTCTTTGCGGTACTCTTGGCAATTGTCATTTCAAGACCTTTGGAATTGAAGATTTTCGAAAAGGAGATCAACCGTAAGCTGGATGAGAAAAAAATTGACATGATGGCTCAAAGTAAGAAGGCCATTCAGGAAGTTTTTCCGGAGATTCAAGCTTTGGAACTAAAGAAGGACAGTATCAAATCTGAAACAGAAAAGGTAATAGCATTTAGGGATAAATTGCAGCAGGAGTATGATTTCGAAAGATTCGGCACCAAAACGGATGGGACAAGTGGCATAGTGGGATTGGGAAGCAATGCCAGAAAAAAGGAGCAGCAACTTGATGCTGCTCAAAAGGAACTGACTGAAATCAGGGCTGTCAATCAGACAAAACTGGACACTCTGGATGCTGAAATCAGGAGGTTGATGCTGTTAAAGGAAACTGAATTTGCCAAAAGGGCCCCACAGATTGAAAATTTTGATGGTTTGGCTGCCAGATTGGATGCCCTTCATATTTTGACCCAGGAAAGTGAGGCCATCAAATTGGCCAATGTCTTTATTCTTTTACTGTTTATTGCCTTGGAGACGGCACCGATTTTTGTCAAAGTAATTTCGCTGCGCGGCCCATACGATGAAATGTTGGAACTTAAAGAGGAAAATGTTCACGTGTATGTAAAGGAGCAATCTTTCAAAACCAGAAAGAAAAGTGAAAGGAATATCCAACTTTATGAATCGGAGGTTTTTTCCTGAAGAAAACAGATGAATTCCCAAAAGTCACCCGGTCTTCATCCATGGATAGATTTAAAGTTTTCCATTCATAATCAGCGTTTCAAGAAAATCCCCGACATAATAGGCGACCAAAGCAGCAACAAAACCTAAGATCAGGGTTTCCAGAATACTTTTTAATGTATTCGTTTGATTTACGAAGCTTTTAAGCCAACCCACAAACAAGAAGGCAACCCCTGTAAAAATACTGGTCCATAAAAAGAGGTCAAAAGTGGTTTCCCTGAAATAATCATATACATAAACCAAAAGAGGGATAAACCCAACAAATATAAATGAGACCAAAGTAGCCAAACCAATTTTGAACGGACTTTTGGACTCTGGGATCATTTCCAGTTCGTCTTTCATCATTTCATTGACCCATCGGTCCCGGTCGGAGACAATTACATCCACCACTTGTTCCAATAGTCGGCCTTCAAAACCTTTGGCCCGGTAAATTTCCACAATTTCCTCCCGCTCTTTTTCAGGGATATTGTCTACCTCCCAGTATTCAATATCCCGGTGCTTGAGGTAGTTTTCCTTTTCAGATTTGGCAGACAAATAGGCGCCTACCGACATGGAAAAACCATCAGCGAGTAGATTAGCAAAACCCAAAATAATGATAATGGATATGTCCAAACTGGCTCCAACAGCGCCTGCAACAACAGCGAAAGTAGTAACTGCGCCGTCAATGCCTCCATATACAAACTCTCTAAGGTAGTTTTGGGAATTTCTTAGGAAACGTATCTCCTGATGAAGTTTGCCCTCATAATGTTCCATAAATCAAAGGTTTTCCAATAAAAAACGTTTGACATTTTCTCCCATGATGGCCCTGATTTCAGCTTCTGTAAATCCTTCTTGAAGCAAAGCCTCCACAATTATCGGTAATCCAGTTATATCAAAAGGAACGGCTACACTGCCATCATAATCAGAACCCAAAGCCACATGCTGTACGCCCACCAGGTTTTTCACCCTTTTTATACTGGCTACAATTCCTTTGATTTCATCGGGGCCCACTGCCATATCAAAAAAGGCAATACCTATAATGGCACCTTTTTCTGCCAATCTCCTGATTTGATCATCGCTTAAGTTTCTGGGAGAGTTTAAAACCGCTCTTATTCCTGTATGAGAAACCATGACCGGTTTTTCTGAAACTTCCAGGATATCATCAAACATTTTAGGTGAAACATGGGCAAGGTCAATGATCATATTGAGTTCGTTCATTCTCTTGATGACCGCTTTCCCGAATTCAGTCAACCCTTCCCCGCTTTCCCCGTGGGCAGAACCTCCCAATTCATTGTCAAAAAAATGTACTGGCCCTATCAACCTTACTCCTGCCTCATAAACTCTTTCAAGGTTTTGCATATTTCCTTCCAATGCATGGGCCCCTTCTATGCCCAATAAACCGCCAATGACATTCTTGTTTGTTTTTCTGGATTCAATCAGTCTTTCCAGGTCTGCTTTAGATTTGATAAAAATAAAGTCTTTTCCGTATTCATCGGCAAACTCCTGAAGCTTCGCAGATTGATAAAGGGTACGGTTAATGAGACTGAACCAATTGGAAACAGGTCTTCCCTGCACAATATTCAGCAAGGTGATGTTGTCTTGGGTATCTGCCCGGTTGAAGTCCATGTTTTGCCCTCTTGGGGATTTGGAAACAATGGTGAAGACCTGCATGGCCACATTGGCTTCCTGCATTCTAGGGAAATCTACATGCCCAAAATCAGCCTTTTGCGTCAGGTTTCTGCCCCATAAGAGTGCATCACAATGTAAATCTGCAACAAAGTCTAAGGATAGGTACAGCTGCATGGCCTGTTCGGAAACATCGTAGGGCGCTTGTTCTTTTACAGGATTACTGCTTCTTTCGATCATTTTTGGCACAGTCATGGTCCCCAGCCAATAGAGTATAAAAAGAACGAACAGTAAAAGGATAATTTTCTTCATAGCAATTGGGATTTGCTATCAATATAGTCAAAAAATGAAATCAAAAGGTAGATGGGTAGGGGCCTAATTTTCCAATTCCTCTTGAAGGTATTCTTCACCTGATTTAGTGGGGATGAGCTTGTCCAGTTCCTCCATAGTAAAAAGCCTTGACCGGATCATGAATCTTATCCCCATAGGAATCTCCAATGAAAAGCTGCTTCCCCGGCCAGGCGTCACATCTAGGGTAAGCTGGGTATGTTTCCAATATTCAAATTGATCCTCATTCATGAAAAAATCACAGCCATAAACCTTTCCCATCCAAATGTCATTGCTGCCCACTTTGAAATCTCCTTTTTCGAAGCACATGGGGGAGGAACCATCGCAGCAACCACCGCTTTGGTGGAACATCAAATCCGTTCCAAAGCGCTTTCTGAGGCTGTCAATCACCTCCATGGCTTCCTCGGTAATAAGTACTCTTCTTACATGGTTGTTTTCGTCGGTAATCATCGGTTTGGGGAAAGAAATGTTAAGCTAGAAACAAGAAAAAAGAAGCTAGAAACAAGAGACTTGAT
>NZ_AMGM01000080.1 GCF_000298295.1 Cecembia lonarensis LW9
TAATTTCACAATGGTTTTAATTTTTATTTGGCATAATTGACTGCCCGCATTTCCCGGATTACGGTGATTTTGATCTGACCGGGATACTGCATTTCCTTTTCTATTTTTTGGGAAATATCGAAAGAAAGTTTGCTGGCTGTTTGATCATCTACATTATCTGCATCAACAAGTACCCTCAACTCCCGACCTGCCTGCATGGCATAACACTTATTGACACCATCAAAACTCAGTGCCATATCTTCCAACTCCTTCAATCGCTTGATGTAGCTGTCCATAATTTCCCTCCTTGCTCCTGGCCTTGAACCAGAAATGGCATCACATGCCTGAATAATGGGCGATATCATAGAGGTCATTTCTATTTCATCGTGGTGAGCTCCTATGGCATTGCACACTTCTGGATGCTCTTTGTATTTTTTGGCCAGCTCCATCCCCAGAATAGCATGAGGCAATTCAGCCTCTTCGGGCCAAACTTTACCTATGTCGTGAAGCAATCCAGCTCTTTTAGCCAGCTTGGCATTGAGCCCTAATTCAGCTGCCATGGTGGCACAAAGTTTTGCCACTTCTCTAGAGTGCTGTAACAAGTTTTGTCCATAAGAAGAACGGAACCTCATCCTGCCCACCATTCGGATCAATTCAGGATGAAGACCATGGATACCCAAATCGATACAGGTTCTCTCGCCGATTTCTACAATCTCCTCTTCAATGTTTTTTTCGGTTTTGTTGACCACCTCTTCTATTCGTGCCGGGTGTATTCTACCGTCTTGTACCAACCTGTGAAGGGATAGCCTCGCCACCTCTCTTCTAACAGGATCAAAGCCTGAAATAATGATCGCTTCCGGGGTGTCATCTACAATGATCTCTACACCTGTAGCCGCCTCCAAAGCACGGATGTTTCTTCCTTCTCTACCTATAATTTTTCCTTTGACGTCATCTGACTCAATATTGAAAACCGAGACACAGTTTTCTATCGCATGCTCCGTCGCTGTTCTCTGAATGGTATCCAATACCACCTTCTTGGCCTGCTTTGTTGCCGTCAATTTCGCTTGATCCAAAATATCCTTGATCTGGGAAGAAGCTTTAGTTGTCGCTTCATCTTTGAGCATCTCCACCAGCTGATCTCTAGCTTCGTCCCTGGTCAGCCCAGCAATTTTCTCCAAATCAGCGATGCGCTGAGTGGTAACCTTATCCAATTCCTCTTTTTTTATCTGAACGGAATGAAGTTGTGCATTAAGGTTTTCTTTTTTGCTGTCTAACTCGGCTTCTTTGCGTTTGATTTGCTCAATTTCCTTAGAAAGTGCCTGTTCTCTTTGTTTGATTTTGTTCTCGTTGGTTATGATGATGTTTTTCTTTTTACTAACCTCATCTTCAAACTCAGATTTTAATTTCAGATACTTTTCCTTAGCTTCAAGAATTCTGTCTTTTTTCAATGCCTCAGCATTGATTTCAGCTTCACGGAGGATACTTTTAGCTTTTTCTTTGGCTTCAGCCTCTAACTTTTTACTGTTATTCTTGATAAAAAGGCCGGCTATTAAAGCCCCTATTCCCAGGCCCAAAACGCCTGCAATGATGATGTATATTGACTCTCCCATAGGTTTTTGTATATAATTTACCTACCGGAAAAGAAAAATGCTCCCGAAATGAGAATGAAATAATCAGATTAGAGATGCCAGTTTGTCACTGATTTGAATAATTTTGGATTTAACCAATTTGCTGTCTTCAGCATTGATTTCGTTTTGTTCCATGGATTGCACCATGCAATCAAAGGCAACCATGGCCAACAAATCCTGTTTATCATCCAATCCAAACTCCTCTCTATATTTTTTGAGTTTATCGTTAATCATTTTGCCAGCAAGCCTGATTTTGGCCTCATCTTCTGTCTTTACCTTCATGGGATACTCCCTGTCTCCGATCTTCAATCTTATTGAAAGTGTCTCCATACTATTCAGACAAATAGGCAATGATATTATCGATTTCCTTTATATAATTATTGATCTTTTCTCTCAATTCGGCAGAATCTGAACCTTCCGCCGGTAAGCTACTTACAAGTTTAGCTATTTTAATTTGATTTTTAAAATCCTCCAACAACTGTTCCTTTTCTTCCAGGCTGTTTCTCAACACGAAAAGCTCCTCTTTTAATGCATGGTTATCCTGTTCAAGTTGTTGTACTTTGGCTTCCACTTTTTGGGTAAGCCCTTCCAATCGTTGGAGTTCTTCTTGCATCATGTCTATTTCCGTATAAATGCACCCACTTCTTTTTCAAAGCTTTGGATAAGGCGGTCCATGGCCTTGTCAATCACCTTGTCTGTCAAGGTCTGTTCGGTATCCTGAAGGTAAAAACTCAAGGCATAGGCTTTTTTCCCGGCATCAATTTTATCACCTTGATAGACATCGAACACGCCAATGCGCTGCAAGAGCTTCCCTCCGGCTTTCAATGCCACCTTTTTGATCTGATCAAAGGTAACCGTCTTGTCAATGACCAATGAAAGGTCTCTTCTTACTTCTGGAAATTTGGAGATTTCCCCGTACTTTTTCAAGCCTTTTGCTTTTTTCATCAGCAAATCCCAATCCAGTTCGGCGAATAACACTTCCTGCTTAACTTCCGCCAATTTGGTGATACGCTCCTGAACCACCCCAATTTTCCCCAATTCCTTGGTTCCAAGGCGCAATTGAAGGGCATAATCAAAAGGAGCCACATGCACAATTTCCACTTCCACCTGATCGATGTGTAGTTTCTCCAAAATCAACTCCACCACCGCATAAAGATCAGAAAAGGCCACCTGACGGGAAGGTTCCAACCAACTCTCGGCAGCCTTATCCCCTGTGAGGAACAAAGCCAGCCTTCGGCCTTCCTGATAAGCATCCCCCTCCTTGGCATAAACCGTACCAAATTCAAAGAATTTGAGGTCCTTTTGCCTTCTGTTGATGTTATGCGCCAAGACCTCCAATCCCGTAAATAATAGGCTTTGCCTCATCACCCCCAAATCTTCGGAGAGCTTATTGTAAATCTCTACATTTTTGGAAGGATCCAAAAATCCTGATTTCTCTGCATAAAGGGGCTTGGTCAGGGAGTTGGTAATCATCTCAAAATAACCCATGCCTGACAACAACTCACTTAATCGGTATTGTAATTTATTGAAGTCCTTAGCCGGATGCTCCGCCAGATAATCCGATTGAAGGTTTTCTGACAATTCCACATTGTCAAAGCCATAAATCCGGAGAATTTCTTCAATCACATCGGCCTCTCTTTCCACATCCACGCGGTAAGGTTTCACCGATACCATGATGTGGGTTTCGGATTCCTCTACATAATTGATTTCCAAACTCTCCAAAATTTCTTTGATCTGCCCTTTTGGCAAAACTTTGCCTATCAGTCTATTGATATGGGCATAGCTGACTTCAATGATCCTGTCCTGAACAGGTTCAGGGTACAGGTCCACAATTTCTGAGGAAATCTCCCCTCCTGCTATTTCTTTGATCAACATAGCAGCCCGCTTCAAAGCATAAACCGGCATGTTGGGATCAGTGCCTCTTTCAAAACGGAAAGAAGCATCGGTCTTAAGGCCATGAAACTGAGAACCTCTTCGGATCACATCCGGAGAAAAACAAGCTGACTCCAAGAAGATAGAAGTAGTGGCATCGGATACACCAGATCCTTTCCCTCCAAAAATTCCCGCAATACAAAGTCCTCCCTCTTGGTCACAGATCATCAACTCTTCCCCTGAAAGTTTTCTCTGCTTTTCATCCAGGGTGACAAAATGGCTGTCTTTAGGAAGCTTCTTGACAATGATCTTACCTCCAGAGATTTTATCAGCATCAAATGCATGCAATGGCTGCCCCAAATCATGTAAAATGAAATTGGTAATGTCCACAATGTTATTGATAGGATCCAGGTCCAATGCTTTGAGGTAATTTTGAAGCCATGCCGGAGAAGGGCCAACTTTTACATTGGATATGGTCAACCCTGCATATCGTGGACAATCGGCCGGATTTTCCACCTCCACCGAAATGGGTCTGGCCTGATGGTCCACGTTGAAATCCTCAACGGATGGTAGGCAAATATCACGCTTCAGTAGGGCTTTCAGATCACGGGCCACACCCAAATGGGAAGCGGCATCTGCCCTGTTGGGTGTCAGACCGATTTCCAATACAGAGGCACTTACTACCTCAAAGTACGCCGAAGCAGGCGTGCCATTAGGAAGGTCTGTATCCAAAACCATGATCCCGGCATGACTTTCACCTATCCCGATTTCATCCTCTGCACAGATCATTCCCTGGGACACTTCTCCCCTGATTTTTGCTTTCTTGATTTCAAAAGGTTCCCCTGAAATGGGGTATAAGGTACAGCCTTCTTTGGCCACCACTACTTTTTGGCCTTTGGCTACATTAGGGGCACCGCAAACAATCGGGACTACCTGGTCTCCAATATCCACGGTGGTGAGGCTGAGTTTATCCGCATTGGGATGCCTTTCACAGGTCAGTACCTCTCCAATTACTACCCCTTCCAAACCGCCTTGGATGGATTCAAAAACCTCAATTCCTTCTACCTCGAGACCACTCCCTGTCAAAAGGGCTGCTATCTCTTCGGGTGATTCTTCAAAATGGATAAAATCTTTTAATCTATTGACGGATATCTTCATGTATACACTTCAGTTCAGAACAAGGCACAAATTTAAGAGAATTGCCTTAGCTAAGAAGTGGATGCCTGAAAAATGTAGATACTAGTGATTAAAACTAAAAACACTTGTTTTTTTTTATTTTTTAGTTTTACTTTTCAATTACGGATTGCCCTGGCATATTTAATTCATTGCAAAATAACCTCATCTACTATGGCAATTTCAAAAAAAATCCGACATCTATTGCTTCTACTTTTTCTATGTGGTATCATAACCCAAGTATCAGCACAGGAAAAGGCCGAAGTTTTTACAGCCAAGAATTCGATTTATGCAGAAGTTGGCGGCAACGGATTTTTATACAGTATCAATTATGGCCGCATTTTTAATCAAAAAGGTGCATTTAAATTTTCAGGCAGCGCAGGTTTTTCGTATGTCAAACAAGTTACTACTACACACTGGACGCCTATAATTCCAATCGAAGCTAGCCTTCTTTGGGGAAAAACAAGCCACCATCTTGAACTGGGAACAGGCACTTCCTTATTGACTGAACAAAGCATAAGCCTCGATACTGAAACTAATACCCTTCAGGAAAAGGTATCTTTCAATTCAATAATCTTCTTCCGGCTCGGTTATCGGTACCAAAAACCGGAAGGAGGATTCTTTTTCCGCGTTGGTTATACCCCTGGTTTCAATCTTAATTTGGATGTAAGCCCTCCCCCCGTTTTCTTTCCTCTATGGGGTGGAATTAGCTTAGGAAAAAGTTTTTGAGGGATAAGATCTTAGCGATTAATTTCTACTTTCCACTTCCTAAATACTTGGTACATGGTACTTGGTACTCTTGCTTCTTGATTCTTGTTTCTTGTCTCTATGTATCGTCCTGAAAATACTTGAAACTTATTTCATTTTCTTATCTAGAGTTCGACTCCCTTGGAGTCGGGATTCCCAAATATCAAAATTACCTCTCAACCCCGGGTTCCACCCGGGGCAAATACCCTTAAGGGATTAAACCCCTATCGGGGTTATTATTTCACTATTTTAAGTAATTACCTTGATGAATACCTTAAAACCTTAACTCTTAATGGTTTTTTTCCCGGCCCTGCATCCTGGCACCTCCCTAAAATCAGCCAAAGGGCTGATTTCTTTACGGTCGGTCCTGAAATCCGCCTTCCGAAATTCAATTTTTCTTGCTTCTTGATTCTAATCTCTCGCTTCTCCCATCTCCCATCAATCCTTCTTATAATCCTTCTCTCCTGCCCTTATCGGGATTTCCAAAATATTTTCCCTGGGGGGCAACGGACAAGCGTAATCGGGATTATAGGCACAATAGGGGTTATAGGCCATATTAAAGTCAATGGTAATGCTGTTTTTCCCATCCTGACGTAGATTGATATACCTTCCACCTCCGTAGGTCTCCTCCCCGCTGGTGTCATCAGCAAAAGCCAGGAAAAAATTCCTTTTATCGGATTCTTTGGCTGCCTGCAATAACAATAGCCGCAGGGGTTGACCATTTAATTGAAATTCGGCATAAGAGTGTTTGAGGTATTTTTCAACCGTACCATCCGTCATAGGAATTTCAAGCATCCTCCTGTCTTCTGCAGGAACCATCTTGGCCCTTACCCTGTAAGACATATCTATGGGATAAAAACTCAAAGAAGTCAGCTCACTCTTTTGATGGTCCTCTAAGGGGGAATCCAGGTTGAACTTCAGAAACCTAAACTGCCTTTCCCGCTCTTTTTGAATGTTTTCTACATAAATCTCTTCATCGGTGGACCTGGTCAAAGTGTACCAGAATGCCAGCCCCACCACTACGAAAATACCAATAATTAAAATATTTCTTTTTTGCATGACTATATCAAACCTTCATCTGAAAAGCTAAAATAGGCAACATCTGTGAAAATGATATGATCGATCACAGCTATATCCAAACTATCTCCCGCAGATTTTAGCTTATTCGTCAAACGCCTGTCCTGTTCAGAAGGTTTTAAATTTCCTGAAGGATGGTTGTGAACCAAAATGATCGAATTAGCCAGGGCATCAATGGCATGTTTGAAAATAATCTTGGGATCTGCTACCGTACCACTGGTTCCTCCCCTGCTGATCAACTGTTTTTTGATCACCTGATTGTTGCGATTAAGCAATAAGATATAAAAATGCTCGATCGGTTCATCCATCAACTCAGGTTTCATCAAATGATACGCATCCGCAGAAGAACTGATTTTGGCCCTTTTGGGGACTTCATTAATCAGTTTCCTCCTTCTGCCCAGTTCTAGGGCAGCCACTATGGTAATGGCTTTGGCTTCTCCGATACCCTTGAATTTCTTCAGGTCCGTGACACTTAATTTGGCCAACTGGGAGAGGTCATAATTCACCGAACTGAGAATGTATTTGGCCAAATCCACCGCACTGAGGGCTTGGGTGCCCGAACCCAATAAGATGGCCAATAATTCTGCATCGGAAAGCGCAGATTTGCCTTTGAGCAAAAGTTTTTCTCTTGGCCGGTCTTCCTCTGCCAACTGAGAAATTTTGATAGAAAGATAATCTTCCATAAAAATTAACGTTGAGTTTTAAAGATCCATTGAAAAGCTACTTGATAGCGCTGTATCAGGTCAGCATAAAAATACCTGATGTCCATAAACAAAAAAAGTCCTGACCGTGAGGTCAGGACCATTTAATCGGATAATTTTATCAATTAGGCCAATGCGTTGACCATTCTTGTCAATTTTGACTTCTTGTTGGAAGCATTGTTCTTATGAATGATATTCTTCTTGGCAAGTTTATCAATCATAGATGTTACGGTCTTCAACAATTCCTGGGCTTCTGCCTTGTCGGTTGTAGTTTTCAACCTTTTGATGAAGGTTCTGGTAGTCTTGTGCTGATACCTGTTTCTCAAACGCTTGGCTTCGTTTGCACGGATTCTTTTAAGTGCCGATTTGTGATTTGCCATATCTTTTAATACTTAAATTCTTTTTTCGCCCCAGTTCTAAACGGAGTGCAAATGTAATACATTAATTTTGAAACACAAAGGGATTTACAAACTAAACCTGGTTAAGCCTGAAAATCGGTAATATTTTTATTTATTTCCGCCGTAAGGCCACAAATGTAACATATTTTTATTTCACAATAAGAAGACAATTGTTTATTTTTAAGCATGAGATACTTTTTAACTACCATTATTTGGATACTTTTCTTGCCAAATGAGCTTTTCGGATGGGGGTTTTTCGCACATAGAAAAATCAATAGACAGGCTGTTTATTCTTTACCGCCGGAAATGATCGGTTTTTTTAAATACCACATCAATTACATTACAGAAAATGCCGTGAATCCGGACCGAAGAAGGTATGCGGTGCTGGGTGAGGCAGAAAAACATTTTATTGACATCGATGCCTTCGGAGACAGCGCTGTTTTTAAATTACCACGTTACTGGCATCAAGCCTTGGAAGTATATTCGGAGGAAGAACTGCGCCGTAAAGGCATCGGCCCTTGGAATGTTTACCTAACCCAACTTAAACTCACGGAGGCATTTAAGAAAAAAGACGTCAAAGCCATTTTGAGATTAGCGGCTGATTTGGGGCATTATATCGGGGATATGAATGTGCCGCTACATACCACCAAAAATTACAACGGCCAATTGACCAACCAATACGGTATCCATGGATTTTGGGAAAGCAGGATTCCGGAATTATTGGCTGAAGAATATGATTTTTTTGTTGGCAAGGCCATGTACCTGGAAAGGCCACAATACCACATTTGGGAGGCTGTCGAACAGGCGCATGCCGCTTTGGATTCCGTTTTGCACTTCGAAATAATCGTCAGCAACAGGTTTTCTGAGGACAAAAAATACAGCTACGAAGAAAGAAACGGCATCAATACCAGGGTATATTCGATGGAATTTACCAAAGCCTATCACGACCTTTTGGACGGACAAGTGGAAAGACAGATGAAAAGGGCCATCAAAATGGCCGCTGATTTTTGGTACACTGCGTGGGTCAATGCCGGACAACCTGATCTCAATGGATTAGTCAATATTCAGATGGAACTCCCCGAAGAAAAATTCGAGTACAAGGAACCATTGGACGTTAGAGAACATGAGGGGTTTTCCAGCAAAAGGGAAGACTCTAACTTGCGACAAGCTTTCCTAGCTGCCATCTGGAGAAGACCGTCAACCTACTGAAGAAACCCGTTCTGAGGACATGAGATAGGACTTGATGGCTTCTGCCAGACCTTGGAAAGTATCACGGAATACCTGCTCATCTTCTTCCAATAAAGTTACCCTGAAACCTCGCAGGTCAGAGCAAAAAGAAGAAATCGGTACCACACAGATTTGGGCAGCGGCTAATAAGTAATAGACAAACCTTTTGTCCAAAGGCATGTCAGGTTCCTGCTGCAACCAACCCTCCAGCAGGTTTTTGACCCGAATATCCGCTATGGGCAATTCTTGATCGGGCTGCAAAAACTCAGGATCAAATACAATGGTATTGTAAAATGCACCTCTAGTAGGGTTGAATTTTAGTCCCGGAACATCACTTAAAATTTCCTCCATGATACGGGACCTGTTTCCAATTTTCATATTCTCTGACATCCTGTAACTTCTATATTCAGGATGGCTCATGATTTTCGGAATGGAAAGCTGTGGAAGTATGGTGGAACAGACCTCAATCATTTTGGCATTTTCCAAAGTCTGCACCAGTTTGCTGAATTCTTTGGAAGCATTTCTGTTATAAAATTCCATCCAGCCACACCTTGAACCCGGCCATGGAAACTCCTTGGAGATCCCTTTCAAAGAAATGGCCGGTAAATCCCCAATGATTTCTGCCAAGGACACGGCACTCACCCCGTTGTAGGTGATGTTCTGGTAAATTTCATCTGCAATCAACAGCAGTTTAAACTCCCTGGTAATTTTGACAAAGCCTTCCAATACCTGCTTGGGATATACCATGCCCGTGGGATTATCCGGGTTAATGATCAAAATCCCGACCACGGAGGGATTATACTTGACTTTATTGTACAGGTCTTCCATATCCGGTAACCATTGGTTGTCCGGATCAAGTTTATAGGTGATCGGTGCTGTGTTGGCATGTGCTGCCTCTGCCGAACTGTGTGTGCTGTAAGCAGGGGAAGGACCAATAATCCTGGCCGTAGGAATCAAAAACTGATACAATTTGGCAATGGCATCCCCTAACCCATTGAAAAACAAAATATCCTCTTCTGTAATCTGAGTACCGCCCTTTTGGTTATTCAATCCTGCCAAAAACTTGCGTGTCTCCAACACGCCTTTGGAGTCCGCATATCCGTAACTTTTATCCTGAGCTACCAAATCGGACACAATGGCTTTCATCCAATGAGGAACCTTGTTGTTCTTTTGGATGGGATCACCGATATTCTCCCAAGTAATGGGATATCCAAGTGCTTCTATTTGCCGGGCCTTTTTGACAATGCCCCGGATTTCATAATTCAACTCTTCCGCTCCCGGTCTCAACAATAGGTTTCTCATAGTGCGTGGATGGATATGACTTAACAAATAAACAAAAAAGCCTGCTTATGATTGAAGTTTTTGAAAGGATTTATCAGAAAGACTGAAAACTCGAATAATACTACCCCTCATAAAAATTGCATGAAAAAAATAACACCCAGTTAGGCATTTTGGGTCCAACTTGATTACTCCCCTACTTTTTCTTCAATCTTTACTTACTCAAGTTATCTGCCCTTAAGTTTAACCACAAAAAAAGGTTTTCTTCCACCTATATGAATTGAGGGTATTTTTTATCAAGGCCTCCTTCCAAGTGTGGGTATAATCTTTAAATTTACACCTAGATTGCAAGCAAAAAATTTCCCCAATTAACCCTCAAGTCATGTCAGCGCATAATGTAACGGAGCAGGCAAAGGATTATTTGATTGAACTGCTCAGCCAACAGGCTGAATCCGATTCCATGAATTGGTTGAAAAACCAAAGCAAAGAAATCAATGAAAGCGCCAAAGCCATGAAGCTTTTCCTCGCTTTTGGCAAGGCCTCAAAATATTTTGATAAATCTACATTACAGGTAAGCGAATTTCAAGCCAAGGAAGCCGAAAACCTTAGAAAAGGTTTAACCCCATCCGCCTGGGACAAATTGCAGGCAGCAAGGACGATTTTGATTTTGTCTTTTCCCCAGCAGGATGAAGGACTCTGGTTCAAGACCATGAACCAATTGTTTGAAACCGGAGACATGCAGGAACTCAAAAGCCTTTATGCTGCCCTGCCAATTTATCCCTTTCAGGACAAATTGACCGACAGGGCCATTGAGGGACTGAGGACCAATATGACATTGGTGTTTGATGCGGTAGCCCTGGACAATCCCTATCCATCCGAATATTTTGATGAAAGGGCCTGGAATCAGATGTTGCTAAAGGCTGTATTTATGCAAAGGCCCTTATTTCTGATTCAACACGCAGATCAACGCGCCAATGAAAACCTGGCCAGCATCCTCATCGACTTTGCCCATGAAAGATGGGCCGCGGGACGGAATGTGATGCCGGAATTATGGCGATACGTATCCCCTTTTCTCAATGATTCAAGACTTGAGGACATCAAAAAAGCCATGGATAGCGAAGATTTACTGGAAAAACAGGCAGCTTTACTGGCCTGTCATCAATCTTCCTTCCCGAAAGGGAAAGCACTCCTATCCAAGTTTGTTGATATTCAAAAAGAAATCGAGTCAGGAAATATCACTTGGGAATCCATAGGCAAAAGCTTTGCCGAAACCCTGATCAAAAATTAAAAACTCAAACCTAAGGGCCCTGAATGAAGGTCCAATGATGAAACAATAAACCTGAAAAATTATGGAAATGTACATAGATCCCCACCTTCACGCGGTATCCAGAACTACAGATGATTATGAAGCCATGAGAAAGGCGGGGGTAGTGGCGATTATTGAGCCTGCTTTTTGGCTGGGTCAACCCCGAACCGAAGTGGGCAGTTTCAAGGATTATTTCAGCACCTTGGTGGGCTGGGAGCGATTCCGGGCCAAACAGTTTGGCATCGTACATTACTGTACCATCGGTTTGAATTCCAAAGAAGCCAACAACGAGGCACTCGCTGAAGAGGTAATGGAATTGTTACCCTTGTATGCCACCAAAGAAGGGGTGGTAGCCATAGGGGAAATCGGCTACGATGACCAAACAGCCGCCGAGGACAAATATTACAGGCTTCAATTGGACCTGGCCAAAGAAGTGGAGTTGCCAGTGCTCATCCATACCCCGCACAGGGATAAGAAAAAAGGGACTACCCGAAGCATGGATGTCAGTGAGGAACATGGACTGCCTCCACACATGGTGATCGTGGACCACAACAATGAAGAAACTGTCAAAGAAGTTTTGGACAGGGGCTATTGGGCTGCATTTACCATTTACCCCCATACCAAAATGGGCAGTGACCGGATGGTGGAGATTGTAAAAAAATATGGACCTGAGCGTATCATCGTAGACTCTGCAGCCGACTGGGGCATCAGCGATCCATTGGCGGTTCCCAAAACTGCCGCATTGATGCGCAAGCATGGTATCCCTGAAGAGCATATTCGCATGACCTGCTACCAAAATGCCCTGGCTGCTTACTCACAAAGTGGGCAGATGGAGGAGTCGGACTGGTTAAATCCAGAACCAATTGATCAGAGGTTGAAACATGCAGGCAATTCTGTATTGCGGGGTGGCCAAACACCAAGGGTAGAAGGATCTTCAGATGCTGTGGAGAATTAGAAAATGGCAGCCATAAATATCAAAGCTTACTTACAGCTCACAAGACCTGCCAACATCATCACAGCCATTGCTGATATTTGGGCAGGTTTTGCTGTTTCCGGCGCTGCCGCACTTTTGCTCTCCCAAAATACCGAAATAGGGAACGCTTATGTCCTCCCATTGATCTGGTTAAGCCTTTCCACCATAGGATTGTATGGCGGCGGTGTAGCCTTCAATGATGTATTTGACGCCAAGCTGGATGCCATAGAGCGGCCGGAGCGGCCGATTCCGAGTGGGAAAGTAAAAAAAAGTAATGCCATATGGATGGCTACATTATTGATAGCACTTGGCGTTTTGGCTGCCTTCCAGGTTAATCTTTGGAGCGGCTTCATTGCTCTTGCTGTAGGCCTATTGGCAGTGCTTTATGATGCCTGGGGAAAGCATCAGGCTATTTTCGGACCGATCAATATGGGGCTTTGCCGGGCAGGCAATTTATTATTGGGCATTTCCGTCATTCCTGAGCTTTTACCTGATTTCTGGGCTTTGGGCCTGATTCCTTTGGCTTATGTATCTGCCATCACCATGATCAGCAGAGGTGAAGTTCATGGAAAAAACAAAAATGCCCTGATCGGGGGTCTAGTTATTTATATCCTTATCATTGCCTCGCTTCTCTTCATTGCCTTTATGGAAGGAAATGCGGGATGGATGGTCATTCCTTTTGTATGTTTGTTTGCCTATATGATTCTACCTCCACTGATCAAGGCCATGCGCTTGCAGCAGCCCCAGTTGATAGGAAAATCCGTAAAAGCCGCTGTGATTTCCCTGATCATCCTCAATGCTTCCCTTGCCGCCAGCTTCTCTGGTTGGTGGGTAGGGCTCTGCATTTTGATCCTTCTTCCTATTTCACTAAGATTGGCAAAAATATTTGCCGTAACTTGATGCTTCAACGCCTCGATTAAAATGACACATACAGTACTTCAACAGGCCTTTGCAGTCAATTTCCAATATAAGGTATGCTTTACCCATGGCCTGTTTGATCCAAACAATAGCCTTTTGGCAGATCATCTCAGGGCTGAAAATCCCGCAAAAATTTTCATTGTCCTGGACCAAGGCCTTACTGAAGCTCACCCTGATCTGATTGCAAAGCTGGAGCAATATTTTGAAGCTTACAAAAAGGATATTTTCCTTTGCGCCACCCCAATGATTGTTCCCGGTGGAGAAGCTTCAAAAAACGATGAAAACCTGGTCAGGCAAATTGTAGAAGCTACCCACCTGCACGCCATTGACCGGCATGCTTATATCATGGCCATAGGCGGTGGAGCGGTTTTGGACATGGTAGGTTTTGCTGCTGCGATTTCCCACCGAGGGGTGAGGCATATCAGAATCCCTAGCACCGTGCTATCACAAAATGACTCTGGCGTTGGGGTAAAGAACAGCATCAATTATTTCGGAAAGAAAAATTACATAGGCACCTTTGCCACCCCTTATCTGGTCATCAATGATTTTGATTTCTTAAAAACTTTGGACGACAGGGACTGGAGATCGGGCTTGGCAGAAGCCATCAAAGTTGCTCTGATCAAGGATGTGAATTTTTTCCAATGGATGGAAAAGCATGCCCATGATCTGGCCAGAAGAGAGATGGTCCCCATGAAGGATTCCATCATCCGCTGCGCACAGATGCACCTGGACCATATCGCAGGAAAAGATCCTTTTGAAATGGGTTCATCCAGGCCCTTGGACTTTGGGCACTGGGCAGCACATAAGCTGGAATACCTGACCAACTTTGATTTAAGACATGGCGAAGCGGTAGCCATAGGCATCGCTTTGGACAGTACCTATTCCTTTTTGAAAGGATGGATTGGACAAGATGATTTAGACAGGATTTTGAAACTGATTGCTGACTTGGGCTTCGACTTATTTGTTCCCGAACTGACAGGAGAAAACCTGATCAAAGGACTGGAGGAATTCAGAGAACACCTCGGGGGCAGGTTGACTATTATGCTGCTCAAAGCCATAGGAAAAGGGGAAGAAGTACATGAAATGGACCATGAATTGATACGGAAGGCTATTGCCTATCTGGAATCCATGCATAAAACTACCAACGTGAATTGAGGGCCATGCAGATACAAGGACATCACCTGAGTTATTGTAGCAATATCCATCCTGGCGAAACCTGGGAAGACACTTTCCAAAGCCTCAAAGATTACATTCCAAAAGTCAAATCCAACTTGGGGATAAAAGGTCCTTTTGGTATTGGCCTAAGGCTTTCCAATCAGGCCAGCGAAACATTGATTTCCGCAGAAAAGCTCCGGGAGTTTAAAGACTGGTTGCGAGTTGAAGACTGCTATGTTTTCACCATGAACGGCTTTCCTTATGGGGATTTCCATCATACGGTGGTCAAAGACCATGTTCACCAACCGGATTGGTCTACAGTTGCCAGGAAGGAATATACACTCAGACTCTTTCGTATCCTGGAAGCATTAACACCCATAGGTCAGGAAGGCAGTATTTCCACCTCCCCCATTTCTTACCGGCATTGGTTTGATGCCAACTTGGAAAGGGATAAAGTGCTTCAAATCGCATGTGACCAATTAGCTGAAATTACTGCTGAATTGCACCATTTAGAGCAAAAAACACAGAAAACGCTCCATTTGGATGTAGAGCCCGAACCTGACGGGATTTTGGAAAATACTGAGGAAGTACTTTGGTTTTTCAGGGACTGGTTGATCCCAAAAGGAGGTGCATGGCTGGTGGAGAAACTGGGGATTTCCTCCGCTGCAGCGGAGCAGCTGCTGAAACACCATATCAGAATTTGCTATGATGTTTGCCACTTTGCCATTGTATATGAAAAGGCAGAAGATACCTTCCGAAAATTACAGGAAGAAGGCATCAAAATTGGCAAAATCCAGATCTCGGCGGCTTTGAAAGTGGACGTTCCATCAGATTTAAATGAAAGACAAAACCTTCAATTAAAACTCAACCCCCTGGCCGAATCCACTTACCTGCATCAGGTCATTGGAAGAGATGCATCCGGTAAGCTCCAATCTTACCCAGACCTACCGGAAGCGATTGCCATACTAGAGGAAACAGCTTTGGAGGAAATGAGGATTCATTTTCATGTGCCTGTTTTCTTAGCACATTATGGTAACCTTTCCTCCACCCAGTCGGACATCATTCATGTGCTGGAGGAGATTAAAAAAAATCCAGTCTGCAGCCATTTGGAAGTGGAAACTTACACTTGGGATGTATTGGACAAGGCCCTTAGACAAGAACTCTCTTCCTCCATTACCCGTGAAATGGAATGGGTCATCAACACTTTTGAAAAATGAAAAAAACTGCTGTTATCAATATTGTAGCTTTATCCTCTAGGTTGATCGGAGAGCATACCCCTTTTCTCAAAAAATGGATAGAAAAGAGGCAAAAGAACTTTATCCAACCTGTATTACCTGCGGTGACCTGCTCTTCCCAGTCGGTTTACCTCACAGGAGAATGGCCTGAAGAAAACGGAATCGTCGGCAACGGGTGGTATTTCAGGGACGAATGCGAAATCAAATTCTGGAGACAGTCCAACCATCTGGTGCAGGCACCAAAAATCTGGGACAAGCTGAAAAATCAGGACCCCAATTTCACCTGTGCGAACATGTTTTGGTGGTACAATATGTATTCCACTGTAGATTACGCAGTTACCCCAAGGCCCTTGTACCCAGCGGATGGCAGAAAACTACCGGACATTCACAGCCAACCCATGGACCTCAGGGACAGGTTACAGCAGGAATTGGGACAGTTTCCGCTTTTTTCTTTTTGGGGACCCAATGCCAATATCGAATCCACCCAATGGATTGCCGAGGCATCCAAAAAAGTAGACCAATGGTTCAGTCCTATCCTTAACCTGATTTACCTTCCTCATTTGGATTATGGCTTGCAGCGATACGGCCTGGACTTTAAAAAAATAAAAAAGGACCTCAGGGAAATCGACAAAGTGGCAGAAGACCTGATTACCTATTTTGAAAAGCAGGGAACAGAGGTAATACTCCTATCTGAGTACGGCATCACATCGGTGAATAACCCTATCCATATCAACAGAATCTTAAGGAAAGAAGGCTGCATTGTGGTAAAAGATGAATTGGGAAGGGAAACTTTGGATGCCGGCACCTGCAAGGCATTTGCCGTGGCAGACCATCAATTGGCCCATGTCTATATCAAAGACGAAGTAGACATTCCA
>NZ_AMGM01000081.1 GCF_000298295.1 Cecembia lonarensis LW9
TCTGCAGAAGGCAGGTTCGATAGGGAGCCACCGTGTAGCCCTATCTTAAAAGTAGCAGAAAGGGATAGTCGGTGAAAAGAGCGGCTATCCTATGCTTGATGAACCGCCGTATACAGCCTGCCCCGAACTTTGATTCGGGGAGACCCGTATCCCGAAAGCTTTCGGGAGTGGTGTTAGACCTGCCCGTCCGTTCAGGCGGGGGCGTACCTCGCTAACTTAACAGTTGGCGGGGCCGTCTACTCGATTACAGCCAGTTTTTAATATAATCTGTTCATTTCGTTCGATTCCTAATTCAATAGCAATGCAACATTCCACAAATCAAAATCACTACTATAATATTTAAGTGATTTGCCAGTGTGAACAATAACAGTTTCTTTATCAGGTATTATGTAAATATTCTGTCCAAGATTTCCATTTGCATAAAAGTGGAATGTTGAATCTTCATTGACGTGTCCCCACCATTGATAGTTGTAATAAACCCTTTTCTCTTTTGTACCAAACCATTTGGGGTATATATCTCGTGGGATTGATTTGTTTTCACGAGTAGATTCCAAGACCCAATCTTTTGATATAATTTGATTGCCATACCAACTTCCTTCGTTGAGCATTAGCTGACCAAAGCGTGCATAATCAATTGCCCGAGCAATTAATCGACTTGGCATATATTCAAAGTTGGATGTTTTACTGTCGATTGAAAAAAGAGCATCATATTCCATTATTTTAGACCACAGTTTTTGTTCGAGATACTCAGATACGCTTTTATTTGTTGCTCTTTCGATAATCAATCCCAAATAGCTTGTGTTGTAATTATTATACTGATAATCTTTCCCTGGTTCGGATGTTATTTTCACTTTTTCCAGTAGTAGTTTTCTGACATTGGGATGATAGTATCCGACTGCCTCATCGTGCCAAGGAGCGTGAATATTAGTGAAAGGAATAAGACTTGTATTGTAGGCAAGTCCTGAACGCATTTCAAGTAAGTGTTTAATTGAAATTTTGTGAAATCGAGGGTCTCGCTCCAAGAGTTCAGGTATATACTTTGTTATTGGGTCATCTACACTTTTGATTAAGTCATCATCAATGGCCGCTCCAATCAAGAATGATATAAATGATTTTGCCATTGACTGAGAATGAAAATATGAATCTCTGCTAAAACCATTAAAATATTTTTCATAAATGACTGTATCTCTTTGAATAACAATCAGAGCTGTTGTTTGAGATTTAATAGCCCACTCTTCAAAGCTGTTAAACCCCGTTTTAGTTACCAAATCATCAAATAGCGACTCAACATATTTCTCTTTGGGTTGAGAAATAAATTTATTGGTACTTTTTGCTCCCTGAATCTTATGATTTTCAAAGTTCCTGTAATCATAAACATCTGCCACATTCATTGTTATCAGTCTATAAACGTATGTTGGGGTATATTTGATAGATAAAACAATCACTGCAACACCCAAAACAATCAAGGGTGATAATATTACAATTCTTAAAATACGTTTCTTGTTCTTCATTTAAATTGGCTGTAACTTACTTATACCCGAAACCAAACTTCGCCTGTCCCTACAGAATCAGCTGGATATGCGAAGGTTTTATTCGATTTATTTTTCAATCCTTAAAATACTAAATTTTTCTTATTTAACGGGATGGAGTACTTATGAATTTAGTAAGGTCATAGGTAGCATGTTGAGCCAATACTAGCAGCAGAAAATCGCTGCCCCATCCTTTAGCCCAAGGTTCAAACTCATGTGGAGTTTTTGTCTCAAATTCCCCGATATAAAAAGTTTTGCCACTTCGAGGGTTAAACCAATAAACTTTTGCTTTTTCAGCATTCAATTGGGCTAAGTCTATTCTCATTGGTTTACCAATGGGCGTGTAAGCCATCAAATAGTCTTTATTTTTCCCTATGGCAGACATCATAAAAGATTCATCCTCTGGATTTTCATTCAGTATTAAGCTTGGATTGTGTTCTAAACCCTGCCATGGAAAAACCTCAAAAATAGCTTTCATATATTTCATTTGCGAAGAGCCAGGTAAAGAGAGTGCGGCTTTCCAATCTGTCCTTGCTTTTATAAAGGGGGGGCGATATGTTTCGTACATTTGCCAAATGTCATTGCACCCATAAGTATATCCTGCCGCCCCTGCCAACATGCTCCAATAGGCGGAGACTCTAACATCAGCATCGTCAAGCCATCCATAGTCCTTATTTTCCCAAAATCTATCTGGAATATTTTCATAGCGGGCCTCTCCATTGATTATCGGCCTTTTCATTTCTGATTTATTGCCGTTGACCACATATTCATATTCTTTAGCTATTCGGCTATGGCCACTTTGAAACATATCCAGGTCGAGCCAGGTATCCTCATAAAAAAAGTCAGAGGCCATTTTCGTAGCAATAGGGTGATAGGTCAATAAGTGCCTGTTATCAATTTTTCTAATTCCTTGGGCCATAGCCCGAATGATGGCATAATGATTGTCATTTTCTGGCACCCGATCACCTCCCAGTATCCAAATTATATGATTATGCTCCAGGTATCTTTTTGCCAGTATTTCACCATATTTCTCTGCATTTTGGGGATTGAATATTTCAGGGCCATCTCCCCAGAGTTTATTGAACTTATCCCCCCAGGTGGGTAAAAGTCCGACATATAAGCCGAGTTGAGACGATTTTTTGATCACATAATCAACCAACTCAAAATATTTTTCATTTAAATGCTCTGGGTTGTTATCAATTAAAGGTTTTTCCCCATACTTATTCGGTGAATTTAAACCATTCAGTTCTGCGAGAATCACTGTTTGGATAACCGTAAATCCTTTTTCAGCCCGATCTGTCAGGTACATGTCAATTTCTTCTTTGGTCAGCCGGTGTATCAATTCCCATGCAGTTCCACCTAACCAAAAAAATGGGTCACCTGATTCCGTGACAATATATTTACAGTCATCACTGACTTTGAGAAGAGGTAAATTTTGTGCCAAAACCCAATGCGTGAAAAGAATAGATGATAAGGTTAAAAGTTTAATTTTCATAGTATGTTTTTTTGTGGATGAGATCCAATTAAAATCGAATAGTCACTTCCATAGTAATTCAGTGATCTTTGAAGGGTTTCTTTGGTTCTGTAAACACTTCCTTAAAGTACTTCATTTTTCATTTGCCAATAGAATATAGCCGCTGTTTTTTTTGGCTTTTATGGCCCTTCCACAGAACGAGTCATAACATTATACATTCTCAGACTGATTCCTTAAGTTTGTGATATGATAGCATTTACCCAAGAAGGTGAAGGGCCTGCGCTTCTTTTTATCCATGGCTTTTGTGAATCCAAGGTCATGTGGAAAGATTTTATTGGGGATTTTTCCAGAGACCACACCGTCTATTGTCTGGATCTCCCGGGATTTGGGGAGAGTCCTTTATCGGGGAATCACATCAGCCTGGAAGAGACTGCTGTGCTGATTCAGGAATGGTTGGAAGTGCAGGGATTGGTACAACCCATCGTCATTGGGCATTCTTTGGGAGGCTATGTGACACTGGCTTTGGCAGAACTGATGGGCATTGGACTCAAAGGGATTGGCTTATTTCATTCCACAGCCTTTCCGGACGATGAGGGAAAAAAGCATACCAGAAACAAAACCATCGCCTTTATCAAAAAACATGGCGTGGATAAGTTTATGGATTCCTTTGTACCGCCGCTTTTTGCAGAACAGCAGCGATTGGCACAAGCAACAAGGATTGAGGAACTGATCAAAGAAGGAAAGAAAAGCTCAAAAAATGGGGTGCTGGCTTTTCTAGCGGCCATGCGGGACAGGAAAGATAGGATGGAGGTCTGGATGAATTTCCCCGGTCCTAAATTGATGATCGCGGGAGAATTCGATATGGCCGTGAAACTTGAAGCCAGTAGGAAGCATGAGCCATTTACCTCACATTACCACGAATTGGAAGGAGTAGGGCATATGGGGATGTTTGAAGCACCGGAATTGACGAAAGGGATTGTACGGGATTTTTTGGATGACTTTAGTCAATGACGCGTAATGTTGTCAAAATCAAAAAGGAAGTTTTCCTAAATCCACATTCCCCCCAGAAAGGATAATTCCTACTTTCTGACCTTTGAACCGCTCCTTTTGCTTCAGTAAAGCCGCTAAGGGTACTGCGCAGCTGGGTTCAATGACGATTTTCATCCTTTCATAGATCAATCTCATGGCAGCTATGATTTCCTCATCACTGACGGTCAGGATATCGTCCACATAATCCATAATAATAGCAAAATTGATTTTCCCAAGAGAAGTCAACAGTCCATCTGCAATGGTTTTGGGTCCTTCCATAGGGATGAGTTTCTTTGCATGAAATGACCGGTAAGCATCATCTGCCCCCTCAGGTTCACCCGCGATGACCTTGGTGGATGGAGAGAGGTATTTTGTGGTCAAGGCTGTTCCACCCAACAATCCGCCTCCGCCTACAGGTGCCATGATGGTATCAAAAGGAATGCCTTCTTCCCACATCTCCAAGGCACAGGTAGCCTGCCCTTCTATGACATCCATGTAATCATAGGGGGGTATAAAAGTTGCCCCTGTTTTTTTGACTACAGCTTGAAGGGTAGTTTCCCTAGCCATCAGGTTGGGTTCGCACTCGATGATTTCACCTCCATAACCTTTCACTGCTTTTTTCTTGATTTCGGGTGCATTCGACGGCATGACGATATAGGATTTGATGCCGGCCACTGAAGCCGCCCTGGCCAAAGCAGCGGCATGGTTACCGCTTGAATGGGTGGCTACCCCATTTTGCTTTTGGGCATCGGTCAGTTTGGCGACGGCATTGGCAGCTCCCCGTGCCTTGAAGGCACCGACTTTTTGGAAGTTCTCGCACTTGAAGTAGATCTCGCAACCGGCCATGTCATTGATGGCCTCCGATTTCAAAATAGGGGTGCGGTGAATAAAAGGCTGTATCCTTTGACGGGCTGCTTTAATGGCCTCCAAGGAAGGGAAATTCATAGTTTCAATCATCGAAATAAAGATAAGAGATGGTCTTGTAAGTGACAAAATTTTTATCTTGCGCCCTATGGAAAAAAGTTTGACTGAACGTCTGAAAGGCGAACCTACATTTCCCCTGATGGGAGAAGCCCTGCATCTTGGGAATACCATTTGGATGGACTTTTCCCCTGCCAATGCGGAATTGGAGCAGGTGGATTTTTCCGATACGGCCCATTTTGATAGCTATGTGTTCGGGAAGTTAAGGGCAGCGGGAAAGCGCTTTGGCATTGGTGGTTATTTGGAGCATCGGGCGATATATGCCAGGTCAGGTATGTTTGCCACCGATCAGGCTGATTTCAGGAATATCCATTTGGGGATTGATGTGTGGACGGCAAGCGGACATCCCGTACATGCGCCCTTAGCCGGGAAGGTATATGCCTTTCAGAACAATTCTGGTTTTGGAGATTATGGGGCCACCATCATCCTGGAACATGACCTGAAGGGAACCCCACTCTACAGCCTCTATGGGCATTTGGCTTTAAAAGACCTGGAAGGGCTGGAGGTAGGCATGCCGATTGCCTGTGGGCAAAAGTTTTGTCAGGTGGGTCCTTTTCCCGAAAATGGGGATTGGCCGCCACATTTACACTTTCAGTTGATGTGGGACATGCTGGGCAATTGGGGGGATTTTCCGGGGGTATGCTCCCAAAGAGAAATTGAAAAATACAGGGCTATTTGTCCAGATCCTCAGGTATTGTTGGGCTATTCGCCAAGGTGATCAGGCGGATGCCCTCTAAAGTAAGGTTTCGGTCCACCACCTCAAAGGAATCTTTCAGCGTGGTGAGGATGGAGGATAGGCCTCCTGTCGCAATCACCCGGCATTGGTGGCCGATTTCTTTTTGTAGGGTGTCTATCATGCCTTTAACCAGACCGGTATACCCATAGAGTATACCTGCTTGAATGGAATGTGTGGTGTTTTTTCCCAAGGCAGATTTGGGCATTTTTAAGGGGACCTCAGGTAATTTAGAGGTATTGGAAAACAATGCCTTGATGGCAGTTTTCAGTCCTGGGACAATATTTACCCCTAAAATGGACCCATGTTCGTCCACTACGGTGAAGGTCAGGGCGGTTCCAAAATCCACGATGATGCAGGTAGTTTTAAACCTTTCAAAGGCAGCTGTCACATTGCACATCAGGTCTGTGCCGATTTCATTGGGCTTGGAGGTACTCACTTTAAGCCTCCTGTAACTTTCGCCTCTAATCAGATAGCAGGCTTTTTCTAAGTATTCCCTGCAAAATTGCTGCAATGCAGCATTGACTTCTGGGACCACAGATGAAATCCCCACATGGCTGATCTGGTCACTTTTGATGCCATTTTCCAAAAAAAACAGGTGCACTTCTTTTTCCAATTTCAGTACAGAAAGTTCTCTGGACGTATTGACACGGAATTCATGTGTCCATTTTTCTTGCATTTCATCATAAAATCCAAAAACGATATTGGAATTGCCGGCATCTATGGCTAGAAACATATTCAGGAATTGATTAATGACCGCTTGGCTTTGTGATCTGCTTCAAATATATAAATTGATTTTATGCTTTTATGTTTTTTGATAACTTTCCTCCATGTATACAATCAGAGAAGGAAGAGTCGAAGACCTGCCCAAAGTATTGGAGCTGGTCAGAGAATTGGCCATTTATGAAAAAGCACCGGATGAGGTCATCAATACCGTTGAAATGATGGAAAAAGATGGCTTTGGTCCACATCCCGTTTTTGGGTTTTTCGTAGCAATTAAGTCAGAAACACAAGAGATTGTGGGTACTTCAATTTATTATTACCGTTATAGCACCTGGAAAGGGAAGCGGCTTTATTTGGAGGATCTTGTCGTAACTGCTTCAGAAAGGGGTAAAGGAGCTGGGAAAATGCTTTTTGACCGGACCCTTGCCAAAACTTTGGAAGATGGATGCTCCGGGATGACCTGGCAGGTACTGGACTGGAATACCCCTGCCATCAATTTCTACCAGAAATATGGGGCAGACCTCGATGGAGAATGGATCAATTGCAACCTGCAGGAAAATCAGATCAAGGAAATATTGCAAATACAATAAAATAATCTTGTATTTACAATAATTATGAATATCTTTGTTTATGGCCAAAAGATATATCCTTCCCAAGAATTATGCTTCCACTTCGGATGTTAGCGGTTTTTTCCCCAGCTTGGAGGAGCAGTATTTCTTTGTCCCTCCTTTGTCTACAGTAGAGGAGCCCAGTTTATTGGAGAAGCCTTTTCATTTATCAGAGACAAAAGTTTTATTTGATTACCTGCAGTTCAGTCAAGCAGAGGTAGCCGAGGTCTTGGAGGTAGATCCCAGTACCTTGGTCCGTTGGAAAAAGGAAGACAGGTTGTTGAGCCGATTATTGACCAAAGCCATCAAAGACATGGATAAGATCATCGCCAAAGGAGTCAGGATATTTGGTACAGAAGCTTTATTTCAGGATTGGCTGCATACCCCTATTGAAGCCTTGGGTCATCAGAAGCCCATTGTTCTGATGCGCAGTCCCTATGGGGTAGAGCAGGTGGATGAAGCTTTGGAAGCCATTTCCTGGGGTAATTTCCTCTAAAGACACTACGATTTTGAAGTATTTCCGATTGATAGAAAAGTTGCAGGGAAGGTTTCCTTTGGGATATGGGCCGGGTTCGGGAAGATGGAATCCTTATGGGGTTCCCGTCATCTATGCCTGTAGCCACAGCGCCCTTAATTTTCTGGAACTGCTCAGTATCAAAGGTCCTGTGGTCTCTTTGGCCCATTGGTCTTTGGTGCAGTTTGAGCTGGATATTGAGATTCCTTATTTGTCAATGGAAGATTTGCCACAGGATTGGTCCAACCGTCCCCATCCAAAAAGTACCCAGGAAATAGGAGCTTACTGGGCCGGAAGTAAAGAAACCCTGGCCCTTAAGATTCCTTCCTGCCGTATCCCATTGATCAATTATCCGGAAGAGCATAACCTCTTGCTCAATCCCCTCCATCCGGACTTTTCTAAGAAAGTCAGACTGATAGAAATAACCGAAGTTTCATTTGCCATTAATAACCTATGAACATCAACCTACAAAATCAAAGAATTCTTGTTACCGGCGCCTCACGCGGCATAGGTAAGGCCATTGCAGAGCAGTTGTCTGCTTCAGGGGCAGAAGTTATCTTACACTTTAACAGTAATTTAGAGGCAGCCAAAAAATTGGCCGAATCTCTACCTAATCCGGCGCACGTGTCTCCTTGCGACCTGTCGAACTTGGAAATGGTAAAGGGTTGGATTCCAGAATTGATTGAAAAACATGGGAAAATTGACGCCATAGTCAATAATGCGGGAATTGCCATTTCCGTCCAAGACAAAGCAGCCACGGAAGACTGGACAGCTGCCTGGCTCAAAACCATGGATGTCAATATCAATGCCCTAGCCATTATTTGTAAGGAGTTTATTGAACATGCCAGAACCAACCAAAATGGAAGGATCGTCAATATTTCTTCCCGTGCTGCTTTTAGGGGAGATACACCGGATTATTTAGCCTATGCAGCCTCTAAGGCGGCTATTGTAAGTTTTACCCGTTCGATAGCACGGTATTATGGGAAGGAAGGTGTCAAGGCATTCATCATAGCGCCAGGATTTACCCGGACAGACATGGCGCAGGACTTTATGGATCAATATGGGGAAGCTTATGCCCTGAACGATATTGCCCTGAATGCACTTACGGAGCCCAAAGATATCGCACCCATGGTGACCCTGCTTTGTTCCGGTTTGGCAGACCATGCCACTGGTTGTACGATTGATATCAATGCGGGGTCTTATGTGCATTGATAGGGAAAAGGAGAAAGGTCAAAAGGAAAAAGTCGGAGGGCGGATGTCGGAATGAGAGGCGCGAGGCCAGACTATAGAAACAAGAATCAAGAGGGCCTAAACCAATTTTACTGGAATCCTGTTAAATGAAAAAAAGTATTCCATGTCATCTGCCAAAGAAAGCTTTTCCCCTGAAATGATCAAGATCTTTAAGATCTTTGGATTGGGGTCCTTGTTATTTGTCCTTTTGCTTTCATTTTTTAATGAAAAGCGGGCCAATAATTCTGGAGATGAGAAGCCCTTGATGCGGATAACCGATGCAGATCGCTTATTTTTTAAAAACCTTCGTGCCGTTCATTATGATTTGGAGGGACGGGATGATGCCAAGATAAATATTTACAGGCATGGGAAACGGATTAAGGATCCATCCATTCCCCACCTGAACCTTTCAATTCTCATCAATAGGGTAAAAGATGAGGCTTATATTTTTGTAGAACCCCAGCCTGATGAGTTGCCGCTTAGGCTTCAATGGAAAAATTTAACGAACGGCGAAGAAGGAGCGTTGTCATTTTATGGGGGAGACACCTTTGCACATTTGGAATTTGTGAGTAAATTGAATTCACTTCTTGAGGAAAACATTCAATTCACGATGGCCGTTGAAGAATCGTGGAAACCAATACTTGAGGATGTAGAAGTGGTTAAAACCACTATCAAGGACTATTTCCGATTGACCAATAACCCAAATTAACCCCTATGGATCTGCAAAGGATCAATAACCTCTGGAAGTTTCTGGTGATCAAAAACAACCTGAAGCTGGATTGTAGTAAGCAAGAGCAAGTCACTTATACCATTGAGAAAGGAAACTTGATTTTACAACATGTATTTAACCCCAAATTCCTACAGCAATCCAAACTCATCATTTCAGAAAGGAGTTTTCAGCCGGATTTCTGTCATCTTACCTATACCAAATCCAAGAAGCGCTTTGGCCACAAGGAGAAGCCCATATCTGCCGTGACTAAACAGATTTTTTTCCCAAAGGCACTATTGGATACCCTTCATCAGTTTGATCTTGAGATTAAAAAGGATAGAAAAGGGAACTACTGTATTAATATAGCACCCTTTTTCCCAAAAAATATTTATGATATTTTGGACCATGTCAATCCGATAGCAAGGACTTTTTGGGTAAAAAACTTTTTTGCAGAAGGAATCAGAAACTGAAATTCCCGGGAGGCTATAAAATTAAAATGGCTCCGGAAACAAAAGTTCGGAGCCATTATTTTGTTTAAACCTGAAATAGGCATTGGAGTTAAAACAGGAATTTCACACCAGCCAAGAAGTTGGTTCCAGCTTGTGGATAGAAGAAGTTTTCTGTTACCAATTCCCGTCCTGCAGGTCCTTCAGCAGGGATAAAATAGCTAAAAGTATAGCCATTGGGCTCATAGAGCTTGTTGAAGATATTATTGATCAACACAGTGAATTCCATGTTTTTCACAAACCTTGGCCTCATGGCATAATTGAACCTAAGATCTGAGGTCCAGAAGGCATTCAGTTTTCTGTTTTCGTTTTGGGTATTGTCCAAGAATTGGCTGCCCACATACTTTTTAAGCAAGGAGACTTCAAAGTTTTTGACGGGCCGATAATCGATAATGGCTGCGCCCACTACATTTGGAGAAAATGCAATATCTGTGTTGATATGAACGATAACTTCCTGCCTGAAGTCGGCTACGGAGTAATCATCCAGGTATTCCAAGAACTCAGCGATTTTATTTCTACTGAAAGCAATGTTGCCTCCTAGACTGAATTTTTCTGAAAGCCTATAGGATCCATCCAATTCAATGCCTAATCTATATGAGTCGTCCACATTATCCCTGATATAAGCACCTACATCGTTTAGCTGCCCGGTCAAAACCAATTGGTCTCTGTATTTCATGTAGTAGATGTTGGCATTATAGCTGAAGTTAGTCGCCTGTCTTTTGTATCCGGCTTCAATATTTTGCAGGTTTTCGTGTCTTGGCGCCCTTTCAATAATGGGGGAATCCGTAAAATCCCTTCTCACAGGTTCCCGATTGGCTACAGCATAAGAAGCATACCATTGCTTGCCTTCTGTGGTCTGATAGGTAAACCCGAACTTGGGATTGAAGAAGGCGAAATTTACCTGACCTGTTACATCCCTGAGGTCATTGTTGATACCATCAAATCGGTAATCAATCCATCTTCCCTGTAAATCTCCGTAAAGGAATAATCCATTGCTGACTTCATAAGTGGCTTTTGCATAGAGGTTCACATCATCTTTGACCGCAACATTGTCATAATACCTGTCCCTGATATTGGTATTGCCGGCAAATTGCATCCATATGATTTCTCCGAAGTGGTCGCCATCGTACCTGTTTGCCCCACCGCCGATGATGGCATCCAATTTACCGTCATCCGAGAGGTAATTCAATGAGAAAACGCCTCCATAAAAGTCATTGTCCAGCCATCTTCTTCGGATAATATCCATTCTGGAAATGGAGGTTTCCCCGATGATAACTGGAGCTAATCCATAACGGTTTAATCGGTCATTGGGTCTGAATTGTTCAAAGAAGCCTCTGCCGTAGGTATAATGCAGAGCTGCATTGGCCTTCCAGTTTTGACCAAGTGTTCCCGTATAAATCAATTGGTAGTGTTCCTGCTTGTAATCATCTACCTGGTTGTCATAGGTGTAAGGGTTGAATGTCCTATTGGTGGCCAATAAATTTTCAGGTACGCCTTCCCAAGCCTGATAGGTTACTTCAGCGCCAGCAAAAACATTGACTTTTACCACATGCTTCTCGCCGTAATAGCCACCTGATAGGAAATAAGATCTCAAATCTGAGGAAGCCCTATCTATGTAACCAACTGATGCGATTCTAGATAACCTCCCATCAAATGCCCAACGGTTGTTGATCAAACCTGTACCCACCTTAACCATATGTCTTCTTGTGTTGAAAGAGCCAAAAGAGTTGTCCACTTCAGCGTAGGCCTCATCCTGTCTGGTGTCAGTTTGTATGTTGAGGCTGGCACCAAAAGTAGCTGCACCATTGGTGGAGGATCCGACTCCCCTTTGGATTTGGATATTATCCACTGAGGAAGCGAAATCGGGCATGTTTACCCAAAATACTCCATGGGACTCTGCATCATTAAGTGGAATTCCATTTACGGTCACATTGATTCTGGTCTGATCGGAGCCTCTGATTCTTAGCCCTGTGTACCCCACTCCCGCTCCTGCATCTGAGAAAGAAACAACTGATGGCGTGAAGTTGAGTAAGATAGGAAGATCTTGTCCTAAATTGAGTTTGGCAATGTCTCTTCTGTCTACTTTGGAAAAAGTAGTAGGGGTTTTATCTGTAGCCCTCGTGCCGTAAACAATGAACTCTTCTGTAAGTAAACTGCTAGGTTCAAGAATGACTTCGAGTTCTTCATTGGTGGGGATGAGGACTTCTCTGGTAAAAGCTTCGTAGCCTAAGTATGTAACTCTTAGTGTATAGCTTCCGGAAGGGATATTCCTAATTTGGAAGTTTCCTTGAAAATCAGAGGTTGCACCTCTTCCCGTTCCTACTAAAATCACATTGGCGCCAACAAGCCCTTCACCGGAAGAGTTTTTCACAGCGCCTTTAATATTGGATTGGGCAAAGGCAGCCCAGGACATTAGCCAAAAGGCCAATAAGCATGTAAATTTTTCCATGGATAATAAATTCCCGCTAGGCGGTTTTTTTGGTTAAACATCAGAAAACCAAGGGGCGATTTTCTGTTTCATTGTTTACCCATTTCCGATTCCAATAGATTGACTGAACAAATCATGCGCAGACCAATAGACAGGTCTTTGCTCGTGTCCTTCTTATAGTCCATAAAATTGGTACTCGGTTTACTCATTTCCCTTCGCCGGCACTACCCGGATCAGGTATTGTGGGTATGATCTCAGCCTGTGATATTAAGGCACCCCTCATGATCTTAGCGCGAAACTATGCGGAGTAATTCGAAAAAGCAACGATCAAGAATTAAAAAATATTTAACCTCGGCTATATAAATGGAGCAAAATAAATAAATAGCAAAAAAGACCTGGCAGGTTTTTGAATCCTGCCAGGTCCAGTCAAACATCCCAACGGTTAATTTCTGTTAGACCCCCATATCTTTGGCAATCATTTCTGCCAGGTCATATACTTTGACGTCGTGTTCCTTTTCTTTATTTTTAACCCCATCAGACATCATCGTGAGGCAGAAAGGACAACCTACTGCGATTGCATTGGCGCCTGTGGCTAGTGCTTCCTCAGTGCGCTCAATATTGATGTCTTTTTTGCCATTTTCCGGTTCTTTGAACATCTGCGCACCTCCTGCACCACAGCAAAGGCCTTTGGTACGGCATCTTTTCATTTCTACCAATTCTACGTCCAAAGCCTTGATGACTTCTCTAGGTGCTTCATATACATCATTGGCCCTACCTAGGTAGCAAGAGTCGTGGAAAGTGATTTTCTTTCCCTTAAACGCTCCTCCTCCCTGAAGGACGATTTTGCCATCATTGATCAGTTGTTGAAGGAACTGTGAATGGTGGATGACCTCATAATTGCCTCCGAGGGCAGGATATTCGTTTTTGATGGTATTGAAGCAGTGTGGGCAAGCGGTCACCACTTTTTTGACTTCATAACCATTCATTACCTGGATATTGGCCACTGCCTGCATCTGAAAGAGGAATTCATTTCCAGCACGCCTTGCTGGATCACCGGTACAGGCTTCTTCCGGCCCCAATACTGCAAAACTTACGCCGACTTTATTCAGGATTTTCACAAAAGCCTGGGTGACGGCTTTGTATCTGTCATCAAATGATCCGGCACAACCTACCCAGAACAAGATTTCCGGGCTTTTGCCAGAAGCGGCCATTTCGGCCATGGTTGGAACTTTATATGTTGACATTTTTTAGACTTTTAGAGATTAGAGACTAGAAGCGAGAAGTGAGAAGCGAGACAAAACCATTCAAGTCTCTCGCTTCCAAACTCTCGCATCTATTTTGTTTCTTCATTTTTTACCTGATCGGCCCAATTGAATCGATCGGTTGGAGGGAATTTCCAAGGAGAGAATGAGGTTTCCATATTTTGGAACATGGCATTCCATTGCGCAGGTGTTCCTGACTCTTCCATGGCCACATACCTTCTTAGTTGGAGGATAATGGACAGGGGGTCAATATTTACCGGGCAAGCCTCTACACAGGCATTGCAGGTGGTACAAGCATTGATTTCTTCCTTGGTAATATAATCTCCTAACAGTGATTTCCCATCTTCAAACCCTGGGCCACCGGCATCTAGGCTTTTCCCTACTTCTTCAGCCCTGTCTCTGACATCCATCATGATCTTTCTTGGAGAAAGCTTTTTGCCTGTCAGGTTGGCTGGACATTCTGCAGTACAACGTCCACATTCTGTACAGCTGTAGGCATTCATGACATTGACCCAGGTAAGGTCATTGACGTCTTTAGCACCGAACCTACCGATCTCGGCAGGGGGTTCAGCACTGCTTTCCGTAGCCATACCCAACATCATATTCACCTCGTTGGTTACTTCCGGCATGTTGTTGATTTCACCTTTAGGTTTTAGGTTGGAATACCAGGTATTTGGGAAGGCAAGAAAAATATGCAAGTGCTTGGAATATGTGATGTATACAGCGAAAGCCAGAATACCTACGATATGGAACCACCAGGCAAATCTTTCGATAAAGACAAGTGTGGCATCGCTCATACCCACAAATAGCGGTTGGATAAAGCCACTAAAGAAAAGCCCATCCAATAACAGGTATTTTTCTACACCTCTAGAAGCTAAAATCTGATCTGTGGCATTCATGGTCAGGATGGCAAACATTAAAATGATCTCAATGATCAGGATGAGGTTGGCATCCAAGGCCGGCCATCCTTTCATTTCGGGCTTGGTAAAGCGCTCCACTTTCATCACATTCCTTCGGATGAGGAAAGCTACGCAGGATACCAGCACTGCGATGGCCAGGAATTCAAATATGTTCATGGATATACCATAAACCGCTCCCAGGAAAGGAGCGAAAATCCTATGGCTGCCAGTAATGCCATCAATGATAAATTCCAGCACTTCTAGATTGATAATGATAAAAGCCACATAGATCAGTAAATGCAGAAATGCCGGAATGATCCTTTTAAACATTTTCTGCTGACCTAGGGCTACCAAAAGCATGGTCTTCCATCTTTTTTCGGGTTGGTCGTTTCTGGTTTCCCCTTTTCCTAAAAAGATATTCCTCTTCAGGTAGCTGACCCTTTTATAAATTATAAAGCCAGCTATGGCAAAAACCAGTAAAAAAGCCAATTGAGGTAAAATGCTCATATTGTTAGATTTAGCGTTTTATACGGATTATATAGTAAATTTTTTAATAAAATGGTTTGCAAGAAAGCTTCAAATATCTACCTTTGCATCACTTTAACGGATTGGTGATGTAGCTCAGTTGGTAGAGCATCGGACTGAAAATCCGTGAGTCGGTGGTTCGAGTCCACTCATCACCACAAGCCCTGAGCAATCAGGGCTTTTTTTATTTTCAGTTCCTGTAGCTTTCAGTTCCTTGTTTTCCATTTCTCTGACTCCATTTTTCCTTTGGCAAAATAATAAATAGTAGGCATGCATACTATTTTTTGCTTAATTTAAAATGAGTCTAATCTTTTATTTTTTTTGAAATTGCGGTAAATTTTATATTCAATAGAAAAGAAAAGCAGCGGATCGCCGCCTTTCTGTTTTTCAGGAGTATATTTTAAAAATTTTGTAATCGATTGCGAAATGTTTGATTAATTTTAAAATAAATAAAATTAAAAAAATTTTATTTGGTATTTTGAAATTTTCGGTACTTTGTGTTTTTCACGCTAACGATTCCGAGAAAATTTGCATCAATTTTTTGATCTGTAAAAAAATAAATGTTTTGTTATTGGAATTTTAATAAAAAGCTAATTATTTTAAAATATTTGCAAAATATAAATATCGCTTGTATGTTTGTACTGTGATCAATGAGAAGTTGATCTTTTCTCACCCCAAATAACCGGCTTTAATCTTTGTTCGGGTAAACCCCGCAAAGCCAATTCAATTGAAAATTTCTTAAACCTATTAATTATTTACTACTATGAAAGTATTATTCACAATGATGATCGCATTTGGTGTTGCTTTTAGCACCATTGCAGCAGGAGAAAGACCTGCAGAAGTACCGGTATCCCTTAGAAAAGTGGATGAATCCAAAGTACAGTTATTGTATGGAGCTGCTCCAGAGGGCTCGATAACTGTGAAAATCTATGATTCAAGCAAGTTTTTGGTTAAAACTGATAGAATCAACTCCAAAAATGCCTTTGCTAGATATTACGATTTCTCACAGCTGAAGCCAGGTAAGTACACCCTTGAGGTAATTGACGGTCAGAATAAAATTGAAAAGCTTTCTGTAGACTTTTCAGCTGAAGTTTCAAAAGCACCTGTGGTATATTCAACATTGGAAAGTCAAGGTAACAATGCCTTTAAATTAATGGTTAATGCATTACACCCTGCTACACTCAATGTGTATGTTTTTGAAAACGATAAACTGATTCATGAGGAGGTCGTAGATCAAGTTCATGGATTCCAAAAATTATACAAGCTTCAAGGCATTAGCCCTCTTTCAAGAGTAGAATTCATGGTGAAAACTGACGAAGGGTTTTTAAAAATGATGACTGCCAGGTAATTAAAAAGCATTTCCTTAGATT
>NZ_AMGM01000082.1 GCF_000298295.1 Cecembia lonarensis LW9
AAAAATGTCCCGCGAACTTTCGCGGGACATTTTTTTTGTAGGTAGGGTTTCTGATTATTCTTCCTCGGGTTCGTGGGGAAGTGTAATCTGACTGATGCTGGTGATAACGGCACCTGCGGTGACCAGGTAACCGGCCACCTGTACCAAGATGGCAGGCAGTGTTACCGGGGCGGTCATCAGTGCAGCCCCCACCCCTGCTACCATCAGGCCTATGTTCCTCAGTTTTTTGAAGAATGGTGGCGTAGGGGCATTCCATCGGTTTTTCAATTCATCGATTGTTTCCATAGCGATCTTATTTTTAATTTTTACATTGATTGAAGAGGTTCTGCACCTCTTTTTACAGTTGCCCTTGCTCGGCTTTCAGCCAGATGCAAAGTTCCCGCAGGTTCATCTGTTCCTTTTTCAGGTCCCTGATGTCCTGCACCAGGAGCTTGAGAAAATATGCGATCAGGGATAGGAGTAAGGAACTTACCCCTCCCAGGATCAGGCCGATAAAACCTTCTGTGATGACCATGGTTTGGGTATGGTCTGGGTTTGAAGGGACCGTATCTCGATGCTTATTTCCTCTCCCTCAGCAGTCCATGCCTCTATTTTATCCATTAACTGGAGAAAGGCCAGTTTGGAGAACCTGCCATTTTCCCTGTAGGCAGTCACCGGAGAAATGCAAAGATTTCTGAAGTGTTGCCCTTGGAATAGGGGAAAGATCCTTCCTTTGATGGCCCTGCCCGGACAGTGGAGCATGAGGTACCAACCTTTACTATCCCTATATGCGAGTTGGAGGAGGTATTCCCCTTCCGGCAGACAGGGAAGCTGGGCCAATTTGGCGGCAGGAGGTTCCAGGGTCCTGCAGAGGGGACGGTTGTCCCTGTACAGGATGCCCCGGGTTTCCTTTTTTCCATACCGCCTGAGCAGTAGGAGCTTCATGGCTTAGCTGTTTTCAGTCTGAATGATGGTGGCAGCATTGTGGATACCATTGTTGATATAGTAATGCTGTCCGTTTACCAGTTGGACGAATTCTACTCCCATGAAGTAGGCTTTATGCGGTTCGCTCAAATCTGCTTTTTGTACTGCCAGATTGATAGGTCCGCTTGCCTGTGTTACCGGCAATTCTTCTGAAGTGTCCATTTCGAGGGCTCTTTCCCCTGTCTGCATGTTGATGGACAGTCCGGCAATGAATACCCGGAAATGCGTAGCACCTTCTGGCACGATAAGGAAATCTGCCGGCAGGAAGGGAGGAATACTTACACCCCATTCCGTAGCGGTATTGACCTGGGCATATTCTACCCTTAGTGTGCTGGATAGGCTGGCCCTTGCGTTCAGCTCAAATCCCTGGAGCAGGCTCCAGTCACCTTCGCTTACTTTTCTTTCTCCGCGGGTGTTGACGGGGTCAGTTCTCAGGATCTGCATCATGATCTTTACCAATCGGGTATAGATTTTGGGATCAGCGATTCTTAGGGTAGCCGGTCTGGCAGTATCCATGAAGAGTTTGGCCGATTTGGCATTTTCGGTAAACTCCTGGATGTTTTCCCGGGTTCTGGCGAATTTGGGATCCGTCATGATCCTGGATTTTGGAATTCCGCCTTTTTCTCTAGCGAAGTAGCCGTCTTTGGTTTTATAGAATAATAGTCCGCCGACTTTACCATTTAGGGTAATTATACTAGTTTGTTTTGCCATGATTTCTATGGTTTTAAGTGAAACATGGTCAAATATGGGTTGAATGAGGGAGTTGGGGAAATGAGTATGCGGATGCTGCGGATACTTCGGATTATGCGGAAAAGGGGGGGATGATGAGTGAAGAGTGCTGAGTGAAGAGTGATGAGTGATGAGTGCTGAGTGCTGAGTGATGAGTGATGAGTGCTGAGTGCTGAGTGTTGAGTGAAGAGTGAAGAGTGAAGAGTGAGGAGTGAAGAGTGAAGAGTGAGGAGTGAATTTCGTGGTTGTCAAGTTGTCAAGTTGTCGTGGTTGGAGCTTGGAAATGGCTAAAGGAAAAAGGGACATTGGGAATTAGGGACATAGAGACTGAGAGATATAGGTAGGAAGGGAAAAGTTTAAGGGTTTAAAGCTTAAAGATTAACCTTAGATTAGATGAAATTTGCCGATTATGGTAGGGTTTAAAATGTGGCTCCGCCACATTTTAAACCCTATCTTTATTTAATGATTTCCGGTGGCCGAGCGAAGCCGAGGCCGAGGAGGGTGAAGAATGTGGAATGAGGAACAGGTTTGGAGCTTGGTAAATTTGGGAGGTTATTTCTATATGGGGTTTAGGACGCGGAAAGCGTCCAATACCGAAGGTTATTTACCCCGGGTACAACCCGGTGGCTGAAGCTAGTTTAAGTCCACGGTCCGCCCAACTCCGGTAGGAGTTGAATTTAACCACCGATGGATGAGGATGAACACACCTTCCAGACGCAGGCTGGGATGGAAAAGCTGCTTTTTTGGTCCACGAATTACACAAATTACACAAATTGGGTTGATTTAAGGATGCTTAGGGATCTTGATGTTTTTCTAAGAAACCCATAAAGGGAAAAAGAATTTGGCGCGGAGCTTACGAATTTCCACTAATTCCGAGCTGTAAATGCTTTCCATTCCTTTTCAATACACGGCTGTAGATAAAGAACAGCCCCAACAGGGGGACTGGCCGTTAATAAAATATCCAGTGGTCCCGATAGTTATCGGGATTTAGGCCAGGGCCAGGATGAAGGGCAGGAAAATAAGACCCAAGGCAAAAGTAAAAAGGCAAAAGGGTTGCAGCTTGGTTGGTTTGGGAGATTGGTTTTATATGGGGATTCGAATTGTGCCAGAGGCACAACCTATTGTTAGCAAAAAAGCAGTAACCATTCCCCTCCGTCCTGTAGGGACGGCCGATGCTGTGGGTTTGGCGAATGTAAATAAGGCAAAAGGAGAGAGAATGATGAGTGAAAAGTAAAGAATGGTGTTTAGTAAGGTTGAATTTTTCATCCTAAGGATTGGGCCCTTTGCGAAAACCATTGTGTCCTCGGCGGTTAAAAAAAAAGAGCTGAAAGCTCAATGAACAGTGGTTCGACAGGCTCACCAACCATGGTTCGACAGGCCAACCAATCATTGTTTGGCAGGCTCACCAACCGTGGTTCGACAAGCTCACCAACCATGGTTCGACAGGCTCACCAACGGTGGTCCCGCGGTGAAACCGCGTGACAACGGGAGCTTGCAAGGTTGATTTTTCATTATAAGGATTGCGACCCTCTGCGAAATCTTTGCGCACATTGCGGTTAAAAAAAATGAGCTAAAAGCTCAAAAACCGTGGTTCGACAGGCTCACCATGGCATTTGATTGACCTTTTTTAGCAATAGATTGTCAGTTTGACAGTATCGCTCTACTTTTCAAGATATGAAAGAAAAATAAATTGAAAGTTTTTAAACAATTATAAACAGAAATGTATGTGTGGCATAGTGGCTTATATAGGACATAGAGAGACCTTACCCATTTTATTGAAGGGGTTGAAGCGTTTGGAATACAGGGGCTATGACTCTGCAGGTGTGGCACTCCTCAATAAGGATGGACTGCAGGTGTATAAGAAAAAGGGGAAGGTAGCTGAATTGGAAGCTTTACTGTCAACTGCTTCCGGACTATCTTCGAGGATTGGAATCGGCCATACCCGGTGGGCTACACATGGGGAGCCTAATGATGAAAATGCACATCCTCATTACTCCGAGTCTGAGTCTATTGCTATGATTCATAATGGTATCATAGAAAATTATGATGTGCTTAAAACAGATCTTATTCATAAAGGCTATCATTTCCAATCTGAAACAGATTCTGAGGTTTTTCTGAAGTTTATTGAGGATATCTACAAAAATAATTTTTGTTCCCTGGAAGAAGCCCTGCGCTTGGCTATGCACAAGGTGGTGGGTGCATATGCGGTGGTGCTGATCAATAGAGAGGAGCCGGATACGATGATTGCTGCCCGTAAGGGATCTCCTTTGGTAATTGGTGTGGGCCAGGGAGAGGAGGAGTATTTTCTTGCCTCGGATGCTACGCCTATCATAGAATATACAGATAAGGTAATCTATCTGGAGGATTTTGAAATTGCTGTGGTCAAAAATGGGCAGCTGCAGATCAGGAATATCGAGAATGTAGCCTCGGATCCGTATATCATTCGTCTGGAAATGGAACTGGAGTCCATTGAAAAGGGCGGCTACGAGCACTTTATGTTGAAGGAGATCCACGAGCAACCCCGTTCCATTGCGGATTGTCTTAGGGGAAGGCTAGATGCGGAAAACCAACGTTTGGTCCTTGGGGGGCTTAGGGAGCATATGGCTACATTTCAGAATGCCAAAAGGATTATCCTTACAGCCTGTGGTACTTCCTGGCATGCCGGTTTGGTCGCAGAATACCTGTTTGAGGAATTTGCCAGAATTCCTACAGAGGTGGAGTATGCCTCGGAATTTCGCTACCGGAATCCTGTGATCCATACAGGGGATTTTGTGATTGCTATTTCCCAATCAGGAGAGACGGCCGATACACTTGCCGCCATCGAGATGGCAAAATCAAAAGGAGCTACCATCTTTGGGGTATGCAACGTAGTGGGGGCATCCATTCCCCGTGCAACCCACGCGGGTTCCTATACCCATGCTGGACCCGAGATTGGGGTTGCTTCTACCAAAGCTTTTACTGCACAGATTACGGTGTTGGGTATGATGGCGATAAAACTAGGTTATGCTTTAGGGACCTTATCCGGTTCCCGTTATAGAGAACTGTTGCTTGCCCTACAGGCCATTCCCCAAAAGGTGGAAAAGGTGCTGGGGCTGAATGAAAAAGTAAAGGAAATCGCAGAGGTATATCAAGGGGCACGGAATTTTCTTTATTTGGGCAGAGGGTATAATTTTCCTGTTGCCTTAGAAGGGGCATTGAAGCTGAAAGAAATTTCCTATATCCATGCCGAAGGCTATCCAGCTGCGGAAATGAAGCATGGTCCAATTGCTTTGATAGATGCTGAGATGCCAGTTGTATTTATTGCCATTCAGGATAGCTCCTATGAAAAGGTAGTCAGCAATATTCAGGAAGTAAAAGCAAGGAAAGGAAAGGTGATCGCCATCGTTACAGAGGGGGATGAACAGGTACGTTCGATGGCTGATCACGTCATTGAAATTCCTCCTGTGGAGGAGGCTTTTTCTCCTTTGGTTGCAGTGGTGCCCTTGCAATTATTGGCGTATCATATTGCAGTATTGAGGGGGTGTGATGTAGACCAACCTAGAAACTTGGCTAAATCGGTGACTGTGGAGTGATGAGTAGAGGAATTTGGGAAGGGGGATTTTGGAAGTGGGATTTCGGAGGGCGGATGTTGGAATGAAACCATTAAGGAGTTAAGGGAGTAAGGAATTTCATTAAGGAAATTGCTTGAAATAGTGACAAAACAACCCCGATAGGTGTATGAATGTTAACGGTTAAGTGTTAAAAGTTAATGGTTAACGGTTAACAACTGAACAAAAGAAAGAGCCAAGTGGGAGGAGAAAGTAGAATGATGAATGAAGAGTGAAGAATGGGTTTAAGAGCCAAGGCAAAAGTAAAAAGGAAAAAGGGTTGGAGCTTGGTTGGTTTGGGAGATTGGTTTTATATGGGGATTCGAATTGTGCCAGAGGCACAACCTATTGTTAGCAAAAAAGCAGTAACCATTCCCCTCCGTCCTGTAGGGGGACTGAGCGTTAAGAAAATATCCCTTTGGATCCCCGAAAGTTTTCGGGGTAGCTCAGAGCCAGGATGCAGGGTGGGAATATGAGAAAAAGCCAAGGCAAAATAGAAAGGCAAAAGGAGAGAGAATGATGAATGAAAAGTAAAGAATGAGGTGAGAAAAGTCGGATTTCGAAAGTCAGATTTCGGAAATGATTTACAGCTGATTAGATCACTTTCTTTAAAAAATGAGCTGAAAGCTCAATCACCAATGGTTCGACAGGCTCACCAACCGTGGTCCTGCGGTGCAACCGTGTGAAAACAGGGATGTTAATGGTTAAGTGTTAAAAGTTAATGGTTAACAGTTAACAATTTAACGCTTAACATTTAACCTTGAACAATTGATCCCTCCGGAATTCTTCGGAGCAAGCTTTAACCCTTAACATTTAACAACAAAAAAGTTTGGCAACCTCTAATGATCCGACCTTGAACAATTGAACACTGAACAACAAATCCCTTATCCACTTCCCATTCCTGCTTTTCATTTACAAATTAGGTCATACTTTTTGATCTAAGTGAACAATTTTTCAAAATTGACATAGCTAATCTGGCTGATAATTTAACGTTGGTCTATTTAATTAAAATAAGGAGGTTCGATAGGGTCTCTTTATTTTTTATTTGCAATATCTGACTATTCGGAATGTTACACGTATCAATTGGAGGGCCTCGGCAAGCTCGGCCACCGGGACTTAAATAAATATGGGGGGGAGGGAAGAAATGCGGCAAAGCCGCATTTCTTCCCTCCCCCAATTTTCCAAACCTAAACTCCGTTCCCCGAGCTTGCCGAGGGGCTCTTCAACCAAATATAATTCTACTACGTGTAAGATTAAGGATACTCAGATTGCAATAGGTTAAAATAATCAAAAGCTAACTAATATTTAAATTTATACGTCTGATTTTTTGAAATTATAAACATAATAGTTGATTAGTGATAAAGTAAGGGAGCAGTTTTTGACTGCTCCTTTCTTTTTTACCTACCAGTCATTTACTATTTCTTACAAGAGTCGCACAAGTCTATGATTAAAAGGTAATATTCCCAATGAAAATCATATTTAATTTAATTATGCTGCGTAAGATTTTATCTTTCTTCGGTAAAAAGAAACTCTCCACTGATAAACCCAAATTCAGTCTGGAAAATGCATTTGAGCTTGACCCAATAGATTTTGTACAAGAGTTTTGTTATAAGTTTAAAAGGTTAGACGCCGATAATTGGATTGTGCAGCATGATTTACCTTCTAATTTTTTTCAAAGGGTTTTTCGGAGTCATCTGAAAGGGATTCCTGTGCAGGTGGATTTGGTTTGGAATGCGGAAAAATTTATCATTGAGCGTTCCTTGGGTATTTTTGAAGGGGAATATGCGGAATTCTTCAAGATAATACACACTGGCGAAAGCATATTGACTTTGGTTAGACTGAAGGATTATGGAGAATGCTTTTCTGATTGGAAATACAACCTGGAGCGCATCAATCCTGTACTTCAGCTTTGTTCGGAAAATCCTATTGCTTTTATCCAAACGCGCTGTGGTAAGGGTTTAATGTTGGAAAGATTTGGACATACGCAGATTTGGATGGTTGAAGATTGGGCAAAAATTGAAAAAACTATCCTGAAAATTAAAAGTTTTTATTAGGATTTTTAATCCTTTGTTTTGATGATTTAGTAAAGGGGATCCCTATGTGAAATTTTTGCGATCTAGCATAATTATTTTTATCCCAATTTTAATTTCGAGGTGCCTTCTGACTGTTTATTTACATAAAACTACATAACTAAAAAGAAGGTCTTCAAAAGCCGTCGCAGGCATATCTATAATTTTTAAATTCATGCTTAATAAGAAAAATATTAATTGTTTGAATATGAAAAGTGTGAATATTGAACGTATCCCAAGCGTTATAGAAACCAATTCTTCAAATTTAAGATTTGTAGCAGGTGATTTTATTCGGGGCCTAAAAATATTTGATGATAAAAAGGCTTACATCGTTGGTCAGTTGGCTTTGAATGAAGGTGTTTCCCCACATCGAAATATCAATGGAGAACCTTCAGAAAAAGATTATCAATTACTTTTTAAAGCCGCCATGTTAATTGGTGTTCAAAAAATTGGTAATCCAATGAATATTACCATTGGTTTCCCTTTTTCTACTTTTCAGTTGTACAAGGAAATATCCCAAACGCTTTTTTTAAAGCAACATAATATTGAATTTGATACAGCACCTTATTCAGGAGGAGGTGTCAAAAGTTTTATTGCAGAAGTTGAGAGTTTATCGGTTATGCCGGAAGCTATTGGCTGTTCCCTTGCCCTGAGGAGTCACGAAAATGTAAAGGGTAACTTTTTTGTGATCAGTTTAGGCTATGGAACCTGTGAAGGGATATTCAGTACTGAGTCGGGCTTAGTCCAGCGTTCTTCCTTATCGACTTTTGGAATAAGGTATGCAGTTAAGCTAATGGAAACAGAATTAATGAAAAGATTCTATTTGGATTTGAAAAACGAGCATCAAATTGATGCAGCCTTTAGGAATGGTTTTATTTTTTTAAATCGAAAGAGGGTAGATGTAAAAGATTTAAGGGATTCTGTTTTAAAACAATATTATGCCGACGTAGTTTCTCCCAGCCTAAGAAAAGCATTTGACGACAATGATTTTGCCAGAGCAAACGGAATGTTTTTAGCAGGTGGTGGCGCTATGTATGAAACCTTAGTAGAAGAATTCAAAAAAGAGTTTGAGGGCATCACTGATGTGAAGGTTTCGGATAATGCCCAAAACTTGGCTTCAATCGGATATTGTTATAACAGTTTGGCACAGAACGGGGGGGATTCTTCGAAGGCATTAGGTCTGGATATAGGCAATTCTTCCACGGTCATATGCACTTTTAATACTGCATCAAATTAATTCATCATGTCTAAAGTTAAAAATTATCTATCACCAGTAACTATTTTATCTAAGACATTGAAGTTAGAAGGCGATCTAAATTCTGAATCAGATGTAAGAATTGAAGGTGAACTAATTGGATCCGTAGCAACGCTAGGAAAAGTTGTCATTGATCGGAGTGGTATTGTGAAGGGAAATCTATCCTGTAAGGATCTAGAAATGCATGGGGTGGTAGAAGGATTGATATCTGTGGATGAACATGCCTTCTTTGGTCAGTATTCTAAATTTGAAGGAAGAGTTGAAAGTAATTCAATTGAAATCCAAACCGGAGCTTCGTTTTTTGGAAAAATAAATTCCAGTGAAGGGAAGTCGAAGGATAGTAATTTTAATGAAGAATTTGAGGAGTTATCAAAATCCCACATACCTAAGAGTGTAATCATTCCTATAAAGCAAAGGATATCTTCTCATACTAATAAAACTTTAAATGGTAAAAATGAAAATACTATCCCTGACCTATTTAAAAACCAATCAGGAGAAGTTTGGTAGTCTTAAAAGTCTATACTAGTCAATGCCGAAACATTTTTGAATTTAATATTCAAATGTCGAACATTTACCCTTTGGTGTGTTTGATTTACTTAAAACAAATTTACTCTGCCAAATAATCTAACTTTAATTAATCATCAATCTCAAACTCAAATGATATGAACAAAAACGGAATGTTATATTCGAAAATGCTTTGGGCTATAAGTCTCATAGCTGTCTTCTTTTTCTTTATGAGATGCAACAGTAAAGATTTAGAATTTATTCAGCCCTATCAATTTATTGTTGCTGATTTTGAGGATACTCCCAATTTGGAGGAAGTAATAGAGGAGGAACCTGAAGTAGAGGAGGCTGTCGAGGCAACAGTGGTTGTACCAGAAGCTCCGTCTGCAATCATTAATGACTTAGAAAACGCAGAATCGGATGAGGATGTGGACAGAGAATCAGTAGAAGTTCTTACGAAAGTAACAGACTTTGTAGAGACTGAGGTAGAAGATGAAGAAAAACAAGCTGCTGTCTCAACTGCTGTTGATAACATTACGGAAGAATCCGTTGAGGAATTCCTGCAAGAAGATGCTGAGGTAGATGAAGATATTCTAGCTGTAGCTATCGGTGCTGCTGAATCAGTTGACTTAGGCGATTTATTTCCAGATTTAGATCTTCCAGACTTGCCTGATGATGTAGATCTTGGGGAAGAAGGCAGGTTTGAATTTGATGCTATTTCAGAAATCGAGTTTGATTTAGAGCAATTTAGGGTGAATACCCTTGTAGGGCCTTGCGCTGATGCGGCTAGAAATGCCTTTGATGTTGCTCTGTCCAATCTAAATACCCAAAGAGACAATAATTTGAATACGGTCACGCAGAACTTTAATAGAAGAGTAACAGACGCAAACGATCGGTTGACTTCTAGAAATCAAGTTGCACTTACAAATTTTAGAAATGGTCTTCGTGGTTTAAATGAATTTATAGTTAGTAACCTTAGGGCAGCTTCTTCTATTGAGAGATTCAATCCTAGGCTTGCAAGGAATCTAAGAAATTTTACAGTTCTATATATGCATTACTTTAGGTTTATATTGGATAGACAATATCGTTTTAATCTTGAAAGTATTCAGCGGCAAAGAAATATTGAGGTTGCAAATGCGCAAGTGTTGAGAAACAACTCAATCAGTTCGATAAATGCCAGTTATAATGCTGCTGTAACTTCATTAAATAATACCTTAAGTAATGCGCTCAACAATTGTCACAATCAGGGTACAGGGAACTAAATTGAACTACTATGAAAACTTATAATAAAGTACTTATTCTATTGGCCTGTTTTTCATTGTTATCAACAGGACTTACAGCCCAGGTCCAATTGTCCAAATTTGGTGTTTCCTTATCGCAGTGGACCAGAAATTATTCAGAATTCGATGAACGTTTTTTCTTTACTACTCCTCCTTCTGAGCAAGGTGGTTATACTGCTTCTAGTATCATGCCTTCTATTTTTGCCGAGGTCTCTATTTATAAGGGTATCTCTTTGGAGGGAAGAATTGGTAGTTGGTCGAGAACTTACACTGATATTTCGAGTTTCGGAAATCTTACGATACAGGAGAGTTTAAAACAGCGTGTAATACCTGCAAGTTTATCTGTTCTGTATAATTACAGTTTTCTTGATAACTTTAATGCTTACGCCGGTTTGGGTGTTACTAGGTATTTTATACAACATGAGGTATTAAGGCTGGTTCCTGATGGTTCTGGCTCTGTGGCTCCCCAAGAATTTTCAGGCAATAATTATGGCATCAATTATATGATCGGTGTTGAATATTATTTCAATGAGAAAATAGGAGTTGGTTTAGAGGGTAGGTTCCATAATGGGGCTTACAACAAAAGTTTTGTTCCTGAATTTGGAGCCAATTCAGTGACGAGGACCATAGACCTGAAGGGCTTGGAAATTGGTATATCGTTAAGATACAGGTTATTTTCCTCTTCTAGTTCGGAAGATTAGTTTTCATTATTTTAATTGATATCCATATCAAATATGAATCGCAATATTGTAAAAATTTTTATCAATGTTGCGATTCTTTTTTTATTATTTAATAGTCATTTAGGCTTCGGGCAAGTCAATGTTCTAGGAAGACCTGGTCATGTTATGACGCCTTCAGCTGATTGGACAGATGAAAATAATTTTGGGTTAAATGTTTCCTATCTTCCTGAAAACCATGCTATTAATTTCTTTATGGGCGATTATTTTAGGGAAATCATTTATGGTTTTAGGCTGGGTTTTACTGATTTTTTAGAATTAAATTTTAACATTACTTATTTGCCGGATCGTGATAGAATTGGAATAGGTGATAGACATGCCGATGTTCGTTTGAGGATATTAAAGGAAAATGAAAAGTTTCCTGCCCTTGTCCTTATTCTAACTCCGCCAGGTTCTGCTGCTAATTTTCTGAGTCATAATGCATTGGTTGCTACCAAACATTTTGATGTTGGTATTGGTGATTTTTCTTTTACGCTTGGTTACAGTTTGCCATATATGTTTGAAGTTTCAAGAGGAATTGGTTCAAATTTATTGGGAGATAGGTCTTTGGCTTTGGTAAGTAAAAAGGATTTAAATATTCGTTACCTAAACGGCCTTTTTTCAGCCTTCGTTTGGACGCCATATTCTTGGTTGGGAATTATGGGTGAATATGATGGATCTGCCCTCAACGGTGGTTTGTTTTTAAAATACAAAGAGCTTGCAGTGATTCAGTTAAATGCCTACAGTTTTCGTGAAATTGGTGGAAGTTTTGGGTTGTCTTTTCCTTTGAATTTTGATATGAAAGAACTTAGGAAGTATGAAAAAAGGTGATTTAGCAGTTTTAATATTTGCTTTTTTTATGTTTTCAATACCTGTTTTTTCGCAGGAAAGCCTTGAACAAAAACTTTTTGACCAAGGTTTTGAACAAATAATAATTTATGATTCTGGAGATACCCTTCAAGTATTCTTTGAGCACCGGCTGTTTCGAAATCCCCGTCAGAGTATGGAGTTTGCCAGTAAGATTATTGGGGAATTAGAAGGAAAAGTACTGGTTTTTGTTCCTGTTTATCACAATGTTCCTGTAGCTAAGTATAATTCATCTAATTTTGCCTATTCAAAACTTAGCTCAAATGATTTGGGTTTGTGGAATAATCAGGGCAATAGAATTGGAAATTACCGTTTTCATGCCCGTGTTAGTCCCGATTTTTCTGCAAGATTTGGGAAGTTTGATGATCCATTTCAGAATAAAACAAATTTAATATTAGATACAAGAATTTATCTTTTCTCGGGTTTAAGTCTTCATACTGGAATTTTATTTCCCCTTAATAATAATTTAGATGCCCAGGAAATGAATATTAGGCTGTCCCCTTCTCATTTGCATTTATTTAAAACATTTTCCAATTACCATTTTCTTTCCATAAAAGGCGGGTTGTTCTTTTTTGATCGTTATGGGTTAGATATTCAATATAGATATATGCCTTTTTCTAGTCCTTTAAGTGTTGGTTTTGAAAGTTCAGTTACCGGCTTTTATTTTTTCCCAAAAGAGGGGCTATATATTAGCGGTATTGATGATTTAAGTTTGCTGATTGACATTGAGTATCGGTTAAATTTTATTCCTAATGTATCAGTAGGCTTGACCTTTGGTCAATTTTTATTTAGAGATAGAGGTATGAGATTTGATTTGTTGAGGCAGTATGGGAATGTAGATTTTGGTTTTTTTGCTGCTATTACGGGAAGTGGTAGAAATTTTGGTTTTCAATTTGCTTTTCCTTTGTTTCCAGGTAAGTTATTTAGGACAAATAATGTTGAAATTAGGACTACAGAAGAATTTCGATGGGAGTATAGTTACAATAATGAGGATGTAGTAGCCCGAAGGTTTAGACTAGGGACACCAAGGCTGAAGGATGTAATCAGGCAATATCATCCTTCTTTTATTAATCATTAATCACTCAGAATAAATCTTATACGCAATAAGAACTGTTATAGAGGATTAAGTTTTTTATGTATATCTGCTATTTTATCTCCATATACGTTCTAAAATTAATGGTTGAATAGAATGAAGGGTTCATGAGGGTGGGTATTTCAGTTTAATTTAGTTTGTTTACAAGGGGTATAAAAAATATTTGTAGTTGATTTACAAAAACCAACTAAATTAAGAAATTAGTAACTACTTTTTCTCTAAGTCCGGCTCTTCGGTCGTACCTTTCTAAAGGTTGATTAAAATTTAATTCCTACAATATTTTTAAATAAAGTTATGATTATTAAATCACTACGGATAAAAATACAACTTGCAAAGCTTATATCGAGATTTCCGTATCTACCAGTGAGCGCCGTTTTGTTATTGGACTTATTTCTAGTTTCATTTGTTTTTGGCATTGTTGGTTATTTACTTTCAGTTTCCGGAGGCTTATCGTTGGATGAGGGCCGCCTGTATATCGCCTTTTTAATGTTTTTATGCCCATTGGTTTACGGGATGTACCTGAATAAAACCTATTTGGCTTTCGTTAGGTATACGGATATCTTTGAGGTATTTAAATTATTTAAAACTTTTGTTTTAGCATCCTTCTTTTTTGTTTTTTTACACCTATTACTTAACTCTATCGGAAAGTCCCTGATGGAAGGAGGAGTATGGATTTGGTTTACCATTGCCTCTCCCATGGCATTTACCTTGTTGATTTTGTATAGATTGATAGTACGTGAGGTTTTTGCAAGGTTACATCTTAATATAAGACCCGTCAGGAAAGTTTTGATTTTTGGCGCGGGCTTAAGTGGTTCCATGTTGGGCAAGTTGCTCCTAGAGAACCGTAATTTCAAGTACGAAGTAAAGGGTTTTGTGGATGATGACCCGGCCAAAGATGGCAAGCATTTGCATGGGATTAAAATCTATAGGGGTGACTCAAAACTTCAAGAACTTTTTCAAGCGCATGAGGTTAATGAGTTAATTATTTCGGCACCAAGTTTAAATAACCGGAGGAAAAAAGAAATTTTTGATATAGCCTACCAATACAAAGTCAAAGTGAGCCTGGTTCCCAAATTTGAAGATTGGAGAAATAGCCAATTGGATATCAAAGAGCTTCGGCGTGTAAGTGTAGAAGAACTTTTGGGAAGGGATCCTATAGTATTAAACCAAAAGCATTTGACCGACAATTTTAGTGGGAAGATTATTCTGGTGACTGGGGCAGGAGGGTCTATCGGTAGTGAACTGTGTAGGCAGCTTGTGAAATATGATATACAAAAAATCATCTTGTTGGATATGGCTGAGTCAGCCCTTTATGACATACAGCAAGAATTGTTAAGGGGATTTCCTTCGGATCGGATAGAAGCAGTATTAGCCGATGTCAGAGAAAGGGAGGAAATTTTTCAAATCTTTGGAAAATATCAGCCCGACCTGGTTTTTCACGCGGCAGCATATAAGCATGTTCCTTTGATGGAAGCTTTTCCGAAATTGGCTATACGAACCAATGTGCTTGGCACTAAAAATTTGGCCGATGCATCCGTGAAGTATGGTGTGAAAAAATTTGTCATGGTAAGTACAGACAAGGCTGTCAATCCCACCAATGTTATGGGAGCTTCAAAAAGGACTGCGGAGGTATATGTTCAGTCTTTATTTTTTGACCGTCTGAAAAAAGGTTGCTATACTCCCCAATTCATTACCACCCGATTTGGAAATGTTTTGGGTTCTAACGGTTCCGTGATTCCCCTATTTTTAAAACAGATTGAAGCCGGAGGGCCTGTTACAGTTACCCATAAAGATATTGAGCGGTATTTTATGACTATTCCAGAAGCCTGCAATCTTGTCACTGAAGCTGCATCTATGGGAAAAGGTGGTGAAATTTATGTTTTTGATATGGGAATTCCAGTTAAAATCTATGATTTGGCAGAAAAGATGATCGTATTGTCCGGTAAGATACCACATCAAGATGTAGTCATCAAGGTGACAGGTCTTAGAAAAGGAGAAAAATTATATGAGGAACTAATTGGTAATGGTGAAAATTTACTTCCAACGCATCATGAAAAGATTCAAATCGTGGAATCAAAGTTGTTTGATCATGAAGAAATAAAACAAGAGATCAATAATGTTCAGGTAGAATTAAATGGGGGCATGGATAATTATTATTTGGTAGGCTGTTTAAAGCGTCTGTTACCTGAATTCAAAAGTTCCTTTTCTGAATTCCAAATACTAGACTGTGCTGAGGAGAAGAAGAAATCAAATATCGGCTCTATCTACTCCTGATTTAAAAAGTGCTAAACAGGATATTTTTTATCTGAGTAATCCAGTAGCGAGTCTAGGTGGATTTTATCCTATAATCAGGAGTTTAATTTATGCTTAACATATTTTTTAGATCTTTATAAAGCCCCCTTCTTATGGGAATGATATATTTTCCAATACATATCTCTTTAGAATTGATGGAATGAACTTTATCAATATTGATTAGGTAGGACTTATGGACCCGAAGAAACTTGTTGCTGCTTAGGTTCAACCCAATGTCTTTCAAAATATCCCTCATCATATAACTTCTTCCTTCTGTGAAGACTTTAGTGTATAAGCCGTCTGCTTTCAGAAACATAATCTCTTCCTCCGGTACTGGCACGATGTATCCTTTATCCCTTATTTTCAAGGTTGGTTTATTTTTCTTTTTATCTGCATTGGATTGAAATTCTTTTATTGCAAGATAGATAGAGGATGTAAGTCTTTCGCTAGTAAAAGGTTTTAATAGATATCCCTCATATAAAACCTGACTAATTCGGTCTAAAATTCCCTTGTCTGAATAAGCCGTCACAAATACAATAGGTATATCATACTTGTCCCTCAATATGTATGTCAGGTCTATGCCATCCAAATCTCCCTCTAATAAAATATCCATCAGAATAATATCAGGAAGCGTTTTATTGTTCTCTAAATGCTCAATAACTTCTTGTGCTGTTGGGAAAATCCCAATTACTTCATAATTAAATAGCTCTAATATCTCCTTTACATTTAAGGCCAGGTTTTTTTCATCTTCTACAATGAGAACCCGTGTTTTTTTATTGTTCATTTATTTTTTAATTAATCTTAAAAGATTGAAAAGTTCGTTTTTCCTTCCTTCACTAATTTAAATGCTTGCTGCATGTGATAAAATACATTTTTTTGACAGCTTTTGTTTTGGTCGCGTGAAATGATAAATTTCTTTAATAGTTTTTCAGTATAATTTATTTTTCATTTCATCAAATTTAATTTTTTA
>NZ_AMGM01000083.1 GCF_000298295.1 Cecembia lonarensis LW9
TTGGTTACTTCACGGCCCTCCAGATGGTACACCAATTTGAAGACGTCGCTTTTGACCTGGAAATAGGGGAAATATCCGATCCTGTTTTGACAAATTTCGGATACCATATTATTAAATTAGAGGATAGAAAACCTAATCCAGGAGAGGTTAAAGTATCACATATTTTGGTTAGGGCACAGCCAGGAGACCCTGTTTCAGAGGAGCGGGCTCTAAGAAAAGTCGGGGATATTTATACGGAACTCCAAAAACCTGAAAGTGTCTGGGAAGAGGTTTGCAAAATGTTTTCTGAGGATCTTGGAAGTAAAAATACGGGAGGGGCTTTACCATGGATTGGACTGGGTGCTGTAATTCCAGAGTTTGAACGGGCAGCATTTTCACTGACCGAAGAAGGTGAAATTTCTCCCCCTGTCAAAACGCCTTATGGTTACCATATCATCAGGTTGGAAGAACGAAGGCCAATTCCTGATTACGAAGAAATGGAGGCTTCCATCAAATCAAGGATACTTAGAGACAGCAGGTCTACCTTAATCCAATCACAGGTGACAGCAATACAAAAATCAAGGTACGGTTTCCAGGAGAACCCACCAGTCTTTACACAAATACAGGAACTTCTGGATAAAGAGAGTTCTCTGGAGGATTTAAAGCAAATAATCACTGACAAGGAATTAGTGGAAAGTACCATTTTCTCTGTTCAAGATCAGATTAAAACGGTCTCCAACTTGCTTGAATATATTGAAAGTGAAAAAAATAAAATCCGGATTGGGTCAAGGAGCAATCTAGCCACTTCCCTTGACCGTTTTATAGAAAACACACTCAATCAAACCGAAGAACAGGATTTAGCAGCAAATAATGAAGAATACAGACTCTTACTTAAGGAGTATAGAGATGGTATTCTTTTGTTTTCACTCATGAACGATCAAGTCTGGCAAAAAGCACTGATGGATAGCCTTGGCCAAGTTGCCTTTTATGAGGAAAATAAAGAAAATTATTTCTGGAAAGAACGGGTAAGGGCACTTATAGTCAATATGGGTAAGGAAGAAAACACAGCTAGTGTCAGGCGTTTTCTTTCTGATAAAAAATATGGCCCAAATCTCTCTGACCGTTTAGAAAATACATTTCTGCTCGAAGATCCATTGAGCTTTACCATGGAAGAGGGGCTTTATGAATGGGAAACGCACCCGGTTTTATCGAAGGTGAATATCCAAAAAGCATTTCAGGAAATTAAACTAAATGGAAGAACTGCCTTTGTTGTTATCGGTGAGAAAATTTCTCCCGAAGCCAAAAGGTTTAATGAAACCAGGGGGAAAGTAATCCAAGATTACCAGCAATTCTTGGATGAACAACTCGTTCAAAAATTAAAAGAAAACTATATCATCCGCATAAATGAGGATGAAAAAAATAAAATCTATCAACTTGCCGTTAAAAATTAACAACTGTTGGATCCTCTTATTAATCTTTCTCAGCTCATGTGATTTATTCCAGTTTAAATCATCCAGCGAGGAAGAAGATGACCCTGTAGTAGCTTCAGTAGACCAACAAATGCTAAGGAAGTCAGACCTCAAGCTGGTTAATACCAGTGGGCTCTCTTCTTTAGATAGTAGCAATATTATTGAACGTTATATCCAATCTTGGATCAGAAAACAGTTGATGATCAAAGAAGCATCTAAAGCTAAGTTGATCGATGAGTCAGAAATTAACAGGAAGCTTCTTGATTATAAATATGCCTTAATGGTATATGAATTTGAGAAGGACTATTTGGAAAAAAATCTGGACACCCAGATTCCTGAGCAGGAAATTGAAGCTTATTATGAACTCAACCGTGATAATTTCACTTTAAAAGAAATTATTGCTAGGGTCAACTTTCTAAAACTGGAAAGAAACAATCCTCAAAACAGAAACTTGGAGAGGTTATTGAGGTTAGCTGAAGGCGAACAGGAATCAGCTATTCAAAAAATTGCCTTGGAACAAGCTACTAATTATTTCCTTGAAAATGCTGTCTGGGTAAAAATAGATGACATTGTCATTAATACGCCTCTTGCTGGGAATTCAAATATGGTAGGTTTACTTAGAAACAATAAACTGATTACCGTAGAAGATGAGCGGTACAAGTATTACTTTAGAATATTAGAATACAAACTAGAGGATCAAACCCCGCCATTGGAGTTTGTGAGAGACGAAATAACCAAAATCCTACTCAACAAAAAGAGGATTCAACTCGTCGAAGAATTACAAAAGGAAATTTACAACCGTGCACTTGAAAATAATGCGTTTAAAATTTATGAGTAAATTTAAGTTTATCCTGGTCTTATTTCTTGGATGTTTTGTCCATGTTACTTTTGGTCAGGAAAATGAACAAAACAGTACCGCTCCGGTAATAGGACAGGTACTGGATAAAATCGTTGCAAAAGTCAACAATTACATCGTTTTGGAATCAGATGTACAAAGGGCTTATTTGGATGCTATTGCACAATCCCGTCAGGGATTTGAAACACCCTCAAGATGTGACGTTTTTGAATCATTGTTGATCAATAAATTGATGGTTGCCAAAGCTGAATTGGACTCTGTGATGGTTTCAGATGCAGAGGTAATGATACAGGCAGACCAAAGGTTTGCCATGATACTCGCTCAATTGGGAGGAGATGAAAGTGTTTTACCGGAGATCTATGGAAAAACCGCAGATCAAATGAAATCAGAAATTGAGGAATCCTTGCGTGAACAGCTAGTCATCCAAAAGATGCAATCCAAAATAACGGAGGGCTTGACAGTTTCACCGGTAGAGGTCAAAAGGTTTTTCAATTCCATTCCCAGAGATTCCTTACCATTCTTCTCCGCAGAGGTTACGGTAGGACAGATTGTAAAAAAGCCTGAGGTCAATGAAGGTGTGAAAAATGATATTGTCAACCAGCTAAGGAGTTTTAAAGAAATGATTCAGGATGGGCGATCTGATTTTCAAACTTTAGCCAGGCAATACTCCGAAGACCCTGGTTCCGCGGCAATGGGTGGAGAACTTGGTTTTTTCCGCCGTGGTGAATTAGCCCCAGAGTATGAAGCGACGGCCTTGGGTTTAAGACCAGGTGAAATCAGCGATCCTGTCGAAACCATGTTTGGCTTTCATATGATTCAGTTATTAGAAAGAAGAGGCAATACCTTCAATACAAGGCATATATTGATAAGACCAAGGGCATCGGAAGATGATATTAAGAAAGCGGAGAGGTACTTGGATAGCTTGAAATCCCAAATCAATGATGGGAAAATTGCTTTTGCCAAAGCCGCCAAAGAATATTCTGATGACAGATCTACCTCGGACAATGGTGGATTTTTTACAGATCCACAAACTGCATCTTCCAGATTGACATTAAGGACTCTTGATGACCCTTTATTATATTTCACGTTGGACACGATGGAAGTAGGTGCCATGACACCGCCGATGAGGTTTGAAGATGAAAGAGAGGGCACCAAAGTAAGAATCTTATACTATAAAGAGCGCTTCCCCGCGCACAGGGCAAATATGGATGATGATTATGAAAAGCTAAAAGCAGCTACCAGACGAAAGAAAGAAGAAGAATTGTTGAGTAAATGGTTCCTTACTGCCAAAGAAGATGTTTTTATAGATGTAGATCCTTCTTATGATAGATGCGAGGCCTTAAAAGACAGGTAAAAAGTTTATAAAAGAAAACAAGCCCCAGGCATCATATGCAGTAATTCCATTTGATCCCTGCAATTAGACCAAAAAAGAGGCTGTTCCTTCAATCGGAACAGCCTCTTTTTTTAGCCTTGGACGTTGATTAATGATTCTCTTCGTCGCATTTTTCCTGCCGGCAATCCATACATCATCTTAAAGCGTCTACAGAAGTAGGCTGTATCCTTATAACCCACTTCTTTTCCTATATCTCTGATGCTTTTCTTAGAAGTTCTTAAAAGTTCTACTGCTGCTTCCATTCGTTGGTACTCTATGTAATCCTGCGGATTGATACCTGTCAGCATTTTAAAATATTGACCTACATAATCTTCTGATACATTCGCCACTTTAGCAAGCACCTTGTTGGATAAATCTCCTCCGATATTTTTCTTGATGTAATTGAATAAATCAATCAACCTTGGGTCTTTGAAATAAGTGCTGTTGGTGGATAGCTCTTCCATAAAGAGCCTGTTTTTTAATACGTGTCTGACCACTTCAATCACCAAAAGCTCAGTATGAATTTTCATAACCCTCTCCTTGCCAGGGGTCTGATTTTCATTTTCTTTCACCATATCCTCGATGATGGTGGCAATCCTATCATTGAAGCGAATGACAAATGGAGGAATTCCTAAGGAGTTAAAGAAATTGACCACATCAAAAACCTTGGCTTCAAAGTTTACAATTGATAAGCAATCCTCGTCAAGGGATTTAATTTCTTTAAAGCTGATCGTCTGTAAGTATTTTCTTTTGTTATCGAGAAAACTTTCATTACTGATTTCACTCTTCTTGCCAACAGAACCGAAAGCTAAATTGGTTTTTCTTCCCGAAGGTAAAAAGAGTATTTCTCCTTCATTGACCACTTCCTGTTCTTCTCCAAATTTCAAGCTGCCACGGTGGAGCAGTATCAAAGCATTATCCGTGTCTTGATAATCTGAAATGCTGACAGGCTTTTCAACCTTATAGTTATTGCCTTTTAAAAAGCGAACACCTACCGATTCGATGACTTTGTTGTAATATTCCATGAAGACAACAAGATTAAGTTTTTGGTAAAACTATATTAAATTTCTAGAAAGAAGTAAAAAAAATTAATAAAAAATCAAGAAAGGATAAAAAAAGGGCATAAAATGTAGATTTTATACCCTTTACTCAAATAATAAACGGATTATCTTAAAACACCTCGCGATATAACTATTTTTTGAATTTCACTGGTACCTTCATAAATCTGTGTAATTTTTGCATCACGCATCAATCTTTCTACATGGTATTCTTTGACATAACCATATCCACCATGGACCTGTACGGCCTCTACGGTTACATTCATGGCAACTTCTGAAGCATATAATTTGGCCATGGCGCTGGCATGGGCATAGTCCATAGCCTGATCTTTCAACCAAGCGGACTTTACTACTAATAAACGGGCAGCTTCAATTTGCGTAGCCATATCTGCCAACTTAAACTGTATAGCCTGATGCTGACTTATGGGCTTGCCAAATGCTTTGCGCTCTTTTGAATAAGCAAGCGCCAATTCATAAGCACCTGAAGCAATACCCAAAGCCTGAGCAGCGATTCCAATTCTTCCACCATTAAGCGTTTCCATCGCAAACGTAAATCCAAAACCTTCTTCTCCTATTCTATTTTCAACTGGAACCTTGACATCAGTAAACATCAGGGAATGCGTATCTGAACCTCTTATACCAAGTTTGTCTTCTTTCTTACCGACGACAAAACCTTCCCAATCTTTTTCTACAATGAAAGCTGAAATCCCTTTATGCCCTTTGGCAGGATCAGTCTGGGCAATCACCAGGTAGATAGAAGCTGTTGAACCATTTGTTATCCAGTTTTTGGTTCCATTGAGCAGGTAATACTCTCCTTTGAATTCAGCGGTTGTTTTTTGAGAAGTTGCATCAGAACCAGCTTCTGGTTCAGACAAGCAAAAAGCACCAATGACTTCTCCTGTAGCCAACCTTTTCAAATACTTTTCTTTTTGGGCTTCTGTCCCATATTTTTCGAGTCCCCAACAAACCAAAGAATTGTTGACAGACATAGAAACAGAGGCTGATGCATCTATTTTTGAAATTTCTTCCATAGCTAGCACGTAGGAAATCGTATCCATGCCACCACCATTGTACTTTGGGTCAACCATCATACCCATAAAACCAAGATCACCCATTTTCTTAATTTGTTCATAGGGGAATTTTGCCTCAGTATCCCTATCGATAACGCCTGGCAATAGTTCTGTCTGAGCAAAATCTCTTGCCGCATCCCGCACTGCTATGTGCTCCTCTGTATATTCAAAATGCATAACTATATGATATTTGGGTTATATAATTTTAAGACTGGAAGTTAGTTACAAAATAAATAAGGGGCAATCTCTTGCCCCTTTAATGTAAACTCAAATTACCAATTTTGGTTTCTGAAATTAATCTCTGTTTCCAAAGAAAATCATGATGTAGTAGGCTAATGTTGCCAAGGCCGCCAAAGCTGCTACCACGTATGTCATCGCTGCCCATTTCAAGGCATCTTTGGACATAGCATACTCTTCTCTTGTAACTACATTCCGGTTATTTACCCATGCCAAGGCCCTGGCACTGGCATCAAATTCTACGGGCAAGGTAACTAAAGTGAAAAGTGTCATGATACCATAAGCACCAACAATAATAGCCCCAATCAGATCAGTGGAAAACCCTAAGGCAACCCCCCCAAAAAGAGAGGCAATCAATACTACATTTAAGATTTTAGAGCTGGCATTTTGAACGGGAACCATGGCAGAACGCATTTTTAGCCAAGAATAAGCAGTGGCATGCTGAATGGCATGACCGCACTCATGGGCCGCAACTGCTGCTGCTGCTGCATTTCGCCCATAATATACATCTGGACTAAGGTTTACCGTCTTATTCATGGGGTTGTAATGATCTGTCAGCTGACCTTCCACAGATAAGACTTGTACATCACGGATATTATGATCGGCCAACATCAATTCTGCAATCTCTTTTCCGGATAAGTTGGCCTTCAAGGATGTTTGGGAATATTTTTTAAACTTACTTTTCAGCCTGCTGCTGACAACAAATCCCAAAATGGCAAATACAACAACTATCAGTATTATCATAACTTTATAAATTTTGCTTTTCTAATTACGAAATTAATAAGATTTGGATGCTTTTTTAGCGTCAATTTTAAAGAAAAACCCTAACATGATCAACCCTGCCACAACAATCGTTAATACTTGGCTACTATGGATGATCACAGCGAATATTTTTCCCTCTTCTTCATTTAAACCAAATGCCATCAAAATAAAGGCCACTAATGCATGAAAGGTTCCAATTCCCCCTTGGACAGGAGCTACCATGCCAATACTTCCCATTACCATTACCAGAAGTACTGCGCTTAATGACAAGCTGGCAGTAGATGGGATGGCCCATGCTACAAATAACATCATCAGGTAATAGATGATCCAAAGAGCCACAGAGCTCATCCAAAAACCCCATTGGTTCCTTACTTTTTGGACACTAATGAGCCCTTTGGTCATATCCCTTAAAAAGTGCCGGACCTTCCGAAAAAAACTACGCTCCCGGTATTTATGAAAAACGAAATAGAAAAATATACCGGTAATTATCAATCCACCAATCAATAAAGGTAAATAATTACTGATCCTAGCCGATAGATTCTCCCATGACAACAAGTCAGAAATTAAGCTTAAAAACAACCTACTTTCCATCAAAAAGGCCAAGGCTATTACGATCAACATAAACAATAAATCAATGGTCCTTTCCAAAATCACTGTACCCAATAATTTACCCATGGGTTCCTCCTGGGTTTTAGATAGAACGCCACACCGGGCCACTTCTCCTGCCCTTGGAACCAGTAAATTTGCCAAATAACCAATCATTAAGGCCACAAAAGTCCGCCAGGTACTCACCTGAATTTGATCTCCAGCCGATATGAGAAGTTTCCACCTCCAAGCCCTGATCCAATAACCCAGAAGAGATACCAAAATAGAAAGCCCAATCCAAGAAAAAGAAGTCTCTCTTAGAGCGCGCTGTAGACTTTCTAAGCTGATGTCTTTATACAAAAACCAAAAGATCCAGATGGCCACTCCCAAAGAGATGGCCACCTGGATCCATTGTTTGTAATTTAGTCTCACATCAAATTAATTTATTGTGATCATCGGGGAATACCACCTTCGGTTTATAATTTTTAGCTGATTCGAAGTCCATGGAACAATAAGAGATAATGATGACCACATCCCCTACTTGCGCCTTCCGGGCAGCAGGCCCATTGAGGCATATCATCCCACTTCCTCTTTCTCCTTTAATCACATAAGTTTCCAAACGCTCACCATTGTTAATATTAACAATTTGAACTTTTTCATGCTCGATAATATTAGCAGCTTCCATCAGCTCTTCGTCTACAGTAATACTGCCGACATAATGCAATTCTGCTTGGGTAATCTTAACTCTGTGGATTTTTGATTTTAATAGTTGGATTTGCATGTATTTGAAATTTTGCGCAAAACTAATGATTTACTGAAATATTATCTATAAGTCTCACCTCCCCAACAAAAGCTGCTACACAAATGGATTGAGGAATATCATCCCGAAGTATATCCATAGGTTCCATGAGTTCAGCATTCACCAATTCAAAATATTCCAGGTTCACATCAGACAGCCGTGAAAATTCAGTTTCCACATTTGCCCGGATCTCTAACCAATCCCTGCCCTTCCAAAGTTCAGCCTTTGCAAAAGAAAGGGACTTGTATAATATCAGCGCCTTTTCCCTATTTGTGGAATCCAAGCGCAAGTTCCTGGATGAAAGCGCCAATCCATCCTGATCCCTAACTGTTGGGACAACTACAATTTGCACATCGAAAGAAAGATCACGGACAAGTGTTTTAATGACCGCAACCTGCTGTAAATCTTTCTGCCCGAAGAAGGCCTTGTGAGGCTTAACAATATTTAACAGTTTGGAAACCACAATCCCAACGCCATTAAAATGTCCCGGTCTAAAGGCTCCCTCCAATACCCGTTCCAAAGGCCCAAAATCCAATGTTAGAGTTGGTCTATTGGCGTAAACTTCCTGATTATCAGGAATAAAAACACCATGAACCCCGATATTATTCAATAACTCCAAGTCATTGTCCAAAGTTTTTGGGTAATTGTCAAAGTCTTCTTTATTATTGAATTGAGTGGGATTAACAAAAATAGAAACTACGACAGCATCAGTACTTTCTTTGGCTTTTGACACCAAGTCCAGATGTCCTTGATGTAAAGCCCCCATAGTAGGAACAAAACCAATGGATAATTTGTCATCTACTAAGGATTTATAAAAGGATTTTACCTCATCCCTAGTACGGAGGATTTTCACAGTATTGTATTTTAATTATGTAAAATAGGGGCAAAGCTATAGCAAAATCGATAAAAACAATGGCTGAACCAGTTTTTTTTTGTACCTTTGTACGATTATTATCCCTCAACAAAAACAACAAGATATGTCAAAACTTCGTATCCTATACGTTGCAAGTGAAATCAATCCATTTCTTCAGACCTCAGAGGTAGCTAATTTCGTGAGGGCCCTTCCACAGGCCATGCAGGAAAAAGGAATGGAAATCCGTATTCTTGTTCCAAGATTCGGATTAATCAATGAAAGAAAGAACAGGTTACACGAGGTAGTAAGACTTTCTGGAATAAATATTGCCGTAGGAGAGGAAGAGAAACCCTTGATTATCAAGGTGGCATCTATCCCAAATGCAAAGCTTCAGGTTTATTTTATAGACAATGAAGATTACTTCCAGAGAAAAAGTGTATTCTTCGACAAGCAGGAAAAATTTTACGAAGACAATGATGAAAGAGCCATTTTCTTCTGTAAAGGTGTGATCGAAACGGTCAAAAAGCTTGGCTGGGCACCTGATGTTGTACATTGTAACGACTGGATGACCAGCTTGATACCCATGTACTTAAAAACAACGTACAAAAACGAGCCACTATTTAAAGATACAAAATCCGTATTCGCTATTTATAATACCGGATTTAACCATAAATTTGGCGACGATTTGTTAGAGAAAGTGAAAATGGTAGACATTGATGATTCTATCTTAGCACCTCTCAAATCTAAAGATTATGAAGGCTTCCTTAAAATAGGTATGGAATATGCCGATGTAATCATCAAGAGCGAAGAAATATCTGAAAACCTAAGCCAACTCATTGAAGAGTGCTCTAAAGACAAGAAGTGTGAGATCAACAGCGAAGAAGAAGAAGAACTTTTTGAAAGTTATTATAATATCTATACAGACCTTGCCGGCTAAGCTGGCCCTAGGTTTTTTGATCACCTTTCCAATATTCAGTGCTTGCGAAGATCCATCCAACTTAGGTTTGGAATTGGATCCAAATAACAATCAGATAGGGGTATTTTATCAAGAAATACCCCTAACTGCTCTTGTTATACAGCAAGATTCACTTATTACTACCAATCCAGAATCACTGGTCTTTGGTAGTGATGAGGGCGATTTTTTTGGAAAAACTGAAGCCACTGCTTATTCTCGACTACTTTTCAACAGGGATTTGGCTAGACCCAATTCGACTGCTACTTTGGATTCCGTGAGATTTAATTTCAGCATAAGGGCAGTCAATGGGAATGACCTTTCTACTGATAAAACCATTCAGGTGCACCGCTTAAATGAGCAAATTCGAGAAGTCAATTATTACAATTTCAGTCGCCTAGATTATGAAGAAGAACCAATATTCTCTTCAAGTTTTAATTTCTCCAATCGACAAGACACTTTAGTTTTTGCAACAATCACGGAAAATGCCTTCGCAATTGAACTATTTGAGGCTTTAAAAGAAGGGTCTGCCTTTTCAGATATATTTACATTCAGAAATTTTCTTCCAGGATTGGTATTCAAGGGAGGACAGGATGAAAATACTTCCTTTAATGCGAGGCCTGGAAACAATACAGGTTTTATTTTCTTTTACAAAAACGAAGGCGATACGATATCCCGGGCATATCCAATAGCTACAGGTGTAAATAACAATTCTGCCAGACATTTTAATCAGATCGTTAATGATCCTACAGGAACACCCACAGCGCAAATTACTGAAAAATTTGTAGCTTATGATCTTGGTGAAAGGGCAGGTGCTAAAAATAATACGGGGATATTGGTTAAGCTGGATATGAGTGCACTGGATGCATTCTTGGATACCCTAGAAAATGTCACTTTCAATCAAGTAACCCTGGAAATGGGTCCTTTAGAGCGTAATGTTGCAACCAATCGCCCTCCACAATTTCTGCAAATGTTTTTTACCAATGAAACAAACAGGGTTTTATTGGGAGATTTAGGTGCATTCGCTGTTCAATCAGATGGCCGACCGCAATTTGACCCCGCTACTGGGGATCCCTTTGTAGGAGACGCACCTGCCTTATTGGCACATAATAGAGAAAATAATATCTACCGGCAAACCATTACTTCTCATGTGAATGCGATCTATAGGGGCAATTTGCAAAGAAGGGATTTTATTCTTTACCCTTTGGTAGGAGGGACTGATGAATACAGGCAATCTCTCCGTGAATTTGTATTGGACTCAAGAAGCCCAGTACTTAAAATCTTTTACTCCAAGGCAAGGGCATTTTAATTTAAGTTTATTTTAAGAAGTAACATAATGACATTGATAGTTTTTAAAAAAGTTGGCTAATTGGCCTCCTTTTTGCTATGTTTGTTTATCAATTGAGTTAAAATTTTTAAGAATTTTTATCTATGTGTGGAATTGTAGCTTATGTGGGACAGCAGGAAGCTTTGCCCATCATCATCAAAGGTTTAAAGCGATTGGAGTACAGGGGTTATGATAGTGCAGGTGTAGCCTTACTCAATCAAGAAGGATTAAGCATTTACAAGAAAAAAGGTAAGGTCTCTGAATTGGAAAACCACTTGAATGGACTTTCCAATTTAAATTCTAAAATTGGAATTGGGCATACCCGATGGGCCACCCATGGAGAGCCTAACGATGTGAATGCACATCCCCATTATTCTTCAAGCGAGAAGTTTGCCATGATCCACAATGGGATCATAGAAAACTACGATGTCCTGAAAAGAGACTTGATGAATAAGGGATATGTTTTTCACTCTGAAACAGACTCTGAGGTTTTCATCAAATTCATCGAAGACATATATGTCAACAATTATTGCAGTCTGGAAGAGGCAGTAAGGCTTGCCCTGCATAAAGTAGTAGGTGCATATGCCATAGTAATCATGAATAAGGAAGAACCAGATACCCTGATTGCAGCAAGAAAAGGCTCCCCCTTAGTCATAGGAGTGGGAGATGAAGAGTACTTTTTGGCCTCCGATGCTACCCCAATCATTGAATACACCAATCAGGTAGTGTACTTGGATGATTATGAGATTGCTGTGATTAGGAATGGCAAGCTACAGATCAAAACCATTGAAAATGTAGAGACCAATCCTTATATCAACCAATTGGAAATGGAATTAGAAGCCATTGAAAAGGGTGGGTATGAACATTTTATGTTAAAGGAGATCAATGAGCAACCCAGGTCTATAGCGGATTGTATGAGGGGCAGATTGGATGCCAAAAATGGAAGGCTGGTTCTAGGAGGATTCCGGGATTATATGAACAAATTCCAAAATGCCGACCGAATCATCATTACTGCTTGTGGTACCTCATGGCATGCTGGATTGGTAGCAGAATACCTTTTTGAGGAGTTTGCCCGAATTCCGGTAGAAGTAGAATATGCTTCTGAGTTTAGATACAGGAATCCTGTGGTCAATGAAAGAGATTTCATCATTGCCATATCCCAGTCCGGAGAAACTGCAGATACCTTAGCAGCCATAGAATTGGCAAAATCTAAGGGAGCCACCATCTTTGGTGTATGTAATGTGGTAGGTTCCTCTATACCTAGGGCAACCCATGCAGGTTCTTATACCCACGCCGGTCCGGAAATCGGGGTGGCCTCCACTAAAGCATTTACTGCACAAATTTCAGTATTGACCATGATGGCACTTAAGCTGGGCTATCAAAGAGGTACATTACCAGAAAACAGGTACATGCAGCTGTTGAGCGAACTGGAAACCATTCCTTCAAAGGTGGAGAAAGCCCTTCAACTGAACGATAAGATTAAAGAAATTGCCGCGGAATTCAAAGATGCGAGAAACTTCTTGTATTTAGGCAGGGGATACAATTTCCCTGTTGCCTTAGAAGGAGCTTTGAAACTGAAAGAAATTTCTTACATACATGCCGAAGGTTACCCTGCTGCAGAGATGAAACATGGACCTATCGCGTTGATTGACGAAGAAATGCCTGTGGTATTTATCGCGACCAAAGATAGCTCCTACGAAAAAGTAGTGAGTAATATTCAGGAGGTAAAAGCAAGAAAAGGTAAAATTATCGCCGTAGTGACTGAAGGAGATACCACGGTAAGGCATATGGCTGACCACGTGATTGAAATCCCTGAGACAGAGGAAGCATTTGTGCCTTTGGTGGCTGTAGTTCCTTTGCAACAGTTGTCCTACCACATTGCCGTAATGAGAGGTTGTAATGTAGACCAACCAAGAAACTTGGCCAAATCTGTAACTGTGGAGTAGAACGGTCGGGATTGAATATAACCTGCAATAGGGCCCAGTTGGTTATAAACCATTTTAAAGAGGCTGTCTTATCAATATAGACAGCCTTATGTATTTAGGGTCTGCTGAAAAAGACTCAGGTGCAATAGATTCCAAGCGAAGACGTATGTTATACTTCGAGCTGAAGCCTACCAAGAAGATATTGTACCTGAGGCTAAGCTATAAATCATCAAACTTTGATAATTTGATGCAAGATTTCCAATATATCTTGCTTGCAAACCTTGCGCTTTGATTTCTAAAAACCATTCTCTAAATATTGATTTAAAGTGTCTTAGTTGTTTTTAAGCAGCCCCTATTTAATTGATCTAGAAAATTTACCTTACAAAGCCTCACTGGAATACTTCACCCCATCTCTGGACCTTAGTTCAAGCTTTCCATCTTTAGTCACTGCCCAGATATCATCAGAAGATTCATCCTTCAAGCTGAACAATTTTTCTCCTCCTTCTTCCACCATATCCATGGGCGCAATATGCACAGTGCCATCTGAGTGTTCTTCATTTTTGTAGTAGGTTCCCAAGTGATGCTCAATTTTTAATTCCCCACCACCAAAAGATGAAGGAATAGACCAAGAACCTATCAAGCCAAAGGACTCAGCAACTTCTTGAGATACTTCGGGTTCCGTTTTTTCGGGTTCTACGATCTCTTTGAGTATTTCTTCCACCTGTTCTTTAGTCTCTGACTTTTGGCTACAGGCCAAAAAGAAAACGAATGGTATTAAGAAAACTGCGTTTTTCATAGATAGGGCTGTTTAATTAAAAGATTGCTTTTTATAAAAATAACACCAATAGGCCAAAAAGCGCAAATGAACTTTATCTTTTAGTCAATTAATTCTAAATATATTGTCCTGAAAAATTCCTTACTTTAGGTAAATTAGTAAGAGTTGTAGTAGGGAATTCAATCAAATAGAAGTTTTAGCTTTATATTTTTAATTCATTTTCACGATGGAAACTAAAAAGCGGCCAGCTATCAAGCGCATCAAATATTACTTTTTATACCTTCTTGTCAAGACAATTTTGCTAATGGCCTATTATTCCCCCAGGAAATTGGTCCTTTACTTTTGTGGCTTTTTGGGAGGGGTTTCCTATTATCTAGTTGGAGATGCCAGAAAAAAAACAATCCGCCATTTAACAATGGTATATGGCCGAGAAAAATCCAATGAAGAAATCCAAACAATGGCCAAACAAGTGTTTCACATGATTGGGAAGAATGCAGGGGACGTCATGCGATCTGTGCACATGAAAGAGTTGGCCTGTTTTAAAAAAGTGGTAAGAAATCTAAAATCAGAAGGTGTAGTGGCCATGTTGATTGATCAGGATACCAAGGTCAAAAGTGTTTTTGTTGACTTTATGGGCATGCCGGCTTCCACCCCGGTTGGTGCTGCCCTTTTTGCAATTAGGACAGGTGCCAAAGTTATCCCTATGGGCATTTATCTTGATCAAGATAACCAGCAACAGTTAAAAATCTTTCCAGAAGTACAGATTACCACCACTGGTAATGAGGCCGATGACCTGTTTAATAATACCCTGACTTTATCCAAAGCCTCAGAAATGTTGATCAATCAAGACCCTACCCAATGGGTCTGGATGCACGAACGTTGGAAAACCAAGCCCCAAATCGCCAGCTAATGAATTGAACTCAGAAATCAATTCTGAGGCGCAACACCTCCCTTTACAAGAGAAATTAAACGATCGTAAACTTAAAGGGATCTTTATTTTCAAGATGCTTCTTTAAGGCCAATTTGGCTTTTTGCTTACCATGATTTAATCTGCGTTGCACCAAGGGACGATTGGCCGTCAATGTGTCTCCCAATATCCCATTATCCGGTTGAATGATGATTGCCTCAAAAAACTTCAATGGCTTGCCCTGGGCATTATTGGCAAAATCATAATCGTGAATGACCTCTTCGGGAAACTTACTTTTGACCTGCTTGACCAGGTAGTTTTTGTCCATAAACTCCTTGATGTCATTATTAAAAATTTCCGTAATGGAAATCTCCACCAAGGATCTCAAAGCAATCTGAGCGATATTCCTCTTGGTACCGGGTGGGTCTTCAGGAATCTCTCCTGAATTGCAATTGATAATAATGATGGTAAATTCATCGTCCGGAAAACTCCTTGCAATCTCTTTGATGACATCACTGAGTGGCGATACATTCCTGATACCCCCATCTACCACTTGTTGGGCCGGTGCCACTTTTGATTGGGCTTTGATTTTCTCAATGGGTTTCCAAATGATAGGCATTGCCGTGGAGGCCAAAACTCCATCTAAAAAATCTTCATTGCTGTCAAAGTCCTCGTGCTTGGTCGCAAAATATTTCCCATCAGAAAGGGAAACATAACCACATTTATAAATGGCGTTTTGAATATTTTCCTTTTTGGCATATTCCAAAAGTTTATTTCTGAGGGGCGTATTGTCGGCTATGGACTGAAATCCTTGGAACTCTTCTCTCAAGGCATCCAGCATCCTTTGCCGGTTAAATAAGGCTCGCAATAAAATATTACGGGTTGTTTTTGGAAAATGCTTTCTGATACTTTTCCAAGAAATACTCATTTTCAATTTCGGATCTGGATCAGAATGGTCTGGGCGGGTATCAATAAAGTCAGACTGGTATATTTCACCCACGCCGTTTTCGGCCACTTTATCCCAAAGCTCTATCAATTCACCAAACTTATCCTGTGCAATCAAAAGGCCGTTTAATGACCCGACGGACACACCTGCTATGATATCAAAATGCATATTGGGCTTATGAGGGATGATTTTTGTCCAGTTTTCCTTCAGGTATGCCAGTGCACCTACCTGGAATGCGCCCTTGAAACCTCCTCCACTTAATACCAAAGCTGTCCTTTTCATGCTAATGGCTGTTTGGTGAAAGATAAAAAT
>NZ_AMGM01000084.1 GCF_000298295.1 Cecembia lonarensis LW9
TCCATGCGGCAGGTATATCAAGCGGCAGAAAAAAGAAAAAGGAGAAATTTCAAGTACGAAATCTGACCAATTTCCAGTCCCGCTTGCGCTGGCACTGCCATTTTATCCAGAAATTTGAGATGGAGTCTCAAATGGAATTCAGGCATGTCAATATAGGTTTTGAAGAACTTGAAAAACCCTTTGATGCAAATAAAGTCAATGCTTGGAAGGAGGCTAGGACAGGCTATCCTTTGGTAGATGCCTGCATGCGTTGTTTACAGGAAACCGGTTACCTGAATTTCCGGATGCGGGCCATGTTGGTTTCTTTTTTGACCCATCACCTTTGGCAGGATTGGAGGACTGGGGTGGATCACTTGGCCCGTTTATTTTTGGATTTTGAACCGGGTATACATTACCCTCAGTTTCAGATGCAGGCAGGGGTTACGGGGATCAATACCGTGCGCATCTACAATCCGGTCAAGCAGTCCCAGGACCATGATCCGGATGGCGTATATATCAAAAAATGGTTGCCCGAATTAAATCTTGTGCCTGCCTCCTTGATCCATGAGCCATGGAATTGGACGGCCATTGAGCAAGACCTATATCAGGTAAAAATCGGAGTTGACTATCCAGCTCCCATTGTGGAATTGGAATCAGCGGGCCGCTATGCCAGGGAAAATATCTGGCAGGCTCAGAAACTGCCCTCAGTACAAAAGGAGGCCAAAAGGATATTGAACAAGCATACGGTACCTAATCGTTGGCCGTGATTTTTGAGAAGCGAGAGGTTAGAGGCGAGAGATGAGAAAGGTAGTTTTATCTTTCAAGGCCGCCCAAAAACTAGAAAAACTTTTGGATTATCTGCAAAACCAATCACCTAATAATTAATCACCTATTCTCCTATCGCTTTACCTGACTCATCCAATGGCCCCAGGCCAGTCCCAGCCTACAGGTTATCAGTCCAATCAATGCTGCTATTCCCAGCCCTTTGATCAGATCCCAGCCCTGACTGATGTAGTTGGGGTGGAAGATGTAGCGGTAAGGGGAATCAGGATTGGCGAAATAGGGGAGGGAATACCTGCCGAAGAACCATCCTCTGCCATATTCTGACATCTGCAATTCCGCAAAGTACCATTGTGCAGGAACGAAGCTGATCACAAAACCAAGGGAAAGTGCAGCTGCTAAAACCCATTTATTGTTATTTTTCCATTTGGCCACCATCAGGTCAATCACCAAAGCAGGAACCACCAAGATAAATGGGAAATGGAAGGGCTGAAACCTTGTGATGTAATTATATACGGGACTCAGTTTAGGTTCTGCCGGGAAAAGGGGCAAAACCCATACCATTCCGGCCATCAATAAGGTGTAGACAATCGCCATTTTGGTAGCCCCCCATTTGTAAGGAGAGGCATAGGCTACAGAAACCATCAGGATCGGAAGCGCAGCCATAGCTACCTGATAGGTTAAGACATGGTGCTGCCTGCTGAGGAAGAAATACTCCGCAAAGAAGGTATAGCCCATTACCAATAGAAAACCTGAACTCAATGCGTAAAGCCAATGAAGATGGGATTTTGCTTTTTCTTGTATATTATTACCCAGCCTGTTTTGTACAGCGATCACAGAAATCAGTGCACCAAATTGGATCACTATCATGCCCAATCCCAGGACGGCATGTGGAGGAGAAAGGATTTTCACATCCAAGCCATAGGTATTATGCCACCAATCATCGAAAGGCGCTGAAGTCAGCATGGCAAAAGCGCCCCAAATGCAGAACATGGCGCCCAGGGAACCGTGGAAGATGCCCCAAAACTTGATGGTTTGTTGTTTTTCTTCCAGGCTTCCCCAAAAACTGGTTTTAAGCACTTTGATACCGGAAAATATACCCGAAATGATGGCTCCCAGGTAAATGGCCAGATGCGGTGGTGAAAACAGACCATCTCTTCCCACACTCATGTGCCATGAAATATCCCATTGCAAGCCTACGGCAATACAAAAAGAAGCGAAAACCGAAGCATAAATAAAGCTTGGTATTACCCTTGTTGATACAGTAGACTCTGTTCTTAAAGCATCTTCTAAGGTTAGGGTACTGAAGTTTGTTTTCATATCAATTTCATTCAACTTCTACATCAAAAGCACCATTGACAATTTTTCCGTCAATTTTAACTTGTATCCAAATTCGGTAATTCCCTTTTTCCGGGAAAGCATAGGGGAAACTCACCATGCTGTGTTCTTCGTGCTCAGGGTCCTCCCAATTGTAGTGCACCATGTCTCCCATCAAAAGGCTGTCTCTTTCCGCATCGGGCAGGGCATCCAGAAAGGCTACCACCTGATCGATACTGTCCTGAAAGCTCAGACTTTGAGGGATATCTGTGAATCCAATTTTTCCGGATTTAAATCTATCCAAAAGCATTTGCTGAGAACCCATAGAATAATTTCCTGTGGGATGCAAATGGATATAAACCGATCCATCATGCTTCAATACCACTGCATGCCCCATCATGCCCAAGTAAGGTTCCAGGTTAGCAGGCTCATCACTGGGGTCAAATAGGGCAAAATCCAAATTATACAATTTTCCTGCTTCAAATTTCCCGGTTTCAGTTTCCCAAACTGCCGAATATCCTCCCGGAAGATCGGTTTTTATGCCGGGCTTTCCACAGATCATGATGTCTCCATCCAGCGTGATCAGTTTGTTGGAAACAGGATTGGAGAAAGTATAAGTATCGTCTCGTCCCAAAACAACTGCTTCATCGGAAACCAATCTGAAATTGCTGGACTCCGGTATGTTAAGCTCAGAAACGATGGTTTCCGCAAAGCCGGTATAGCGTGTGATATCGGCAAAAACATGGTAGTCCCCAGAAGGAAGTGGAGGTAGTTTGACCCTGAAGTTCAAGGTGTCTAATCGCTCAGGATGCAGGTGGGCAAATACGTCCAAGTCTCCTTTTCGTATCAAAAAGAGGTGCATGAGTTTGCCATGGTCAGGAACAATAAAGCTTATTTTCCGGGTGACCCTTCCTTGTGTACTCTTGAGCGGATCCACCGCAAGATGCATGTAATTTCCGTCAGGATTGCTTTTAAAAGTGGAAGTCCCACTGAGTGGTTCAAACATGTAATCTCTGTATTGTTTTGACTCAGCATCCCACCAGGATTTACCACCCCAAAGAATCAATAGCATTACGACGGTGCCTACCATCATGCCTAGCTTTTTTCTTTTCTGGCTTTTTGCAGTACGTTCCATTCCAGGTTCTCGGATGGAATCACTCATGGCTGAAGCTACAATAGTCACCATCAATACCACTAAAAGTATACCCAAAAGTGCAAGAACGATCCCTAATTCCATAGGCATTTCTTTTTGTGCTGTAGGCACAGCCATCACGGGAATGATGGTCTCAAAGGTTTCCTCTCCCTGCTGCATGATCAATTGCACACTGGAGGTACCTGATTCCATAAACCAAAGTTCTCCTTCATATTTCCCCAATTCCCCTGCGACAGGGTATAATGGGTCTGCTTTGGGGGTTCCCTTCAATCCTGCGGACCAGTATACGGGTCTTGCTTCCATAGTCAGACCTTCAGGATTCTCTGGAATGATCACGGTGACCATGGCTGTTCCTGGAACTACATCCGGGGGATTGATATTGGCCAAAACCCTATAGGGGCCTAACAACCCTTCAAAAATTACCCCAGGACTCCCTACATGGCTGCTGAAGAGGACAAGTATTAGAATTGGAATCAGTATTTTCTTGAGCATGGTTTAATTTAATCTGATTTCCTAAGTAAATGAAAAACAGTTCGCTACCCAATTTAATAAAAAATGAGCGAAAACCATTTTCGCCCATATTTTTGATCGATAATTTCCGGGATTTATTTTTTCTTTCCCGGCTGATACCTGATCCGCGCATTTTTTATCACATCTTCTTTGTAGTAATTCACTTCTTTGAACTCCCCATTGGCATATTTTTCGGCCTGGTCTACAAAGTGCGGGGAGAAAGGGTTTCCGCTCTGACCACCCGCCAAGATGCTTTTGGCCTTCACCTTATCTCCAAATTCCACTACAGCCACAAAGCTATTGCCTACAGTACCATACCACTTTTTGGTATTGGGATATGCCCTGCTGCCATAAGCGGCCAAGGAACCCCAAAGAGAAGAATTGTATCCCACAGGAAGGCTGGGAAGCTCATCAAAGAATTTGCCCTGGATTTCATTGGTTACCCTTTGAAAGCGGTTGATCTCACCCCAAGGGGTATTCCAGCTGCCAAAATCCTTATTTAGTTTGTTGATCGCTTTTTCAAAGGCTTCCAGTTTCATGGCATCACTGGTTTCTTCGGCAAGGAAATCAAAAATATAGCGGTCCCAAGGCCTGTCCAGTTCCCTTGCATCTGCCATCAACTGTCCACCCCAGAAAACAGCCAAACTGGTCCCTACCGAGCCGGTACCTGTTTTCAGGTCCCATTCACTCAAGGTCTCCAAGGGCTCTTTCAGGCTTGCCTTTTTGGGATCTGTTGAAGGTAGTGCGTCATAGGCTTTTTGTATTGCTGGAATCAATGGCTTAAAGGCCATTAGGGTGGGTTCATAAGCAGCAGCGATCAGTGATTCGAGGGTGAAGCCCTTTTGTCCCGTAAGGACCCTGACGGCATTCAGCCCCCTGGCATTCTCCAAGTCCCAGGCCATATAGGCAGGGTAGTTCTCTCTTTTAGGACTGTAGGGGCCTGCTGCTGTATAAGGGGTAGAATTGCAGTTTTGTATCCAACCGTTTTCAGGATTCTCAATATAGATCATCTCCTCTACCTCATGCAGGCCTTTCCAATCTGTGGCGGGATTGCTTCCGTCTACGACATTCCTCCAATCAAACTGAGGGTCTCTAATGGGAATAAAGTTGCCATGGTAATACACTATATTCCCGTCCCGGTCTGCATAAACGGTATTGTTTGATGAATTGGTCTTCAAATCCATGGTGGCCTTGAACTCCTGATGGTTCTTGGTTTTGGTTCTGCTGTAAGACTGGGTCAAAGCTTTTACCCTTTCGACCATCAAGGAAATGGCCACCCATTTTCCGTCTTCTTCTCTTATCACAGGCCCATGATGGCTGTAAAAGGCGGTAATTTCCCTTTCCACTAATTCATCACCTTCTTTGTATTTTAGGCTTATGTTTTTTGCTGTTAAGGGCCTCCATTCCTCTCCAAAAAGGTAGTGATATTGGCCATTCCTTTGTTCTACTTTCAGGGCAAAGTGGTCAATGGCATCAGCCCGGCTGGAGGTATGCATCCAGCCATTGTACTCATTGAAGCCCTGATAGATGAAAAATTGCCCCCAGGTCACTGCCCCATAAGCATTGAGCCCCTCTTCGCTGACCATATGTACCTCAGGCCTGAAGTAAAAGGAAGTATGGGGATTGATCAGTAAGAGCGCATTTCCGGATTGACTTAACTTTGGAGCAATGGCAAAACCGTTGGAGCCTCTGGGTTCTTCCATCCAGTCTCTTTCCTGAAGGACCAGGTTGGAATGGAAATCCTTGTCGTAGAAAGCCTTCAACTGATTGACAGAGATCGTTTCAATATCCCCACCAATGCTTCCTTCGCTAAATGTCAAAGCCATCCATGGTTCAAATTTCGTAAGCAGTTTGGGCTGAACTTCCGGATGGCTGTGTAGGAAATAGTTGATGCCATCAGCCCAGGCATCCATCAGGTCTTTCAACCAAGCGGGGGAGTTTTCATATTCTTTTTTGACTACATCCTCGTCAATATACAGCCTCATACGAAAGTCAGTATAAAGCTTTGAAATGCCTTCCACTTCTGCCATCCGTCCCATCGCGTTGATGTAATTCACTTCTACCCGGTTGAAATCATCTTCACACTGGGCGTAAATCATACCAAAGACTGCATCGGCATCTGTTTTCCCGTAAATATGTGGAACACCCCAGGCATCTCTGAATATTTCAATCTGGGAAGCCCTGTTTTGCCATCGCTGAAGCTCAGTTTGGGCATGGGCAAAAGCAGAGAGGATAAGGAAAAGCCAAATCAAAGTTAATTTCTTGGTCATTTTTGGGTTTGTTTATGTTTTTTAAAAACATTGTCAATAAAAAGCATGTGGAAAGGTAAGGCCTCCGTCCAGTAATCCCAAGTATGGGCACCTGGTCGCTCTGTGTATTCATGAGGGGTATTATTTTGGAGGAGAAGTTCGTGGATCTGTCTATTCGTAGCAATCAGGAAATCATCTACACCACAATCGAAAAGCAGGGCGATGCCATTTTTCTTCATCCTGTCCACCAAACCTACAGCAGTGTACTCGCTGAAGGGGTGCTGGTATTGAATTTCACCCAACATGGCTTTTTGAGCTTCTTTTCTCAATTTTCTAAATTCATCATTGACTGTCCAAAGGTCTGTGTCAATGTTCATCACGCCGCTCATGCTTCCGGCAGCGATAAACATATGAGGGTTTTTTGCGCTCAGCATCATCGCACCATGTCCGCCCATAGATAGACCTGTAATGGCCCTTGCTTCTCTTTGTGAGTAGGTCCTGTAGTTTTGGTCTATAAAGGGAATAAGCTCTTTAATGAAGTAAGTTTCATATTTAACCGTATCCATCAAAGGGCTGTCGTAATAATAGGAGGCAGGGCCTACTCCAGGGGTAATGATCAGCACTTGGTACTGATTGGCCAGGTCAATCAATAAGTTTTCTTTGGTTACCTTTTGGTGCCAGTCAGAAAAACTTCCCGAACCTCCATGCAAAAGGTATATGGAGGGATATTTTTGAGCAGTATTGGAATAAGTGGAGGGCTTGACCACGGCAGCTCGAAGCGTTTTTTGCATGACCGGGCTGAAGACTTCAATGGTATCCACTTGGGCTATGGATGGAAAGTTAAAGCCAAGTAGAAAGATGACAATCAATATTCTTTTCATATTATTTTCCGGATTCATGGTAAAAGTATCTATTAAATCCTCCTGAAAAACCTAAAATTTGCGAACGGTAAATATTGAGGGTAAAAACGAAAAAGGGATGAACAAACATCCCTTTTTCAATCGTTAATGAAATTTCTTCAATTTTTCCTGTTCGGCAACGGTAGAGAATCCATCACTCAATCTTGCCGCGTAATTGTCAAGTAACTCCAGTATCCTTTCCTGTTTTTTTGATTTGACGATCAGGCCTGCGTGATACTCCAGTGGTACCCTGAAGCACACTTCTGAATCATCAAAGGATGACAGGTCAGGATGTTCAAATTTGGACAGCGTCAGAACGATACCGGCATAACCTTTAGTCACTTTTGGTAGTTTGTATTCCTTGCCTTTGGAGATGGCATCTTCTATTTTAGCCCATTCCGTCCATAAGTTGACCCCAGTGGCACCTTCTACCATTTCTGCCAAATGGGCACCTCCCACCCTAGAGGAGGTTTCCAGAAAATATATCTGACCATCCTCTTTGCCTTTGATGAATTCAGTATGTGCTGCCCCATTTTTCATACCAAAAGCTTTCATTACTTTTTTGTTGGCTTCTTTCAAAGCCTTATCATCTTCAGTGCCGTAAGTGATATTGGCACTTCTGAAAATACCACCACCTTGGGAGATTTCCATGGGCGTAGCCAAATAACGGGATACGGTACAAAAGATACTTTTGCCATCCAAATTCAAACTGTCCGCATGGTACACATCTCCTGGCCTGAACTGCTCCACCAAATATTTGATGCGGTTATCGCCTAGCTCATGGATATTTTGCCAAAGGCTGTCTTTGTCATACACTTTGATTATTCCATGGGCAGAAGCTTCTGAGCGGGGTTTGAGTACCCAAGGTGCTGGAACAGTATCCGCAAAGTGATTGATCTCTTCGTCATTGAAAAGAGCTGAAAATGCAGGAACCAATACGCCTGCATCATGGGCACGCATGCGCATGGCCAATTTGTCCCGGAAATACCTGCCTGTGGTCTGTCCCATACCTGGAATTCTAAGGTTTTCTCTTAGGTAGGTGGCTTTTTCTACATCATAATCGTCCAAAGCTACAATGGCGTCAATTTTGGTATGCTTCATGATACCGGCAACACCTGCCAGTAATTTATCCATGTCCCAATCCAGGTCCTGCCCGGGCATGTAATAGATTTCATCCAGGTACTCGTGAGGCCAATTGCTATCCCGTAGCTTTTCTGTAGTCACCAAAAAAACCGTATTGCCTGCTTTTTTCAAGGCTATCAAAAAGGCATTTCCTTTGAAGTAGTTCGAAATGCATAAAAATGTTTTATTTTCTTTGCCCATAGCTTAAAGATTTTCCATGAATTTAAGTAATAAATGCACACCAAAAGCTGTCCCATGCTTGGTTTTTGCAAACTCAGAGTCCCCAAAAGCTGTCCCTGCTATATCCACATGAGCCCATGATGCATGTCCATCTGTGAAATACTCCAAAAATTTAGCGGCTGTTATGGCTCCTGCATAAGGCTTGCCATGGTAGTTTTTGATATCGGCAATTTCAGAGTCCATCTCCGATTTGTATAAATCCCACATAGGAAGTGGCCAAATACGCTCTCCTACAGCATCACCACTTTTCCTTAATTTTTGGATCAATTCCTCATTCTGAGAAAATAAAGCGGCACATTCATAACCGAAAGTACCTACTGCACTTCCGGTCAGTGTTGCGAAATCCACAATGTGCTCAGGCCTGTAGTTTTTGACCAAATAACTGAGTGCATCTGCCAGGATCAACCTGCCTTCTGCGTCGGTATCAATGACTTCAATGGTTTTTCCACTGTGACTTTGAATGACATCTGAGGGCAGGTAAGCCTGTTTGTCAATGGCGTTTTCGACGCAGGGAACTATGGCTGTCACCTGAACCTGAAGACCAAGGTCGGCAATGAGCTGCATAGCTCCCAGAACAGTGGCAGCCCCCCCCATATCACATTTCATATGGACCATGCCTTGGGTTTTGATGTTCAGTCCCCCAGTATCAAAAGTCACCCCTTTTCCTACCAGTCCAACGTGTTTTAGGGCCTGCTTGGGCCGATATTCCATGACTATAAATTGTGGTTCTTTTTGACTGCCCTGTCCTACAGCCAAAAAAGCATGTAGTTTTTCCTTTTCTGCTTTTTTTCTACCGAAGACCTTAACTTCCATGCCTAAGGATTTTCCGGTAGATTGGGCCCATTCCGCGAGGTATTGTGGTGTGACCGTATTCGGAGGAAGGTCCACCAACTTGAAAGTCTCCATTTGTGCTGCAGCAATTTTTTCAGCGCGGCGGACAATTTCTTCTGCTTTTGGAATGGAGGAGGAAACACCCAATTTTACTTTCTCCCAATCTTTTTGGGTTTTTTCAAGACTTTTGAAGTGACCCAGCCTGTAAGTTCCCAGTAAGAGACCTGAAACTGCTGCTTCCATCGCTTGCTCGCCGAAATCTTCGGAAAGGACCAATAGGACATGTTCTTTGAATAGCTTTTCCTGCTTTGCAGTGAGCCTTCGAAATGCATTTTTGATTGACTTATAATCCGGGTCTTTTCCAAGACCAATGAAAAGAAATACCTGGTTTTCTTCTGTCCTTTCGATCAAAAACTGGCTATCTTTTACACCGGAAAACAACTCACTGCTTACCTGTGCTCTTGGAAACTCACTTCTCGATTGTATTGCATTTTCGTTTTCCAAAAAAGGTAGAATAATCAATCCATTAAAATGATCCACTTGGGTTGTCAATTGCATATTTTTGGTTTAAAAAAGGTTTTCAACGATATTTTTCAAAAATATAAGAATAAAAGCCCTCCCAAGCTGACTTATGTTAAAAAAATACTTTTAACCCATAGGCCTACTGTTCAAAAATCACTTGTCTGCCATCACTTAAATTGATGACGGCCTTATTGCTGCAATCTGTTGAAGACTCATAGTTCAGGTTATGTGCGGTGGCCATGGTCGCCGTCCTAAAAATTTGCCAGGTTTCAGATCCGGCAAATGGAAGGTGTTGGCCCGAACGAATGCAGGCAATGCTATATTTTTTTGGACTTACAGGTGTCATTTGAAGTGGTCTGCCGGTAATGTTTCTGCCATTAAGCCTTCCTGTGACTTCAAATGCTGTCACTGTACCATTTTCAAAGCTGATGGTAAAATCATAATCGCCGCTTATCCGGGAAGAAGAACCGAAGGAATCCAAAATCAGTAGGTCTGAAAACTGTTCACTTCTTCGGTTAAGGTTCAGCAATTGACGAAATTCACGTGTTCCTTCTATTCGAAAATTCTTTACCTGATAATCTTCATAGGTCATTCGGGTAGTCCTTTCAAAGGTTCCTGTTTGCAAAAATTGCAGGTGTATCTTCCCCTTTCGCTCAACGCTAAAAGTTGAAGGACACTCCCTTTCTACATCAAAGTCTAGGGTGACCATTCTTTCAGCTTCATTGATTTGTATGTCAGGGCAGCCTGGAAGTGAGAGGGTATCAGCATTCCTGTAAGATTCCAGATTTTGTAAAGCAAGAAAATAGGACTCCTCCAAGGCCAAGGAAATCCTGAAAACCTCCCTGCCCTCTACTTGTAGGTCAGTAGTGATATCCCTGTCTATATCTGGATTGCAGGAGATTAATGCAATAATTGAAATCAATATAATTGGTCTTGAAAACATCATGTTAAATTGTCCGTAAATCTATACGCTTTCATTGACAAATAAAATGATGCCAAAATACAGATTCCCGGCTTTTTTTTACTTGTTGGATTCTCTATATTCAAAAATCTATAAACTCAGAAGCATATGACACATACCGAAGGAATGCTCCGTGATGGGGCGTTGGAAGGAAAAACCATATTGGTAACCGGTGGAGGGACCGGGCTAGGAAAGTCCATGGGGCTATATTTTTTAAAGTTGGGGGCTCAATTGGTGATCACCAGCAGAAAATTGGATGTTTTGGAAAAAACAGCCAAGGAAATGGAAAGTGAAACAGGGGGAAAGGTGCTCCCTTTGGCCTGTGATGTGAGGGATATAGAACAGGTCGAAAAAATGTGGACCGATGCTGTTTCCCATTATGGGAAGGTGGATGTGGTTTTAAACAATGCTGCAGGAAATTTTATAAGTCCAACAGAAAGGCTATCTACCAATGCCTTCAATACGGTTTTGGATATTGTGCTGAAAGGTACTGCCAATGTGACCATGACTGCGGGCAAACATTGGATCAATGAAAAGCAGGCGGGGACATTCCTAAATATTGTGACCACTTATGCATGGACTGGCTCAGGTTTTGTCGTTCCCAGTGCAGCCGCCAAAGCTGGTGTTCTGGCCATGACCCGTTCATTGGCTGTTGAGTGGGCAAAATATAAAATCCGATCCAATGCCATTGCTCCTGGGCCATTTCCTACAGAAGGTGCTTGGAGCCGTTTGTTGCCAGGGGATTTGGTAAAGAAGTTTGATCCAGCTAAAAAAGTGCCGGTGGGGAGGGTCGGCGAGCATCAGGAATTGGCCAATTTGGCTGCTTATTTGGTTTCCGACTTTTCATCCTATGTCAACGGTGAGGTCATCACCATAGATGGAGGGGAATGGCTAATGGGAGCCGGTGAATTCAATAACCTGGACATGATTCCCCAAGAAATGTGGGATATGATGGAGGCTTCAAGGGGAAAAAAGGCATGAGCCCCAAAGTGATTTGGGGCTATTTCAAGGCCAAATGGAAAATAAGAAACCTATAAAAAACCTCTTCTCCCAATCAATGGGGGAGAGGTTTTTTATTTTTTATCTTCTTTGAAAACGGGAGCCTTTTTAAAAGGCAGAATGAGTGTGCCATCCCAGTTTTCCAAAACTTTTCCTACATTCCTTTCATCAATGGAAGTAGTCTCAATAAAATACCAACGATCCGCCCCTGATTCTGAGACCGCGATCAGATTGGTTTCACTGATCAATTGTCCTCCCGGAACTTTACTGGTGGTGACTACCGGAACCAAGGCATGAATTTCTCCATTGGAGCGGGTGTGCTGAATGGATTCTTTGACCCTAAAATCCTGTAATTTAATGCCTTTGTTTTGTTGGTTTTGGTGGATCAATTGCAGGGTCTTTTTCATGTTTTCACGTCCGCCTGCCTGTTCTATCAGACCAGGGTGCGTGAAATTGAGAATGGACTCTACATCAGCATTGATCTGTGCACGGGCATAAGCATGGGCAGCGTCTACGATACTGGATTCAATTTGAGCTTTTGAGATGGAAAAGAAAGAAAAAAAGCAAATGACAGATAATAGTAATTTGTTTGCCATATAAGTTAACGTAATTAATAATTCAGCCCCTAATCTACTATCAATTTCTATTTTCAAAACCCAATTTGAAGAAAAATTATAGGCTTGATGCTATCCAATAATACACAGGAAAACCGAGGGTGATATTGAAAGGGAAGGTAACTGCCAGAGCCATAGGGAGGAATATGCCCGGATTGGCTTTGGGTACGGCAATTTTCATAGCTGCCGGAACAGCGATGTAAGAAGCTGAAGCTGCTAGGATGGCAAACATGAACCTGTCGCCGGCACTATCAGTGATCCATTGGGATATAAAGGCTACTACTGCACCATTGATCAGGGGAATTAGGATGGCAAAAATCGCTGTAAACTTCCCAGAATCCAGAAAGTCCTTTAATTTTTTACCACTGGTGATACCCATATCCAATAAGAAGATGGCCAAAAATCCTTTAAAAATATCTGTTGTGAAAGGTTCAATTCCCCTAGCTTCTTCTTCTGATGCCAGCAGGCCAATGATCAGACTTCCCAAGATCAACAGTACTGAACCATTGGTAAATGCATGATTGACAACTTTTCTTAATTTCATTTGAGGGCCATTGTCCTGGCCGAAAATTTTGATCAACAGCACGCCCAATATAATGGCCGGAGCTTCCATCAATGCCATGATGGCTACCATGTATCCATTGAAATGTTGGTGTTGAATCTCTAAGAAAGACACCGCTGTAACAAAGGTAACTGCAGAAACTGACCCATAAGCAGCGGCAATTGCCCCCGCATTTTCAACACTGAAACGTTTTTTTAAGATGAAAAAGGTATACAATGGAATCGCACTGGCCACCGCAATACCAAACAAAACAGCCCAAATGATTCCCATATTGAATTCACTGTGGGCCAGTTCTTGTCCACCTTTAAAACCAATAGCAAAAAGGAGGTAAAGAGAAATGAATTTGGAGGAGTTGTTAGGAATCTCCAGATCGCTTTTTAGGCGAACTGCCAGAATACCTAAAACAAAAAATAAAAAAGCCGGGTTGGTGAAGTTGTCGAGTAATAAATGGTAGTTCATAGGGCCTGTGTGGCTAAATTGATATTGAACTCAATGGATTTTTCTTTTCGCACCTGAGTCAACATGCCTTTTAAATGAAGCTGGTCGCCATAAATTGATTCAAGAAAATACATTTCTTTGGACAAAGTAAAGGAAATCTCCTCCAAGTATGCAAGATAAAGTGCAGCTACTTTGGAAGAAAATTTTGTTTCTTTTTGAATTTCCGTGAAATTTTTCCGGAATATATGCTTTAAAAAATCTTTTTGAGGGAAATCCAAATCGTTTTTTTGGGAGATGATTTCTTGAAAAAAAATGCAGTCTAAATCAATTGTAAAAATCAATTCGTCAAAGTTGCCCGTTTGCAGTAATTCTTCTATCATGGCTAGGTCTTCTTCGGGCTGTATCAGACCGGCATGCCGCTCTAAAAAATAATGGTTATTTCCAAACCTTTGCTCCAAGAAGGATTTGACAGGCAAAAATGAACAACAAACAAATATTTTTCTTTTCATGTCTCAGAATTGAAACTTTTCACAAAGTTCTTCAGTATATACTATATATTTTTATTTATATTTATAATAAGATCCATAAAATATATTTATGAATTATACCTTACATCAACTTCAGGTGTTTTTGAAGATTACCCAAACACAGAGCATTACCAAAGCTGCTGAAGAATTGCATCTTACCCAGCCCGCAGTATCTATCCAATTGAGAAATTTTCAGGATCAATTTGATATTCCTTTGACAGAAGTAGTAGGGAGGAGGTTGTATATCACAGACTTCGGAAAAGAAATTGCAGAAGCTGCAGAGAGAATTGTCGAGCAGGTAAGTGCCATTAATTATAAAACAGCTGCCTACAAAGGACAATTGACGGGTAAATTGAAGATTTCCGTAGTATCTACAGGCAAATATGTGATGCCGTATTTTCTGGCAGGCTTCATAAAAGAACATCCGGGGATCGAATTGAAGCTAGATGTGACCAATAAGGCTATGGTTATAAATAGTTTGGATGAAAATGAGATTGATTTTGCCTTGGTGTCTATTTTGCCGGAAGCCATGCAGGTAGAAAGTATTCCTTTGATGGAAAACAAGCTCTATTTGGTGGCCAATAAAGAATTTGAGGTTGACCAAAAGGTATACAGTAAAAAATTCTTTGAAGATATAGCCCTTATTTATAGAGAACAGGGTTCAGGAACAAGGTTGACTATGGAGAGGTACCTGAGGGATAATGGTATTCCTGTCAGGAAAAAGATGGAGCTCACTTCCAATGAAGCGGTAAAGCAGGCGGTTATTGCCGGATTAGGTTATTCGGTAATGCCTTTGATCGGGATAAAAAATGAAATTCAGGATGGAGACCTTAAGATTGTTCCCGTAGAAGATTTTCCAATCGTTACTACTTGGAACTTGATTTACATGAAGAATAAACGTTTTTCACCTGTAGCAGAGGCCTTTTTGGACTATTTAAAACAAGAAAAGGGAAATATTATCAAGGAGCGCTTTAACTGGTTTAAGGATATGCATTAAAATATTCATAACTTTCGTAACTTTGATGCGTAAACATTTCCCGTGAAGTCATTTATCAAAATAGCGCTACTCGTTTTTTATGTGTTTTTTAACGCAGGTTTGAGCTATTCCATGCATTTTTGTGGAGATGATTTTCAGCATATTAATGTCTTCACAGAGTATAAGACCTGTTGCGAGTCCAATACACCCATGCCAGGTTGTTGCGATGATGTTTCCAACCTGGAATTGCCTAATTCGGATCAACAGTTGTCCGACGTATTAATCGTGCAATCTCAGTTTGCCGAGTTGCTTAACGCTGAGTTTACCTTTGAATTACCTGTCATTTTTGCTGCTATAGAAGAGAAAACAGTCTTTGCTGATTGCTCTCCGCACATATTCCACAATACCCCTATTTATATTTTTTGTCAGGTATTCCTGATTTGATTTTTCTCCCTATTTAAAAAGGGATTGCCGCTAAGGCACAAAGATTCAATTTGCTTTCTTGTAATTTGTAGATCCAATTTGAAGATCTGTCAGGTTTTCAAAACCTAAAAGGTCTAACTACAGCCTTTCCCGCGATTTCCCCCCTTTATCCAAGCAAAGTTTTGTATTGGGAACTGGTATCTACCAATATCCAATCTGCCACAGGCGGACAAGTATCCACCAATATCTGTCTCCATCACTCAGAAAAGTTGCAGATGAATTAAGCTAAATTCAGAATTTATGTTAAATAATATCATCAAATTTTTCCTCGAAAATAAACTGGTCACAGTAATCCTCCTTTTCTTGGTCATAGGCTGGGGGATTGTGACGGCTCCATTCAACTGGGATACAGGTTTTCTTCCCAATGACCCAGTTCCGGTAGATGCCATTCCTGATATTGGTGAAAACCAACAGATTGTCTTCACCGACTGGATGGGACGCTCCCCTCAGGATGTGGAGGATCAGATCACCTATCCCCTGACAACATCCCTTTTGGGAATGCCTGGGGTAAAATCTATCCGAAGCACCTCTATGTTCGGCTTCTCTTCTATCTATATCATTTTTGAAGATGATGTGGAATTCTATTGGAGCCGATCGCGAATTTTGGAAAAACTCAATTCCCTTCCAGCGGGCCTGCTACCTGAAGGGGTGCAGCCCAAACTTGGTCCTGATGCTACAGGCCTAGGTCAGGTGTATTTCTATACCTTGGAAGGCAGGGATGAAAATGGGAACCCAGCTGGTGGTTGGGATTTACATGAGCTAAGGAGCATTCAGGATTACTACGTGCGTTATGGCTTGGCAGGAGCTGAAGGCGTGGCCGAAGTGGCCAGTATAGGTGGTCACGTGAAGGAATATCAGGTGGACTTGGATCCTGTAGCCATGAAAGCACACAATGTCTCCATGATGCAGGTGATGAATGCTATCAA
>NZ_AMGM01000085.1 GCF_000298295.1 Cecembia lonarensis LW9
CTATGTGCACTTACACCGCTTCCCATTGCTTTGGATGAAGAGTTGATCGGTATCCATGGCTTGGAAGAAAAAAGAATGCTATTGGAAACCATTCGCCCCCAATACATTATTTTGAAACCTACCTTGCTTGGAGGTATCAGGTCGTCTGAGGAATGGATTGATACTGCAGAAAATTTAGGTATTGGCTGGTGGATTACATCAGCTCTTGAGAGCAATATTGGCTTAAATGCCATTGCACAATTTACCGCTACCAAGAAAGTTAAAATGCCACAAGGCCTGGGTACCGGTCAATTGTACCACAACAATATTGAATCTCCGCTTACCATTGAAAAAGGGCAGTTATATTATAGAAAAGAAAAAAAATGGGATCAAAACATTTGATCCTAAGGTTTACTGAGATTCTGTAAAATTATCCGATCAATAAGAGTTTGCCCCCTTTAGGATCGGGTGCTACCGACATATAATCACCTAAAGGGTAATCGGATTCTGGTTTAAGATTTTAATAAAAAGAAAAACCCTGCCTAGGCAGGGTTTTTCACTAATTGTCAATGTGTAATATATAGATTAAACTACTTTTACATTCACTGCATTTAGGCCTTTTCTACCTTCTTTAAGGTCGAAAGTAACTTCGTCATCTTCTCTGATCTCGTCAATCAAACCAGTGATGTGTACGAAATACTCTTTAGAAGACTCATTGTCAATAATGAAACCGAATCCTTTGGATTCATTAAAAAATTTTACTTTTCCTGTGTTCATGATAATTGTAATTGTATTGAAATATTTTTTCAAAGGTAAGCATAGTTTTTACATATAAAATCTTTTTCGTAAAATATTTTTAAAGTTCATGATAATTTTAGCCAAAAAAAATTTTACAGAAGACCCTTTTGGACTTGATAAAAAAAAAGAATTTTACTTTCAGTCCAACCCAAAGAAGTATACCGGCTTTTCGAATTTCACTTCCAGGCCTAGAGGTTCAAGGACTCCCGTCTTATGATCCCTTTCAAAAACGGTAATGTTATTGGAGGCTTGATGGGCAGCTAACAAGTACTTACCATCTTTAGTCAAAATAAAGTTTCTGGGCATTTCGCCTCCGCTTTTGATCCGTTGGACAAATTTCAGACTCCCTTCTTTCCCTATTTCATAAACAGAAATTTCATTGGCATCCCCTCGATTGGAGGCATAAATGTGCTTGGCATCGGGGGAAATCCTGATTTCTGCTGCTCCTACATTTCCTACAAACTCCTTTCCTGTCAAAGGTACTTGGGAAATTACCTGCATTTTTCCTTCATCAAACCTATAAACCCCAATTTCTGCACTTAACTCATGGATCAAATAAACAAATTGGCCATTGGGATAGATGGCTAAATGCCTAGGTCCCGCTCCTGCACTTACTTCCACGTAGGAAGGATTAGCATGTTGAAATGGCACTGCGAATGAGGGGTTGAATTCGTAAAGGTGGATTTTATCCGTACCCAGGTCACCTACAAGCAGGTGTTTCCCTTCAGGGTGAAATACTAAGCTATGGACATGTGCTTGATTTTGCCGTTGTGGGTTGATACTTTGCCCTTCATGTTGAATGGTCTGCACCCATTCCATTTTGCCCTGATTGAGTTTGTACACGGAAAAATTACCTGAACTGTAATTTCCAACGATAAGGAATTCCTCACTCGGGTCTAGCGTGAGATAGCAGGGATGGTCGCCATAACTGTCTTTGGTATCAATCAGTTCAAGGGTATTTGTGCCTCTATCAAATGTAAAAGACTTCACTTTTCCACCCTGTTCGCCAGCGGTTTCTTCTACAGCAAAGACCAAAGTTTGGGTTTTATTTGCAATTACGAAAGAAGGGTTATGGACTCCTTTAGCAATGATTTGGGTCCGAAGCAATTGAATTTCTGGGTCAAATTCCAAATATCCTATACCTTCAGTATCTTGTCCGGTGTATGCACCCAAGAGAAAAGAATAAGGAGACACCATCATTTCCTCGTTTTGTATTTCCTGTTCACAGGAAATGGCCCAAAAAGCCAACAGAATGACAAGCCATTTGGGCGCTTTATTTGGTCGATGGCTGGTCATAGTCTGTTGGAGGTTCAAATTTTGTATTCATGTCCTCTGAATGCAAAATATCTTTTTTGGGATCATATTGTCCGGCGAGGTCATCTATTTTCATACCTTCCCATTTTTCAGTTTTATTGATATAGGCCGCTCTGGCCAACATATGGCCTCCTATGGGCGCAGTAAGTCCTACGAAGATAATGGTGGCCAACACCCGTGTGGTGACTGAATATTCGTTGAAATAAAACATGGCTGCCCCCAAAATAAGCCCAAGCCCCAAAGTTGCTGTTTTAGTGGTGACATTGATTCGCAGGTAAACATCTCTTTTCCGGACCATGGCAAGAGCAGTGGAAAGCACAAAAAGTGCCCCAATGGTTGTCAAAATCATGACAATAATTTCATTCATCTCTTTTCCTCCTTTCTTCCAGATAATATGCAAAAGCTACTGTACCCAAAAATGCGATGAGGGCAAACAACATGGCAATGTCCAAAAATGTACTTTGGTTATGGATAATACTGTAGATCACAACGATCCCAATGGCCATGAGAATCAACATGTCCAACGAAATCACCCGGTCAGCAATACTTGGACCTCTCAAAAACCTGATGAAAACCAGGATTACCGAAAGCCCAAGAATGGGAATGATTACAAAATTATAGTAGTCTGCTATGCTCATCTTGTCAGTTCCAATACACGCTTTTCAAATACTTCCTTCAATTCTTTAATATAGGCCTCCTTGTCTTCACAGTGAACCACATGTACGTAAAGTGCCTTTTTATCATCCGAAACATCGATTACCAATGTTCCAGGGGTAATGTTGAGAACATGGGAGAAAAAGGTGATTTCCCCATCTGTTTCTACGGTTAGCGGGACCTTTAAGATAGCCGGAGATAATTTCGACTTTGGATATAGGGAGGCAATTAAAGTCTGAATATTAGACTTAATGATCTGATACAATAGAAAAACGGTAAAGGAGGCCAATTTAGGCACAATAGTGAAATAATCATTCCGACTTCTATCAGGCGTAATGACCCATAATACCCCAAAACTGATCAGGAAGCCAAACACAAAATTTTCCTGGGTGATGGTTCCAGTAGCCAAAATCCAAATGGCAGCCAATAAAATGTTAGCCAGAAGCAGTGCTTTGATCATGGGACTTGATTTTGAAGTACAACCTGAATATACGAAGAAGGATCGACTAATTCAGTAGCGATCTTTTGTGATAAGCTGATGACATGCTTGGCCCCAAGCCCTATGTACAGGGATACAAAAGATAAGAGCAGCATTGGGAAAACCATGGACCATTTACCTATTGGAGGCAGCTCATCGAAATACACACCATTCGCCTGTTTGGGGAGGTTTTCACCTTTTTTCCAAAACACCTCAGTCCATACCTTTCCGATTATCCATAATGTCAGGAAACTTCCCAGGATTACCGAAATCACCAAAAGGTAATCCCCAGCTTCCAAGGCGCCTTCCACAAAGAAGATCTTTGCCCAGAAACCTGATAAAGGCGGGATACCCACCAAGGAAAATAAAGGTATGGCCATCAAAAGTGACAATAGGGGATAGGACTTATAGAGTCCACCGAGATCTTTGATATCTTGGGTACCATTGATTTTCAAGACGAGTCCTGAGACCATAAAGAGGTTGGTTTTCACAATTATGTCGTGAATCAGGTAGAAAATCGTCCCCAAAAGGGCAATTTCAGTAAATATGGAGATTCCCACCATCATGAAGCCTATATGGGAAATGATCAGGTAACCGAAAATTTTACTCATATGCCGATGGCTCATGGCACCGAATGCCCCACCCAAAATGGTCAGGGCAGCAATGATGGAAATCGTTACCGTCATGAACTCATCCCCTCCAAATATCAGGGAAAAGGTTCTTAGCATGGCATAGACCCCTACTTTTGTGAGCAGTCCGCCAAATATAGCTGTGACAGCGGGGGGTGGTGTATGGTAAGAGGCAGGAAGCCAGAAATACATGGGGAAAATGGCCGATTTAATGCCAAAGGCCACCAAAAACAAACCGCCTGTGACATTGACCAAACCAATATTCTGGATCTCTTTGATTTTGATTGAAAGATCGGCCATATTCAGCGTGCCGGTCAACCCATAAAGGAAACCAATGCCAATCAAAAATAAAGAGGATGCCAATAGATTGAGTGAGACATATTTAATGGCTCCTTCCAATTGTGCCTTTTTCCCCCCCAAAGTCATCAGTACAAAAGAAGATATAATGATGACCTCAAACCAGACATATAAATTGAATATATCCCCTGTCAAAAAAGCACCCTGGAGCCCCATGACCAGAAAATGAAAAACAGGGTAATAGCCAAACTTCAACCTTTCTTCCCGCATACTTCCAGCAGAAAAGATCGATACCCCTAAGGCTGCTATAGATGAGACTAAGACCAAGGTGACCCCTAAAAGGTCGGCTACAAATGTAATTCCAAAAGGAGCTTTCCAATTGCCCGATTGTGTAATGAGGATACCACTGTGCCAAACCTCCACCAATAAGTAAGCGGCAACCAGCACGGCAGCTACTGAGAAAATGATACTCAGCACCTTTTGAGCTTTCGTTTTGGTCCAAAAAAACATCAGGACCACCGCAGCTACTAATTGTAGAATGATGGGTAAAACAATATATGGATTGTTCATATTTCTTCGTCCGTTGAATTCAATTCATCCAAGTCATCTGTTCCAAGGACTTGGTAAACCCTTTTTATCAAAATGATCGCAAATGACTGCAGGCCGAAGCCGATAACAATGGCCGTAAGAATCAGTGCCTGGGGCAAAGGATCCGCATATATTTCTGAGAAAATTTTCGCATTGCCGTCGATGACCGGAGGATGCCCCTTGGTTAATCGGCCTAGAAGGAAAATCAATAGATTTACCCCATTTCCCAGTAAAATAAGACCAATGATCATTTTGAACATACTCCTTCTCAGTAGCATGTAAAGCCCTCCTGCATGTAGCAATCCAATAATCAATATCAGTAATAACTCCATATCAGATAATTTCCCTAATTGAAAACATCACAGTCAGGACCGAGCCAATGACCACAAAATAAACACCAATATCAAATAAAAGGGCAGTGCCCACCATGCCCACCATACGCAATGGTTCTCCGTACCAAAGTCCGGTCATAAAAGGCTCCTGAAATACCCATGGTGCTATACCTGCCATCAGGGCAAAGAACAAACCTATAGGCATCAATAACCCTGGATGCACCACAATCATTTTTTTGGTTTCTTCAAGGCCAAATGCAAAGGAATGCAGGATAAAGGCCAAAGCGGCCATTAGGCCTCCAACAAAACCACCCCCTGGAAGGTAATGCCCTCTCAACAACATGAAGACCGAGAAAAGCATCAATACCGGCAACAAATATTTAGCTGAAGTTTTGAAAATAATTGATTTCATATCAGTCTTTTTTGAAAGGGTTTAAGTTGAGGTGCATCAAACTGAAAACGCCAATGGCGGCAATGACAAGAACTACCGTTTCCACCATGGTGTCAAAACCTCGATAATCCACCAATATCACATTGACGACATTTCTACCTTTGGCCAAAATATAGGCATTGTCCGCATAATACTCAGACACCTCTTTCATGGTTGGTTCTTCGAAGACCTCCAAGGTCAATATGGCTATCAGGGCGCCAAATACCAATGAAATAAATGAATCTCTTAGCCTTATGCGTTTGCTTGAGAAGGTTTTATTCGGTGGTAATTTAAAAAGGACCAACATGAATAAGAGCACTGTTAAAGTATCAATGGAAAATTGAGTCATCGCCAGGTCCGGTGCTGAATAATAAAGGAAGAAGAGACAGTTGGCAAAACCAATTACACCTAAGGATACGATTACAGCAGTCCTGGTTTTGGAAAGAATCACAAAGAAAATTGAAATGACCATCAAAAATACCACAATGATTTCTGAAGGCGTAATCTCAGATATTTGATTCCAGTCCAGGTATAAGTAAACACCGGAAAAAAGCCGGTAGGCAACCAAAACACTGAGGAATATCAAGATGGTAATGACATAATTTCTCAGGTAACCATTTTGGAAGAATGCCGTCCACCGCTTTGCAAATACCTGTGAAGACCTTCCTAGTCCTTTAATGATTTGTTCTGGAGCAAAGGATTCAAAGCGGAGCGTTTTTTCAAATTTGACCTCACTAGGTCGCCATGAGAAATAAATAGCAGTACCTATCAAGAGTGTAAGCACACTTAAGAGCAGTACCCAATTGAAACCATGCCAAAGTGCTAAATAGGAATCTATAGGCCCTACCATCATGCTGCTGAGCACGGGTAAAATCAATGATTTTTCTATTAAGGCAGGGAAGATACCGAAAGAAACGCTCAAGGCTCCCAAAATAATGGTAGGAACCCATAATCTGGGAGAAGGAAGTTTTGCATTTTCTGAAACTGCTGTGATTTTCCCTGTAAAGGGCTTGATACCAGCCCAAAATCCTGCTACTAAAAGACAGATTTTGGTGAGTACTGCCAATATGGTTAAAATGAGTGCTGCCTGAGGGAGATGAAAAACTGCCTCATACATTACTTCCTTGGACAGGAATCCCAAGAAGAAGGGAACCCCTGCGCTTGACAAGGCGGCGATATAGCCTGCCACGGCCACTGGCATCATTTTATGTTGAAGACCTGCAATTCGACTCACATCCCTGGATCCTGTTTCATGGTCTATGATACCGGTAATCAAGAAGAGGGCGGCTTTGTAAAGGGCATGGGTAAGGATAAAAAGACCTGCTCCCAGTAAAGCCTCTTCTGTGCCCAAGCCAATCAAAAACACCAAAATCCCCAAAGCTGAAATGGTGGAAAAGGCCAAAATGCTTTTAAGGTCTGTTCTAAACAAGGCATGGATGGCAGCATAAGTCATCGTAATGGCGCCTACAATGGTTAAGGTCCAGTTCCATTCAGGCGTATTCCCTAGTATAGGTGTAAATCGTGCCAATAGGAAAACACCCGCCTTGACCATGGTGGCAGAATGCAAATAGGTACTTACCGGAGTAGGAGCTTTCATGGCACCGGGCAACCAAAAATGGAAAGGGAATTGGGCTGATTTGGTAAAGGCACCAATAAAAACAAGTACCAATATCCATACATAACCTGAATTGCCTGTCAGTACCTCCGGCTGCGTCATCAATTCTGTAAGGGAGTAAGTACCGGCTGCACTTCCGATCCAAACAAAACCCGCCAACATGACCAAACCACCAAAACCGGTGATGCCCAAAGCCACCATGGCGGACTTTCTGGAAGATTCTTCTTCATTGTTGAATCCGATCAGAAAGAAAGAACTGATACTGGTCAACTCCCAGAAAATAAACAAAGTAATCAGGTTGTCCGATAAAACGACCCCCAGCATGGATGCCATAAACATAGAAAGGTAGCCATAAAACCGGTCCAGGTATGGATGACCCTTGAGGTAATAACTGGTATAGACAAATACCAGGGCACCAATACCAGTAATCATCAGAGAAAAAAGCATGGACAGGCCATCTAAGCGAAAGCTTAGATTTATACCCAACTGCGGAATCCAACTGATTTTTTCAAGCAGAAATTGCCCCTCCCGAATGCTTGAAAGTTGGCTTATAAAATATAAAAACAACAAAATAGGTACAGCTGACAAAAGGGATGGAATTGCCCTTAAAGCAAATTTGCTCAGAAGCGGAACGAGCAGGGCAAAAATGAATCCCGATAAAACAGCCAATAGCATAGAACAGAATTTTTATATCGTAAATTACAAATTTCAATCGCGAAAATATTCAATCATAAAGACTTCTTCGACTTTACGGAATAAAATCTTTTAAGGTTTTTTACCTTAATCAGGTAATAAAGCATAAATAAGAACTGAATTTAAAAAATTCAGCGACTTATTGCTAAATTAGCAAATAACAAATTCAATTCTTGATTTTTTGTTAAATCATCTATTCAATCGCATCAACCTATTATGTCCAAAAACAATTACCAAAACGAAGTTGCCAAAAGGTTTACCATCTATAACAGCCTTTTTCTAGATTTACCATTCAGTGATATCCATAGGACGGGAACACTTCTACCCATACTTGCCGGTAAATGTCAGGAGGGCTTCGATAAACAAAAAACGCCACAAGAAATTATTCAGGCATTTTTTCAAGAATTAATGGCCAACAATTCTCAGTCTGAAAGACATGAACTGCTTTTCAAAATGGTTCAATACGTTGAAAGGCAGGTAGTATTGTTTGATTCTATTGAGGACGCTGCATTTGATAAAATCCATGATCTTAAAGGAAAAGGAAGTTTACATGCTTTAGTGGCAAGGGTGGATAATGACCGTAAAAGAGAAGAGCTTATCAAAAAACTAGGGGATTTTTCAGTAAGGTTAACCCTTACGGCGCATCCAACACAATTTTATCCCGGCAATGTGCTGGGAATCATCACTGACCTCGAGTCAGCAATCAAATCCAATGACCTGGGCAACATCAATCTTCTGTTGCAGCAGCTTGGTAAAACGCCTTTTATCAATAAGGAAAAGCCTAGTCCACTAGATGAGGCAGTCAGTTTGATCTGGTTTTTGGTCAATGTTTTCTATGTTTCTATTCCTGATATTCTGACAAGATTGTTGAATATGCTGGATTACCCCGTTCATGAATGGGAAAATGCGGGTTTGTTAAAAGTAGGTTTTTGGCCAGGAGGGGATAGGGACGGTAATCCTTTTGTGACCCATGATACCACTGTGAAAGTGGCGGATAAATTGCAGAAATGGATTTTGAGGTGCTATTATCGGGATGTGAGAAAACTCCGCCGCAGATTGACCTTTAAGCATGTGGAGCCCATCATGACGAAGGTCGAAAATGGTTTATTCAATTCCCTTTTTGAAGATCGTAGTTATTACAACAGTAAGGAAGAACTGCTTCATGATTTGATGGAAGCAAGGAAAGGGCTTGTGGAATACCATGAAGGCCTCTTTTTGGAGCAACTCGATGAATTTATCCTGAAAGTAAAAATTTTCGGGTTCCATTTTGCCAATATGGATGTGAGGCAGGATAGCAGAAAACACGATGCCTTGTGGGAAGAGATCATTGGTATAGTAAAAGGAGAGGAGGGTTTAGCTGCCTATTTGGAACTCCCTGAACAGGACAAAATTGATTTTCTTTTGAATTTTAATGAATTGCCGGATATTGGATTGCTACAGGACGAATTCCATCAGGAAATGCTTAAATCCTTTGATGCCATTAAGACGGTGCAATCAAAAAACGGAGAAGATGGCCTGCACAGGTACATCATTTCCAATTGCCAGTCAGCCTTGCATGTAATGGAGGTTTTTCAATTGGCCCGCTTATCACTGGCAAAATCAAATGGAGAATTTCCGCTTGATATTGTTCCTTTGTTTGAAACCATTGATGACTTGGCAGAGGCACCACGTATCATGGAGCAACTTTACCGAAACTCCGCATACCGAAAGCACCTTTCCAAGAGGAATTCAAAACAGTCCATCATGTTGGGATTTTCTGATGGTACAAAAGATGGGGGATACATACGTGCCAATTGGTCAATACTAAGGGCTAAAGAGGAATTAACCCGTATGTCCAGAAAGTATGAAGTGAGTGTGGTATTTTTTGATGGCAGGGGAGGACCCCCGGCAAGAGGAGGTGGTAATATGCATAACTTCTATGCATCCCATGGCCCTGATGTAGAAAATAAGGAAATTCAGGTAACGATTCAGGGGCAAACCATTTCTGCCAATTATGGTAAACCAGCATCCTGCAGTTATAACCTGGAGCAGCTGCTTTGTGCCGGAATAGAAAACGAGTTATATCTCAGTTCTGATAAAACATTGAATGCCTATCAAAGGGCTTTGATTGATGAGATGGCAGATGTTTCTTATCAGTTTTATAAGGACTTCAAAAGCCATCCACAATTTCTAAATTACTTGGAACATGTCACCCCTTTGAAATATTTCGGTAAAGTGAATATAGGTTCCAGGCCTTTAAAGCGGGGCAAGGATTCAGGATTGAAGTTTGATGACCTGAGAGCCATTCCATTTGTTGGTTCTTGGGCACAGATGAAGCAGAATATTCCGGGTTTCTTTGGTGTAGGTGCCGCCTTGGATGCGCTTAAAAAGGAGGGTAAGTTTGAGGCTGCTAGGCAGTTGTATAATGACTCCCTGTTTTTCCGTTCCCTATTGGGTAATTCCATGCAGTCATTGGCAAAATCATTCTATGAGGCTACGGCTTATCTCAAACAAAACAAGCAATATGCTGAGTTTTGGAACCTGATGTATGCGGAATACGAGCGGACCATCCGTTTATTATTGGAGGTGTCCGGTATGGATAGCCTATTGGAGGATAATCCCACCTCCAAGCAATCCATTGCCATACGGGAAAAAATCGTGTTGCCTGTAATCACCATTCAGCAATACGCCATTCAGACCATGCTGGAAAAAGGGGAGGATGACCCGGTATTGCAGAAACTCATTTTGCGCACCATGTTTGCCATTATCAATGCGGCCAGGAATGCGGCTTAAGATAACTGTAATTTCTATCAATGATCGTCCTCAAAATCAGGGAAAGGAATGGTGAGCACCTCATATACATTTTTGAGGTGCTCATACGTCTCCGCCAGAACGATTAAGGTGTCATTGGCCAAAATTTTGGTGGTACTATTTGGGGTAAGGTAATTTTTATCCCTTTTGATCATGGCAATGATGGCATTTTGGGGAAAACCCAGGTCCAGGATTTTTTCACCCACTATAGGGTTTTCTTCGGGAACATGGATTTCCACCATGGCTGTTTTGGGTGTTTCTTTAAGGAAGCTGTCCAAGGGGGATACAGGCTTGGCTTTTTCAGGCAAGGCTACCTTAAACCAAGCCGCAACCTTAGAAAGGGTAGTGCCTTGTATCAATACAGATGTGACAGATATGAAAAAGACCACGTTAAAAATTATGTTGGCTTTTTCAATGCCAGCAATCAGGGGATAGGTCGCAAATACAATAGGTACGGCTCCTCTTAGACCAACCCAGGAAATGTAGCTTCTTCTTCTGTTTTTCATTCTAAAAGGCAGCATCGAAATGAAAACACCTAGTGGTCTGGATACAAATATCAGGAATAGAGATGCTGCGAGTCCTAAACCCGCCAATGGTATCACCTCACTTGGATTGACCAGGAGACCCAAGGTCAAGAAAAGTACAATTTGCATCAGCCAGGCCATTCCGTCATAGATTTTCAGAATGGTTTTTTTATGGATAAAATCATGGTTGCCCAAATACACAGCACATAGGTAAACAGCCAAAAAACCATTTCCTCCTAAAATATCTGTGAAAGAAAAGGTGGTAAACATCATGGAAATCACCAAAACGGGGTACAAGCCATCAAAGCCTAGGTTGATCCGGTTGATGGTCTGCCTGGACAACCAGCCAAAGGCAAGTCCGAGAAGGGCACCAATGCTCATTTGCTGGATAAATAATAGAATCAGGGAGGTAAAAGAAGTTTCTGGTTGCATTACTAGGCCTAAAAAGGCTATGGTCAACACATAAGCCATTGGATCATTACTTCCACTTTCCAATTCCAATACAGACCTAAGTTTATATTTCAGCGCCAAACTTTTGGATCTTAATATGGAAAATACGGCTGCTGCATCGGTAGAAGAGACGATTGCTCCCAAGAGTAATGCCTCGTACACTGAAAAATCTGAAATCTGCCAGAAAAAAAGCCCTAAAGACACAGCAGTAATCAATACTCCAACTGTAGATAATGAAATGCCCTGCCATAAGACAGGTTTGATGGACTTCCAACTGGTATCCAAGCCACCGGAGAACAAAATAAAATTCAGGGATACGATACCGATGAATTGGGCGATGGAAGGGTTGTCAAACTCTATGCCCATTCCATCAGTTCCTGCAAGCATCCCAATCCCCAGGAAGAGGATCAAGGTGGGAACCCCAAACTTATAGGAAGTTTTTCCGGCAAGGATACTTAAGAACAATAAAATTGAACCTATAAAAAGGATATTTTCTGAAGTCAAATTCATGGCTAAAACAAATTGAACAATGAAATGGCACCCCAGCCAAGGAAATAAATTGTCAGCTTAACTCAATATTCATTCAAACCTGAGGTATATAAAATTAATTCATTTTTGGACAATCTTTGTATTTATTAAATCAACCTGATAATTTTAGTCAAACATAATAAACCATGGAGCAACTTTTGAAAATTTATGTGATGGTAGACTTTTCTGATTATACAGAAAGTACCTTGAAAATGGTGAAAGATTGGGTTGCTGGAAAGAAAGCTGAAATTAAAGTTTTACATCAACTGGATTTTCATCTGCCCACCCTGGCCAATCACGACCTCAGATTGAAGTTGCTGTATGATCATAAAAGGGAATTGCTTAACCAATGGTTTAGGCTCAGGGAGGAAATTTTTGGATCTTCAGATGCCATTTCTTTTGAAATTTTAGAAGAACCGATTTTGGAATATCTTAAAAAAACTGATCAGGACGCCATGATTTTCATGGGCCTTAAAGGGGGAGGGATACTGAAACAGATTTTTTTAGGAAGCATGGTGTCTGAAGTGATTGAAAGGATTAACTATATTACGGTAGCGGTTCCCAGTACTTTCAAAAATCAAAAGTTTGAAAAATTGGTTGTGACAGCCCACCCTAAATTCGGATTTAACGAAAAAGCTTTTGGGAAGCTCATGAATCTTTTACCGGAATCAGTACAGGCCATAAATTGGATAAGTATCGCAAGAGAAGGAGACGATGAAGGTACTTTGTATGATTACCTGAGCCTGCTTTCCGGGAAGTATTCTCATCATTTGGAAATAAAAATCAATGTGTTTTGTGGTGGAGAGGTGTTTTCCAAAGTAAAAACGTATTTTACTGAAAGTGCCAATCAAGTTCTTGTCATCCAAAAGGGTGGCAGGACCTTTCAAGATAAAATTTTCCGAAAATTCTTGGTCAACGAATTGGTGTTTGATGGTTCGGTGCCGCTTATCGTTTTGCCCTTGCAATAAATTTGCTGATAATAATCTTCATTGCAGTCAAATTTTATTGTAATTGATTTAGATCAAATAGCCTTCATGCAGCAGGTTATTCAAGTATATCATCCCTATACATTCACCCATCTTATCAACTGGAGCAGATTGGATTTTAGCGCGAAGCATCAATCTGGTGATGTAGCGAATGTTCATGTCATAAGGAATCGCTATGGCCGGTTTGGTCATGATTTCAAAAACGTTGACCTCTTTGGGATCCATGTTAAGGTTGTAAACTTTTTTGATTACATCTGAGACCGTTACTATACCTAAGGCATCGTGTTGATTTCTTTTTTTGACCATTAAGGCATTTACATTTTCTTTTCTAATCAAGTCAACAGCCTCTTTTACAGTATCCATTCCATCTATGAATACCAATTTATGGGACATGACATCTTCAGCGGTTTTTTTAATTTTTTCCATAGCGTTAGCACAATTTATTTATAAATATTTACTTCTGGCCTGTTCTTTAAATTTTTCCATTTGACTTTCCAGACCTGCGACTTTTTCTACATTGAGAACAAAGGCAATGCCCATACCGGGTTCATTGAGCTCACCTGCTTTTTGGATAGCTTCAATAATGCTTTCAACTGTGTGTTGTTCTACCAAAAACATCAATATTTCTGTTTGATCCTGCAGTTCAAGACCAAAAAAGGACTTGGACTTGGAAGAACCACTTCCTCTAGCGGAAATGATGACATCACCTGTAGCGCCGGCCTTTCTTGCGGCATCGAGCACTTTCTCTGTGATAGTGGGCCTCACCAAGGCCATGATGATTTTAAATTTCATGATGAGCTATTTTTTTTGTTTAATATTTCAATGATTTGCGCATAAGCCAAAACGGTGATGATAGGAAAGACGCTGGCAAAAGCAATCAATCCAAAGCCATCAATAGCTGGATTTCTTCCTGGAACAACACTTGATAACCCAAGCCCAAGTGCGGCAACTATGGGTACTGTAACAGTTGAAGTGGTTACTCCTCCTGAGTCATAGGCTAACGCAATAATTTTTTTTGGGGCAAAAATGGTTTGGATGATAACAACTACATAACCCGCTAAAATGTAAAGGTACAATGGGGTTCCGGTTACAATTCTCACCGTGCCTAGGGCAAGGGCTATTGCAACCCCCAAGGCAACCACAATCCTCAAACCCCATTTTTTGATGGTTCCACCAGAGACCTCATTGGCTTTGATGGCTACTGCAATCAAAGACGGTTCTGCTATGGTGGTGGCAAACCCAATCATTGCAGCAAACAAATAAATCCAGTAATAAGCTAACCAGCTCTCGGGGTTATGATATTGTTTTTTTATGAATTCTGGATTAGATAATTGTTCAGCCATTAAATTTCCTACGGGAAATAAGGCCCTTTCAAGCCCTAACAAAAATAATGTAAGACCAACTATAACTAAAATACTGCCTAATATGACTTTTTTTAAATTTGGTATTGGTTTTTTTAAGACAAAAATTTGAAAACCAACAATTAGGATAATGATGGGAGCCACATCTTTCATTGTTGCGCCAAAAGAAAAAAGGAATCCTTGTAAGATATTTTCCATTATAGTCCAAAAATTACAATTCCATAAAGCATAGAAAAAATCATAGGAAATAGAGATGCAAAAGCAATCAATCCGAATCCATCCAATAATGGATTTCGACCTTTAATTACAGAAGCAAGCCCTACCCCCAAAGCGGTGACCAAAGGCACCGTGATGGTGGAGGTGGTGACGCCTCCCAAATCATAAGCAAGCCCAATGATTTCACTTGGTGCTATGATGGTAATTAACATAACAATAATATATCCCCCAATTATAATATAATAAATAGGCCACCCTTTCAAGATTCTAAGCACTCCCAATAATATGGCAAAACCCACTGAAAAGGCCACTGATATCCTTAATCCCAATGCATAAGAAGAATTAGCGGCTTCTGAAGACCCGATGAGGTCGCTTTCAGCAGAGATCCTTGCTGCTTCCTGAGCCACTGCAATCAAAGCAGGTTCTGCAATTGTAGTCGAAAATCCTAAAGCAAATGAAAAAAATAGTAGCCAAAAAAGGCTGCCTTTCTTAGCCAAAGCATAGGCCAATGACTCACCAATCGGAAACAACCCCATCTCCAAACCTTCAATAAAGAGCATTAAGCCCAATAAGACCATTGTACTGCCAAAAAGTATTTCATAAAATTGAGGGAAAGGTTGTTGTAAGATGACCAATTGAAAAAAAGAAACAACCAAAATAATAGGCAATAGATCAAGAAAGGCATGAAGTAATTTTTTGAATGAATAACTCAATAATCTCGATAACCTTGAAAAAAAAGACATGCGTAATTCTTTGATTTTTCTCGAATATAATTTTAATGTATGGGAAAAAGAATTTAAACAAAAAAAATCTATTGCGAATTTCTGTTGGCCTCTTTCGGTGAAAAAATAGATTTTTTTATTAATTTAGATAATGAACTTCTTTCATATTGATCGCTATGATCTGATTCTCCTCTATTTAGGCTTTGCAATTTTAATCGCCTCTATTTTTCCAAGGCTGCTTTCCAAATATTTGATAACAGCACCTATTGTGTACTTGGGTGCAGCCATTTTGTTTTTTTCTTTTTTGATGATAATCCGATGCCAGGCTTCACCCAGGGTCCTTATTGGGGAAAAAGATTGACAGAATTGGGGGTCATCATTTCTTTGACCTCTGCTGGACTCAAACTGAATGCGCCCTTTTCCTGGAGGACCTGGAAATATTCTTTTCGGCTCTTGATTATCACCATG
>NZ_AMGM01000086.1 GCF_000298295.1 Cecembia lonarensis LW9
CCCCCTTTTTTATTAAAACTTCAAAATGAATTCCTGAAGGTTGTCACTTCTTTCTAAGTTTAATTTTTTTCTCAAACGGTATCTTGAAATTTCAACCCCTCTCGTACTTATGTTCATGAGGTAGGCAATTTCCTTTGTCGATAAATTCATTCTTAAATAAGCACTGAGTTTAATTTCCTGTGGACTAATTGTGGGATATGCTTTTTTAAACCTATTCATGAAGTCTCCGTGCACCTGATCGAAATGAATTTCAAATTGTTCCCAATCTTTGTCCTCAGCAATATTTTTGCTAATGCTGTTGATTACTTTTTGAAGCTCATTTTTGACTTCCTCGCTTTGACTTTTTTTGATGATTTGCGTCAATTGGTTTTTAGTCTGATCTATAAACCCATTTTTATTTAACAAGTGCATGGTTGCTGAAGCCAATTCCTTATTTTTACCTTGTATTTCGGTTTCCAGTTTTTCTGTTTTTAGCTTTTCAAGCTCTCTTTTTGATTGAGCCAAATCTGTAGATTTTTCCTCCAGCTCCTTTCTTTGTTTCGCCGTGATGGCTTTAGTTTTTTTCTGATAAAGCTTGTCCACCCTGTTAAATGTGATTGCGCCAAATCCAATAAAACATAATAAGTAAATAAACCAGGCGGCATTGCTTCTATACCATGGGGGGAGTACAGTAAATGAAAAGGTATTGGCTTCGACTAGCTGTTCGTAAATATCTTTACTTTGCACATGGAAAGTGTACTTCCCTTCCCTAAGGTTGGTATAGGCCTTATCACGTTTTGAGGTCCACTCGCTGAATTCATCCTCTAACCCTTCTAATTTGAACCTAAACTGTGTAGTATTTTCATTATTTGGGATAGTATTGGTATACTCAAAGCGGATATCGGCTTGATTATACGCTAAAACAAGGCCTTCATCTGTACCAAAATTTTCTTCCATCCTCGTTGTGTTTTTTCCTAAAAATAAAAGCGAATCAGTGGGTTTGGTGAGGTAAACAGCCCGAATAAAAGTGGGAAATGCTGCTGGGATGGATTTGTTAATATCTTTTTTGTACCAGATGAATCCTTCATTAGCAGCATATAGGACCTCATTTGATTTCAAGAGGGAAACATTCTGTAAGTCATCATTCAGAAATGGAATGATTTTGTTGAACAGTTCCTTGATCTTGATGTAAGTTCCGTCCATTTGTTTTTCCAACACCCCAGCCTCATAGAGCCCTATATAATAAATGTTACCGACTGGGTCTTCCACCAGACTTGTAATGAGAAAGTCATGCTCAAAGTAAGGGTTTATCAACTCATCTTTTTCGAAACGGTCTGTTTCAGGATTATATACGTAAATCCCATATTCTGTGGTAAAAATAATTCTTCCACCTATTTTCCATACAGAATTTAAAAGGTTGGTAGGTAACCCATCTTTATTGTTGAAAAACCGAACATTAACTTCTGTTAAATCCTCTGATAATTGAATTTTAAAAATCCCCTTATAACCATGTGATACCCATATATGACCCTGTTCGTCTTGCTGAATCAATCTGGCAGATTCATCGAAACCTTTTAAAACCCTAAGGAACTTATAGTTTTCCCCTTGCTTTTCAAATAAGGCCAAACCATTGTAGGTGCCTGCCAATAGAAGGTTAGGATTTTGCTTCAAGGTAATATAAGTCCATAAACCATTTATCCCATCCAATCGGCTGGCCAAATTATTATAAATGACAAATGCCCCTTCATTATGGGCAAGGAGTAAACCATTTTCTATATTGTGAAAGCTGTAAGACTGACCTTCGGCATTGATTACTTTGGAAACCGCATGATCTGGTCCTGAAATTTTACTTACCTGAACATTAGTGGCCAGATAGATATCTTCACCTACCTGTTTTGCTGCATATCCTGTTCCAAAAATACCCGAATCAGGCCCTAGTATCCTGAAGGGAAGGCTGATTTCCAAAAGTGATATTCCATTGTTATGTCCTAACCAAATATTACCTGCCTTATCTTCAAAGAGGGAGATGATGGTGTTATTATTAAGCCCTCTTTGAAGATTCATATGCATCTCCAAGAGGCCATTTTCTTTCAAAATATACAAACCATCATATTGTGTACCAATTGCTATATTCCCATTTCTAAGCCTAAGAACAACATTCACTTTATTGAGATTAGGCATTTCATAGGGTTGCCATTTTTTGGTTCCTAGCTGCGTGTTTAAAAAAACATCCCCCTTCTCTGTGAATATCATTAACTCCCCCGGAGTTTTTTCCAAGACTCCAGATACCAAGTCCTGTCTAAGAATTTCAGTTTGTGTTAGCTGTACAGCTTCTTGCTGCTCTAGTCTCATCAAGCCTACTTCTGTATCCTGGAAATAAAATTGATTGTTGCTTACATGAAAACTATTAAAAACCCCTATAGGCTCTAGGGTTTTCTCCAAGTTTCCGCTTTGGTCAAAAATGAAAATTGCCTTAAAAGAGCAAAAAACATACAAATTGCTGATTTTGTATATTTTCCAAACTTCCTCTATGTTCTGGTATTGTAATGGAAGTCTGGGCGTCCATGAAATAAACTCAAAAAAACCCTGCTTATTAGGACGAAAATATCCCAATTGACCCTGCGCTGCTATAAAAATCCTTCCATTTGTTTCAATAAAAAGGTCTCTTATTTTGGTGCTGTTGGGAATCGGATAACGGTTCCACCTCGTGCCATCATATTCCAATAAACCGAAGTTATTGGCAACATACATAATCCCATTCTGGTCTTGGCTTATGGCATAATTTTGTATACCCCCATTATATTCTTTGCTGGAAAAGTATTTTGAAAATGGAAATCCCAGTTCCTGAGTATATGCTGAACTCACATATAAAAGAAAAAGAAGTGAAAAAGTAACTTTCTTCATATTGTCAAAAATAGTCGTTATTCTCTGATACTTCAAGCCTTATGATGTGTTTTTTATTAAGTAATGATGTGTTATAATTATTTATTTAGGTTTTAATTTTATCTTCTAATTGCTCCTGTTTTATGGATTTTATATATTAGTTGCATAATAAAGATAATTAAGTTTGAAGAGAAGAAATGATGGATAGGATTCAAGAACTAAAGCTTTTTAATATTTTGGACACCGAACCTGAGCAGGAATTAGATGAATTGGCTCAAATTGCAGCCAGTATCTTTGATACACCTGTGGCTTTAATCACATTTATGGATGAAAATCGCCAATGGTATAAAGCAAAGATTGGTGTTAAAAGGGAAGAGGTTCCTTTGAAGGAGTCATTTTGTCAATTTTTGCTGGATGAAAATATAAAAAACTTAGTAGTCGAAGATCCATTCGTTGACAATAGATTTAAAGATAATCCTAATGTAGTATGTGAAAATGGAATAAAATTTTATGCAAGTGTTCCATTGGTTTCAAAGCTTGGAAATGTATTAGGCTCAGTTTGTATTCTCGATTACAAATCAAGGAGTGATTTTTCAATGACAAAACTAGGTGCACTGGATCTAATTGCGAGAAGAGTAATGCTTTATATTGAAACGAGGAAATTAGTGTATCAGCAAAATCAGGAAATCGAATTCAATGCAGAGCGTTTAAAAAAATTAACTGATTTAGTGCCTGGTGCTATATTTAAATTGTCTATTGGAAGAACAGGAGAATTGAAATTTGTTTTTTTAAGTGAAGGTATAAATAACTTAGCGCCCGGAATTTCTAAAGAGGATCTGAAAAAGAATCCGAGAAAATTATTGGATTTTATTGCGGCTGAAAGTAGGGAAAAGATTGAGTTTTTATTTAAATCTTCCTTCAAGGATTTGAGCCTTATCAATTTTGAATATATTTATGAAGGGCCTAAAAAGAATAAACTATGGCATTGGATGCGTGCAAGGCCTGAAAGAAAAAGTGAAAATGAAGTAATCTGGTATGGTATTATCTTAGATATTACACAAAAAGTAAACCACAAAGAAGCCTTGGAGAAAATGCTTTTTGATATATCTCATGTGCTGAGAAAACCTGTGGCAAATATAAAAGGAATAGTGGACGTTTTGCTAGAGGAAGATTTGACAAGCGAAGAAAGGGAGTCTTATTGTGCCGTCATATTTTCAGCAGTGGAAGAATTAGATGGGTACATTCACCAATTAAATCAAGAATATTTTTCGTTAAAATCACTACTTAATAAAAAGTGGGGATTGAGTTGATGTGTCGGAAGAAATCTCAAAAGTAATCAATAGTATCCCATTTTTTAACCGTTTTTGCATAGGTAATTACGCTTCATATATGATTTTAAGCATTTTATTGTAATTTATTGTATTTGAATGCTTTAAATTATTACTTTTAATGCTTATCTTCAGCTATTGAAATTTTACTTTTTAATGGCCGAAAAAATGGAGTGATGGGAAAAAATTATCCAGCAGCGCTGATATTAATAGACGATGATGAGGCAGTCAACTTCCTTAATAGGATAGTTATTTCTCATGCTGGATACAAAGGAGATATCCTTACCTTTAAAGATTCCGAGTTGGCTTTTGACTATTTATGCGGGATTACAAGTGATTTTTTGCCTCCTGTAGAACATGAAACCACCTATTTAATTTTTTTGGACTTGAAGATGCCCCAATTTAATGGATGGAGCTTTTTAAACCGTTATCTTACTTTGCCTGAATCCAAAAGAAGAAGATTTAAATTTGTCGTTTTGAGTAGTTCTATTGATCCTGAGGATAAATCAAGGGCTATGCAATACCAAGATGTACTGCATTTTGTTTCCAAGCCCTTAAAGGCAGAAAAGGTGAACGAAGTTTTAGAGATGTTTGAGGTGGGTAGAAGGGCTTAATCCGATCCGATAGTCCGATTCCTTTTCAAAACCAATAAACAATTAGATTTTATCAAGTCCTATATTTGCTGCAACACTTTGATTAATAACTGGTAATTGTGTATATAATGATCCTTCCTGGTCAAAATTAACAGGTTTTTTTGTTACTTTTAAATTCGATTTTGGGCTTATTGGAAAATAAAGGATGAAACCTCAGCATAAGATTACCCTAATATATTTTTTAGTTGGAGCGCTTTGGATTTTGCTAAGTGACATTACTATAGAGTGGTTATTTGAACTTGGAAAAATTGATCAGCTTACTTACCATCAATCGATCAAAGGATTGATTTTTGTTGGTCTAACGGCAGTTATGCTCTATTTTTTAATTAAGCATTATTATGATCAATTGGCGAATCGCCTGAAAGAGCTGGAGAAGCTTAACGAGGAATTAAGGGTCAAATCCGCTGAACTGGAATCCTCCAACAAAGATTTAGAACAATTTGCCTATGTGGCCTCCCATGATTTGCAGGAGCCTCTTAGGATGATATCAGGATTTTTGAAACTTTTAGAAAAATATACCCACAAAGAGTTGGATGAAAAAGCTGTGCAATATATACAATTTGGTTTGGATGGAGCAGAAAGAATGAAAGGAGTAATCCTAAATTTATTGGAATATGCCAAAATAGGAAAGACCGCTTATGTTTATGAAAGCATACATGTGGAGAAAGTGCTCAATGATATATGGCAAGTACAACAAAATAACATGGGAAATAAGGAGGCTGAGTTGGTTTTTAAAAACTTGCCGGTCATCTCAACTTATAAGATCCCTTTTACATTGACGCTTCAAAACCTGATATCAAATGCCCTCAAATACAAATTGCCCAAGCAAAAAATTATAATTTCTTTTACTGTAGAAGAACGGGATAGAGAGTGGCTTTTTATGGTAAAAGATAATGGTGTGGGTATTGCACGCGAAGATTTTGAATCAATTTTCCAACCATTTTTAAGACTTAGGAATGATGATGTCGTTTCCGGATCTGGAATGGGATTGGCGATTGTTAAAAAAAATGTAGAGTTGATGGGAGGTAGGGTTTGGCTTGAATCCGAAGTTGGTGTTGGGTCTACTTTTTACTTCACGATCAAAAAAGTATAAACTTTTAATGACTTCGATTAATTTTGTCAAATGAACTTAAAAACTCAAATCCATCTTATACTAAGGTGATTTCTATTTTTTTGAATAAAATTTAGCATAACCCTCTTAAACCGTTTGCAAGAAATGGTTTTCATTAACGCTTAAATTAGAAAAATGAACTTTAAAAAAGGCTTGGCCGTGTGTTCGATCTTGATTCTAGGGCTTGCCTTGATTGCTTGTGATTCCTCTGAAAAAAAAGCCAAAAAAAATAGAGGCAGGCTTTATGAACAAAAAGAATTTCGAACATTTACTCCCGATAAAGGAGGGAAGGAAGCAAAGCCTTCTGCCACATTGGGTTATCAGTCCTACATTGAAGAATTGGAATCCTCGCACTTACGTCAAATGAACAGACTTGATAGTATACATGAAGCCTATTCTTCGGCGGATAGAGATCAAAATATGGGTATATTTAGAGATATTTTCTATCTAAAAAAGCAAGGCGTAGCTTTAAAATCCACGATTATCCAAATCAGAGGACTTTCCTCCTATGAGTTTAATGCACAAAGGGTTTTAATAAAAACTGAATTAGAGGAACTTGAAAAAGAAATTACTAAGTTGGAGAAAGGAATGAATTAAAAGGTAGCCTACTAATGTCCATTAGACTTTTTATTTTCAATATTTTCAACTTCCTGCAAAAGGACTTCCGAATATACCTACAGCCAATTCAGCCCAAATTAAAAAGAAGGCACCCAGAACAAAAGCAATCAATATTAGTCTTTGCTGAAGTTTTGGAAATTTTCTTAAGATAAGGTCTATTCCCAAACCAGTAATGGATAACAAAACCCCCATGAGGATAAAGTCAAATGGAGACCATTGGACTTCTTCTGTAAACTGCATGGCAATAAATGGAATGGATAGTAGTAATGCTACAATCAAGAAAATGGCAGAGATTCTTTTGGTTTTCATAGTTTGGGTGTTTATGGGGGTTGAAAATAAATGGGATTTTCAGGTTCAGATCAAATCCAGCAGTCCATTACTCATTTGATCAGAACATGTCACAAATGTACAATAAAAACACATTAGGTTGATTCTTAAAAAATGCTAAAAACCCCTACAAACCCCAATTATTTTGGATCCAAGGGTGCATTATCTTCTTCTTCCACCTCCTGTTCAATTTGGAAAACAATATCATCTTTAGATTTTGTTTCTCCTGTGTAAAAATTATGCACACCTATCATAAACGCAACCGTCAATGCCCACGCAAGTTTTTTGGCAGATTTCCAAACTAATTTTAAGTATTTTGCCAATAGTTTCATTCATCCATCAATCCAGGTAATAAATGTTCCCAGATCAGATTGAGCTCCGCCTGTCTATTCCGGCGATACTGGGCCACTGATTCCGGAGTATAGCGGGCCACTTTTTACGGGAATCATTGGGCCACTTTCCTACTGCAATTAATGTTAATTAAATCAAACGTCCAATTTCTTTTTTTTTCTCATTGAATCTCCCTCGAGTTCTATTCTATGTGAGGAGTAAACGAGCCTATCGAGTACGGCGTCTGCGAAACTTTTATTCTCGCATTTTAAACCATTCGGAATTTTTGCTTTCACAAATGTATAGGAAAATTAACTCCATTATGTTATTTTTACATATTGGAAATTAACAATAAATCTTATGAAAAAATACCTCTTGCTTTCTTTATTCTTATTGTTTGCTACAGGAGCTGGGCTTTTTGCCCAAGAAGCGCTTTTCCGTAGCCAACAAATCATCAGTCCGGAAATCCAGGAAACCAATAGGGTTACCTTCCGCTTGTTGGCTCCCAATGCCCAAACAGTTCAGGTTACCGGTGATTTTTTACCCACTGTTAAAATTGAATCGCCTAGGGGTATGGTGGATGGCCCCGGAAAAGCGGATTTGAAGAAAGGTGAAAATGGTGTTTGGGAATTTACCAGTGAACCCTTAGGTCCTGAGCTCTACAATTATTCCTTTATCATTGATGGATTTACAACTACAGACCCCAATAATCCTTTTTTGATCAGAGATGTGGCTTCAGTCACCAATATTTTTATCATTGGAGGAGGACATGCTGACCTATTTAAAACCAATACCGTCTCTCATGGTACGGTGGCCCGCAGATGGTACAGTTCCCCGGGATTGGGAATGGAAAGAAGAATCACAGTTTACACCCCTCCCGGATATGAAAATTCGACCGATCAATATCCAGTACTATATCTGCTACATGGCGCAGGAGGGGATGAGGAGGCTTGGGTTTCCTTAGGAAGAACTGCCCAGATCATGGATAACCTGATTGCCCAGGGCAAAGCCAAACCCATGATTGTGGTCATGCCGAACGGCAATGTGATACAAGATGCTGCTCCTGGAGAAGGAAGTTTAGGATTGTATAAACCCCAATTCATGATTCCCAAAACAATGGATGGCACCTATGAAGCAAATTTCATGGATATCGTGAATTTTGTGGAAAGCAATTACCGTGTAAAAGCAGATAAGGCCAGTAGAGCCATAGCCGGTCTTTCTATGGGAGGTTTTCATACCATGCATATTTCCAGGTTCTATCCCAATACCTTTGATTATATAGGTTTGTTTTCCGCGGCAATCATGCCTAGAGAAGATGCTACCTCAAAGGTTTATAGTGATATTGATGGTACACTAAAGACTCAAATGGAAAATGGATACAAGTTGTATTGGATCGCGATAGGGAAAACAGATTTCCTATTCGATGCCAATGTGGAATTCCGTGAGAAATTGGATAAAATGGGCATGCCTTACGAATATGAGGAAAGTGAAGGGGGACATATTTGGAGAAACTGGAGGATTTACTTGAGTCAGTTTGCACCGAGACTTTTCCAATAATGAATTAAATACACTTTATAACCCAATACCATGAATAAGATAATCTTTAAAGCCTTCCTTGCTGCTTTTTTGTTGTTAGGCAATGTTGCCAACCTGAAAGCACAGGAAATCAGTGCCATGCAGGCACCACAAGTAGTTTCTCCGGAAGTTGGCCCTGACAATGCTGTCACCTTTAGGGTGCTGTCAGAAACAGCCAATTCGGTGACCATCAATGGAAGTTGGATGGGATTTGGAAAAACCTTACCCTTGACAAAAGGTGAACAAGGAGTATGGTCTATTACCATAGAACCATTGGCTTCTTCTATGTACCATTACAACTTTTTTGTGGATGGTGTGGCTGCTATAGATCCAACAAATCCCCATGCACTGAGAGACGGTACACGTTATGCCAGCTTGCTAATGGTACCTGGGGAAGGCGCTGAATTGTTCCAGATGAATGATACACCACATGGAAATATGTCCCAGGTTTGGTATGATTCTCCTTCTTTAGATGCTTACAGAAGAATGTATGTCTATACGCCTCCAGGCTACGAATCCGGTCAGGAATCTTATCCAGTGCTATACTTATTGCATGGTGGGGGTGGTGATGAAGATGCCTGGACCTCTTTGGGTAGAGCCAACCTGATATTGGATAACCTGATTGCCCAAGGAAAAGCCAAACCCATGATCATCGTCATGACCAATGGAAATGCCTGGCAAACTTCCACTTTGCGTCAAAAACCTGGATTACCTCCGATTACCAGGGAAAGTTATGTTCAGTTTCAAGGTCAGTTTGAGAAAAGTCTGGTAGAAGATGTAATACCCTTCATTGAAAAACACTATAGGGTAAAAGCCAATAAAGATAGCCGTGCTATCGCAGGCTTATCCATGGGAGGAGGTCATACCATTACAGCTTCCATCACCTATCCGGGCACATTTGGCTATATAGGTGTCTTTAGTAGCGGCATATTCAATCAGAATGAGAATATGGACGAAATAGAAAAGAAGTTTTTGGCCTTAAAAGCCAGTGGAGTCTCCAAATATTGGGTAGCCTGTGGTGTGGATGACTTTGTGATGGAATCCAATAAAAGGCTGTTGGATGTATTGAAGAAAACCAATTTTGAGCACGAATACTATGAGAATGAAGGTGGACATACCTGGGCCAACTGGAGAGAATATTTGAGTTTATTTGCCCCGATGTTGTTTTAGGGGGCAGATATCTATCTGAAAATAAAAATCCCTTTCTGAATAACATCAGGAAGGGATTTTTTGATTTTGGGCTATATCTACCCATCTCTAAGCCGCCTCCGCTATCCCATTAATAAAAGTTTCCACAAAACCCAGAATTTTATCTTTGATGCGCTCGGCAATGCTTTTACGCTCTTTGAGTGCGGGCTTTTGTTTGAGCAGGCCAATGATGTCGTCACGCAGGGGTTCTTTCTCGGTGTAGATAAAGTCACCGATCACTTTTTCCAACCCGTCGGAGTCCAGTCCTTCACTCTCGCAGAGGCTTTTGAGCGCATCCATGCGCTCCTTGGTCCAGAAGATAGCAAACTCCTCGGGTATGTTTTCGGTGTCCTGAATTTGTGGTAACTGTTCTCGTATAAACTTTTCGATCAGTTCCCGCTTGCTTCGAAGTTGGGCTTCTCCAACCATGAGATCGATAATGGCTTTCTTTTGCTTTTCCTGATCTTCTGGTTTGGCATCTTTCAGGTTGGCCAGTAGTTTGAGAATGTAGGTCACATTGATCTCGTCCCGGTGGATCAGTTCCAGCTCAAAGTCGATGTCGTTGAGGATGGAAACTTTCTCTTTTTGCTGGGAGCCTTTGCTGCGCTCGTACAGGTCCAGGTACTTGCTTTTGTAGTCTTCGAAGGACTGCTCAGGCATGGAGAGATCTTCAAACGTAAACTCCGTGAAGGTTCCCAGAACGTTCTTCAAGCGCATAAGCTCACGGAAGGCCTTGATGAATTCCAGCTGGGCTTCTTCATCTGGCAGATCGTTTACAGCGTTGACGGTGGGCGTTATAGTAAGCAGCTCAATGTAAGCTTCGTTGAATTTCTGCACGTACTCCTCATAAGGAGCCATGATGATTTCGTCCTTGGCGTCCAGATTGGAGAAGAGGGCAATGGCCTGGTCTGTGGCGGATTTCAGGTTGCGGAAAGCCACGATATTCCCCTGTGATTTGAGTTCGTCCAGAATGCGGTTGGTGCGGGAGTAGGCCTGTATCAGTCCGTGGTATTTCAGGTTTTTGTCTACGTACAGGGTGTTCAGGTTCTTGCTGTCAAAACCCGTCAGGAACATGTTCACCACCAAAAGGATGTCCACCTGCTTGTTCTTTACCTTTTTGGCAATGTCGTTGTAGTAGTTGTAGAAGCTCTGACTGTCCTTGGTGGAATAATTGGTACCAAACTCACGGTTGTAGTCTTTGATGAAGTCGTCGAGGAATTCTCTGGGGTGTTTCTGACTGTTGTTGCCATAAGGAGCGAGGTATTTTTCCTCCGCAGCCATGGGCAGGTCATCATCGCCAACTGCTCCCAGTTCGTCAATATCATCATCTATCAGATCCACATTGGCACCATAGGAGAAGATGGTCGCGACACGGAGTTGGTGCTCTCCGGCTTGCTTCTTGGATTGGAATAGCTTGTAGTACTCGATGAGCACAGGCACGCTGGAAACACAAAAGATAGCTGTGAAGGTCCTGCTGTGTGTCTTTCTGACGTGATGGTTGATGATGTAGTCCACCACATTATTCAGCCGTATGGGTGCGTTCATGACTTCTTCTTCATCTATCGCCTCCACGTTGATGTCGAAGATATGGTCTTTCTTTTTGAAGGTGCTGATGTACTCCACGGAAAACTTAAGTACGTTTTCATCCCGGATGGCATCGGTGATCACATACTTGTGGAGGCAGTCCCCAAAGAGCATGGTGGTGGTACGTTTGCCAAACTCGTTGGAACCTGCGTTTTCTTCAAAGATGGGTGTTCCTGTAAAACCGAACATCTGGCACTTCTCGAAAAAGTCTTTGATGTCGGCATGGGTTTTCCCAAACTGGCTGCGGTGGCATTCGTCAAAGATGAACACGATGCGTTTGTCCTGCAGCTGTTCCATCTTGGATTTGTAGGCGTTTTTGTTCACCGCATTGGCCAGTTTTTGTATGGTGGTGACGATGAGTTTATCGTTTCCGGTCAGCTGCTCCACCAGTTTCTTGGTGTTGCTGGTAGCGTCAATGCTGCCTTTGCTGAAACTGTTGAATTCCTGTGAAGTCTGGGTGTCCAGGTCTTTTCTGTCCACCACAAATACTACTTTATGTACCTGTGGCAGGTTGGTCAGAATCTGGGCGGTTTTGAATGAAGTGAGTGTCTTTCCCGAACCTGTGGTGTGCCAGATGTAGCCGTACTTAGGAGAGGTTTTTACACGCTCCACTATGGCTTCTGTGGCATAGTACTGATAAGGCCGCAACACCATGAGCGACTTGGCAGTCTCATTTAGGACAATGTATTTGGTGATCATCTTGGAGAGATGGCATTTCTCCAGAAAGATGTCTGTAAACTCCGAAAGCTGGGTAATCAGTTTGTTTTTGGTGTCGGTCCAGTAAAAGGTCTGCTTGAATGAGCGCTGATTAAAAGAGCTGTTGGCGTAGTACTTGGTGTTGACGCCGTTGCTGATCACAAAGATCTGAATGTATTGGAACAGGCCCTGTCCCGCTTCGTAGGAGTGGAGGCCATAGCGTTTGGTCTGCTTGAAGGCTTCTTTAAGTTCCAGACCACGGCGTTTGAGTTCGATCTGCACCAAAGGCAGCCCATTGATCAGGATGGTGACATCGTAGCGGTTTTTGTATTTCCCTTCCATGGTCACCTGCTGGGCGACTTGGAATTCATTTTGACACCAGTGTATCTGATTGATCAGTTCGATGGTACGGGCTTCGCCACTGTCATCGCTGTAGTCCACACGGTCACGGAGGATTTTGGCCCGCTCGAAGACCGATCCCTTATTGAGTGCGTTCAGAATCTGTGCAAACTCCTTTTCGCTCAGCTGGGTTTTGTTGTGTTTTTCCAGCTGGGATTTCAGGTTATTGAGCAGGGCAGCTTCATCCGGTATCAGCACCTTCTGATAGCCCAGCTGCTGCAATTGCTGCATCAGATTGTTTTCTAAAGCCTGTTCGGGTTGTGTGGTCATGTATAAAAAATGCCTCTGTGATCAAAACAAAACTGTTGTAGAAGCAAGATGTGGAAAACCTTGGAATTAAACAAGGTTTGGGAGATGAAGTAGAAGGATAGAAGTTAAGCTAACAATCCGCGAATTTTTGCCGCAGTATTCAACAAACCAATTTTTGTCAAGGTTCTTAGAACATCCTCTTTTGATTGTGGAGGTTTTTTTAGTCGTGAAACAAGCCTGGAAAAACAGTCAAGCACAGAGGCTGGGTTCTCTGAAATGAAGAGACAAATAAAATCATCTGGATGAATTACTTGTGGCTTTTCATTCTTCAAGGCTGAAGTTTTGAAATCTTTCAAGTTTACTGTAACCAAGTAATCAGTGTTAGCTTCCAAAGCTGCGGCAAGTACATGTCTGTCATTGGGATCTTTGAGTGAAAGTGCTTCAATTCGTCTTTCATAGCCTTCAATGGATGCATCAGGAAAAGCCTCGTTCATCAAGGTGATTGTTCTTTCTAAGCCTTTAGAATCTAATTCAGGACGTTTTTGCAATAGGTTTCTTTTCCACTCTTGATGAATCTCCTCCGTCCAAAACGGTTTGAAATGACCATCCTCGGCAAGAGAAAGCAATAAGTCTCTTATTGGCGCAGGGAAGATCACGTTTGCATCAAGTAGTGCTAGAATCATGCTGCTGTTTTAATAACCAAGATCCATTTCTTGTGCCTCTTGAGCCAGTTTGTCCAAAGCTCTTTTTCTAGTTTTTCTAAGTGCATTTTCATACCTCTTGACATCATCGAGTAGAACCCTTCGATGTGATCCAACTTTTTTGTGGGGTATTTTGCCTGACTCTAACAGTTTGACCAAGTGGGGACGAGAAACATTCAGAATATCCGCCGCTTCCTGTGTGCTTAACTCTTCAGCGAAAGCAGAAACCTCCACACTTTTTCCACCTGCCATCGCTTCTAAAACTTTCTGAAGAAGTAAGACAGCTTTTTTTGGTAAGGAAATGGATTTCCCTTCAATTTCGAAAAGTAGGGATTCTTGAGTTTTCATTGAAACTGTGATTTTTTCTAGCGTCATTACCGACTTTTGAGCCTCTTTCTTGTCCTTCTTTGACGGTTGTATGATTGATGTTGTCATGACCAAGGTTATATATGAAAATGTAATATAGTAAACGAAACAAACGAAACAAAAGTTTATTGGGAAAGTTCCTACGCTACCGCAAACAAAAAGACCCGTCAGATTTTCAAAACCTGACGGGTCTAAGGCAAAAGCCACGCCCTGGGACGCTGTTCAAGTGGGTAGCGTGGCGTGTACTGTTAATGCAAAGGTAATAAAAAAAAAATGACCCGAGAGCAGATCTTACGGTATGCAACTCAGGTTCTGTTGATGATAAGGTAAGAATTTTAAATGGTTTTAAAGAACTCCGTTAGGAGTTGAAACCGAAGGTTGTTAGCCCCGAGTGAAAACTCGGGGATGGTGATGAGTTGTCCATTGGTTATCCCAACTCCGGAGGAGTTGAATTTTTCACGGGGGAGTTGCGTGTACCTGTAATTCAACTCCTATCGGAGTTTTGAGATCGGGGGGATGGATGCATTTTTTTACCCCGAGTAGTGACTCGGGGTTAATGCCCTTGCGGGATTGAACCCCTACCGGGGTTTCGGGGAATGGCGGGTAGGAATATGGTGGATACGTGGTAGCTTTTTTCCTCTGATTTCGGGTTTTGGGGCTAATGCCCTGATGGGTTTGAGCCTCTAGCGGGATTTTTGGTATTCCCGATTTGGATTTTCATTATGTTTTTTTAGAGGCATGTTAAAAACTCCGATAGGAGTTTACTACCGCAGGTTATTAGCCCCGAGTGGAAACTCGGGGATGGTGATGGGTTGTCCATTGGTTATCCTAACTCCGGAGGAGTTGAATTATTCAGCATCTGATTTTATCCGATTATAACCGTTTAATTGTCGAATTGATAGGATATGAATTTTTAGATTTAACCTTCAAAGTTCATATATATGGCAAGCACATACACTTCTATACACTATCATGTCATCTGGACAACCTATTTAAGGAAACCCACTTTAAGAAAAGAAGGGAGAAAAGAGCTTTTCAATTATTTGTATGGGATATTGAAGAATAAAAACTGTCACGTCCATCGGATTAACGGAGTAGAAGATCATTTGCACTTGGCTATTTCACTCCATCCTGCTATATCCTTGGCGAATTTGGTAAAAGACATGAAGCTGGCATCCAACCAAATGATTAAATCCCAAAATCTCTTTAATGGTTTTGAAGGATGGCAGGAAGGGTATGGAGCGTTTACATTTGGGTATTCAGCTCTTGGTGATATCGTTAATTATATCATAAATCAGGAAGCGCACCATAAGAAGGTTAGTTTTTTAGAAGAGTATGTGATGATTTTGAACGAATACGGAGTCAAATATGATCCTAGGTACCTCCTGTAATTCAACCCCTACCGGGGTTGGGGGATTTGGGGTGATGGATGTGTTTTTTTACCCCGAGTAGCGACTCGGGGCTAATGCCCTGATGGGATTGAACCCCTACCGGGGTTTGGAGGAATTTCGGGAAAACCTGATTTCGGGTTTTGGGGTTAATGGCCTGATGGGTTTGAGCCTCTAGTGGGATTTTTGGTATTCCCGATTTGGATTTTCATTATGTTTTTTAGAGGCATGTTAAAAACTCCTTTAGGAGTTTA
>NZ_AMGM01000087.1 GCF_000298295.1 Cecembia lonarensis LW9
ATTAAAGTCTTGTTTCTAGCTTCTTGCTTCTAGCCTCTATAAATTGGAATAGATTTTGAAACCAAATGAACTTGAAATATATTACTGTCGTTTTTTATTCAATAGCTTAAACCCTATTTCATTCAGATGAAAAAATTACTATCCCTTACATTTTTGTTCTTCTTCTTGGGCGGTATGACCATGGCCCAGAGTAAAATCAATTGGCTGACTTTTGAAGAAGCGGCGGCCAAAACCCAGGAAAACCCCAAGATGGTTTTTGTGGATGTGTATACCGATTGGTGCGGTTGGTGCAAAAAAATGGACAAAGACACCTTCTCTGATCCCAAGGTAATTGCTTACATCAATGAAAACTTCTATCCGGTGAAAATGAATGCTGAGAACACCAAGAGGAAATTCATGTTCCGTGGCAAGGAATATACGGAAGCCTCTATGGCCACCACCATGCGTGTTCGCTCTTATCCTAATTTCGTGATCATGGATGCCACCATGGAAAATATAACCCAGTATCCTGGATACAGACAACCTGAGCCTTTCCTTACCGGCCTTACCGGTATTTTAGATAAATTCGGCAAATAAGCCCATGAGTTTTTCCCTTCACGAAAAAGAAGATACCATCATCGCCCTGGCCACTCCTCAGGGGGTTGGTGCCATTGCGGTGATACGTCTTTCCGGTAAAGATGCCATCAAGATTACCAATGAGGTGTTCAAAGGCAAAGACTTGGAAAAGCAGCCATCCCATACTATCCATTTTGGTACCATCAGAGATGGGGAGCGTATTATCGATGAGGTTCTGGTGTCATTGTTCATCTCCCCAAAATCCTTTACCAAGGAAAATGTGGTGGAAATATCCACCCATGGCTCTTCCTATATTGTGAATCAGGTAATCAAATTGCTCATCCGACATGGCGCACGTCCGGCCAAACCTGGAGAATTTACCCAAAGGGCATTTCTCAACGGACAGTTTGACCTGGCCCAGGCAGAAGCCGTGGCTGACCTGATCCATTCCGATTCCGAGGCTTCCCATCAGGCGGCCATGAATCAGATGCGGGGTGGTTTCAGTGGAGAGATTTCCAAGCTGAGGGCGGAGCTGATTCATTTTGCTTCCATGATCGAGCTGGAACTGGATTTCACGGAAGAGGATGTGGAATTTGCCAGTCGGGATGACTTGAGGGTGTTGGTCGAAAAACTCCTTCGGGTGATCGAACAATTGATCGCTTCCTTCGACCTGGGCAATGTGATCAAGAACGGGGTGCCTACTGTCATTGCCGGTAAACCCAATGCCGGAAAGTCTACTTTGCTCAATGCTTTGCTCAATGAAGAGAAGGCTATCGTCTCTGATATTGCCGGTACCACCCGGGATTTCATCGAAGATGAGATTAACATAGGTGGAGTGATTTTCAGGTTTATAGATACCGCAGGTTTAAGAGAAACTACAGATACGATAGAAGCCATCGGTGTCAGTCGTACCCAGGAGAAGATGAAGACTGCTTCTTTGATCTTGTATCTCTTTGACCTTACCGATACGGACATGTTAGAGATCAATCGGGACATCAATAAATTAGAAAATTTGGGGGTGCCTTTTGTTAAAGTAGGAAATAAGATAGATAAGGCTAATTCACAATTTATCAATGAATTAAAAGACAAACATCCAGATACCATTTTTATCTCTGCCGGTCAGAAGGAGAATTTAGATGTTTTGCGAAACCGGATACTTGAATTGGTCAATTTGGACAAGTTCCGAACAGGCAATACCATTGTGACCAATATCCGGCATTACGATTCCTTGGTTAAAACCCGTCAGTCCCTGCTCGATGTTTTGACCGGTTTGGACAATCACATTACCAATGATTTCCTGGCCATGGATATCCGCAGGTCCTTGCACTACCTCGGCGAGATTACAGGAGAGATTACCACCGATGATTTGTTGGCGAATATCTTCAGCAAATTCTGTATCGGGAAGTAACCTTTAACCTTTGAGGTCTTTATTTGACCTCAAAGGTTTGAAATTTCATCAAATGAAAAAAGTAATTTGAAACGAATAATATTTAATCATTATTATCCCACCAATAAACCAAATTTTCTCTTTCAAAAATTTTCCCAAGCATTTCGTATAGCCACCACATTTGCGAAAGCATGCTATAATGAACATAATTTCTTCCAGTCCCATTGAATTGGAAATATTCACTATGCAAAAAATATCGTCCAATTATTGATAAGTATAGAGACCCTAAATCTTGAAGAAATCTAACATCATCCCAAAAACTATCCAAACCTAGACTTTCGATAATATATTCATTATGAGCGATATATTTATCCCTTACAAGCTTAATATTTTCAATCCTTACTCTAATATTTGGAAGTTTAAGAACATCAAGTAAATAGCTTTTAAGTTCATTTGGCGTAACAAATTCCTCTGATGGCATTCTAAAATCTGTAAGTTTCTGAAGTTTTATAAGGTTATCAGCGAACCTTAAATAAATGTTTTCTAGTCTATTATGTTTAACAGCCTCTTCGATTAAGCCTTTTAATGTTCTGGTCTTATACTTTGGATTTTTATTGTCAAAAATTTTAGCCAAATGAAGTATACATAAATCTTGGGAAGATGCTTGAAGAAAGCTCAAAGAAGAAACCTCTGAAAATTCACTTTTCTCTTTCAACAAGTGGTAATGTTCTCCTATTGACCTGTATACAAAGTAATATTGCTGACTTCTATATACGTCATTGGCTATTCCACTCTCAAAGTATATCTTTCAAATCCATATTCAATCAACTTATCCATTCCTTTAATCTCTCCTCTATCCCCTTCTGCCACTGCTTCACATTTTTCATAACAGGGATAAACATCAACGAACACTCAAAATCAGAATCCAACTGAGGATCCTGAATATCAGCATATTTCCCAGAGAAACTTTCCATATTTCCAGGGTAAATCAAAGCCACTTTATTAGCATTAAAGTATTGATGATAGGCATACATTTGTCGGATATCTTCCAAGGAGGGACGGTTATCTTTCAATACTTTCCATTTGGTGTCACAGATAAAGGTTTGATCACCTATTTCTATCCTGATATCAGGTCGGATGGTTCGCCTTGGTCCGTTAGTAGGGTTCCAGAAACTCTTACTGTTTTGAGCGAAGACTTTTAAGCCATTCTTCTTTAAACTTACAAATACAAACTTTTCCCAAAGCACATTCATATCAAACATCAAAGCCAAGACATGGTCTCTGCCCCTACTGAGATCGGGATGGTATTGCATCAAAAATAATCGGGCAATTTCTAAGGCCTTTTGATAGGATTTCGTTTTTCTGTCCAGCGTTAAGCGCTCAAAGGTTTTTTCAGAAACTTTGATTTCAGGCATTTCTGGAAAATGTAACAGTAAGGCTCCTATCCTACTATGAAGTGCCGTATTGGTATTGATTGATTTGAGGAGTTTGAGCGTCTTGTAAAGGACACCATGCAACTCATGGTAGACATCATATACAGTATGCTTGACATAAAAGCGCTCCTGATGAACTAAGTTATACTGTAGGTGTTTGCCAAACTGCAAGCTTCCCTTAAGTGCACTGACATTACCAAGATTTTTCCTGTATTTTTTGACCAAACCCGCATGCATCAAATACTCCAATTCGGACACAAAGTACTCAAAATACAGGTCTAAGATGGTATTGGATTTCAGTTTTAGAGCACTTGAACTAGGGGCTTGAACATCAAATCCATGCACTGCTTTCAACATGCCAATCAAAACTTTTCTCCAACGATCTTGGGTACTGCCATTTTCACTTGGTTTGTCTGCTTTTGGTAACACTTCTATCAAGGTTTCTCCCACTTGAAGCACACCCACAAATTCCTTAAACCTTACACCCTTATGAATTAAGTCAAAATAGGGCACGCCCTTTTCACCATAAAACTTTTGCAGGGCTTCCAAAGTCGTCTCATTTAAAGCATTTTTGTTGGAAGAGCCCCCAAGCTTGACTGACTGATGTTCAAAAACGGTAATATGGTTCCTGGATTTGTTCACTTATTGAATAAGATCAATAATGGCAGTTTTGAAATCTTCTTCATTCATCCTAGAAAGGTCTTTTAAACGGTAAATCTTTCTTTCTTCAAATCCATCATCACCGTAATCAAAAAAACTTTTGAGTTGGACCGTTTTGTTTTTGGTCTCTTCTTCAAAGAATTTCGTGCCCAAGATCAAGCCAATTTTTCCATAATCTCCAAAGAAATACTCTTGAAGTAGTGGTAAGATCTTATTCTGGAAAACAAGTTGAAGATCTCTGATATTTTTAACTTTCACAAAATAACTATGCCCTATCAAATGGTCTTTATCCAAGAGCATTTCTATTCTACCGTTGATGGTTTTTAACAAATTGGAAAGCTGTACTCCGCCAACTACACCATTGAGCTCTTCCAAACCGTAACTTGGAGGCATCTCTTCAAAACTAAACCTTCTTCTGAGAGCTGCATCCAAAGCTTCCACACTTCGGTCTGCGGTATTCATAGTGCCAATGATGTATAGATTAGCAGGAACTCCAAAAGTTTTTTTGCTATATGGTAATTGAACCTGCAACTCCTCCTCTTTACCCAATCGCTTATCTTCTTCAATCAATGTAATTAACTCCCCAAATATCTGTGACACATTCCCACGGTTGATTTCATCTATGATCAAGACATAGGCCTTACCTTTAAGATTTTTATAGTTTTGATGACCATTAACAACTTCTAGCTTTTCTTCAAATGTAAAACTCCTTTGGCCTTTTATCTTTTTTACTTTTTTGGTTTCCTTCCGAATGGCATTTAAAACAGCCCAATAAGCCGATGAATTACTTCCCCCAATGATTTCCCTAAATTGGTCATTGATGTTACTAACATCATTCAAGTTTTTTATTGCTGTATTTAATTTACTCAGCCTAGGCTTTGAGATGGTGTAAGTCCTCATCCCTTCTGGATGCTTTACAATAAAATTTCCTTGAGCAGAAATACTTTCAACAATCACTTTTCCACCACTTTTTGACTCTAATTCAACCGTTTCATTATTGAAAATCTGTTCTTGCACCTTTTCGGAGTAGTTGTCATAAAGAATTGAAAAGTCTAAAACCTCTTCTGTTTCTTTTGATTCCTGAGATTGAATTAAATCAAAAGCAGCATTTACGCATAACCTTCTAAATATTCCCAGTTCCACTTTGTAATTAATGGGATCCCCTTCTTTTTCTGGCTCTACTGGCTTAATCCCTTCAATAAAATCCTCATAACTCATACTTTGGTGAAAGGTGGTAAACACAATCTGCCCATTTTCTACCAATCGGTTATATTCAGCTTTAATTTGATTCCTATCTTGGCTTAAATCGAAATCAGGATGAATAATGGAAATGGCTTTTTCTATGGTTTTGTAGGTTTTTCCTGTTCCAGGAGGCCCGAATAGGATTTGATTGAGTGCTTTATTTTCAGTCACTATGTATTTATCTGATTTTTTTACTTCCTCTGATCCTTTCTGCGAGGTATCTTTCTTTGTTGAAAACTTTTCCAGACGTTCTCTTAACTTGGATTGTTGGAGTTCAAATTCCTCATTTGTCAACTGATGGGCAAAAAATTCAGGATGCATTTCTTTTATCCTTGTGATATTCCTGTTTACAATAGGCATCAAAATTTCCAAATCCTGAAATACATCATACATCAATTCTTCGGTAGTTGAATAAGCATCTTGTCTGCTTTTGCTTTTGTAATTGCATATCTTCTGAGAGGGATTGCTTTTCTTTTTTAACCCCAGACTATCTTTCACGATAGGTTCCAAATCTTTGATTAAATTCAGTGCCCACAAATTTTGATCATCATTTGGGGAATTGGTTTGATTAAGCTCAATGTAGTAAGCTAGCCTTGTATTTTTCTGTGTATACGAAAAAATGACATTGATAAGGTCACCTGCTGACCCAGGATAACCTACTTTTATATTCCATAAGGTGGTTGAAAAATACATCCCTTTTTCAGTACCAATAAAATAATTCTTTTCAGCTCCTTTTGATGCCTTCTGCCTTACTGAAAAATTAAATCGGTTGTCTTGGTTTCTTTTGTCCAAAAAAGCTTCATAAACCAGTTTTTGATAATCGAAATAGTCAAGCATAAGCGTTCGTTTTTAACATAAAATTAAAATCAGTTGTATTTTTCCCCTGGCTCCGCAGCCATTCCTATCTCTGAATCTTTCAATTCATAATTACGGTCTACTCTAACCTGCCCATTCATCAACATCGGCAACAACCAATCCCGCTTTTCCGATAGCTCTTGGTTTTGTTTATCCAAAACTAACTGTTGTTCAAAAATTGGTTCAAGAAGTTTATCAAGTTCCTTAATTATTTCAAAAGGAGGAAGAACTATTCTACTTTGCTTTAAATGATCGATTGTAATATGTCCCATGGTTGTTTTTCTAAGTTCTGCGATCATCTTAAAATGCTTTAAATAACTTTTCACCTCCATGTAATAGAAAGATTTAGGATATTTCTTTGAATGGACTTTAAAAATATGTTGGTTCAATGCACCTTTCCCTCCTGTCCATTGCATTACTTCTAAAGAAGCTGACCAACTAAACAAAATATCTCCATCATCTATAAGATTCTTTTTAGGTATTTTAATTGATGCTCTTTCGGTTGATGGAGTAATCCCATCACGCATTTCTCTAATTTTAATCACCGGATATGAATTTTCTCCCTCCATTGGTCTAAATTTTTGACACGCCAAGCCATTATCAAAAATTGCAATATCCAATAAGCTGGCACTTCCCCATCCCTCCGGCACCTCCCTCTTCAACTCCTTATTCCACACCATCTTTCCCCCTGAAGATTTATAAGGCTTGACATCTTTAGCATTGGAAGTTTCGTCTGCGGGTTTATCTTGACGGAAATCGTATGGAAAATCAAACTGCACAAACCAATAATCATACATCAACTTCGCCATCCCTTCCAATTCGGCATTGATTTTGTTGTTGAGTTCGATTTTGTCATCGATGGCGGATAAGATAGAGGCGATTTTTTGTTGGTCCTCAACAGACGGAACAAAAACAGGAAAGTCGTATAAATAATTTCGGTTTAATGAAGGTTGAGCACTTCCAGAATTCAGGTTTGAGAAGTCTAGACTCTTAAGCAGATAAAAAGTAAATAAGACATTGTTACCTTTAAAATCAGAAACAAACATGGCGGTATTGTGTGGCCAGAAATCTTCTTTTACAAAATGTGCTTGACCGAAGGACCCTCCGCTTCTACCTACCACAATCCCAGGCCCTTTAACTTTAATTTCATTATGGAAACCATTATGCCCCGCAGCTCCAAATACGGGAATGGAGCCTGGTTTTCTTTCTTCGCTTGTTAAATCATAACCTCTTTGAAGAGAGATAAAATTTCCTAAAGAAGTTCTTTTCCAATTATTCATTTTGACTACATTAACAATTCACAACAGTTAACTAAACATGTAAAAATGTCGCTTTAAAACTTTTAATTTAACTCAAACCGTACTCTTCGAGCTTTTTCCAAAATAGAAATAGCTCGAAATTTAATTACAGTCCAATTAAAATCAGTTTTTCCCTTTTCTCCCCATCTCCTTCACCATTCGATCAAAATCACTTTCATACCTCTGATCCTGAATCACCCGAAATTGATCAAATTCGGTTTCGGCTTTTAATTTAGCTTCAATAGCGGAAACTCTTCCGGAGTCCTGCAAGACTTCATACTGATTAAAAGACAGAAAAGCATCCAATCGATTTACCCAATCAGCCATCCTCATGCTTAACTGCCTTCTTGCCATATTCTCAGCAAAATCCAGATACATGGTTACCACTCGGTTGAGCTCTGACAACTCCTTTTCATTCAGATAATTCTTAGCAATACTCACATCGCTCTTCATGATCTTACCTCCTCTTTTTTCATTTTTCCAAGAAGTCAAACCCATCGTAGGATGTTCTGCAGAAGCCCTCAGTTTGATCAGTTCAGCTGCAGTATGCCCATGAATAGCCCAGTGCAGTTTATTTTGAACAGTTGCATAAAAGTCTTGGGTAATACTAGACTTGGGATCATAATCTATGGAAGTGGCATAGATATCGGTTATTTTTTGATAAAATAATCGTTCACTTGCCCGTATCTCCCGGATTCTCTCCAGAAGCTCTTGAAAATAATCTCTCCCAAATACCTGATTGCCCTGCTTTAAACGCTCATCATCTAAAGCAAAACCTTTGATTAAATATTCCCTTAAAATGCTTGTTGCCCACTTCCGAAACTGGGTAGCTTGAATGGAATTAACCCTGTATCCTAAGGCAATGATAAAGTCCAAATTATAAAATTCAAGACTCCTGCTGACCTTTCTTTCTCCCTCTTCTTGAACTGTTCGGATTTTCCGAACAGTTGACTCTCGGTCTAGTTCTTTGGTCTCAAAAATATTTTTTGTGTGCTCACTGATCGTAGATTTTGAAACACCAAAAAGCTCTCCGAGTGTCTTTTGAGTTGCCCATACTGTTTCTGATTGCTCATCTACAATTACCTGAACATTTACCTTCCCATCTGTGGATTGATAAAAAATAAAATTGGTTGGATTTTCATTTCTTAGCTCCATATCAATTCATTTTCAACCGCTTCAAATTCCCCAAAATTTCCCCATCCAATTTCTCTCCCTCTGCAAACAAGCCTTTCAGACGCTCCTCAAAACCTACCAATTTTTCTTGAAACTCCTCTTTCGTGATGTCCACATATTCTATCTTGACTTCAAAATACTGCCCAGCAGAAAAAGAATAATTTTTCTCCTTCACCTGTTCTTTGCTAACCACCACAGAGAGGTCTTCCACAGCTGTTTTGCTATTGAAGGTCTCTATAATTCTAGCTTCTTCCTCAGGCGTGAGTACGGTACGTTGGTTTTTACCGTCTTTCACGGTCTGTCCCAGTTTGCTGGCATCCATCAGCACGATATGCTCGCTGTCTGCATCCTTGTCCAGAAAAAGTACTGACACATTGGTTCCCGTGCTGGCGAAGATATTGCTGGGCATGCTGACCACTCCACGAAGCCAACCCTTATACACCAATCGCTCCCGTATCTTTTTCTCTATCCCACTTTGAGCAGTGATAAATCCTGTGGGGACTACAATAGCCGCCCTTCCTTTTTCACTCAGGCTGTACATGATATGCTGGATAAAAAGCAGGTAAATGGCCATGGACTCTTTTTTGGCCTTGGGCACATTGGGAATCCCTGCAAAGTAACGCTCCTTAAAGGCATCTTTTTCCAAATCATCCCTGAAATCGGAAAAGTCCAGCTTAAATGGAGGATTGGATACAATAAAGTCAAATTTGGTATCCAGATAATAGGGCTGGGCAATGGTATTGGTCTTGATGATATTGGGAATACTGTGGGTCAGGTTATTCAGGATTAAGTTCAACCGCAGCATATTGCTGGACTTTTGGGAAATGTCTTCCGAATAGATGGAACAGTTGTCCTCTCCTATCTGATGGGCCAAGGACATCAGGAGTGTTCCCGAACCAGCACTGGGATCGTAGCAGCGGACTTTTTTGACAGGTTCCGGCACCATGATCTTGGCCATGATGCGGGCCACGGCATGGGGGGTATAGTATTCGGCATATTTTCCACCCGAATCAGAGTTGTAATCCTTGATCAGGTACTCGAAGATGGTGGCAAAGAAATCATACTTCTGTCCAAACATCTCCTCAAAGGAAAACTCAAAGAGTTTGTTGATCAAAGCTCTGCAGAAAGCATCCCGTTGGGATGAATCGGAGATAAACTGACTGAGTTCATCAAACAAGGAATCTTTGGCACCGGAAAAGGACTTGACTGAAAAGACTTCTGCATTTTCTACCGATATCTGTCTCAGCGTATCGTCAAAGGTTTTGGCAAAGTCTCCTTCATTCTGTCTGTTGTGCAGGGAGGAAATCAATTGATGGGGCTGCAAACGGGGTACATTGGGATGCAGTCCAGCTAATAAGAACTGATAAGCTTCCCCGTCCAGTTTTTCCAGAGCTTCGGTAAAGTTCTCAGCGGCTGCCAAAGCAGGATCTTCTTTACGGACTTCAAAGCGGAATTTGTCATTCAAAAACTTATACAAGACCACCTGCGTGATGATTTTAAACTCATTCCCATCGTTGCCTAATCCATAATTGGCGCAGACACTTTTGAGATTGTCGATGAGTTGCTTGGTCTTGTTGATAAAACTGATATCCTGTGTCATGGGTACTCTTAACGTGCTTGGTACTGTTGTAAATATTCTCTTAAAATCAGGTGATTGATCTTTTGGGTAGTTTCAAAATCCAAGGGGATATTTTCCTTTTTCCTGAATTCTTGCACCACCTGTTGCATCAGGTATTTGGTGAAGAAAGCTTCGTTTTTGAGGATATCTTCCTGTCCTTCGAGCTTATCATCCACCGCTTGCTTCACCTGCATCAATGCCCTGTGAAGCTGCATTTCCTTGGCAGACAATTCGGATTTCTCACTCAGGCGCTTATGGATGCGGGTGTATTTTTCATCCTGTGCATATTTGGCTTTGAGCAGGGCATTCTTGCGGTTGAGTTCCTTGGCCTGATCATAAATCTTCCGCAGCAGGCGCATATTTTCCTGCATATCCGATTGCTTGGTTTCAGAGAGGTTTTTTTTTCTAAAAATCCGCTCTAATTCCTCCCGCAAGTTAACAAACTCCGGGTCTGCCTGATCAAAATTTTGTTGTAAAGCTTCTCGGGTTTTTCGAAGGGCATCCTTGTATTCATCGGCGAGTTTGAGTTCCTCCTCTCCCACTTTGATAAACTGAAAAACGATATCCTCCAAGGCGGTGTTGAGCAGGTTTTGAGTGGCTTCTTCCTGTCCTATGTTTTCGACAAAGTTCAAGTTGTCATAGCGGTTTTGAGCCTCGATCAGTAATCGGTTAAGCACCTCAAAATCTACTAATTCACCCAATCCTTCATAGCCATTGACAGCAATGATGTTTTTCAGTTCCTTGGCAGTTCTCAGGGCTTTGATCAGCTGCATCAATTCCTTTTTCTCTGTAACCTGTGCGATCTGTTGGGAAAAGAGCTCTTTGTTACTGGTATCGTATTGAAAAAGGGTTTCTTGAATCTGATTCAATTCTTCCCTGATTTCCTGTTCCGACTTGAAAAGATGGGAATACATATCCATTTCATCTCCCAACTGCTCCTGCAATTCCTGGAAATACAATTGATTGGTACGATCAAAGGCTTTGGAGATATCTGCAAAATCTACCACATAGCCGTATTGGTAGTGTTTATAGGGCCTATTGACCCTGGTTAAGGTCTGTAACAGGTTATGGTCCTGAATCACTCGTGCCAGGTATAATTTCTTCAATCGCTTGGCATCAAAACCCGTAAGCAACATATTGTAAACGAAAAGTAGATCTACTTTTCCTCCTTTAAAAGCTTTGATCAATCCCTTGCGGGTGAGTTTATCATTTTCATCATGGAGAATCAGTGCTGCGGTAAGTTGGGTATTTCTACGTTTTCCATAGGAAGCCCTTGGTAAATCGGCCGCAATGGACAATTTATCGGCTTCTGTTTCCTGAATCCCATAACGGTCCTGAAAGAGTTCAAAAAGCATTTTTGCTTGTTTGGAGGAGTCGCACACCACCATTCCTCCCAAACTTTCATCCTGCCAATGATCCCGAAAGGCAATCAGATCCTGGCAGATATAATCAAGCAGGCCATTGGCAAAGCGCCGATCTGCATAGACATCGGAAGCTTTGATTTCTCCTTTCAGCACTTTGATCTGCTCCATCACCTCCTGCATTTCCATTTTGAACTTGCCTTCGATTTCCTCACGAATAAGCCTTAGTGTATAACCATCCGCAATGGAACGGTTGTAGTAATACTTGTGGATATAATTTCCAAACAACAATTTGGAATCGTATTCTTTGGCTACCTCTTTCAGCAAAGGAGTTCCGGTCAATGCGATGATGACCGCATTTTTATCCGAATTGATTAGATTGGCCAGGTAATTTCCTTTGGGATTGTAGCTTCTGTGGGCTTCATCGAGGAAATACACCCGCTGCGTTTGAATGTCATAATTCGGAATCATCAAGGCAGTAGCGTCCTGAGAGAACTTTTGGATATTGACAACCGTGATTTCTGCTTCTCCAGAGTCGTTGTGAATGGATGCCACTACTTGCATATCTTTGATAAAGTCTTCCCGTGAATTGACCTGCTTGACTTTGAGTCCCCGATTGGAAAACTCCGTCGATGCCTGAATCAGCAAATCCAGTCGGTCGACGATGAAGTAAAACTTAGGGATAATCTTTTTCTTTTGGAAAAAGTCGGTCAGGTGCTTGACGTTATAATAGGCCAAGGCCGTTTTGCCTGAACCCTGTGTATGCCAGATAATTCCTTTCCGCTTGCCTTCTTCCAGTTTGGCAGCAATAGCCATCGTTGCAAAAATCTGAGGGTAGCGCATGATGTGCTTTTGTCGGTTGATGCTGCCATCATCCTTGAGTTCATCCACGTAGGCAAAAGCATATCTTAGGATAAAAGCCAAGCGCTCCCGACTGAACAAAGAAGTTAGGATGCGATGGGTTGGGGTATTGACATTTTTGTTGGTCTGGAATTCTGGACTATGCTTGATTACCTGAAGGTTATTGTCTTTTAGAATCACACTTTCCTCCTGATCCGAAACGGGCAGGAGTTTTTGGGTAACGGGATAATCCTCATCTTCCCTGAAATAATTGAAATGCAGATTAGCATAGGCCGAGGTCGCATAAAAAGCTCCGAAAATGGGTTCAACAATACCGTCTTCATATTCCATATTGTTGGAAAATACCATCAATTGGGTGATGTTGGCAAAGCGCCGGAAGTACTTGTTCTTAAAACGGGTATTGATACGGTTGCGCTCGTTGATGACACCTTCTTTGTTATGGGGCTTTTTGACTTCGATAAAAGCCAAAGGCATGCCGTTGATCAGCACGGTAATATCCGGGCGGAATTCCTCTTCCCCGTTTTTGCAGGTAAGTTCGGTAGTTACATGAAAACTGTTATTCCCAAAATCATTGAAATCAATCAATTTGATGCCTGAGGTGGAAGTCAGCCTTTGATGGAATTTTTTGCCCAAGTCCTCATAATCAAGTTCCAAGGTAATCTCATCCAACAAACGGATAATCTCTTCTTTGGTAGCGGGGGGATTAATTTTTTGAAGGCTTTCCACAAAAATATCAGTGAAGATATTGGATTCTTCCCTGCGATGTTGTTGAGATAGAGGGATATATTCAAATCCAAGGCGCATCAGGTGCAAAATTGCCGGGATCTTTACCCTCGAGTTTTCATTAAAAGCCATGCTATCTAAAAAAGGTACATTAATGTTTAGGTGATGAATATAGTACGGGAAGCGGGTATTTGCAAGGTAAAGTGGTTGGAAGGCTAATGTATTTGATTTTTAAAATTTTATGTAGCAAAGAGTCGACCCAGAATGGGTCGTATATTTATAGAATTATGATAATGATTTAGGACCCATTGACCCAGAATGGGTCATATATTTATAGGAAAGCGGTCAATCATCCCGCACCCCGACCCTGAAGGGGTCGCATATATTCCGTAATATTATTCGACACCCTTCGGGGTCGGTGGGGAACATTTAACCGATATTGCTTGCTATAAATATACGACACCCTTCGGGGTAGTTTGGTTTACCTTAACCGTATTTTTGCTATCAATCCCACCCAATTCACCTGGCTATGACCTTGAAATATCCTTTGGAATGTTTTTTAACGGCAATCCTTCCCTTTGCATAATTAGAAATCTTCCCATCATGGATAAAAATTGATAATGAAATGAACCTCGATTGATTTTGAAAACCCGTTGACCTAGAATGGGTCATATATTTATAGGAAAGGCATCAAAAGCACCATCACAGACCCAGACTGGGTCGCATATTTTTGCAATATTGTTCGACACCCTTCGGGGTCGATGGGGGACCTTTAATAGATGATTGTTGCTATAAACATACGACACCCTTCGGGGTCGCCTGGTGACATTTACCAGATAATTGTTGCCATAAATATACGACACTCTTCGGGGTCGAATAGGTAGATTTAACCGATATTGCTTGCTATAAATATGTTAACCCTTCGGGTTAATTTGAGATCCCGAATTTAGGATGTATTTTTTTCCTTATTGGTAATTGAATTTGAAACACAACGACCCAGAATGGGTCGCATGTTTATAGAATTATGATAATGATTTAGGACCCATCTGACCCAAAATGGGACGCAGATTTATTGCATCACAATGACGAGATAGTGTCCCATTTGACCCAGAATGGGTCAAATATTTATAGCAAAGCGCTCGATACCCCGCACCCCGACCCTGAAGGGGTCGCATATTTATAACAAGGTTCTTGACAGTGGGCTCACCGACCAAGATTGGGTCGAACTTAAAATTAATCGGATAAATTGCCCTCCATTTCCGTAATCAATTGTTCAAAAACCATTCATTTTTTAAATTGAATTTTGATTTTGGATACTCTAATTCAATCTTTTATAACCTTTAATTTTTGAAACATGGCTGGTACTTTTTCACAGATCTACATTCAACTTGTCTTCGCAGTCCAAGGAAGAAATTCACTTATCCAAAAATCATGGGAAGACGAATTGTACAAATACATAACAGGAATTATTCAAAATAAAGATCAAAAATTATTGGCTATAAACGGCATGCCTGATCACATTCATATTTTGATTGGCCTAAAAACTTCTTTTTGCTTGTCCGATTTGGTGATGGAGGTAAAAAAGGCATCCAATAAATTTGTAAATGAAAAGAAATTTTGTCCTTATCAATTCAAATGGCAGGATGGGTATGGCGCTTTTTCTTATTCCCATTCTGCATTGGACAGGGTAATTGCTTATATCAACAATCAAAAAGAGCATCATAAAAAGAAGACCTTCAAACAAGAGTATAAGGAGTTTTTGAAAAAATTCCAGATTGAACATAAAGATGAATATTTGTTCAATTGGATTGAAGACAATTGATGTTTTTAAGATAAAATATACGACACCCTTCGGGGTCGGTGGGGAACATTTAACCAATTTTGTTTGCTATAAATATACGACACCCTTCGGGGTCGGTCGGTTCATGAATCCAAATCTTTTCTAT
>NZ_AMGM01000088.1 GCF_000298295.1 Cecembia lonarensis LW9
AATCACTTCCGAAATCCGCCTTCCGAAATCTCCCTTTCAAACCATTCCCCCAACTCCCAAAAGCAGATAAATCCCTGCTGCAATGGCAGCGCCCAGGATTGGCCCGGCAATTGGTACCCAACTGTAGCCCCAATCACTATCGCCTTTGCCTTTGATGGGAAGGATTTGGTGCATGAGTCTGGGACCTAAATCTCTGGCGGGATTGATGGCATAACCGGTAGTGCCGCCCATGCTGAGGCCTATTACCCATACCAAAAATGCCACGGGAAGTGCACCTAAAGACCCCAAGCCTATAGGGGTATTATTTCCATCCTGAATGATAGGTTCGGTAGAATATAAAATGACAATGATCAATACAGATGTACCCACAATCTCTGAAATGAGGTTGGAAGGTAAATTACGGATAGCAGGAGCAGTGCCAAATGGGGCAAACTTCAATCCTTTGTCCTCTGTGGCATCAAAATGGTCTTTATACACCAACCAAGCTATTCCTGAACCGAACATGGCCCCGAAGATTTGCGCCAATACATATTTTGGTACATCCGCCCAAGGAAAATCTCCTGCGATGGCCAAGGCTATACTTACTGCCGGGTTTAAATGGGCACCACTGTAAGGGCCTGCTACTACGACTCCGATAAAGACACCCAAAGCCCATGCTGTGGTGATTACTATCCAGCCACTGCCATTTCCTTTGGTCTGATTAAGGACTACATTGGCGACTACTCCCGAACCCATGGCCAAGAGCAGTGAGGTGCCTACAAACTCTGCTACAAATGCATCCATTATTCTACCCAGTTTTTAGAACGTTCCACTGCTTTATGCCAAAAATGTAAAAATTTCTCCGCTTTTGCAGCATCCATCTGTGGCTCAAAATGCCTGTCTGTTTCCCACAAGGCTTTTAATTCTTCTTCATCTTTCCAGAATCCAACAGCCAAACCTGCCAAGAATGCCGCCCCTAAAGCCGTGGTTTCAATAATTTTTGGCCTTTGGATGGCACAGTTTAACAAGTCGGATTGAAACTGCATGAGGAAATTATTGGCAGTGGCACCACCATCGACCCGTAATTCTTTGGTTAGCTCCCCACTGTCTTTTTCCATGGCTTTTATCACATCATAGACTTGATAGGCGATAGCTTCCAAAGCTGCCCTTGTCATGTGGGCTATGGTCGTCCCTCTGGTGATGCCAAAAAAAGCACCTCTAGCATTTTGATCCCAGTGCGGAGCACCCAATCCTGCCAATGCGGGAACAAAGTAAACCCCGTCATTGTCCTCCAAGCTGATGGCCAAGGCCTCACTCTCTTTGGCATGGCCAAAAAATTCAATCCCGTCCCTAAGCCATTGAATGGCTGCACCCCCGATAAATACCGAGCCTTCCAGGGCATAATTTACCTTTCCGTTGATTTCCCAGGCAACAGTGGTCAACAACTGGTTATTGGACTTTACAGGCTTTTCCCCGGTATTCATCACCAAAAAACAGCCTGTGCCATAGGTGGTTTTGGCCATTCCAGGTTGGGTGCAAAGCTGGCCAAATAAGGCTGCCTGTTGGTCTCCTGCAATTCCGGCAATGGGGATTTTCTGGGAAAGTATATCTCCTGAGGTAGTTCCATAGACTTCTGAGGAGGATTTTACCTCAGGAAGTAGACTTAAAGGGATATCAAATAGTTCCAATAATTCTTGGTCCCAATTTTTTTGGTGAATGTTGTACAACATGGTCCTGCTGGCATTGCTGATATCAGTAACGTGATGCTGTCCACCAGTAAGTTTCCATACCAACCAAGTATCCACTGTACCAAATGCCAATTCACCCTTGGCAGCTTTGCCTCTAGCTCCATCGACATGGTCCAAAATCCACTTGATTTTGGTAGCTGAAAAATAGGCATCCAAAACCAATCCTGTCTTTTCGGTTATCATGGAAGCTTTTCCCCTTGACTTTAATTCGTCACAAAAGGCTGCTGTTCTTCTGTCCTGCCATACAATGGCATTGTAAATGGCTTTTCCGGTTTTCCGGTCCCAAACTATAGTTGTTTCCCTTTGATTGGTGATTCCTATAGCGGCAATTTCAGAAGCTTTGATGCCCTGACTGGTTAAGGCTTCTATCATTACAGCCGACTGGCTGGACCAAATTTCCTGGGGGTCATGTTCTACCCAACCGGACTTGGGGAAATGCTGCTTGAAATCTTTTTGTTCTACTGATACAATCTGACCTTTTTTGTCGAAAACAATTGCCCGTGAACTTGTGGTGCCTTGGTCAAGGGATAGGATATATTTGGACATGAGGGTTGGTTAATAGGGTTATTGGTATAAAGTAGTATGATTGTTCTTTGTTCAATACGTGATAATGGTATGGATATTTATTGATATGAATTGATATTAAGATATTCTATTTTAAGGCGTATTTCACACTTCATCAATATCCAATATCAAAAAATATCCACCAATATCCATTTACTTCAATATATATTTCTTTGCTAATTTTTCGAAATCTTCTAGTTCTGTTTCTACCCATTTATCTCCTTTACCCATCTCTTCGGCCATAAGTTGAGCGACTTTTGGGGCCATGGACCAGGCGGCTTGAGCATCCAAAAGCAACATTCTCATTCTACGGCTGAGTATATCTTCCACTTTCATTGCCATTTCATGCCGTGTACACCAAATGACTTCCGCTTGGGTATAGGGATAACTGGGATGCAGCAATTGACCAAGTTCAGGTTTGTCCTGAATCATTTTTTGGATAAAGACAGCATCTGCTCCATAACCTTTCCAATGTCCTTCCTGTGGGTTCTCCGTGAATCCATGGTATCGGATTTTGGCAGAGGTGGAAGGAGAAAGAGGAGATTGGGTTACTTTGGTATATTCTTCTACCGTGTCTTCTCCCATTTTCCTGAAGGTAGTCCATTTGCCTCCTGTGATGGATACCAATTTACTTTGGGATACACTCACCTTGTGGGAACGGGATATCTCCTTGGTTTTGGTACTACCTGCTTTGGGAGCTGCCAAAGGCCGAAGTCCTGCAAAGACTGATTTCACATCTTGTCGGGTAGGGGCTTTGGTAAGATAGGCCTCAGCGGTTTCCAAAATGAAATCCACCTCTTTGCTGAGGGCTTCTGGTTCCAGTTTGGCCTTTTCCCTCAAGGTGTCTGTGGTACCTACCACGAGTTTATCCAACCAAGGTACCGCAAATAAGACCCTTCCATCAGATGTTTTGGGTATCATCAAGGCATCTATACCACCCAGAAAACTTTGATCCAAAACCAAGTGGATGCCTTGTGAGGGCTGAATGCTTTTTGGCGCGTCAGGTTGATCCATTTGAAGGATTTTATCCGCAAATACGCCCGTGGCATTGACCACCATTTTTGCTTCAATTTTATATTTTTCTTTGGAGAGTTCATCGCGGACCTTGAGGCCACTGATTTGATCCTCTTGGTTTTTCAATAAACCTGTTACTCGCATGTAATTCAATAGGCAGCCTCCCATTTCATCACAGGTCATGGCCACGCTCAGGGCCAATCTGGCATCGTCAAACTGCCCATCATGGTAGACCACGCCACCTTTCAGGCCTTCTTGTTTGATCTGAGGCAAGCGTTGGATGGTCTCTTTTTTGGAAATAAATCTTGATTTTCCTAGCCTCAATCTGCCGGCCATCCAATCATAGATTTTCAAACCAATGCTGTATTGCAGTCGGTCAAAAAGTGTATAGATAGGAATAATAAAAGGTTGGTTATAGGTCAGGTGTGGGGCATTTTTTAACAGACGTCCCCTTTCTTTCAGGGCTTCAAATACTAAAGCAATATCTCCTTGGGCCAGGTAACGCACACCCCCATGTACCAGCTTGGTGCTTCTACTTGAGGTGCCTTTGGCAAAATCCGACTTGTCCACCAGTACCACAGAAAGTCCCCTTGATAAAGCATCCAAGGCTACGCCTAATCCAGAGGCTCCTCCCCCAATGACGGCAATGTCCCATACTTTTCCTTTCTCCTCTAATTGCTTTATATTTTTTATCCTGTTCATTTTTAATCTCTTTGACCCAAAAATATCAAAAAAAGAAATAAAAGAAAACAAAAAGAAACAAAAGAAAATGTAATTTAGCGATTACAGTTTCTTTTGATGATTATTTGATCTAATTTAGTGGGCAAAAAGAAAGAAAATGACCATTGCGGAACGACATAAGCATATTCTGGAAGCTTTGAATAAAAGCGGGTTTGTCAGTGTGGCTGATCTCAGTAAGGAATTGGACGTAACCATGGTGACGATCCGAAAGGACCTCAAAATATTGGAAGACAAGGGCTTGCTTTACCGTTCTCATGGTTCGGCAACCCCTGTTTCCCCTTATGTCAATGACCGGTCTGTCAGTGAAAAGAAGTTGGTGCGGGTAGAAGAGAAGACGAAGATTGCCTTGGCGGCCAAGGACTTGGTAGATGAGGACGATGCTATTATTATTGGTTCAGGAACCACAGTGGTGGCTTTGGCCCAAGCCATTCCCAAAAATAAAAAGCTTACTGTTTTGACTGCAGCAATGAATGTTACCCTTTCTTTGATTGATGCTCCTGAAGTGGAGATTGTACAGTTGGGTGGGGTAGTAAGAAAGAGCAGCAGTTCTGTTGTAGGGCATTATGCCGAGGAGATGTTGAAGCAGTTTGCCTGCTCCAAATTATTTTTAAGCGTAGATGGAATCAGTTTAGATTATGGTCTGACCACTTCCCATATGATGGAAGCACACCTGAATGCCCAAATGATAAAGGCGGTTCAAAAGACCATCGTGCTTGCGGACTCGAGTAAGTTCGGCAAGAAGGGTTTTGGAAAAATCTGTAACTTGGAAGACATCGATATGGTCATTACTGATGAAGGTATTCCTGAATTGTACAAGGAAAGGTTAGAAGAGATGGGGATAGAGGTGAGGGTGGTGTAGGTTCCCAGCCAAATTTTTATTATTAGATTTTTTAGCTGATATAGCTGTTGAATTTTTCCAATTATTTGTATTTCCTGCTGACTTAGGGGCGCATGCCTAATAATTGTGAGACAGTTTATGTCAATGACTAAAAATACCCTGAACAGGGTATTTTTTAGAATTTTATAATTTCTTAGTTTAGAAAGTGATTAATTGTCAGGTCAATAACCATCTTTAATATTTGATTTCTATTCCCTTCGGATTTCCAGTATTCCTTGGGAAAATTCTTCTCTGGTAAGGGATTTGGCATGTTTCAGCCTTCGGGCAATTTCGGTTTCGGGATCCTTTGAAAAAGAGTTATTTGGTAATTCAGTTTTCATAAAAGGAAGACACAAAAAAAATATAATCTTAAGAATATGCTTCATACACTTTCAAAAATAGGAGAATACTTATTAGAAGGAAAAGGGATTTGGTCCAAACTAACCTCTCAACCAAGGTTTGATCCGGAAAAAACGAATTGGGTTATTCCAATTTTATTGGACTGTGAAACAGGTAGAGCTTCTATTTTGGAAAATGAAAAAGAATTATTTGTTGAAGAAGAATCAGCCATAAAATTCAGGTATTTGAATACAGAGCTTTGGGGAAGAAGAGGAAAAAAATGTTGCGTATGCAGTGAGAGCAAAAATTTGGAAATGCTTAAAGAATCTTTGATCGGGAAAACCAAAAGCAGTAAAGGTTCATTAAGTGAATCATACGATGATTTTTATAAGTCGAAACCCAAAGACAGTCTTTTTAGGAAAGCGTTAGAGGAAATCAATAAAACTCAATTCGATGGTAAAATTTTTGACTTAGTAAACATTAAGGATCATCTACAATTCTCCAAAAATGAAGAAGCAGTACTTTTTTACGTGAAGATTAAATCCTTAAAAATAAATAATAGTCTTTCAATTCCATTATTTGATTTAGAGGGTTATGAAGAATTTGTATTGGAGAAGTTTGGAAATTCTGAAGCAAAGAGCGGCTTAGATTATTTGACTGGAATTGAAAGTCAAGAAGTTTCAGAAGCAGCTTTTGCAGGAAGGTATAACCTAAATAAAGTCTTTCAGACTACATCATTTAACTACGCTACTGACTTTGATTCATCAAATTTCAATAAAAACTTTCAACTCAGCTTATCCACGATTGCAAGACTTGACAAATCATCAGATTTTGCATTGAAAAGGCTTCAAACAAGAATTGCTGGAACCCCTCATTTAGTCATACCAAGTTACCTTTATAAAGATTTGGTCAATTTAGACATTGGGGAGATGGAATTATTTATCAATAAATCCTCAGACCTTCTTTTTAGATCAGAAGTCTTAGAACATGACGTAAAAAGAAAACTTCCAGAAACCAAAATTTTTTGGTTGAATTATTTAGGCTTCGAATCTGATGGAAACTCATTTAAAATAATTAATCACATCAAAGATGTAAACAGCGCACATTTAAAGAATATTTTAGAAGTATTTGACGATACTCATTATGAATTTAGGCATTTCATCGGAGAAAAGTATCCTTTTAATCTTCAGTCAATTTATTGGATTATCCCAGTTCGGGAAGGATCAAAGGAAAAGAAAAATGCTGTTTTGGCAATTTTTAAGGAAATTCTCGAACAAAGAAAGATAAATGAAGAAGATATTTTTGATCATTTTATAAGCATGCTGTTATGCCACCGGTATGGAAGGTATAGACAGTATCAGTTCAAATCTACTCCAAACAATTTTGATTTTGCCATTCGAGATACAGCCTTCAAATATACCGCATTTATTTACGCATTAAAGAAACTAAACTTACTAAACATGGAAGAGAACAAGCCAAAACTTGAAACTGAGGAAAAGGCCACTAACACAAATGCTGAAAAAATCGAGGATTTTTTCAGTAAAATGGAATATACTCCAGAGCAAAGGGCAGTATTTTATTTGGGTCGGGTTCTAAGTTCTGTTGCTTATGCACAATATCAAAAGGGGCATAAATCTAAGCCTATCCTAAACAAAATCAACTACAATGGAATGGATGCTTCGGCATTGGAAAGATTGGATTTAGACCTTTCAGAAAAGTCGCGACAATATAATATACATGAATTCACTGAGCCAAATTTGGCAAAGTTTAGATCTGCTTTCAAAGAAGAAAAATGGACCTTAAGCCCCCAGAAAAATGTATTCTACCTAATGGTTGGATATACTTTCGGACTAACTAAAGAATAATAACACTTAACAACATTAACATAATACACATGAGCGCTATTAAAAACAATTCCGATTTTCTTTTTATTTATGAAGCCATCAATTGTAATCCAAATGGTGACCCTGATCAAGAAAACAAACCAAGAATGGATTATGAAACCCAAACGAATTTAGTTACAGACACTAGGCTTAAAAGATACATTCGTGATTATTTCATGAATGAGGGTAAAGAAGTTTTTGTATCAATGGAAGAGGGGAAAAAGGTGAATCCCGATCAAAAGTTAGAATTTACTATCAATAGACTTTTAACAGAGCAGGATTTGGTTGAAACGTATTTTGATGGAAATGATGAAATGAGAAAATCCTTCGATGATATCATTAAAGAAAAAAAGGAGAAAGAAGGAGTATTTAAAGCATTGCAGAATAAAAAGAACAGAGCCCTCAATGACTTTATTTTGGATAAGATCGTCAAAGAAACATTTTTGGATATCAGGCTTTTTGGAAGTGCATTTGCAGTTGGTGGATTTACACATGCCTACACAGGGCCTGTACAAATTAACTGGGGTTATTCTTTAAATAAAGTCTATCAAATCGATTCTGACTCCATAGTCACAATTATGAATGATGATAGCAGCACCTTTGGAAAAGATTACAGAGTGCATTATAGCTTATTGGCATTTCATGGAGTAGTCAACAAATATTCTGCAAAACAAACGGGATTGAAAGAAAAGGATTTAGAAGAGTTTAGAAATGGAATATGGCAGGCAATTCCTTCTCTTCCCACCAGGTCAAAGTTAAATCAATATCCGAAGCTTTATTTAGAAATAGTTTATAACGATGGATTTAACAATGGACATTTTGGTGATCTAAGAGATTTGATTCAATGTAGTCCTAAGGATGAAAACGCAGGTTACAAAAAGGTGCGGAAGTTTAGTGATTTGAAAATTGATCTTTCAAAACTAGAGTCTTTAATCAATTCCAATAAAGGAAAAGCCATCAAAGATGTAATTTTAAGAACATCAGATGGAATCACAATAAATATTTAACCTTATGGATGTATTGTCATTCGATATATGTGGAAAATTTGCCCATTTCAGGAAATTCCATGCCAACAATACAGCATTAAGTTATTCCATACCTCCTAGGACTACTATTATTGGCATAATCGCTGGGATTATGGGACGTGATAAAAACTCATATTATGAAGAGTTTTCTTCGGAAAATATGAGAATTGGAATACGCATAGTATCTGATATAAGGAAAAGTTTTCATAGACTAAATTATTTGATGATTAAGGGTAAAGACGATTTTACAGGAAAAAATGGAAGAGTCCAGACCCCCTTTGAAGTAATTACTGGTAATTCCATAAGAGAAGGTAAAGTAGTTTACCGGGTTTATATATCAGATCGAGAAGGTTCCAAATTTAAGAATACTGACAACCTAAAAGAATTTCTTTTAAACCAAAAAGCCGCATTTAATGCCAGTCTTGGCCCTGCAAATTTTAATGCATCTATTGAAAACATAAGGATTTGGCAAAATGTAAATTCAATACATGTTAATAATGAATTTGTCAACATTCATTCTGCTTGCAATAGTAAAGATGTCAGTGAATTGGAATTTATAGAGGATGCAGCATTTAAATTTAATTTCGTAGAGGAAGAATTACTGCCGGCCGACTTCAAAGCAAATAATGACCGGGAGTTAAAAGCTATGAATAGGGTTCTTTATAGTACTAGAAGCTTTCCTTTGAGAGTTAAGTTAAAGGGAACATACCATGAGTTAAAGGAGGGAAATGAAGTTCAAAGAATTCAATTTTTAGAAAATGTCGGTATTCTCACACAGTAAACAAATTAATGGATCCAAGATAGGTTCAAAGCAGCTTATCGAACATGCGAAGGGTGTTCATAATAAAGCTGTTTTTGGTTATTATAATCAATTAAGTTTTTCTGATAAATATTCCATAATGGATATTTTAAAGAATATCTGCTGGCTTCATGACTTTGGCAAATACACTAAATATTTTCAGGACTATCTTATTTACCCTGAAAAAGCAGATAATCTGTTAAAAAGCCATTCCAACCTAGGAGCTGTTGTAACATACAATTTAATGCAAAGTATTTCTCAGGAAATCGCATTAATTGGATATTATCTAATTAAGCTTCATCATTCCAATTTGAGAGATTTTGAGTTAACGATTGACCCAGTTGGATATAGAGAAAAGATAGAACTTGAGAAATTTAAATTACAGATTAAGGCATTACAGGATTATTCTGAATTATTGGAATTTATAAAAATTGATGACTCTCATTTAAATTTCAGATCTACTTCAGATTTTTATAGATGCTTTAAAAATTACTTTCGCAAAGACGCGAAAATAGAAAGGTATTTTTTAATTAACTATTTATTCTCTCTATTGATTGAGTCTGATAAAATAGATGCCTCAGACAGTAAAATCTATATTCGAAAAACCTCAAACCCAAATGCAGTTGATGAAAGAAAAGGATTTGGAAAGCCCGATTGTCCTAACAAACACTTAAGTGAGTTCGATCAAAAAGATTTAAGAAATTATGTAAGGAAGAGAGTTGTAGAAAAAACAGAAATCACTGATATTCTTTTTTACAGGATTTTTACACTTGCGGCACCAACAGGGATTGGAAAAACCATGACTGCTCTAGATTTTGTTTTAAAACTAAAAAATAAAATTGTCTTAAGAGAAAAGAGGGTTCCCCAAATAATCTATGCATTGCCCTTCATCAATATTATTGAACAAGCTCTTAGGGAATATGAATTGACTGTGAGCAATGATTTAAAAATCTTAGGTCATTATCAATATGCTGATATTTTTGGAGATGATAAATTCGAGGAAAATGGATCAAATTATAATCAGAAAAAAATGGAGTGGGATACCTGGCAATGTGATATCGTGATCACTTCATTTGTTCAATTATTCGAAACTTTAATCGGGTATAAAAACAAACTTCTAAAAAAATTTCATCACTTAGCCGGTTCGATAATTATTCTAGATGAGGTTCAAACGCTTTCAATAGAAAAATTACCTTTAATCGGGGCTTCATTACACTTTCTTTCGAAATTTTTAGATGCAAGAATAATCATAATGACAGCAACGCAGCCGAAAATTTTCGAATTAATGGAAAGGGAACTATCAATTACTCCGGAAACCGATTCACTCAAACCATTTGACTTATTACCTGAATCTAATCAAATTTTTGAGTGCTTCAATAGGACTAAGATTATTCCAATAAATATTTCAACAGAATCAAATTGTTCAACAATTGACAATGAAAACTTTATTGGAACATTTCAAAAGTATTGGACTGAAAGCAAAAGCTGTTTGATTGTATTAAATAAGGTCCAAAGATCAATTGATATCTTTGATTTGATTCAAGAATTTATTTCCTCAAATCTGTTTGAAAACCCCATTTTCTATCTTTCAACAAATATCACTCCTATAGAAAGAGAAAAAAGAATTGCTGATATTAAAAGTTCAATAAGGAAAGGAAACAAGCCCATTCTGATTGCTACACAAGTGGTCGAAGCAGGTGTAGACTTAGACTTTGATATGGGTTTTAGAGATCTGGGCCCAATCGATTCAATAGTCCAAGTTGCAGGTAGAATAAATCGAGAAAATGACCCTGACAGGTTTGGGTCACCTCTGTATATTTTGAATTTTGGAGATTGTCGTCAGATATATGGTTCGGTTACAGACTCCAAAGCTCGTGGAGCATTATCCAACAGAGAAATGATTGAAGAAAAGGATTATAAATATCTTGTTGAATCTTATTTTGAAGCTGTTTCGGAAACAAATCAGACTGATTTCTCATTCAGTAGAGATATTTTTAAAGCTATGAAAGAATTAAGATATGATAAACCTGAAAAATCTAAAAATGAACCAAAATGTATCAGTGATTTTAAAATTATCGAAGATTCAAATAATGGGATGAGTGTTTATGTAGAGGACCCTAATGATTCTATTTCTGAATTGGCTAGAAAGTCCTTTCAAGACCTTTTACATCAAAAAATCAGCAAAGAAGAATTTGATAGCCTTCATAAAAGAAATTTCAATCAAAGAATTATAAGTGTCCCAAACTATTTTGAAACTTCCCTTGAATTAAGAAAAGAACCACAACTTGGAGAAAATATTTATTGGATCAGGGCAGAAGACTTCAACTATTATTACAATGAGAATACTGGTTTTATACGAAAACCAGGAAATAAATCTGTTATCGTTTCATTTTAAACTCAAAAACCATGTCCTTAAAATCAAAAATCATCTCTCGTCTCGACACTATTCAAGACCAAGAGACTCTCAAAGAAATTCACGATTGGTTGGATGCTTTTCTTGAAGCAGACACAAAGGAAACCTTCGAAAGCGGTGAAATTAAAGCCGTACAGGAAGGTTATGAACAATACTTATCTGGCAGTACCGTCTCCCAAAAGGAGGCCTCCAAAGTGTTTGAGGAATGGTTGTCACGAAAAGAGAGGTAAAATGGACTCAAAGGGCTGTCCAAGATAAGCTCAGAATCATGGAATTTTGGTATCTCAGAAATCAATCCGTCAGTTATTCTTTAAAGCTGGAAAGGCTTTTTAATAAGTCTCTTGATTTATTGTCCACCCATCCTGAAATGGGTATAATATTCAGTCAGAAACCTCCTATCCAATTTAAGACTGTCAGAGGCTACAGACTGTATTATATTTTCGATGAAAAAACGATAACTCTTATTGCTATTTGGGATACACGTAGGAATCCAGATAAGCTAAAATTTTAAATTTACCCATGCCCCAACTCCTCACCACCACCATACGTTTTCCGGAAATAAACCTCGAAACACGCGATGCCCATAAGCTAAGAGGGTATTTTGGGGAGTATTTTAAAGAACACTCTCTGCTGCTCCACAACCACTACGAAGATGGCAGTAGCAGGTACAGGTATCCTTTGGTACAGTACAAAGTCATAGACAAGGTTCCCACGCTTATAGGAATAAATGAAGGAGGGGAGTTATTGTCCGGTCTTTTTTTAAAAATAAGAAACCTGGACATAGCAGGTAACCATTATCCCGTATTCAGTAAAAATATTGCACAACAAAAGCATCTGGTAGGTGTAACCGACGAGCTTTTCAATTACCGGTTTATCAATCACTGGATGGCACTTAACACTGAAAATTACAAAAAATACCTGCAAGAGGATGAGGTAGGGAAAAAAAAGCTGCTGGATCAGTTACTTAGAAATAACCTGTTGAGTTTCTTCAAAGGAGTGGATGTCTGGCTAGAAGATAAAATTATGGCTAAAGGTAGGTTCATATCCAATAACAGTAAATTTAAAGACCAGAAAATGATGGTTTTCAGTGGGGAATTTACAGCCAATGTTAGGCTACCAGACTTAGTGGGAATTGGGAAATCAGTAGCCAGGGGATTTGGTGTCATCAAAAAAATCGACTAAAAAGCATGCAAATCTTTATCAACACATACGGCACCTACCTGCACGTCAAAGATGAGATGTTTGAAATACGGATTCGGGAGTCTAAACAGGAAAAATTCAAGACCAACCATATTGCTGCCCACAAAATTACCTCTTTTGTGGTCAGTAAGGGGGCAGCTATCACCACAGATGCGATTGCTTTAGCACTAAAACACAATATTGATATCGTGGTAGTGGAAAATGACGGACATCCTATGGGCCGTTTTTGGCACAGTAAACTGGGAAGTACTACCAAAATCCGTAAACAGCAACTAGAAGCCAGTCTCAATCAGGAAGGGCTGAAGTGGGTGAAGAATTGGATCAGTGACAAACTGACCAACCAATCCGAGTACTTGCTTGACCTTGCCAAGCATCGTGAAAAACTTCGGGAAGATTTACAAACAAAGGCTAAGAAAATTGATGAGTATAAATTAAGAGTTCAGGAATTGCAGGGAGACAAAGTCCAAGATGTAGCAGAAATGCTACGGGCTATGGAAGGAAATGCGGGCAGGGTGTATTTTGAAGGTTTAAGTACAGCTATTCCAAAAGAATACACATTTGAAGGCAGGAGTTTCAGACCGGCTAAAGATGCTTTTAATGCCATGCTTAATTATGCCTACGGAATTCTATACAGCAGAGTAGAGCGTTCATTAATGTTGGCAGGCCTAGATCCTTACGTAGGCTTTATGCATCGGGATGATTACAATATGAAAAGCCTGGTATTTGATTTTATAGAACCTTACCGGATTTATGCCGAACGCTGTGTTTTTGGTATGTTTTCCACTAAAAAAGTTAACAAGTCTTTTTTCAATGAAATTACCGGAGGAATGTCCCTCAACCAAGACGGTAAACCTGTATTGGTTGAGCAATTTGTCAAATATCTTGATCAGGACCATATCCGATATTTGGGAAGAAATCAAAGCAGGTCCAATGCCATGCAGATGGATGCGCACAAATTTGCAAATTCATTGATTGGAAAAGCATGATAGTTTGGGTAATGTACGATATCGAAAAAGACAGGGCCAGAACCAAAGCGGCTAAAATCTGCCAACAAGCAGGTTTATACAGGGTTCAGTATTCTGTATTTTTGGGGGTGCTTGAAAAAAATGAATTCGATACACTTCATCTGCAATTGGAAGAATTGATCAATGAAGAAAAAGATTCTATTTATATGTTTCCCATGTCCAAGGACGAGTTACAGCAAACTGTCCTTTTGGGACAGGCATTTGACAAGGATTTTGTAACAGATGAAGTAAAGTCTTTATTTTTTTGATCCGATGATTTCCCTAACGCCATCCCATATCATAGAATATCTTTTTTGTCCCAGGTTTACCTATTTTGAATATGTGCTGGGTATTCCTCAATATGAAGAAAAGCATTTTAAGGTGATAAAAGGAAGGAAGGTTCATGACCTCAAACTGGAAAGAAATAAGGAATACCTAAGAAAAAAAATAGGAGTCAAGGAAAAATGGGTTGACCAGTACCTGACCAATGAAAGCTTGAGGGGAAAAATCGATGAAGTTTTATTACTGGACGATAACACGATGGCACCATTGGACTATAAGTTTGCCGAATACAAAGACCGTATTTTTGAGACGTATAAGCAACAGTTGATTTGTTATGCACTGTTGATTGAAAAGAATTTTGGTAGGGAAGTTAATAGGGGCTATTTGGTATATGTCAGAAGTAAAAACAAATTATTGGAAGTACAGATTTCGGACAGTGACAAACAGATGATAAAGGAAACTATTGAAAAAATTTCATGGATCATGGAGCAAAACCACTACCCCAAAGCCACCAAATATAAAAGAAGATGTTTAAATTGCACTTATAGAAATATATGTACCCAGTAATCCGCCTGTCAATTTATGGGAGAAGGTTTGATTTTTGGGTATAACTACTTAAAATTCAGCAATTTGTATCAACGGAAAATGATTAAATTTAAATAAAATACGTTCATTGACATGATGAAAAAGGGAAAAAGGAAAACCAAAACAATTACATATCATTGGTAATCAAGAGATTAGGGTTCCTGGCGACCTCCCCAGCCAATTCCACCACAACAAGGATTGAAACTTTTTTTCAGGCCAATATCATTGAGCGGGCAGATATCCTCCCCAGCCAATTCCACCACAACAAGGATTGAAACCTGTAAAACTATTTGTTACATTTGTAGGTCTGATTCCTCCCCAGCCAATTCCACCACAACAAGGATTGAAACAGAAAAGATCAGTACAGGTTGTGGGCAATGAAAGTCCTCCC
>NZ_AMGM01000089.1 GCF_000298295.1 Cecembia lonarensis LW9
AGCACACATAGCTTCCCCTGTATCAACCGCCTGATTTTAAAATAAAGGTTTGCTGTTGCCCAGCTATGTTTTCTATGTTTCTATCCCGCATGCGGGACAAGTTGTGGCAGATAAAAAAGGATTTTTGTGGTGGTTCAGGTTTTTTTTGGACAACATAGTAACATAGCCAACATAGTTAGGCTGTAGCTGGCGTGGTTTTTAGTATTGGAACGGCCTGGCTCTGATGACCGTATTATGTGCCGGATTTTTGCAATGTATTCTATGTTCTATATGGCGGATTTTTTCAACCTCAAACATAGTACATATAGTAAGAACCAACTGTCAGGTCATAAAAAGGCTTGGTGTCGCCAATTTATCCCCAATGCATGGGACAAGTTGTTTTATTAAGTCACTTTCCCAATTAGGAGAAGGATCTCTTTGGATAGCTATCCTTGTTTGGTTAATTTGCCTACTGATACAGAGACCAATTGAATATGAAAAAAACATCCATCCTTCTCCTACTTTTTATGATTAGCACTACTGGATTTTCCCAAAGCCTGGAGGAAGAGAAGGCTGCTATTGCCAAAACCATACAACTGTATTTTGATGGGATGATGGAAAGGGACCGGACCAAACTGGATCAGGCATTTGATCCTTCGGCCAGGTTGATCGGGTACCGGGGTGAAACCTTTACGGTTACTCCCTATGAAGAATGGGCTTCCGGTACTGCCAGGGGAGAAAAAAGAAATCCAGCCGATTTCAGCAACCACCTGATCGAAGTGGAAGTCAAAGGATACACCGCCCTGGCCAAGACGGAACTCTACTGGCCCGGCATCTACTATTACGATTACCTCACCATGGTCAAAATCGATGGGGACTGGAAGATTGTACACAAGACCTGGTATGAGGAGAAGCGGTGATTAATCGTACCAAGTACCAAGTACGATGTACCAGGTAGTTCCCTAATTATTACTAGCTAGACTGTTTAAAATTTGTTTCGCATAAATTAGCTTTTAACGGCAATAATTGATTGCTTTTGAAGCAATTATTTTATCTCACTTGGTTCTTTTTACTTTTGCCTTGGCTCTTACCATTAATTTTACATTATCCAAACCCATATGCATTCGCTTAATCTAAAACATCCGTATTCTATTTAAACAAAAAAACCCACCGCCCTGAGGCAGTGGGAAACACGTTAAAAAAATGGGATATTTTTATTGTTTTAAAACCTTGATATGCTCAACTTTTTGCCCCCATTGAATCTCTACCACAAAGACCCCTTTTGGAATGCGGCTGACCATTTGGGAAAGTTTGTCATTCATCTCTGATTCAGAGCGAACAGATACCGCCATGGTCTGGGCGCTTGGATGTACCAACCTGAAGGTAATGGCCTCTTCATCGTATTGATCCCTATCGAGTAGGCTAATTCTCAACTCATTATTCGTAGAAGGATTAGGAAAGGCCCGCCAAACTCCTGTGGTAAATTCTACACCAGGCGTTCTGATGGATAGCACATTGGAATAGTGCGCATTTCCGTTCATATCCACCTGCTTCAAACGGTACAACACATTGGCACCACCTAAAGGAAGCTTATCGTCTTCAAAAGCATAATCCATCAATACATTGCTCCAACCCGCGGCATTTACCTCTGCAATTTTTTCAAAATTCAGTCCCTGCGTAGCCCTTTCCACTTCAAAATGAGAGGATTCCCATTCTTTGGTGGTAGACCATACCAGCTTGGCTGATCTTGACTCATTCAACAGATTAACTTGAAAATCTGCCAATTCAACCGGAAGGATTCTAGCTCCTAGGTCAAAAAAATCAACCCTGCAAGTTCCAGTTACATTATCAAAAGTTGTCAACTTATAAGTTCCAGCAGCAAGATCTTCGATTCTTGCAGATTCTGAATAAAATTCCGGATTATCTACTGAAGACCAAAAGTAAAAAAAGTCTCCATTCGCAAAAGTTACTTCAATACTACCAGTTGCAAGGTCTTCCCCAGTTTCAGCATCTCTTTCGGAATCATTTCTTTCACTTCCACTTATTACAGAAGCTTCTGTCAAAGCTAATGGCACAATTATATTATCAACAATCACTTCTTCCCCAACCAAATCACCTTGGGTAATAACCAATTTAGCATTAATAGAGGTACCCACATTCTGATCTCTTAACCTTGGGCTGAATTCATCCACATCTATTGTTTCTGATCCAATTTCAAATTCCCAAGAAGCATTATAAGTTTGGGTTGGATTTCCTCCAAAAAGGGAAGTGATAATAAAAGAAACATTTGTCCTATCAAAATCCTGCTCAAAACATTCAAAAATGGGAGCAAAGGAATAAGCCAAAAGGCCAACTTCAATTGGGATAGAATTGGTGGCGTTCAGACATTGTGCGGCAGGATAACTGTTACATGTATATCCATCCCTAAGATTGTTATTATTGTTACCACCTCCACCACCACCTGGAGTCCAAGCGACTAATGGCCGGGACAACTCATAAAATTCATTTTGACATTCAACTTGGATTTCAGGAATAGGAATAGTAACGATACAAGATGCACTATTACATGGACTGATTGTCCCGACAAATTCGTTGATATATACAGAACTTATGGGTTCCCCGTCGGGATCATTACGATTCTTCTTTACAATATCCGCAATGACCCGAAAATTATTTATGTTACTATTTGCATTGGAAGTATATAATAGAGAAATATACCTTGGACCGGTTCCTGAACAAATATCAGTATTTGGATTCCCATCAGCATCACTGAAATAAACATTCAGAATAGAATAATTCTGGGCATTACCCTTACAAATCGTACAATCTTCCTCTCTTAAATCCGGCTTTGGATTATTGGGGTCAACTTGATTTTGCCCAAATCCTTCCAACCCCATCCCAAGGGTCAAAAGCGTGAATACAATAAACTTAAAAATCGGCCTCATTTTGATATAGTGTTTTTTGTATTACAAATATATTTTATTGTTTTTTACAAAACAAGTCAAACACTATATTTTTTGCATTTCATATACTTTTTTTTGCTTTTTGAATTTTTCAGGTTTTTAAATGTGCCTATATGGCTCAAAAATTGACTTTTTGAAAATGAAGGAAAATTGTATTAATGTGATTTTTTTCGAAAAATTGAGCATAAAAAAAACCCACCATCTGGGACAGCGGGCTTTTTTCACACTTAAAAAAAAATTAGTACTTCTTCAACACCTTGATATGTTCGATTTTCTGTCCCCATTGGACTTCGACCACAAATACGCCTTTAGGCATCCTGGAAAGGCCGCCGGAAAGTGCCTCATTCATGGCAGTTTCAGAGTCCACAGTTAATGCTGGTGTCTGCATCATTGGATGGATTAAACGGAAAGTAATGGGTTCCTCGTTATATTGGCTGGCATCGAGCAAACTCACCTGCAGGGCATTGCCATCCGTAGGATTGGGGAAAGCCCGCCAAACCCCCTGGGTAAATTCCATGCCCGGAATCCGCACCGATAGCACTTCTGAATAATGGTAATCCCCATTGAAATCCACTTGCTTGAGACGATAGAGTAAATTCCCGCCCGTCAGGGGCAGCATCTTGTCCTCAAAAACATATTCCGTCAATTGGTCACTCCAACCGGCTGCTTTCACCTCTCCTACTTTCTCAAAATTAATACCCTGTGAGGCCCGCTCTATCTCAAAATGGGAAGCTTCCCATTCTTTGGTAGTGGACCAGGTGAAGAATACTAATCTTAAAGTTTCTGAGTAATTTAATTTAATAGATTTATAAATTACAGGGAGTATTCGTGAACTAATACTTAAATCATAAGTTCGACAAGCTCCTGTATCTTCATCAATAACGGTCAAAAAATATCCTCCTCCCTCGACCCCAACTAACTCAGGTTCATCACTTATAAATGTTCCATCCTCTGATGTCCAAAAGAATCTATATGATTCAGGGATCAACACTCCATCTTCTAAAGTGATTGAACCATTCGGGTTTTCTTCCGCAGTTCTCTCATCATCTTCTCTTTGATAATTGAATAATAAAATTTCATCAGGAATTATAATATCCTCAAGGTCTGTGGGATTATCAGATGGTGTCGAGTTTATCTCTAAATCTGAACTAATGACATCTGTAGATTCCAAATTTGAAATAGTGTACGAAAACCCTCCATTTACACCAGTATTATCTAATACTCCGTTTCTCTGGATATTCCAATTAATTTCATAAGAACGATCACCCCCTGCCAATGTGGTTATAAAAAAAGTAACACCAAACTTACCATCTTCATCTATTAAACATTCAATCAAGTAATCATAATTATATAAAAATCCATCTACACCTACCTCGAAAGATTGATCAAAAACATTACACAATCCAGGGGGATAATCACAAAGATTATCAACAGCTGTACTATTTGCCGTCCAAAAAGCTTGAGTGTTAGTTAAGGTCAAATTTTCATCATTACAATTAAAACCTGATGGAATATCGACTTCAAATTCTAATGTTCCTAAATTATTACCTGTGGTTCTTGGAACCTCAGATTTAAATAATTCAATTTTCTCTATTCTATTGTTTTCAGGAAGTAAATTTTTTGCTATTAAAAGATCTGTTAAAATATTAAGATTATATGTAGTCACTTGCGCTGTATATTCAATTTTTATCCAAATTTTTGTTCCTGATATACAGTCATCAACTCCAAGTCTTTCCCCGTCCGAGTCAGTCAAGAAAACATTTTGAATTATAAAACTTCTTCTTGTGTTTTGGTTTGGTTTACAAACATCACAGTCCTGCCCATACCCCTCACCAACCAATCCAAACAATAGGATAGGCAGAAATATTAAATACAATCTATAGCTTAAAAACTTCATTTCACTTAGGGCTTATCAATTATAAATAATTGAATTTCAAATATATGATATTGCAGTTGAATAAGAAAGCAAAATCTGCAAAAAATATATTTTTATGCATTTCATATCGTTTAATTTGCTTTTCTTTATGTTTTAAATACACTTTAAAATAATTTAATTTTTTTTTCAGATTGTGCTATTTTTCTTCAATTCGTATTATAAAACCTTGATAAAAAACATAATCCATTTTTTCAGGGGTCATCCGCAATTTTCTAGATGCAAAAACAGAATTTTAAATAGGTATTTTTTTTAATTGCAAAATATTATTCTTATTACTACCTTGTATGCTCAAATAGGCCCTAGTAATATGTATCTCCTCCAAAAAAATACCTTGACGGCTATGGCTGTCAGTGCATTATTCGTACTGATTTTTTCCAGCCATGGGGGATATGCCCAATGCAGTCAGAATAATTTTGCCGTAATCGAACTGCAGTTTTTGGATGCCAATGGGAAAATTTTTGACCCAGACCTCCATCAGCCGGGAGACATCGTTCAAGGAAGGGTGTACGCCATATTCAGTGGTTCTTCCACTAATGCCTTTTTCCCTTTACAATTTAACTATACAGAGGAAATCAACGGGGTCATGGACTCAAGTCCCTCGACTAACTGCGTTCAGAACACCACCGGAACAAGCACGAATGCCGTTCCCAAAGGCGAACTGGTTTACCTTTTTGAATATGAGTTTGTGTGGGGCAGTGAAACCTTCTTTAAGGACATCTACATGACCTGGAGAACCAATGATGGCCAAACGACTTGTAGGGCAAATGATGCCAACGGTCAATGTTTCTCCAGTCCTGAAGGTCTAAGATTAAGTGCGGAAATCAGCCCATTACCTGTGGTATGGCTGGATTTTTCCAGTCAAGTAAATAATGTGAATCAAACGGTACAGTTGAACTGGTCCACAGCAAAAGAGTGGGACAGCGCTCATTTTTTAGTCCAAAGGTCAGAAAATGGCATTGAGAATTTTCAGGATATAGGAAGCGTTAAAAGTGTGGGTTGGAGCGAAACGGTAAGTCATTATACCTTCTCTGATGAGCAACTCCCGCAAAACAGCAAGCGGCTGTATTACCGACTGGTACAGGTTGATATAGATGGAAACAGAGAAATGAGTAAGACCATTTTGGTGGATACCCCACTTGCTTCGAAAGCCCAACAACACTGGCAGGTTTTTCCCAATCCCATGCAGGACAACTCCCTTCAATTGAATTTCAGGGGGGCTCGTATTCCAGACCAGGTGGAAATCCGGATTTTTGCTTTGAGCAGCAACAAAAAAATCACCATTCAACCCAGAGGGCGGCATACGGAAATCGGGCACATGCTGCAGGATTTTCCAAAAGGCGTATTGATCATGGAAGTCGTTTCCGCTGATACAGTGGAGAATTTCAAGATCATCAAAAAATAAGCGCATCAATGTTTCAATACCCTGATCTGCTCATTTTTATTGCCCCAACTGACCTGAAGGAGATAAACCCCTTTTGGCGCATTCGCGATTTTTTCGTGAATCTGGGAGGAAAGGTCTTTTGTGTTTTTCCCTGACAAGATGATTGGATTGGCACTTGGACTAATTAGAACGATCTGTATTTCTTGTCCGCCATATTGTCTAGGATCTACTAACTCAAAGTTGAGCCTATCGCCATTGGTTGGATTTGGAAATACCCGCCAAACTCCCTGCGTAGTTTCTACAGAAGGAATCCTTACCGATATCACTTTGTAAAACACTTCATTCCCTTCAAAATCCACCTGTTTTAATCTATATAACCCATTACCCCCTGCCAGAGGAATCTCCTTATCTATAAAAGTATATTCGGTTTTACTATCTTTCCAGCCCATGCCCTGTACTTCAGCGATAGTTTCAAAATCATTAACTCCCGTCATAGTTCTCTGCACCTCAAAATGGCTGTTCCCGTTTTCATTGGCTGTAGCCCAGCTGAGCGTAACTTTCCTCTCCCTACTTTCAAACTCACTTTCGAAATACAGGTAACTGACCGGCATGATGGAAAAATTACACAATATGGGATCATCAAGAATTTCATAGATGGCATCATCATCAATGTTGGATATTTCTTCAGGTTCAGGACGCATCCCGCAAACATATACCTCCCCTTGTGTGGTAATGTTGATGGTAGAACCCCCATTGACCAGAAAATCGGTATAAATGGTCAAAGATGCTGTTTCTGTGACATTAAGATTTCCCCCTTTAACCTCCACGCTTCCTTCAACGACCACTTCACTGGCACCTGTAATATTCAAAGTAGCATTCCCGGCAATGGTAATCCCCCCTTCTGGATCAGAAACATACACATTGGCTCCACCCGATGTGGTGATATTGTTTGTAGCCCCAGCCACATCAATACTTCCTGTCTCAAAACTTCCAGCAACCAGGATATCTGACCGGTTGCCCCTCATCTTGGTTTCACCCAAAACAGTCAAGCTACCGCCAGCACGCACATCTATGGTTACATTTCTACCATTTAAATCCAATTCATCAAATATAGCCTCAGCCCCATCATGGATAATCAAATCAAAATCGTTTTTTACCTCTACCACTTGGGCAGTTAATACACCTGCAAAAACATTAAACTTGGTTGCACCCGAATTAGAAGATGTCAAATTGCCGTTTATTGTCAATGATGCATTCATATTTAAAGTAAAGCCATCCCCAGTAGCCATATCCCCATTAATGGTCCTGGGATGATTCAAATTAACCACTACAGCACAGTTATTTGAAATCCTTTGAAATGGAGGCACGTTGGGAACAGTTACATTTCCGGAACATGTTCCAGTTCGGGTCCAACAAGCGGCATCCGACCAAAGTCCAGAAGAACAGGGTTGGGAAGTATAAGTAATCTGGGCACTGACCATGAAGGTCAGTGCCAAAAAATTGAATAAAAATAAGGTGATAAAATAAAATAATCTCATAAAACAGCTAAAACACAATTTCCAAAAAGTATCAATAAAAAGGTTTTTTCATGTAATTTCTATAAATAATTACTTATACTTTCATTGGATACAATTGAAAGGTTTGGAAGCGAGACATTTGATTTACTTAATGCTTCCTTTCACTTAACAATCGAAAATTGGCTTAATTATTGGAATATGTCAATTTATTAAAATATTATTTTCATTATTTGGGCTACAAAGCATTTAATAGAAAAAATAATGCAAATTAATTTATTTGAAATCAAAGGGTAAAAATCAGTAAAATTGACTTTTTCTAATACTTCAGCCTGAACAGACTTTCCGAGTACAGATAAAAAAGACCTGTCAGGTTTTCAAAACCTGACAGGTCTGTATAAATATTCGAAGTAATGTTCGTAAACGATAATAGCCCTATTGCTTCAAAACCTTAATATGTTCCACCCTATTGCCCCAAGTGATTTCAAGGATATACACGCCCTTTCCATGCACATTCACCAAGCCAAGGACTTCCTCCCCTATGGCTTGGGTAGTATTCCCACCAAGAGGTTTTTTTCCTGCCAAAGGCGTAATCAGGTTGGCGGTCAGCGTTTCTCCATTGTACCGTTTAGGATCCAATAATTCTATGCGGAAGGCATTGCCATTGGTCGGATTGGGAAATACCCGCCAAACCCCTTGGGTAAACTGCATGGAAGGCACCCTAGCACTGACCACCTCCGAATAGGCAAAATCCCCATTGAAATCCACTTGCCTCAATCTGTAGAAGATATTTCCTCCTGTCAAGGGCAACTGTTCATCGGTAAAGAAATACTCCACCGGCATTTCGGACCAACCTGCCCCCTTAACTTCTCCGATCTTTTCCCAGCTCCTGACCCCGTTCACTGCCCGCTCAATTTCAAAATGGGAGTTTTCCCATTCCTTAGCTGTAGCCCAATTTAACCTCACCGCCCTTTCTTGGGCCAAGAATGTTGATTTGAAGTAAAGGTATTCGACAGGTAATATGCTAAGGCTTAATAATTTACATATTTCGCTCAATTGAGCTCTATTTGTCCAGGTAAAGTTCCCTGATCCACCCGGTATAGCTGGAGTGAAATCTGGACCACAAATCTCAGTTTCAACGGGTGTATTTATAACTAATCCAGCACCTGGTAAATTAATATTTGCATTTCCAATTTGAATTTCAGCTTCAGGACTTAAGTTAAGAACCACTCCATCAAATGTATATGTGTTTCGGGGTGGCCTGTTTCCAGCGCCAGTATCATCCGAATCAAAAACAATTTTTCCATTGCCTTCAACACAAATATCTACATTCTCCATGGTAGAAATCCAAGCTAAATCTAAAACAGCATTATCCCTTACAATAATACACCCCCTATCTGTTGGACTAAAACCACGGATAATAAAAGCTTCTCTATTGCCATCATTTCTTATGCCCAATGTCATATTAACTCCAGAATTAACTATTACTCCTTTAAGCGTTACTGTGGCATTTGTTGTCCAAGCATACACCCCTGGCCCCCCACTAAATCCAACAATTGAACTTCCATCATCATTAACATTTACATTAATACCTGAAGGATTATTGATTGTTCCACCAGCTGTCAGACTTCTAGATATGGTAGGTGAACATGTTGGACAATTGGTCTGCGCAAAAATTATATGGGTTGAAAAAATAGCGGAGAAATAAAACAGCCATGCAATACTTTTAGCAAGTTTTAGGGACATATAAAGATGTGAAGATGTTCATTTATTCGTACACAAATCTAGATCAAAAAAAAATACAAAAAAATATTTAGGTCATAATTAATTGCGCTTTACAGTAAAATATATGCTTTTTTTAACTAAAAATATATCCTAATTAAATAGTTTAAAACTTGGTTTATTACAATTTTTGGCGGATCAATTAGTTTTTGATGCCATAAATGATCCCGTATTGCCCAACTTTCAAAAGGTTGCCCAATTGTTTTTAGAATACATGAATAGAAAGGCTAAGGCATAAAAAAACCCTTTAGGCCTGACCTAAAGGGTTGAAATCTCTCTCATTGAGACTTTAATTGACTTTATAATAGCCCTACTATTGCTTGAGGATTTTTATCTGCTCCAATTTATTCCCCCAAGACACCTGGGCAACATACACGCCTTTGGGCGCTTGATTTAATTTTTCCTGTAAGAATGAAGAAATGGCATTTAAATCATTGCTTTTGAAAATATAAACACTAGAACTCGGAGATACCAATTTGACCGCTATATCCTCGCCAGCGTATCTGTTGTAATCCAGTAGATCAAGCCTTATCTGATGACCGTTGGTAGGATTGGGAAAAACTCTCCATACGCCCTGATTGGCTTCTGTCGCAGGTAAACTGATGGAAACCACCCTACTGTAATTATATTCTCCTTTAGGGTTCATTTGCTTGATACGGTAATACAGCATCCCCCCTCTCAATGGAAGCATATTATCTGTAAAATACAATTCACGCTGCGTACTGATCTTTTGCCAATTTTCCACGTTAGCAATACTCCTCTCTACCTCAAAATGTATTTCCTCATTTGAATCAGGGATCTGCCAAAATAAGTCCACCTTCCTTTCATGTTCTAAGAATTTGGCTTCAAACTGAACAAAATCAATGGGAAGAATTCCAAAAGTGATGCGAAGCACTACTATACCGGCAGATCCGGCCCCGCCTAAATTCCTACCTGCACCGCCGCCTGAACCGGTATTAGAACGACCTGGGCCTCCCAGCCCATTAGCAATCGTACCTTCCCCATCACCCCCTAAAACTATTCCTGAAAAACTACCGCCAGTTCCACTCCCATATTGATTAGCAGGATTTCTGCCCGTGGAGCCCCCTCCGCCTCCAAAAGCATTTTGAATATTGGGCACATTACTAAGTATATCAAGGGCGATACCGGCGCCCCCAACTCCTGGATTGTTATTGGCTCCGTTGGCCCCCGCACTACCAGCTCCACCGCCGCCGCCGCCACTAAGTATATTTCCATTAGGTCTTCTCCCACTTCCTCCTACATTGGTATTATTACCACTATTTGCTCCTCTGTTTCCCGCCCCATTTCCAGCTCCATTGTTAGCTCCAGCACCTCCTCCTGATCCTCCAACGCCTCCATTTCTTGCCGCGGCGGAGGAAGATCCTCCTCCCCCTCCACCTAAAGCAACCAATCCAAAAAAGGAAGAAACATTCCCATTGCTGCCTCGTTGACTTGTCATGGATGAGCCTGCTCCACCTGCCCCAATCACAACTGGATAAGCCGAACCAACAACCAATGGAACTGCATCCCTTCTTCTAATCTCCCCGGCACCTCCACCTCCCGCAGCTTCTCCATTTCCACCACCGCCACCACCGCCAATAACTGCAACAGAAATATCTATGATCTCTTCACCTGATGGCACAGCCGGAACCACAAAAGTGTCTGAACAACTGAAAATATACACAACATCATACCCATTGCTGGTCTGCAATATTTCCTGTTGTACGCAATTACGCGGTGGGCAAGTGCCAATGGACGCCCCTCCTGTAATGGCAGTTCCTGAAGGGGCTTTGTTTATATACAAAGGAGATCCTGCTGCTCCTAAATTATTTCCGGTAATCAACCCATTATTTGAAAAAGCACCGTTTACTGTAATGCTGTTACAATGATTGGAGTTTAGATTGCTTATCTGACTGTTATTGTTCATTTGTAAGGCACCTCCAACCACCAGGTTACCTGAAAAATTGATCGTGGTATTAGCACTTACCACCATAGAACCATCTATACTTGTATTGCCCTGTAGGGAAACGTTCGCATTGCTATTAAAATTAACAGCTCCTGTAATCGTTAATATACCATTGCTGTTCAAAGTGGAATTACTGGATATGGTTGTATTTCCTGTAATTGTCATTTCCCCAAAATTATTGACAACTTTATTGGCATTGATATTCCCTGAAAAAGTTAACTGACTGTAATTATTAATGGTCCAATTGCCATTAAAGGGATTATTGATCTGTAAGAATCCAAAATTATCAATCCTGGACAAACCAGATAACTGCTGGGCATTGCCGCTCCAAGAGGCTCCATCCGCTATACATATGGCAATATTATTTCTATTGTTAAAAGAGATGGGGATGGTTCTATTTCCTGAAATACAAACCGTACTTCCATTAACGATCGTCCCAACGGGAGCATCATTTCCATTTATTGTGACCGTACAACCACCGCACTGCCCCTTTACAGTATGAATACTAAAACCACTGGTTAAAAATACCCAAAAACAAACCTTTAGAATTAAATCAATCTTCATAAAACAAATGATTACATCATGAGTTATGCTGCCCGCTAAAAACTTTTCGCGGGACTTGAAAATAATTAGGACTTAGCCCAAGAATAATAAAATTCTTTAAAACGATTACAGTGTAAATATAGGACATGTTTTATTAATATAAAAATATTTTTTCATTAAAAAATACAATTAACTAATTTAAGATTATAAATTACATTTTTCGCCATACAAAGATGCACACCTACTTAAAATACTTAATCTATAAATACTAAAATATAAAAAATGGCCGATAAAAGAGATGGGCCACCTTTTTTGTTAAATATTTTTAAATTCTGAAAAATTCAAAAGGTTTGAAGTAGGCAATAAAAAACCCGACAGTTCTGCCGGGTTTTGAAAATTGTATTTTTCGAATCTAATTACCCATTCATGGATATCAAAAACTCCACATTGTCTCTTGTGCCTTTCATACGCTGCAAGAGGAATTCCATGGCTTCCTGAGAAGTCATATCGGACATCAGTTTTCTCAAAATCCAGACACGCTGCATCTCTTCCTTGTCCATCAAAAGGTCTTCTCTTCTGGTTCCGGAACTTGGTACATCGATGGCCGGATAAATCCTCCTGTTGGACAACTTCCTGTCCAAAGCCAACTCCATGTTACCTGTACCTTTGAATTCTTCAAAGATCACTTCATCCATCTTGGAACCTGTTTCCACCAAGGCAGTGGCGATAATGGTAAGAGAACCGCCGTTCTCCACATTCCTTGCCGCTCCAAAGAAGCGCTTAGGCTTGTGCAGGGCATTGGCATCCACCCCACCGGAAAGGATCTTGCCGGAGGAAGGCACTACCGTATTGTAAGCTCGGGCAAGACGCGTAATGGAATCCAAAAGGATGACCACATCATGACCGCACTCTACCATTCTTTTGGCTTTCTCCAATACAATGGAAGCCACCTTCACATGTCTTTCTGCCTGCTCATCAAAAGTAGAAGAGATCACTTCTCCTTTTACACTACGGGCCATATCGGTTACCTCTTCCGGTCTTTCATCGATCAAAAGTACCATCAAGTGCACTTCGGGATGGTTTTCCGCAATGGCATTGGCGATCTGCTGCAACAATACCGTCTTACCGGTTTTTGGTTGCGCCACGATCATCCCCCGCTGTCCTTTACCAATAGGGGCAAATAGATCCAAAATCCTTGTGGAGTAATTATCTGCTCTTGTGGAAAGATTCAGTCTTTCTTCCGGAAATAATGGGGTGAGGTACTCAAAAGGTATCCTGTCACGGATTTCCTCCGTCGTCTTCCCATTGGCACTGATGACTTTCAAAAGAGCAAAGTATTTCTCTCCCTCTTTTGGTGGACGGATGGAACCTCTGATATGGTCCCCTGTTTTCAGTCCAAACAATTTGATCTGGGAAGGAGATACATAAATATCATCCGGAGAGGCCAGGTAATTATAATCCAAAGAACGCAGGAAACCATAGCCTTCAGACATAATTTCCAAAACGCCTTCGTTCTCGATGATCCCTTCAAACTCCCGCGTACTTACAAAAGGTTTCTTCCTGGATGGAACAACTTCTGCAGCTGGAACATGGGCCTCTTCCATGTCCTTGATATTTTTTCTTCTCGGAAGTTCTGCTTCGGACTCAGCCGGTGTTTGAGTTGCAGGAGCAGGCGGAGCAGGCTCGACTTCCACAACTTTTCTTCTTGGACGGATAAACTTCGGTTTTTCATCATCCTGAGGTGCTGGCTGAGGTACAGGGGCAGGGCTTGGCTTTTTGCTTTCAGTCTTTTCCTCTTTTTTCTCGGGTGCTTTCTCTTTTGGAGCTGCCTTGGCCTTTGCTTCGGATTTTTGGGCAGCTGCTTTTTCAGCGGCTTCCTTTTCCGTTACGTTTTGTCTTCTAAACTTGGGTTTGCTTTCTTCCGTGGCTTCTTGGGGTGATGAAGCTGGACTTTTTGATGCTTTTGCTTCTGGCTCTGCTTCTACAGCTGAAGGCTTTTTCTTGGGGAGGGCCTGTTCGGGAGTGATAGCCTGTTGATCAAGGATGGCATAAACAAGGTCATCTTTTTTGAGGTTTTTGAAGTTTTTGACACCCAATTCCTCCGCGATTTCCTTCAATTCAGAAAGAAGTCTGATTCTTAATTCTTCTATGTTATACATAAAAAGCTTATGGTATTAATTTGATACTAAGATGTGTGAATAGTATAAGTTGATTGTATTGAGTATTACTGATCTGAATGAAAAAGATATCCAGGAAAGTATAAAATCCAAGGGGTGAGGATTTTGATATACTGTAACAGCACAATATTAAGGGATGAAAATTGAATACGCAAATTTTAACCACAAAAGAAAACAAAAGAAACCTAGTTTCCATACATTTCATGAACTATGTACCAAGTAGCTATCTTGTTCAAATGTTCACATGAACACGTTAACTGTTAACTGTTAACCGTTAACTCTGAACACTGAACCCTGAACCCTGAACCCTGAACACCATGAACCTCCCCCTCCCTAAGTCACTCAGAAACACATCACTTTTGCCTTTTACCTTTTTACTTGGCTCTTTTTCCAGCCCTACATCCTGGTCCGTCGCTAAAATGATCAAAAGGGATTATTTTTTTTACGCTCT
>NZ_AMGM01000090.1 GCF_000298295.1 Cecembia lonarensis LW9
AACCCTGTAGCCACTTTTTCTCAAACCTAAAACTGTATTTTAATGAAAAAACATATTTATGACTCTGGGCTAATTGGAAATTGTTCTTACATTGCTCACGTTCAAAAAAACACAAACATCTCCTGGCTCTGCTTGCCACGTTTTGATTCTGATTTCATTTTTGGAGGTATGCTAGATCAGGAGAAAGGTGGGGAATTCACCATTCTTCCGGAATCATCAGACTTTGAATCTACCCAGTCATATGTAGAAAATACCAATATTCTTGAAACATTCATCAGTACTGAAGACTACAGTTATAAAGTCACTGATTTTGCCCCCCGTTTTAAGAATTATGATCGTTACTTCAAACCCCTGATGCTAGTCAGGATAATTGAACCTTTGGAAGGTGCTCCTAGAATCAATATATCTTGCAAACCCGTAAGAGAAAGGGGTAAAAAAGCCCTTGTTCCCAGCCTAGGAAGTAACCATATCCGGTATATGGGAGAGGAACAGGAAATCAGATTGTCGACGAATGCAGCATTAAGCTATGTGGTGGAGGAGAAGTATTTTGTACTTCAAAGGCCCATTTACCTAGTTTTTACTTATGGTAGGCCTTTAGAGGCTCCAATAGAGTCAACGTGTGATAGGTTTCTCCAAGCCACCACGGACTATTGGCAATCCTGGGCAAAATCTACAAGTATTTCATCATTTCATCAGCGTTTGGTTCTTCGGTCTGCATTGATTTTAAAGATTCACCAGTATGAAGATACTGGTGCTATTATAGCCGCTTCCACCACCTCCCTTCCAGAGTCACCGGGCTCTACTAGAAACTGGGACTACCGTTATTGTTGGATAAGGGATAGCTATTATACACTCACATCCTTTAACAGCCTAGGGCACTTTGAAGAATTGGAGAAATATTTTGAATTCATCCAAAATCTACCTACTGGTGCAGATGGCAGGTATCAGCCCTTATATTCAATCACTGGTGAAGGCTTGCTGACCGAAGAAATATTGCCTTTAGATGGATATTTGGGCAATAAGCCTGTCCGATTTGGAAATCAAGCCTACACCCATGTTCAGAACGATTTGTATGGTCAGGTATTGGTTTCTCTTTTGCCCTTATATTCAGATCAGCGTTTTACATCAAAAGAGCGAAGTTATTCAGAACCCATGATTATGAATCTTTTGGATAAGATTGAACAAACCATGCACGAAAAAGATGCGGGATTATGGGAATTCAGGAAGCTGGCACAAGAACATTGCTATACATTTCTTTTTCATTGGGCAGGTGCGCTGGCAGCTGCAAAAATTGGGAAACGACTAAAAAATGATAAAATGTATGAAAAGGCCATGTTTCTTAAAGATGAAGCTGTGAAAAAAATAGAAGCATGCTACCTTCCCGATAGGAAAGCATATGCCCAAGCCATAGGGGTAAATCATATGGACGCTTCCACTTTGCAGCTGATCACGATGGGGTACTTTGGTGATGATATAGAACGTGCCAATAATCACCTTAAAGAACTGGAAAAGGAACTGTTGTCAAAAGAATTTTTATTTTTCCGATACAAGCACATGGATGATTTTGGCGTTCCGGAAACTACATTTTTGATTTGTGCTTTTTGGTATATTGAGGCTTTGGCTTGTGTCAATAGGCTGGACGAGGCGATTGAAGGGTTTGAAACCTTGGTCAAGTACTGCAATCATCTCGATCTTTTTTCAGAAGACGTGGACCAGGTTACAGGCAGTCAGTGGGGGAATTTTCCACAGGCCTATTCTCACGTTGGATTGATGAATGCAGCGTTTAGAATTGGCAAAAAGCTGGATCGTCCCAATTTCTTATGATAAAAATATTTGCCATCAGATTTTTCCTTTCTGATGGCATTTTTATTATCCCATAAGCCTTTTCAATAACTCCCGAACTTCCCGAAAGGATTTTATATTGTAGTTGGCCTGGGTAAATGCATATCCTACCCTGATGGAATAAGCACTTTTTGGCATAGCCTTAAAGGTATCCTCATCAGTCCAATCGTCTCCGATCGCCAATACAAAGTCATAGTCATTACCTTTCATCATGGCCACAGCAGCACGGCCCTTGTTGATGTCAGGCCTTTTGATTTCCAAAACCATATTTCCTTCCAAGACCTGCAGATTATGCCCTCGGGCCATGTATTTGAGGTGAGAGAACAGTTCGCGCATCCTTAGATCCCCTAAACCACTTTCTACTTTTCTATAGTGCCAGACAAGAGAGTGGTGCTTTTCCTCTATAAATGCTCCAGGTGTTCTCAGCACATAATATTCCATGATTTCCCGGATATCATTTTTCCAGCTGTCATCTACCTCAGCATATAACTGCCAACCTTCTTTGGACGCTTTGCGCTTGACCCAGACACCATGCTCGGCTATCATATCAATGGCTTGCCCCTTAAACCATCTCCCCAAGGTATCCTTATCTCTTCCTGAAATAATGACGACCTGTGCCTTGCTGCTCAATCCTTTAATGATTGATTTTAATTCTGCATCCGGCATGGCATCTTCGGGATTGGCCTTAAAACCAGTAAGGGTGCCATCATAATCCAAGAAAAGCACCGGATTTTTGGCAGATTGGAATTTTTGCTCCATCTCGCGAACTACCTTATTGTCAATTTCTTTTGAAACCAGCTCTGCCTGTTTCTTTTTGACATGCGCTAAGCGGTCAGTAAATACCTTGACCCATTGAAAAATATCATATTTCTTAAGGTTGTACTGCATAGATACAATCCTTGCTTTCTGCTCCTGAGGCTTCATGGTTAAGGCCTGGTAAATGGCATCTATTACACCCTGTTTGTCATTAGGGTTTACCAAAACTGCATCCTGAAGTTCTTTGGATGCACCTGCCATTTCAGACAGGATCAAAACACCGGACCGATCAGTTTTACTTGCGACAAACTCCTTACAGACGAGATTCATTCCGTCCCTAAGTGGAGTGACCAAGGCTATGTCTGACATGCTGTAGAAAGCACTTAACTCTTCAAAAGGAAAGCCCCTGTAAAAATAATGGATAGGAACCCAGTTGAGGGTGGAATATTCGGCATTCACTCTACCTACCAGTAAATCAATTTCTTCTTTTAATTCCTTATACGACTGTACTTTATCCCTGCTCGGAACCACAATCATAATCATGGAAATTTTTCCATGAAGGTCTTTATGTTTTTTTAAGAGTTCATGAAAAACATGAATCCTCTGTGGAATTCCTTTGGAGTAATCTAACCTGTCTATGGTTAGAATCAGCTTTGAATCTCCAACCTGGTTTCTGAAATTCTTAACAATATTTTGGGTTTTTCTACTTTTTGCCTGCTTTTCAAATTTCCCATAATCAATGCCCATAGGGAAGGAATCGACATTGATAATTCTGTTTTCTGCTTGGATGTAGCCACTTTCGGAGGATAATCCTGTTATCCTTCCTACTGCACTCAGGAAGTGACGCATGTCATCATAAGTGTGAAATCCGATCAAATCGGAGCCACAGATCCCCTCAAGTAATTCTTTTCTCCATGGGATCATGCGAATGATTTCATAGGAAGGAAAAGGAATATGTTGGAAAAAAGCTATGGTAGCATTGGGTAAAGCGTCTCTAAGTAATTTTGGTAAAAGCAAAAGCTGGTAGTCATGCACCCAAATGGTATCTTCAGGGTCTGCCTTTTTCAGAATTGCTTCACAGAACATTTGGTTTACCCGCTTATACGCTTCCCAATGCTCAGGGTTATAAACCATATATTGGGTAAAATAATGAAAGGCCGGCCATAAAGTTTCATTGCTAAACCCTTCATAGAATTCTTCTACATCTTTTTTCGTAAGAAAAACTGGAGCCATTTTCAATTCATGCAGTTCTAAAATGATCTCTGCCCGCTGCTCTGGGTCTTCAACGGTATTTCCTGGCCAGCCTATCCATATATTCTCACCGGATTTATAAATTGATCCAAGTCCTGTAGCCAGTCCGCCTGCTGAAGGTTTAAATTCGAATCGGCCATTTCTGTGTCTTAAGGAAATTGGAAGTCTGTTGGAAACAATGATGGTTTTTGCCATGATTGATGTTTTATGAGCAATGAATTAAAATTTCAAAATAAAAGTTTAAGTATAAATATAAGCAAAAAAGGGCAAAAACGCCCGGTTTTTAAGGGTTTTTGACATTTTTACTACCGTGTAAAATAAAAAGATACATTCAGAATCCATAAGGTGTTAAACAATGAACTTAAATTATTTTGGAGTTTCATCCATTCCTGTCGTTTCAAAAAGTGAATCTTTGAAAAAACTTTCAGAAAAAAATTTAATGTAAAAGCAATAAAAAGTAGTTTTATAGTTAATTGTACCAAAGCGCCATCATCAATGTCACAGCTACAAAAAATCACCTTTATACTCTTTCTCCTTTTTTCGGCATCTTTTGCCCAAGCACAGAAAGCACCTTATGCCTTTTACCTGACCTGGAATCAGGATCCCACTACTTCTATGGTAGTGGATTGGCATGCTGATGGCCTGGAGCCACAAACCCTTCAAATCCGCAGAAAAGGCACCTCTTCATGGCAGACCATGGAAAGTGACGTGCTGCCCTATCCTTTCTCCGAACGCAAAGTGCATCGGGTGGCTCTGTTGGGCTTACGTCCCGATACGGCCTATGAAATCATTTTTCCAGGTTCAGAAGAGGTCTACTATTTCAGGACCATGCCTTCTAACCTAAATGAAAAATCCCTTAAAATAGCCATTGGAGGAGATTCCATGCATCAGAGGGAGTGGTTTGAAAAGACCAATAGGATGGTGAGTTTCTTCGAGCCGGATTTCATCATCATCGGGGGAGATATGGCTTATGAAAATGGGCTTCCTGAAAACATTGACCGCATTTATGATTGGTTTGAAGCTTATTCCAACACTTTGATAACTGCGGATAAACGCATTCTCCCTTGTGTGGTGGCCATAGGGAACCATGAGGTGGTAGGGGGCTATCACAGCAGAAACCCTGGGTATGAACAGACCAATTCCTTCAGAGAGCGGATTGCGCCGTATTTTTACAGACTCTTCGCTTTCCCAGGCCAACCGGGTTACAATACCTTGGACTTTGGGACATACCTGAGTTTGATCATTTTGGATACCGAGCATTCCAATCCTATCCTAGGGGTGCAAACCCAATGGTTGGCCCAGACGCTCAAGGATAGAGAACATGTGCTGCACAGGATTCCCATTTACCACGTGCCGGGATTTCCATCCGTAAGGAAATACGAGGATTACACCCAAACCTTGGTTAGAGAGCACTGGGTGCCGCTTTTTGAAGAAAATGGGGTGCGCATTGCTTTTGAAAACCATGACCATGCGTACAAGAGAACCTATCCCATCCGCAACTTGGAAGTCGATCAAACAGGGATCATTTATGTGGGAGATGGTTCTTGGGGAGTGGCAGAAAGGGAAATTCATGAGGTTGACAGTACCTGGTACCTCAAGAAAGCACAATCTGTGAGGGCCTTTACCTTGTTGACCCTGGATGGGCCACAGTTTAGCCTGATTTCGGTGGATGATGAGGGAAAGATTATTGATACCTACCCGGAAAGTCCACTTCCTTTTCAGTCAGAAAGATAGCGAGTACTTTTTGTACTCATCAATATACCTGCTAAGAAACCGGTAATTATAATGGCCATTGTTCCCAGGACAATGGCCCAATTTTTATGGATAAGGGGAAGAGCAAGCTGTGGGAAAAACTCGGCCAAACTGACCCAAGCAATCACCATCAATCCTGAAATCACACCCAGGATAGCTGGAATTTTTGAAAGCTTAGGGGAAATTAAACCCAAAAACAACAAGCCCAAGAGTCCGCCGCTGAAAATCGAAGCCAATGCCCACCAAGCATCCAAAGCACTTTCTACGCCTCTGAAACCAACGGCTACCAAAATACTCAAAAAGCCCATACTGCCGGAGCTCCAATAAAGCACACTCATACTTTCTTTTTCGGTGAGTCCCGGGCGAAGGTATTTTTTAACGTGGTCTTCCAGAATCACTGTGGCAGAACTGTTGATGGAAGTGGATAAGGTACTCATCCCGGCGGCAAAGATTCCGGCGATCAATAAGCCAGTGATGCCATCGGGAAGGGCATGGATGATAAAATAGGGAAAAACCTTGTCCCCCTCTGTGGCCAAATCCTGGGGGATCCTGTCGGGAAAATGCTGGTAATAGACAAATAATGCAGTCCCGATCATAAAAAAGAGTAGGGAAACGGGAATGTAAAGTAAGCTTCCCAAGGCCGTGGATCTTTGTGCCGATGGAATGTCTTTGGCACCAAGGTAGCGTTGGATGTAGCTTTGGTCCACCCCAAAGTTTTGCAGGTTGATAAAAAGTCCATATATCAAAACCAGCCAAAACGTACTTTCTGTCCAAGACCATTGGAAGGAGCCTAAGGAGAATTTTTCCAGTGTCATTCCCTCGCTCCAAAATTGTCCCAAACCTCCGGGTAATTCAAGGAGGATAAAAACCAAACAGGCCAAAGCCCCAAGGATCAGGAGAATACCTTGAATGGCATCTGTCCATACCACTGCCTCCAAACCTCCTAAGGTAGCATACAACAAAACCCCCAGGCCCGTTATCCAGATGATGTGGGTGATGCTCCAGCCTAGCATCAAGTGCATGGGCAAGGCCAAGAGGTATAAGATGGCGCCCATCCGGGCCATCTGGGTCAGGAGGTAGCAAATGGAGGCGTAAATTCTCGCCCATAAGCCAAAACGGGCTTCAAAATAGGCATAGGCTGAAGGACTTTGCAGCTTTCTATACAGAGGGACAAATACAAAAACCGCAAAAACAGCCGCTATGGGGATTGAAAGACTGAAAACAAATGCGTTCCAATTGCCGGAATAGGCATTCCCCGGTAAAGCAAGGAAGCTGATGCTGCTGAGATAAGTGGCAAAAATGGACATGCCAAGTGCCCAAGCGGGTAACTTGCCACTTCCAGTGGTATAGTCCAGGCTATTTCTTTTCCTGAAATAGAAGGAAGCCCCAAAAGCAATAATGCCCAACAAATAAAAAGTAAATACCAATAGGTCAATGGAGGGCAGGGACATGGATTTAAAGTTGGTTGACTTTTTCCTTGATTTCTAGAATGGCAGATTGAATATCGGTTTCCAGCGCTGGTTGGATCCTTAAAAGGGGTGAAGCCAAATGTGAGCCACAGATTCCAAGCTTTTCCATAGCGACCTTAAGGCCTTGAAAATAGCTGTAACTTTTGCCTCCTTTTCCATAGATCCTTTTGGAAATTTCCAGAACAATTGGCTGTATTTGCTGCATGGTTTTCCAGTCTTTTGCCTTGGCTGCTTCAAAAAGCCGCACATAAAGTTGCGGGAAAAGGTTGGCTCCACCGCTGACTCCCCCATCTGCACCGGCCAATACCGTTTGGGCCAGCATTTCTTCAGGTCCCGTCAGGATATAAAAATCCGGTTTTTCTGCTTTGATTTCCAAAAGCTTTTCCAAATACACCCCATTGCCCGAACTGTCTTTGATGCCGATGATGCGGGGATGTTTAGAAAGGGCCCGCACCGTATCAACCTCCAAATGGCATTTGGTCATGTGAGGGAAGTTATAAAGGATCAGAGGAAGGGCGCATTGATCCGCAAGATGCATGTAGTATTGGTACAGATCTTCCTGGTCCAAGTGGAAGAAGAATGGTGTCAAGGCGACTACGGCAGCAGCTCCTTCGGTTTGGGCAACCTGGGCCAACTCCAAGCTGACATCCAAGCACGTATCACTGATGCCCACCAATAGAGGTTTTTCCTGGTTGGTAGACCGACAGACCGCTTTGATCAAATCCTTCCGCAATGATACACTCAAGCTGGGTGTTTCCCCGGTACTGCCCAAAATGAATAGGCTATGCACGCCTCCCCGCAGCAGATGCCGGATCAGGGTTTCAGCCCCTTTGACATCCAGCTGCCCATTTTCTAAAAGGGGAGTGACAGTAGGAACAACGATTCCTTCTATCTTTGGTAATAGGTTTATAGGTATCATCTTGGTAATTTAAAAAATATTTTCAGGTCAGCGATCAATTATCCAAAATTGGTAACAGTTGTACATCAGAAAAAATTGTATGTAATGGCTAAAGGAATCGAAATACTCAAACAACCCTACCCTTACTATTACAAAGGTCTCAATTTTGTTATTGTTGCTGGCATCATTTTCATCATGAGCCTGTTGTTCAATTACCTTTTTGAACCTTTTGTGGTATACAGGCCAGAACATAAAGTGGCGTATTTCTGGATTTCAATGATCCATTCCTTCAATGCCTTTATGGTGGTTTTGATAATCCTGTTCATTAATAACAACATGGTGGATGAAGACAGATGGACCGTAGTGAAGGAGATGGTTTTGATAGGTTTTATGCTATTTATGATAGGGGTTTGTCAGTTTTTGGTTAGAGATTTGATTTACGACAATCCTGATAATTGGTCTTTGGGATATTTATTGGAGGAATTACGCAATACTTTTTTGGTAGGTATTTTGTTTGTCATCATTCTCGTGCCGCTCAATTACCTGAAGTTACTGAAGGCGCACCTAATGACCGCTCAATCTATCAATGCCCAATCTTTGCTGGGGCAGACTTTCGAAAAAACTACTGTAATCTCCGTCATCACACAGCAAAAAAGTGATGACTTTGAATTGGATGTCAATCATTTTCTATATGCCAAAGCAGATGGGAACTACCTGGAGATTTTTTTGGAAAATGGAGGAACAACTGCAAGGTTGATCAAAAGAATGACCTTGAAGGAGCTGGAACAGCAATTGGAACCTTTCCCGAATTTTTTCAAAACACACCGCTCTTACTTGGTAAATCTTCAAAAAGTAGTCCATGTAAAAGGCAATGCCCAGGGATATTTGCTTCAAATAAAAGATGCCATTGAGGAAGTCCCTGTTTCGAGAGGGATGATTCCAAAGTTTGAACGGCAGTATCTGGATTGAAAAGCGTGTATTTCATCCCATTTTCTTGATGCCCGTCACAGCTGGCAATTTTGAAGCTCAAATCAATTTACATTTGGAAAAAACCAGATCAGTGATGAGAAGACATGATTTAGATTGGCTCCGGGTTATCGTATTTGCCTTGTTGATACTTTACCATGTGGGGATGTTTTTTGTCCCTTGGGGTTTCCATATCAAAAACAATGTGATTTATGAAGGGATTAAATGGCCCATGTTGTTTGTCAACCAATGGCGCCTCCCCATTCTTTTCGTTATTTCCGGTATGGGAACTTACTATGCTTTATCCAAAAGGAGCGGGGGCCAATTCGCTATGGAAAGGATCAAGCGCCTGTTTCTGCCCTTGCTGGTCGGGATTCTTTTTATTGTTCCGCCTCAGGTGTATTTTGAAAGATTGGACAAAGGACAGTTCGAAGGTGCTTATTTTGACTTTTGGCCTGCCCGAGCATTTATCGGTATTTATCCGGAAGGCAATTTCTCTTGGCATCACCTGTGGTTTTTGCCCTACCTCTTGGTTTTTTCCTTACTGCTTATACCCAGTTTTCTATACCTAAGGAATAACCCCCAAACAAGCTTGATCAAGCGCGTAAGTCGCTTGGCGGCTAGGCCCATGGGTTTGTTTTGGTTAATAGTGCCCTTGTATCTCTGGGAGTCATTGCTGGAGCCCTTTTTTCCTTCTACCCATGCTTTATGGGGGGATTGGTTTAATGTGGTCAATTACCTCACGCTTTTCTTTTATGGCTTCCTGCTGATCTCGGTGGGGGATATTTTTTGGAGAACTTTAGCCGCAAATCGAAGGAAATACCTGTATTTGGGTATTGCAGGGTTTAGTTTAATGATAGGTTTAAGAATGTTTTGGGAGGATTCCACGCTGGTCCATTTTATAGAGGCCTTATTTAAAGTGGTCAACCTTTGGGCTTGGATTATGGTCCTCTTTGGCTATGCATCTGCTTATTTGAACCAATCCAGCCGTACTTTGACCTATGCCAATGAGGCGGTTTATCCATTTTATATTCTTCATCAGACCATCACCATCGCCATCGGTTTTTATTTGATGGATTTGGATTGGGGGTTTTGGCCAAAATTCCTCATCATGGTAGTTGGCACCTTTGGCATTTCATGGTTGATCTATGAAGCAGTGATCAGGAGGTGTACTTGGATCAGACCCTTATTTGGTTTGAAAAACCGCATTCAGGACACTTCTGCGGCTGCTTGAATAGGTTCAATAGCCACTTCAGGAATCCATCCCTGTGAAGCCGCATGGGCGGCTGCCTCTCCAGTATCTTTGATTAGCAGCAGGGGTACATCCAAGCTGTGTAATTCGGTGGCTATGGCTAACAAGTCCGGGTGGCGGGAAACTTTAATATCTCGGATATAAATCATCTTCACCCTGCCGGGAAAATCTTTGACCACCTGCAGGTAGATTTCAGGGTCATGTTGCCCAGAGTCACCGACCAGGACAAACTGAAGGTGTTTTTCGATTTCAAAGATTTTTTCGACCTGTTTCAGTTTATGCTCCCAGTGACTGCCTGCGATAAACTGCTCTCTGGACAGGCCAAGATCCCGAAGCATCAAAGGACCCTTGGGAATGCCGTGTACTTCCAAAAATTCCATTAGAAAGTCATACAGGTTCCAGGGCGAACTGGAAACATAGAAAAAGGGATGGGCATCCTTTTTCCCCTTACCTTTAGCCAATGCCTGGTAAAATTCCGCCACCCCGGGGAATGGCAACCGGGTATGGGCATTTCCCAAAAAAGTGGTTTTCAGCATGGTCCATAAGCGGGTGGCCCCGGTGGGTACAATGGTGTCATCTATATCAGAAATTACGCCAAAGCCCATTGGGTCCAAAGGGATGAATACCTTGTTATTGGTCCTTACAGTCCCCTGATTTTTGACTACCTGATCCAGTAATTCCAGTTTGACTTCCTGCCAAGTGGAATCCAGATGAAACGGGCTTTGCGATTGCAGTTGAATCTCAAAGTAACCCTCTTCATCGGTGGTGGCGATTTGCCTAAAACCTTGGAATTCCGCTTTGACCCGTACATTGGGAATCTCCCAGGACATAAAGCGCTTGTACATTTTGGAAAAATTCTTCCATTTCCCATCCTCCAAATGGGAAGCAGCAATACCCCTGTCCCGAAGCACCCTTCCTAAAAAATAAATTTCATGCTGATTGCCAAAACCCTTGTAAGGTAAGATCATTACAGATTTCACCAGACCGCTTTTCAGCCCAAAGGCTAACTTGGCTTTGGAAAATTGGGTTTTGACAGCATATAAAAATCGAAGACTGGCTTTTTTGAGGAAGGTCAAAATTGTTTTATTTGATTTTCTTCTAAAATAGTAAAAATTCAACAGATCATTTTTTGCAATCCAATATAGCTATGGGTAAATTTCTTGCTTACATCTTTTATACCCATTTAACCTATTGCTAGAAAAATGAAAAATCCAGCCTCCTCCCAAAGAAGGGATTTCCTAAAAAAAGCCAGTTTGGCATCTATGGCTTTTGGTTTACTGTCCAATCCCTTTGACCTATTGGCAAGGGGAGCTGCCAATCCTCCCTTCAAAATTTCCCTCGCAGAGTGGTCAGTTAACAGGTTGATTTTTTCAGGGAAACTGGATCATCTGGATTTTCCATTGGAAAGCAAAAAGCATGGCATCCTTGCCGTAGAATACGTCAATCAATTTTTCATGGATAAGGCCCAGGACAAGGCCTATCTCGGTGAGATGAACACCCGCTGTCAAAATGAGGGCATAGAACAGGTGCTCATCATGTGTGACAGGGAGGGGATGCTTGGGGCTAAGTCCGAGTCGGACCGGCTTCAGACGGTGGAAAACCATAAAAAATGGGTTGAAGCAGCCCAATTCTTAGGTTGTCATTCCATTCGTATCAATGCCTATACAGAAATACCCTGGTCTGCTGATCCCCAAGTGGCTGCAGAAGCCATGAAACTCTGTGCGGACGGCATGCGTCCCTTGTGTGAATTTGCTGATAATTATGGCATTGATGTTCTGATAGAAAACCACGGGGGCTACTCGAGTGATGGAAAGTGGTTGTCCGATATGCTTAAAATGGTAGACCATCCCAGGGCCGGAAGTTTGCCTGATTTTGGCAACTTTGTCATTCAGTCAAGAGATGGGAATGTCATTTCCTATGATTCTTATCGCGGGGTGGATGAACTGATGCCCTTGGCCAAAGGGGTGAGTTTGAAACCCTATGTGTATGACGATGCGGGCAATCAGTCTCCTTTGGACTATGAAAGGATGTTGCGTTTGGTACTTTTCCACGGCTACCATGGGCATGTGGGCATTGAACATGGCGACAGGGAGCGGGAATGGGAAAGCATAGTGGAAATCAGGGAAATATTGGAAGACTTTCAGAAGCAGTTGGGCTAAAGATCAAAAACCAACAACCAATCCATTAAACGATGGAATTAATCCCTTTCAAACCTTGCTATTCAGGCATTTTAATTAATTTTGCGCCTTATGGCAAAAAATGAACAAACTGCGGAGAACGCGCAACTGAAAGATATCATCGCACATGCCAAGGAATATGGTTTTGTGTATCCCTCTTCGGAAATCTATGATGGCCTACAGGCCGTCTATGATTACGGGGCTTATGGGGTGGAATTGAAAAACAACCTGAAGCGGCTTTGGTGGGAAACCATGACGCGCCTCAATGACAATATCGTGGGGATTGATGCGGCTATTTTTATGCATCCCACTACCTGGAAGGCTTCCGGTCACGTGGACAGCTTCAATGATCCCATGATTGACAATAAGGACAGCAAGAAGCGGTATCGTGCAGATGTGCTGATTGAGGAAAAGGCTGCCCAATACGAGAAAGCTGGGGACAAGGAAAGGGCTCAAAATCTTTTGAACGCCATGGCCCGTTTGCTCGAGGCAGAAAACTTTATTGGGGTAAGGGAATTGATCATCAATGAGGGCATTGTATGTCCTATCAGTGGTTCGGCCAATTGGACGGAAGTGCGTCAGTTTAACCTCATGTTTTCCACGCAAGTGGGTTCCGTAGCTGAAGATGCTTCAACCATTTACCTGAGGCCTGAAACGGCACAGGGTATTTTTGTCAACTTCCTCAATGTGCAGAAGACGGCCAGGATGAAGGTGCCTTTTGGTATTGCTCAGATCGGTAAGGCTTTTAGGAATGAAATTGTAGCCAGACAGTTTATCTTCCGTATGCGGGAGTTTGAGCAGATGGAGATGCAATTCTTTGTCAGGCCTGGCACTGAGTTGGAATGGTACAAAGAATGGGCATCCACCCGTATGAAATGGCACAGGGCATTGGGTATTCCTGAGGAGAAATTGAGAAGACATGACCATGAGAAACTGGCCCACTATGCCAATGCCGCCATGGATATTGAGTACGAATTCCCATTCGGCTTTAAGGAAGTGGAAGGCATCCACTCGAGGACAGACTTTGACCTGAAGAGCCATCAGGAGTATTCCAAAAAGAAGCAGCAGTATTTCGATCCTGAGGTCAATCAGAATTATATCCCTTATGTGATCGAGACTTCCATTGGGGCGGACAGGCTTTTCCTGATGACCTTGTGCAATGCCTATGTGGAGGAGGAAGTAGAAGGCAAGGAAAGGACTTACCTGAAGCTCCACCCGGCTTTGGCTCCTGTGAAAGCAGCCATTTTGCCTTTGACCAAGAAGGATGGATTGCCGGAAAAAGCCCAGGAGATTGTCGAAAATCTGAAATACGATTTCAATATCATTTATGAGGAAGCGGCTTCTATTGGCAAGCGTTATACCCGTCAGGACTTGATCGGTACGCCTTTCTGTATCGCGGTGGACCATCAGACTTTGGAGGACAATACTGTCACTATCAGACATAGGGATACAACCGAACAGGAAAGGGTAGCTATCGCTGACCTACATGCCCGTATGACTGAAGCTTGTAGCTTTAGGAGGGTGTTTGAGAAGATTTGATGGCAGGACCATTGAACAATTTGACTTTATAAAAAAAGGAGGACGCTAAAAGCAAGCGTCCTTTTTTTTATGATCGGCCCTACAGGCCTCTGATTTCGTGTTGTCTTATTACCCCAGACTTCCGCAGGCTTCAGTCTGGGTTGTCACGGGACAGCCTTTCAGGGCTTATTGTACCGTTTCCATAGGCTTATGGGGTTAAAAATTGGAATCTGATCATCAATGAATGATAGGGCTTGGATTGAACAGGCTTTCCCAGACTTCAGAATTTTTTTGAGCGGATGTGCTTTCTGTGTTTCCGGGTTGTTTGGAATGGAGGACCAGGCCTAAAGGGCTGATCCGTACCAGCCCGGGATGAAGTCCCGGGTCTAGGAACCATATACAACCCCCGAGGTCTGAAAGACCGACCGGTGATGGAAAAAGTTTTCATGTTGATTGAAGTGCGATCGGCCCTTCAGGCCTCTGGTCTTATGTTGTGCTGGTGT
>NZ_AMGM01000091.1 GCF_000298295.1 Cecembia lonarensis LW9
AGCCTGTTCCATTCTCTGAATTCCCACATCCTTAAACCAGCTCTTTGCATATAATTCTACCAATAGGGTGGCTTCATCCAGTTGATTAAAATCCAAAACATCACTTCCATCCTTGGCCTCAAATTTTCCCGTTACTTGAAAATCCGGCTCCCAAAACTCAAATCTTACCGGCACATTTTGTAGGCCTCCCGCTGAAAAAGTTCCAGCGATAGAAGCTGCCGGAGCATCTTCTGCACTTGCGATTTCTAAATCAAACATCACCTGCCTGTAGGTAGCTCTTGGCATGACCAAGTTGATTTCTTGCCCCTCAGGGGTATTTCTATAAACAATAGGTCTCAAATTTGGAAAGTCAAATGAAAAGTTACGGTTCATTTCGGAACCTATCGGTAGGCGTCCTAAAATTCTTACATCCAGTTTTCGCACATTCATGGTGCCTTCCTCAATGAAAAGCTCATCCAAAACACGAGCACCTGCATTTTCTTCTTCATCCTCTGCCAAGGCAAATTCAACATCTACATTTACTGCACCTGGTAAAGGTACTTCAGCCTCATAGGTACAGGATTGACTCATAAGCCCGGCCAAGCACAGCACTGAAAGACTTAAAACATTTAATTTTTTCATAACATATTCGGTTTAGTTGATAGGACTATTATAGATTAGGCTAGCCTGAGTACCATTGCTGCAAAAAAGTGGCCCAAAAACTTTTTCGCACCTCCTTTTTGGGTAAAATGCAGAACTTTGTTTGTTAAACAGGGAATTTAGGTAAAACTTACTCCCATCAACCTGCGGTTTATTTCCAACCCATACCGCTTGGAACCCTTTTGAATTGAAAAAAAATAAAGACATACGGGGTTTATGTCTTAAATTTGAATTTACATTCCCTACAGATGAAAATTACGAAAGACCTTTATCAGGGCTCCTTGGCACTTTTAACTGATTTTTATCAATTGACCATGGCTTATGCCTATTGGAAATCCGGAAAATCAGAAGAGGAAGCAGTATTCAACCTTTTTTTTAGAAAAAATCCCTTTCAAGGAGGCTATACAGTTGCTGCTGGGCTGGATTATATCATAGATTTTTGCAGGAATTTTAGGTTTGAGGAAGATGATCTGGAATACCTCAGAGCCATGAAAAATGAGGACAATAGCCCTGTTTTTGAGTCTGCATTTTTAGATTATCTGAAAAGCATGGAATTCAGTTGTGATCTGGAGGCAGTAGAAGAGGGGACTGTAATCTTTCCGCATATGCCAATCGTGAAGGTTAAAGGGCCATTGCTTCAGTGCCAATTGTTGGAAACGCCCTTACTCAATATCATCAACTTTCAAACGCTTATAGCCACCAAAGCAGCCAGGATTGTCCATGCAGCCCAGGAAGATTCGGTCTTGGAGTTTGGATTGAGGCGTGCGCAAGGAATTGATGGTGCTTTGGCTGCAAGTAGGGCGGCTTTTATTGGAGGATGTTCAGCTACCAGTAATGTGATGGCGGGAAAGTTATTTGGAATTCCCGTTTCGGGAACCCATGCCCATAGCTGGATCATGTCTTTTGATTCAGAATTGGAGGCTTTTAAAGCTTATGCAGCTGCTTTCCCGGATAAATGTATTTTTTTGGTAGACACTTATGATACTGTTAATGGAGTCAGAAATGCAATTGAAGTGGGAAAAGTATTAAGGGAAAAAGGAAAAGAGATGCTTGGAATCCGTATCGATTCCGGTGATCTCGCCTACTACAGTAATTTAGCTAGGGAAATGTTGGATGAGGCGGGTTTTCCAAATGCTAAAATCGTAGCCTCCAATGACTTGGATGAGCAAATCATCACTTCTTTAAAAATGCAGGAAGCCTCCATCAATGTTTGGGGAGTAGGAACAAAGTTGGTAACTGCCTATGACCAGCCGGCATTGGGAGCTGTTTACAAATTAGCAGCTGTTAAAAAAGCAGATGGATCCTGGGAGCCTAAGGTCAAAGTTTCCCAGCAATCGATTAAGATCAATATTCCAGGGATCCAAAATGCAGTTCGTTTTTCCAAGAATGGGAAAGCCGTTGCAGATATGATTTTTTTGGAGGGGGAAAATCTATCGAAATCCCAGCATATGATAATTGACCCTGTAGATCCCACAAAAAGGAAAAAAATCAATACAACGGGTTTAGATCAAGAGCTGCTTCTGAGAAGCATATTTGAAAAAGGAAAAAAGGTTTATGAAAGGCCAGATATCCATCAAATCAAATTAAATGCAGAAAGAAATTTGGCTCAATTTGATAAAGCACACAAACGACTGATTAATCCCCATATTTACCCAGTTGGACTTGAGGAAAGCCTGTATGAGCTCAGGACCCAACTGGTATTCAAAATGAAAAATTACGATGGAGCATAAAAAGATTGTTTTCTGCATCCCCAGTTATAAATATTTGCAGGAACAAGTACTCCAGATTGGAGACTTTGAAAGGGGAGAAGTGGAACTGAAAATTTTTCCCGATGGAGAGCGATATCACCGTATCTTGAATGCTGTCAATGGAAGAGAAGTGGTGCTTATTGGAGGTACCGCATCTGATACAGATACCTTGGAGATATATGACCTGGCTTATGCACTGATTAAATATGGGGCCAAATCCATAAGTATCTTCTTTCCTTATTTTGGCTATTCCACCATGGAAAGGGCCACAAAAACAGGGGAGGTGGTTACCGCAAAATCAAGAGCCGTGATGTTTTCTTCTCTGCCTAGAACGAGTTTGGGCAATCAATTCTTTTTCTTTGACCTGCATACAGAAGGTATTCCCCATTATTTTGAGGGACAGGTATTGATTAATCATGTGTATTGCAAGCCTATAATCGTGCAGGCAGCCCAAGAATTGGCGGAAGATGGCTTTGTGATGGCATGCACAGATGCAGGCCGTGCTAAATGGGTAGAATCCCTGGCCAATGAAATGGGGGTTAATGCTGCATTTGTCTTCAAGAGAAGAATTTCGGGAGAAAAAACAGAAGTGACCAGTATATCAGCTGATGTAGAAGGAAAGGATGTGGTGATTTATGATGATATGGTTAGGACAGGTGGATCCCTTATTAATGCTGCAAGAGCTTACAAGGCCGCCGGTGCTAAAAAAATATTCACCATTACTACACACGGTTTATTTACAGATGGCGCATTAAAAAAAATACAGGATTCTGGTGTGATTGAAAAGGTAGTGTCAACCAATACCCACCCCAATAGTTGTCAATTAAAAAGTGATCTCTTAAGGGTTGACAGTATTGCACCTTTGATCGCAAAACACCTGATTGAATTTGAATAACCTTAACGCAAGATGTATGAAAGCTTTATTGATAGTAGATGTACAGAATGATTTTCTGCCAGGTGGTGCTTTGGCTGTAAATGACGGTGACCAAGTTATCCCGGTGATCAATGCCCTTCAGGACCATTTTGATCTGATAGTGGCCACTCAAGACTGGCATCCTTCAGACCATGGGAGTTTTGCCGCCAATCATCCTGGCAGAAATGTGGGGGAATTTATTGATTTGAACGGAGTTCAACAAATACTTTGGTCTGTACATTGTGTACAGGAAAGTGTCGGGGCGGATTTCCATACAGATCTTGAAAGAGATAAATGGGCTGCTGTTTTTCAAAAAGGGACCCAAAAGACAGTGGATTCCTACAGTGGATTTTTTGATAATAACCGCCAAGGGGATACTGGATTGAGCAGCTTTTTGAAAAAAGAGGGAGCAACCGATTTATTTGTCTGTGGATTGGCAACGGATTATTGTGTTAAATTTACTGTCTTGGATGGCATGTCTGAGGGATTCAATACTTACCTGATCGCTGATGGTACCAAAGCGGTTAATCTAGAGGTGGGGGATTATGCCAGGTCCATCAAGACCATGGAGCAGCATGGAGCACGTATAATTACCTCAAAAGATCTTATTATGTGATTTTTAATACAGCTGTTAGCATACCCAAGTCATTACTTTTGCAGACTTAATGGTGAGAAAAATGGCATATTTAAATAAAAAATTGGGTATTGGTTTATTGATGCTTATTTTTAGCATGCAGGCATTAAAAGCCCAGAATAATAGGTTAAGGGATGATAACCAAATTGGATGGCATGCATTTTTCCTGAATTATAAAATTAACCAAACCTTCTCTGTTCACGGGGAATTTCAATGGCGGAGGACAGGTTTTATTACTGATCCCCAACAAGATTTATATAGGACAGGACTTAATATAAAGTTGCATCAGAATGCTGTAGCAAGGGTAGGCTATCTGTATGCAGATACATACAGTTACGGTCAGATTCCATTGAATAGCTTAGGAATGGAATTTCCTGAGCACAGGATGTATCAAATGTTAACACTCACTAATCCAGTTGGATTGGTACAAGTTTCCCATAGGTTTATGCTTGAACAAAGATGGGTTGGATCATTTAGTGATAAAATGCTAGAAAGACCTGATAATTTTGTCTACCTAAATAGAGCAAGGTATATGGCAAGGATAGATGTGCCATTGAAAGGGAAAACTATCGGAAATGGTATCCCATATTTGGCTGCTTATGATGAGCTAATGATAGGTTTTGGAAAGAATGTAAACCAAAACGTATTTGATCAAAATAGGATTGGAATTTTATCAGGATATCGCTTTTCTGATCATATTAGGATAGAAGGTGGTTACTTCAACCAAATTGTGCAACTGGGGAGGTTGGTTGAAGGGAAAAATGTATTTCAGGGAAACAGGGGCTATATTATCAATTCTTACTTTAATTTTTAGAACCTGAAACAAGGGATAATTGTACTCCTTCTGTTTCTTTGATTGGGATCACCGAACAGGAAAGAATAGCGGATTGAAATTTCATGTGCACCACCCGATTGTCTTAAAGCCATTTTGGAAAGGGTGAAGTCATAGCTATAACCAATATCCAGCCCACTTTCCAAGGTGAAGCCAATCAAACCCACAATGGATTCATTATTGGGTAGGGCATACTTAACCGGAAAGCCCCTGTACCAAACCCCAAGTACCAAGGGTTGAATAAAAAATTGGGCTCCAACATCCAATTGGTTAAATGGATCTTGGTGCTTGTAATTAAATGCCAGGAAAGCGGATCTTTCCTGACGGGAATTGCTGAAATAATTATTGATCGACCCTTCTCCCAGTTCAATTTTTATACCTCCATGGGCAGATAGTCTCATTGGCAACTTACTGATATTTTCATCAATAAATGAAAGATTTGGTTGGGTGAGGTGATGGGCAGACACGCCCAACCAAAAAGTTTGGGTATGGAAAAGCATCCCGAAATTATAATCCATATATCGGTGTCTATAATCATCATCTATGGTCTCTCCACTATCTGTACCAATAGTACCACGGTTAATGTCCAGCTGTGAGCCAAAGACTAAATCTCCAAAATAAGCATCTCTAGATACAAAACTTGCTTGACCGCCTACCCTTAAAAAGGAATCATTTCCCAATTTTAAACGGTAAGAATAAAGCAACCCGATTTCATTTGAATTCAGTCTTGCTTTACTTTCCATGGTTCCGTTAAATATAACACCGATTCCACTATTGATGTCAAACATATAGTGGTCAATATAAGCAGAATAGGTATTGAAGGAATGGTCTAATCCAGGCCATTGGTTCCTGAAATTTGCCCCAACCCGTGTAAGATCTGAAGCTCCTGTAAAAGCAGGGTTAAGGTAAAGGGGCGCTGCATAAAATTGAGAGTATTGAAAGTCTTGGGCAAGAGCACCGATGCCTAGAAAAATAAATGAAATAATTAAAGAAAGTTTTTTCATAATCATACTATTAAGTTTTAAAAATCACCCCATCAATGAACCAAAGTGAATACCCCGGTCTGGCTTCCTCTATGTCCATCCATGGCTTTGTAAACAATTTTATACACATAATTTCCATTGGGGCTTAAAACACCATTAAGTGTTCCGTCCCATCCTTCATCTTCTCTATGATAAGTAGAGTAAATCAATTCTCCCCACTTATTAAAGATGTGCATTTCGAATTCATCAATTCCTCTCATTTTTGGTATGAAAGTATCGTTCAACCCGTCTCCATTTGGCGTGAAGGCATTGGGCACCATAATTCTATAGGAAGCTACGATTTCAATCTCAATGCTAGCTTTGGAAACACAACCCAATTCATCAAATGTCATTAGGGTTATTGTAAAAATTCCAGGTCTGGTGTAAGTATGTCTAGGATTCTGCTCATTGCTCTTGTTACCATCACCAAAATCCCACTCCCACGCGATCACGTTTCCTAATGTCCGGTCTTCAAACTGTACCGGGTCATTGACTAATATTTCTCCTTCAGTGCCAATGGATAAAATAGTATATGTAAAATCAGCATCAGTAAATGCCAAAGGCATGATGATCATTTCCAGGGCTTCTGCAAAACAGCCGTTTTCATCATATACCATTACTGAAAGTTCTCCATCTTCATAGAAGTTGGTTTCTGTTCTGTCGATATCCCCATTGTTCCAAATGATGTTATACGCTCCAGTTCCTCCAGTTATTTCTACCCATGCGACCCCAACAAGTTCCTTGTTTTCACAGTCTACATCAAACGTAGTATACAAATTGGCAACTAATCTCTCTGGTTCATGGATAATAAAAGTCCTTTCTATCTGACAACCGTTGTCATCCCGCACTGAAAGTTTGTAAGTACCCGCTCCAAGGTCGCTCCTATAAAGACTTTGGTTTTCCGGTTCATCCTCCCAAGTGAAGGCATATGGTTGGATACCTCCTTCAATATTTGCATTGATAAATCCGGTTCTGTCCCCAAAGCAGAGCAAGTCTTCGGATTGGTCACTAATGATTTCTAATGGTTCAGGTTCTGAAATTCGATAGGTAGCTCCTGTAGAACAGCCATTTCGGTCCGTTACCAGTACTGAATATTCTCCGGGAGCCAAGTTCCTTAAGTTTCTGCTATTAGGACCATGAGACCACCTGAAGGTGTAAGGAGCGCTTCCACCATTGATATTTAGCGTAATGCTGCCATTGTTATTGCCGGCACATTGGCTGTCTTCTACAATTTCATTTAAGGTTAGGATTTCAGGTTCACGGATATTGAAGGAGGAAGTAATGAAACAACCAAATGCATCTTCCACTGTTACGGAATAGGTTCCAGCGGTCAGATTTCCTGCAAATAACTGGTCTTCCAGTCCATGGCTCCAGCGGACACTTACCGGTTCCCTGGCCCCTACAAGTGAGATTTGGATGGAACCATCATTGCCACCAAAACATGATACCGGATTGATGGATTCCAGGTTGATTCTCCAGTTTGGAGCAGGAAGAATTTCTACTGTTTCGCTGGCGCGACATCCATTGGCGTCGGTAACAATCAGGGTATAGATTCCAGGGCCAAGATTGGAAATGGTCGGTGTGGTGGCACCATTTGACCATAAATAGGTATATGGGCCTGTTCCGCCTTGTATAGTTGCCGTGATATCTGCCCTTTCTCCAGGAGCACAGAGCACTTGGTTTCCTGAAATTTCAATTTCAAATGGTAAAACTCTGGGAGGGATCTCATAAGTTTCCACCAATTGGCAGCCCAATGCATCTGTGATAGTTACGGTATAACTACCAGGTTCTATTCCTACTAAGTTTTGGGTTGTTACTCCATTGGACCATGCAAAGGTGTACGGTGCTGTGCCACCTGTCACATTGATATCCAAACTGATTTCATCATCAAATGAACAGTAAAAGGTAGCAAAATCCGCTTCTGCCTGTAGTGGCGCATCAGGCTCGCTTACGGTATATGTTCTTGAAATCACACAGGAGTTTTCATCCACGATGAACACGGTATAAACGCCTGCCCGGAGACCTGAAATTGAACTTCCGATCATGCCATTGCTCCACTGTACACTGTAAGTACCAGTACCCCCGGTGATATTTAAATTGATGGCTCCTGTGTTTTCTCCATAACAGGCCACATCTATGACTTCAGGGATGACCTGTATTGGCCTTGGATTATTGATGTCCACTATGCCTTCTACCGGTCCACAACCCTGGTCTTGAATGATGTATTTATAAACCCCTCCTGACAAGTTTCTCAATTGGGTAACATTGGTGAGGCTTGGGTCAGGGGTGAAGTTATTTCCATCCGGGGAATATTCCCAAGTAATGTCATAGGGTAGAGTGCCTCCTGTGACTTGAAGATTAATGCTGCCTAATCTGCCAGCACAGTTCACATTGGTTTGGGTTACATTGACTTGTATAGGGTTAGGCTGGCTTAAAGTTCTGGAAGGTATCAAGACCGGGCAACCGTTGGCATCTTGTGCGGTAAAGGAATAATTGATATCAGCTTCAAGATTGTTGAAAATGATTTCTTCTCCTTCATTACCCGTGTAGGTATTGCCTTGAAAATTGATGGTGTAAGGTGCGGTTCCACCTACTAAGGTAAAGGAAATGCGTCCATCCCCAGCTTCATAACAGCTGAGATTTTGTGAACTGAACTGCTGTAATGTCAAAGGAGCTGCAGGTTGATTGACCCTGATCAAAATAGGATCAGATTGACATCCCGTAGCGTTGTTGACCGCATAGGCTGCATAAGTTCCAGCGACAGCAGTAAACTGATTGCCAAAAATCTGATTGCCATTTACAAAATAGGAGAAGTTATCCGCTGATCCCAAAGAGGCAGAAAACTCAATAATGGTATTTCCTCCGAAGCAAAGGATTTCACCCATAGTATAGTTGAGCTCAAATGTTGGTGGTTCGGCGATCAATATATCTTCTGTCACCGTCCCACAACTATTGGCATCTTCGACGGTATATCTGTACAGACCTGCACCAATATTATCAAGTAATAGTCCATTGAATGGGATTAACTCCCAAGTAGATGTTCCATAATTAAACCTTTCCCAAGTAATCACATAAGGTTGCTCGCCACCTGAGATGGTTAGGCTGATAAAGGTTAGATTGGGTTCACAGGAAATTTCAGGACTAATATAGCTTACATCGATAAGGTCCGGTTGGGTGATTTCAAAATTTCTTGAAACCACACAAATACCATCTCTGTCAATGATGTTCAAGGTATAATCACCTGCAACCAGGTTCTCAAATGCATAAGAAGTATTAGCATCTAGATTGCTCAGTTCCAAATTTAATCCGGCAGTATTGGTCAAAATTGCACGGTATAAGGGTCTACCACCTTCAATTTCAAAAGAAATTCTTCCAGTTGGTGTACCGAAACATTCACCATCTTCTTTGTTGAAATTAATGATTTCCAGTGGCCTGCTTGGACCTAAAATTTGAACCAAAACAGGGTCAGAAAGGCATCCCAAATTATCCAAAATTCTTACCTGATAATTTCCGGGTGCCAAATTGCTGAAAGAGGTCAAGTTCCCCTGAGACACATTGTTGATCAATACAGTAAAGGTCCTGCCCGAGGCAACGATTGGATCAATGATATTGAGAATACCATCATTGATACCAAAACAGCTGATATCTTGTGAATTGAATGAGAAACTAGGTTTTACTACATCGTTAACTGTAAAATTGCCAGAAGTTATGCCACAACCTGGATCTTCCACAGACCAGGTATAATTACCCGCAGGAAGGTTGTTGAAATTGAAGACCCCTGTGTTTTCTCCTTCATAAACTATATTGGTGCCATTAGGCGAAGACACTTGGATGGTTTTGCCAGGTTTACCACCATTTACGGTAAGTTGGAAAGATCCAAAGTCATCTGCACATATAGGCTGTACTTGGCTGGTAGAAATAACAACTTGAGGGGGCTGAGTGATTACATAGTCTTCTGAAACAAGGGTACATCCACCCTCATAGGTTAATTCCAAATAATAGGTGCCCGCAATCAGGTTATCCAATTCTGATGTGTTGATCGGAACTGCTCCAGAAGGCAAAGTTCTCCTGTACCATTGAACCGAATTGATATTGGTTGTATTACCAAATAATTCAAAACTGATGATACCATCATTGCCGTTGAAACAGGAAACATCTTGCTCAATTTCGATATTGTAAAACAATGGATCAGGATCACTGATGGTGATGGTACTGTAATCTTCACAACCTGTGCTATCTGTGACCCTTACATCGTAATCGCCTTCTGTCAATCCGGATAAAATGGTACTATTGACATCTCTCCAAATTCCTCCTAAAAATATCTGGAATGTATATCCAGGAACTCCACCTGTTGCAGTTAAATTCACAAAACCGGAGCCACCTGGACAGGTAGCGTCTTGGGAACTGGCAAGAATCCTTAGTGGGTTAGGAGGTCCAAGCAAGCGAATTATTCTTGATACTGTGCAATTAGCACCATTACTGTATTCTACCCGATAAAATCCTGGCGTTAGGCCGGTCACGGTGGTGGTATTTTCAGCAATAAGGTCTCCTGTTTGCACATTGTACCATTGGCTGCTTGCCAAACCCGGTATACCACCTGTGAAGCTGACTTCAATGGAACCATCATCAAAAACGCAAGTTGGATCTACTTTATTGACAAGGTTAATTTCAAGTAATTCTGGTTCGTCAACAATAATATTTTCAATTCTTGCTTCACAACCATTCGCGTCCCTAACCGTGACAGCATAGGAACCTGCACTAAGATTGGTGGGATTTTGATTGACAAAACCATGGTCCCAGTTAAAGAAATAAATTCCTGTTCCACCGGTTACTTCAATGAATATCCTACCGTCATTTCTGCCGACACAGGAAATGTCATCCACACTTAACACATTGATTTGGATTGGATCTGGGCTGGCCACTGCTATAAGTTCTTCATTGGAACACCCGTTGGCGTCAGTTACCCTTACTATATAGTCCCCGGAACCAATATTAGACAAAGTACTGCTACTTCCTGCTACCGGTATTGTAACACCCATTCCTTCATCTCTGAACCACTGGAAAGTGTACCCTGGATTTCCTCCGGCTACCTGAATTTCAATTCTCCCGTTTTCAGAATCATGACATGTTGGCTCAATGACATTTAAAACATTGATTTCTACTCCAGAGGGTGGCTGGCTGACCAGTATATTGTTCAGCTCTCTAAAGCAACCGTTGGCATCGGTTACTCTAACGCGGTAGAGGCCTCCAGGTATATCGGATATATTCTGGGTATTTGCCGTAAAACCATTTGGACCAGTCCAAAGGAAAGTATAACCACCCGTACCACCACTGACATTGATGTTAATCGCTCCTGTTTCCTCACCAAAACAAGACACGTTTGTTGGAGGTCCAGCCAACTGTAATTCAATGGCAGGGGTAGGGGGAATAGTAACATTTTGAAGAATGAAACAATTGGGGTTGGTTAGGTCAAAAATTCTGGCAGTATATTCTCCCGGTCCTCTATTGCTTAATGTAGCACTATTTGATAATACGGTAGAAAAATTACCGGCTACAAACCATTGTACCCCTAAAGAACCACTGCCTCCACTGAATGTGATCCCTATCGAACCATTGTTTTGGCCGGCACAAACTTCAGGCGTAACATTGATGCTGTTGACTGTGATTTCTGGAAGAGAAGTGATGTTAAAGTTTAGGTTTGGAACCTGACAATTGTTGGCATCTCTTACCTCAATAAAGTTGTTATTGGAGGCCCCTAAACCAGGTATGGTTACATTACTTTCAGAAGTGGTCACAGGAGTTCCTCCATTTAATGTGTAAGTATATGGAGCTGTACCACCTGAAATTGAAAAACTTACTGAACCCGAATTCTCACCAAAACATCCCACATTAGTGACAACAGGCCCACTAACAGACAATGGCCCAGGCTCATTAATCACAAATTGACGGTTGACTGTACAATTATTGGCATCCCTCACCACAATCCTATAAGTACCACCAGATAAATTAAAAAGGTCCAAGCCTGTTTGTCCAGGCATGTCTACAAAAGATCCACCACTCCTTACCTGCCATTGATATGTGAGCAGTCCGGTTCCGCCACTTATTTGAAGTCCTGTAATGGATCCATTTCCATCACCATGACACAATACATGCTGAAGGTTTAAATTCGACTCATCAATTATGATTTGTGGAGGATCAGTAATGACCGCTTCGTGTGTGATTTGACAGGCGCCTCCATCATAAGCAATATTAACAAAATAGGTTCCTGCAGGTAGGTTTTCAAAAAGCACATCATTTCCAACCAAGGTTACACCATTCGCAGTTACAGCAAAAGTACTTGAAGTATCTGCTATTTGAATACGAAGGCTTCCATCTGATCCGCCAAAACAAGTGGGACTTTCAGGTATCGATGTCACCGCGGGAGCCGGTGGTACACCTATATTTACCGAAAGAACCAATTCACAACCCCCAGAATCCCTGATGGTAACTGTATTGAGTCCTGAAGGCAGGTTATAGGCTGTAGGTGTGGTCTCTCCGTTACTCCATAGATAAGTATAACCACCCCAGCCTCCACTCACATTGGTGACCTCTGCAATACCATCATTGGATCCGGCGCATGTCAACTCGGTTAATCCATTAATGTTGCCGGTCAAAGCTGAGGGTGGACCTGTTACCGTTACATTGGCGACTGCTGTACAACCCTCTGCATCTGTTACTGTAACGGAATAATTTCCAGGTGTCAATCCATTGGCTGTAGCTGAAGTTGCACCATTGCTCCATAAATAGGCGAAACCCTCCCAACCCCCAGTAGCTACAACTGTAACAGTACCATCATTATCTCCGAAACAAGAGATAGGAGTAGAAGAAGTGCTTAAATTAATGGCAGATGGAGGCGCGCCGATGCTTACTTGAAATTCTTCTTCACATTGAGGATAGCTGCCCTCTCCATGTCTTACCCTGATCGTGTAGGTGCCTGGTCCAAATCCAGTAAATGTTTGTTGACCAGAATTGGCTCCAATAGCTACAGATGCATTATTTACCGCGAAAGTACCATTTGGACGAATGATATCCACGTTGATATTCGCCGGAGGAAAGGCGAATCCCATGAAAACCCGATCAGCCCTTAAGGTGATGGTACCATCTGTTTCTCCAAAACATGTGACCTGGGTCGTAGTGGCAGTGTATTCCAAAAGGATCTCATTTCCAATTGTAAAATCCAATTCAAATGGGCAAGTTTCATTCCTGTATAAATCGATGATCTCCAGTACATAGTTGCCTGCAGCCAATTGGTTGTATTCAATCACCCCCCCTGGGGCAACTATCCAACCTGTGGCATAAGAACCATCAGCCCTCCTAATTCTAAACCTTACTTCGCCTGTAAATCCTGTTGCATTAAATGAAATACCCCCATTTTCAGCACAGGTTTCCGGGAAAGTTCCTACACCTGTTCCAGGGGTAAGTTCAATTGGATCTATTTCAGGGATTTCAATTTCTGTAAGTTCGATACACAAGTTGGCATCTTCTACTTCTACCAAATACTGTCCTGCTGGTATGCCATTTAGATTTAATGGACCTCCCGGAAAATTATTGATCGTATTGACAATATTTCCATCCAAATCATAAAACCTTATCGTATAGGGTGCGAGACCACCACTAATATCTCCAGTAACCAATGCTGTTGTTTCAGCTTCACATACCACAATATCCTCTACGAATACTTCCAAGTTGAAATTGGTGACACCAAAAAATGAAAAGTTTCTGACCAAGGTATTGCCTACATTGTCAGTAACTGTAACTTGATAATTTCCTGCCTGAGCTTGTGTAAGGACACTGCTTTGCGATCCTGAAAGGTTACTATTGGTCTGAACTACCTCCCCTTCAAAAGACCAAACATAAGTATAAGGTGCAGAACCTCCTGATACCCTGAATTCAACTGACCTTCTGCATTCCGAAAAAAATGAATCCTGAACAATCAACTGCGCTTGCGCTTCATTAGCCAAACTAAGCCAACAAAGCAAACTCAAAATGAGAGGAAAAAATTGATGATAAATATTTCTCATATGATGTTTTAAAAAGATTCAGTATAAATTACTTGTGACTGCAACGCTATTTTGTATAAAAACATAGCCATGAATTGTAAGGTGTGCTGTTGTTTCTATCAGAAATAATGTATCATATGTCCAGTAATTGGTATTTCATTTTTTA
>NZ_AMGM01000092.1 GCF_000298295.1 Cecembia lonarensis LW9
GTTCGGGATTACAAATCCCGAACAGCTGACTTCTCGCTTCTAAAATAAATCTAACTTTTGTGTTCCTTTTGTGTCTTTTGTGGTTTGTGAAAAAATCTTTTACGGTTAAAGAACCCTCCTTTTTATGGATTTTGCCTCGCCAGTTCCAGCGCTTTTGTAGTAGTAAAGTACTTCACCAACATATTGGGCACTTCCCAGTCGGGCATATTGCCTTTTTGGAAATATTCCAAAAACTTTTCCGTCACCTGGGCAAAGTGGGCCTCATGACCTACATGGTAACTATCAGGAATCTGTATCAGGTATTTTCCATCAGACAACTTCTCCAATCCAAGCCCAGGGTAATTTCCTTGAAGGCTGACACGGATAGCTTGTTCCAATTCTTTTTCCTGTCCCTCCAATAACTCCACATATAAAGTGGGTTTGAAAGCCTCTGCTTCCCCCTGTTGGATGATCAGATTGGCCTTGGTACCCCGCATCACACTGTAGTGGGTATCTCCCCCACCCTCTGGTGCCTGAAAATCCCAAATCACACTGACCTTGGCATGCTTGCCCCGCAAAGTATAATGCATCTCTCCATTCCCATAGACCTGAAGCTGACCGTCTTTAAGGTCTTTGTGTAAAAACTCAGGGAAATCTGCTTTTCCCGTAACTTTTTGAAATTCTTCGACCGAAAGAGGAGTAGACCACCTTCTAGCTGCAAGCATCTCCACATCTGACATGTCCAAAACCTGTTCTGGAAAGGCTGCCCATTGGATCAGATCTACCAGATGCGTGGTCACATCGACCAAGCCTTCCCCTTGTTTGGTCACATCAAAAAACCAATCCGGACGGATCAACGGCTGTCCAGAAACATATTTGAAAAAATGGTGTACACTTTCCTTGGTAATTGCCGGCTCTTCCAGTGTCCCATCCACCAAAGTGCCAAAAACTTCAGGGATCAGGGACAGTTCTTTTTGCAAAATGGAAGTGATCTCAAAGCGCTCGGACATGATGTCATAAAGCAAGAGGTCATTCATCTCAGCAATGCCAAATGCCTGCTTTAATTTCTCAAAGCCTTTTTGATCAATCACCAATGGTTTATCTGCATAGACATGTATTCCATTTTGAATTGCCGCCAGGATATAATCTATTTTATGGTCGTTTTTACCGGCTACCATCATCACATTCCCGGGCTTCCTTTGGATCATCTGATTGAGGTAATCGGGCGTCTTATAAACCTCCACATTCCAGGCGGTAGGATTGTCACTTCTCGTATTAAACCCTTCAAGTCTTTGAAGGAAATCTTTGAGTTCCGCACCATCTGGAGCGAAAACATATACTGTAGAATCAACCTGAGGATACATGGATTTATGGATCAGCCCGGCATGAAAATGCCCAGGGTCCAAACTCATAAATACCACCTTGTCACTTTCCTCCATACTGTCTTTTTTTGGGGATGAGCAATTGGCTAAAAGGAGCAAAACGAGTAATCCCAACACTTGAATTGCCCAAACTTTGATACTTTTAAACTTTAACATAATCTGTTCCATAAGGTGCTCTTTGGGGCCTGCTTAGATGTGCATTGGCCTCATCATCATTGACAAATCTTTCTGCATTCACATCCCACTCCAATCTTCTGCCCACTTTCATGGCCACATGGCTGATCAAACAAACGGAACAGGACCGATGCCCAACTTCTATAGGAGAAATGGGCTCTTTTCCACTTTGGATACATTCCAGCCAGTTGCCATGTTGATCTTCGCTTTTGTATAAATGGATTTCATTGGGGCCAATGACCGATTCCAATAATCTGGGGTCAGAGGCATCCAAGGCTTTGGCGCTTTCACCTTGACTCACCGGGTCACTGGCAGAGGCTACATAACTCCCACGGGACACCCACACCCATCCCTCTGTTCCTTCATAACGAATGCCATTGGGATAACCTCCACTGGTCAACATGGTAATCCCATTATCATATTCCGCCTTGACCATAAAGTCTCCATGCACGTTCCAAAAACCCGATCTAGGGAATTCTGCAACTGCTTCAATATATCTTGGTCCGGTGAGTTCGGTATCCATGCCCCAAGCGGCAGAGTCAAAATGATGCTGCCCCCAACCGGTAATCATTCCTGCCCCATAGTTTTCATGTCTCAACCAGCCAGGACGGTCATAACCTTCCTGTGGGTGTACACCAATTTCAGAATAGGGCAATTCTGGTGTAGAGCCCAACCACATGTCGAAATTCAGGTTTTTAGGCACTGTCATTGGAATTGCTTCCGGACCAGATGGATCACCTGGCAGCCCTATGCGAACAGTATGCAGTTTCCCAATCCTCCCATTACGTACCAATTCAGCCGCTATCCTAAACTGGGGGCTGGAGCGCTGTTGGGTACCTAATTGCACAACCACACCGGTTCTTTTTACCAAATCTGTCAACTGCCTGCCTTCCTTGATGGTGAGTGAGGTGGGTTTTTGCAGGTAGATGTGTTTGCCTGCCAATGCAGCTTCCATGGCAGGTTGGGAATGCCAATGATCAGGGGTGCTGATAATCACGGCATCGATATCTTTATCCAGGAGCATTTCCCTGTAATCTCCATATTGCTTGACATCCATGTAGGGTTTCCCCATTTTGTCGGAATAATATTTTTCTACCAACTCCTTACCCTCCTTCATCCTTTTGCTGTCTACATCAGAAACAGCCACGATCCTACCAACATCATGCTTCCAAGTTCCTGGCAAGTCATGGTCTCTTGCGATTCGGCCGCAACCGATCTGACCAATATGGATTTTATTGCTGGGTGCATTTTTCCCAAATACCGATGCAGGTACTATGGTTGGAAAACCCAATACAGCACCCGATAAAGCGGTAGTTTTGATAAAATCTCTTCTTTTCATAGATTACTCCTATAAAGGTTTTAATATTTTGCAAATTCATTCCAATAAGCCTCGGCCTCCTCTGCGGTCAAGTCATCGTCAAATACAATCATCCTATATTTGAGTGTATTGGTCTTACCAGGCAGGATTTCCCATGCTTCATGCCTGATGGGACAAAACTCTATAAAGACATTTCCAACCCCGTCATAAAAATCTTCAGGCCAAACACGCATAGGTTCAGGGTGGGCCCGGTTACTCGGATGACTGAGAAAAAGGATACCGCTTTGACCTGATGGATCGTCAGATTCCCCAAAGACCATCACCCATTTGGCAAAACTCCCATCGGCTGTTTTGCGGTCATTTCCCTCTGAAGTCAGGATATGGCTGTTATCCGTACCCCATCTTGCTGTTGCCCTGAACCCTATCCCCCCACCATAACGATAGGCATCTAAGATTACCGGACTGCTCAATGGCGTTGAAATTTCAGTAGTATAATCCACTGCATAGCGCTTATCCCCCACGTTCCATACCCTTATTCCCAAATCTTCTTCAATGGCCACTTGTGCTCCCTTGGGTGCTAATAGATCAATATGATTTTGCCTGGGCACGATTTCAGCATATTCTGCATGCTCCTTAGAAGCCAAAAGATGAGCAAAATCCACTCGACCCTGTCCATCACCCAAGTTCCAAAAATCCACTTCTCTTCCCTCCACTAATGTCCTGGTCCAGGGCCCCCATACCCCATAATGGTGGTAATGATCAGGGGGCTGTATGCGGGTAAGCTCCTGCCCTGATGGAGAGTATATCGGATGGATAAATCCGGATTTGCTGAATTGGGCATCTACGCCTTCAGGAACCGGAGCCATGGCTGTCTGATACCTCAGTAAGACCTTATCTTCGAATACAAAATCTATCCCTTTTTCTGATTCCCTTAATTGGATTTCCTGGCCAAAAACCAAAACTGGCAATATTATAAGGCAAGCCATTCCACAGAAAAGTCTTTTGAAAATCATAGGTTTTTAGGTTATTTGGTTTGGACTTATGAATTTATACAAAATATCGAAAGCTGCCATGCAAAATCCCGATTTTAGGATTATTGGAATAATATCCACTTTAATGCTAGTTCTGACCGGATCTGTGCGCCCTACTTATTCCCAAGATTTACCTGTAGTCCCTTTAGATGATGTCTGGAAACAAAAAATCCGTGGCTTGGCTCCAGCAAAAACGAGTTTTCCTGTTTCTGAAAAGAAAAGGATTCTGGTTTTTTCCTTACATACTGGTTTTGAACATTGGGTGATCCCCCATACTTCAGAAATGATCCGGATCATCAGTGAAAAAAGTGGGGCATTTGAAGTCGTGGACAGTAAAGATATCCACTTATTTGAACCGGAAAAGCTGGGAAAATTTGATGCAGTCGTATTGAATAACACCTGTTCAAAACCTGAACACCGTAATCTTTTCTGGGATAAATTAAGAGCTGAATCCGATGCTGACAGCCTAAACTTGATGCAAAAGGCTTTAGAATTAGAAAATAACTTGTTGGCATATGTCCAAAATGGCGGAGGATTAATGGTGGTCCATGGAGGCATCACTACCCAAAATAAGTCCAGGGCCTTTAGCCGCTTGGTTGGTGCAAGCTTCGATTACCATCCTCCCCAGCAACCCATTCAGATCCGCTTGGTTGATCCAGAACATCCCATGGTACAGGTTTTCCCAAAAGAAGGATTCAAGCATATTGACGAGCCCTATTTTTATAGCAATGCCTATGAAGATAAGGACTTTAGACCTTTGCTCTATTTTAACAATGAAGAGATCACGGGCCAAAGGGAGCCTGCCAAGACCGGAAAAACCTATGTGGCCTGGATCAGGGCTGAAGGCAAGGGAAAAGTGATGTACTGCTCCCCTTCACACAATGCCCAGAGTTTTGAAAATCCCGACTTACTCCAATTCTTTTTGAGTGGATTACAATATGTAGTGGGAGATGTGGATTGTGAAGATCAGCCTTTGGGGGCATCCTGATTATTTAACATTTAGGAAAACGTAAAGAAACGAGGATGACATGTTCATTGCCGTCATTCTGATCCCAAGGAATTCGGGATACCATTGACAGATAGGAGTAACCGTCGCCCTGATCCCGATGGCTCGGGAGAAGGGTTTCCTAAATCAAAAGAAATTCTTCCCCGAATTGGGAAAGTGAACTATTAAACAACTTGTCCCATGCATAGGGGATAGATTGGCGACACCAAGCCTTTTTTTTAAAACCAGACAGTTAGCTCTTGAAAAACTAAATGTACTATGTTTGGGGCTGAAAAAATCCGCCACATAGCGACATAGAAAACATAGCAGGGCAGCAGCAAACCTTTGTTTTTAAAATCTCAGAGTGACGGGTACTAGATGCTGCTAATTGCAGTTTCTCAAATCGGCATTTTCAGAAAGTCAAAAATCTAACTACCGCATTCTTCCCAAAGAAACCCTAAAATCATCCGGCCTTCCCTGCATATTAATGTTCAGAAAACGAACCCTGCGGTTGGTATCCCTAAACACAATGGCATCTTCCTGGTCAGGGTCAATTTCATTTCTCGACCTATTACCGAATAACCTCCTGAAACCTACCTGACTGACCAAGCTTAAAGGAACACGAATCTCATAATTCATGTCCAAGTCTAAACTTTGACGCCCGGCAATTTCCAAAAATCCAAGGCTGGAATTGATATTCATTCTTGGGATATGCAATACGCCTTCCTTCAATTCAAAAGTATTGGTCAGGGTATCAAACCTGACCCTGTTTAAATTTCTATCTGAAAAGAAATCTGAAAGTGCTAAAAACGGAGCAAAATTCACTAGGCTACCATCATAAACCGTCAATGCGATCTTTGCGTCAGATTGATCGATGATGGGGGTCAAATCAGGATACACCAGAAACCTTCCTTCGATGGTACCGGATATCTCCCCTTTTAGATTTTCATTGATCATGATATCCTTCCCTGCATTTTCTATCTTGAACAAGAGCTTGTCAATATTCAGCTTATCAGCCTGCATTTGGGCATGTAAATAAATCTCCTCTGGATTGGATCCATTGAGGTAGCATTTCATGCCCAAGCTTCCCTGAACAACCCTAAGCCCTAAGGTGTCCAAATGTAGGAAGTGATTACTGGTCGTTCGGGCTTTGCCTTTTACATCTTCCAACCAATTATAATGGTAATTCAACTTCTTGATATCTGCCGTAAATTCCATGTCCCTGAAAGGGATTTTGAAAATATTAAAGGCCTCTGCATGGTTGGTATCTTCTTCAAATCCCGTAAAACCCAAGAGGGCATCCAAATCCAGGGCAGCAGCCCGAAAACGAAAGTAATCTTTCTTGACTTGAACACTATCATCCAGGTTGAGCCCCAGGTCAAAAGCAAACTCCGACTGTCCCATTTTACCTCCAAAATCCTTGATGGACAGGTAATCCCTTTCCCAATTGACTGTTCCTCTAAATTGCTCCAATTTCAAAGGGTGTAACTGCGTTCTTCCAGTTAATTGATGGAGTATTAAATCTGCTCCCTGCAATCCATCTCGGAAATAAAGATGAAGCTTCCCCCGTAAATCCAAAGAAGAAAAGACTTCCTTTGCCCAAGATTCCGGTAAGTAATTGACACCATTGTAAGTCAAGAGGTCATTGACTTTCAACTTGGAGGACTGTAAAGACCAATCTATACTGGAATTTCCTGCCAACTCTTCCTGAAACCATTTGGGGTAATTGTAAACAGTAGCATCTAACCTGAAATCAGACTGGTCTATTTTGCCAGAAAAATTCTTCACAGCAACTTCCTTTTCTCCTATGGTCAGCTCCGCCTTGAAATTTTCAAGTTTATGCGGGTAATGTTCCAACCTGGCCTGGAATTTCTCCAAGACCAAATTCCCTTTGGGCAGGTACTGAAAATCAAACAACTCCGCTGCTTTTGCATTCAGAACAAAACGGGTATTGAATTCATGTATTTTTTCCTTTTTATCCTCCTTATTGAGCAGTTGGGCAAGATCCATTTTCTTAGAATTGGCCTCCAAACTTACTTTTACCGGCTTATCGAAGCGATGGAAAATGGCTGGCAGATCACTGACCTCTGCCTTAAAACCAAAATCTGAATCACTGATTCTAAAATCCAAATTCCGCAAATTGAAGGCTCCATCCTGCATGACAGCATAGGCATTGACACTTGAAATGGGATAAGGGAAATCCGTTACATTGAAATTGAGGTTTCTCAATACCAACTCAGTCTGTATGCTTTGCTTCAATTGGGCAAGGTCTGTGGCAGAGGCATCCAGGTCCACCAGTTCATCAAAATCCATGCTGAGCAAAACCTGTCCACTGATCCCTTCAAATTTTTCCAACTGAAAAAAGTCCCCCACAAATTCCATATCCAGGTCAGCTTTCAATTTCACTTTGACATAGGGGTCTTCAAAATTACGGATGGTCAAATCCCCCTGAAAAATCCCTTGTTCAGGTCGGGCATTAAAATTCTGAACCTGCAATTCAGAAGTCCTTAAGTTTCTTTCCGAACCATTGGTAAAAAACCCAAAAAACCTCAGCTCATCTACTTTTAGGTTATTGTCAGCCCTTTGGAAAAAGGCATTTTCACACCCAAACTCTACGGCTATAGCCGGCGTACTGCCCTCTGCCAAAAGACCTCTTACTGTACCTTTGAAGAAGACTTCTCCTTCATTTTGATATTCATTGAGTGCTTCGGCCACCCCTTTGGGCAAAAATGCCCCAAACATATTGAAATCCGGCTTCTGACCTTCTAACCTCAGGTCCATGTCCAGCCCTTTTTCCAGAATGTCAACTTTTCCGTTGGCAGCAAATAAAGCCTCCTCCAGCCCGATCCTTGAAGGCATCAATTGCAACACTTGTTGTTGGGTATCAAAGTTTAGATCAAGGTCCAGATGGATATTTTTTTCTGAGAAAAATGTAGGCTTCCCATGACGCAGGAAATCAAAAATCAAATTTCCTTTTAAATCAAAGGTAAAATTATCTTCCCTTTTTCGAATACTACTTTTCCAGTCATCAATCTCAACCCGATAAGACATGGTATCGGACTTGTCTTCAAAGGAGATGGTAAAATTAGAAACTTTCACTTTTGAGAGTTCAAAACCAACCATTTCTCCTTCCTCTTCCCGTGTTCTGCTTTCTATACCCTTTGCCAAGAGGATATTGATATCACCATTGGGATATTTGACCACATCTGCATGTCCATCACTGACGCGAATACTTTTTACTTTGTAGTTCCCCCCAATAATGTCCCAAACATTAAAGCCCAGGTACAAATGTCCTGCCTCATAAAATGGCCTGGTATCTTTCTCCTTATTTTCAAAAAAAGCAACACCTCTAAGGTCTATGGAAATATAGGGAAATTCACTTAGGACAGACACCCTACTATTATCAACGGTCAATTTGCCAACAAACTGACTGTTGGCTGCCGTGATGGCCTTCTGAGTAATGGCTTCCTGCTTCAAAACAAGTATAGCAGCTGTGACACCGATCAAGACAATCGGAAGAAAAATGATGATGATAAGGGCCTTTTTGATCCAGGATTTCATGGGACGGACATGAGATTTCTAAAATCAAACGTGAAGCCCCCTAGGAATGGTTACATCATTAAATAAAAAACCTTTGGGTACACCAAGGCACACCCAAAGGTTTTGAACAGAAAACTTTTTAAATTAAATCACTTAATGCCTCCTGGCGCGGGGAGTTCTTTAAGCTTTGTATGGCAAGCGGTAAATACGCTCACCCGTTAATTTGTATATGGCATTGCATAGCGCAGGAATGTAGGGTGGTACTGGCGGCTCTCCTACCCCTGTCGGTTTTTCCATACTTTCTATCAGGTGAATATGAGTCTTTTTGGGTGCCTGAGGCATCCTGATGATCTGATAGCCGTCGAAATTATTCTGCTGGACTTTGCCATTTTTTAACGTGATAGCTGAAGTCAGCACCAAACTGGTGGCAAACTGTGCCCCACCTTCAAACTGTGATCGGATACGGTCTGTATTGACACCGATACCACAATCTACCGCATAATGTACCTCTGGAATGATGAGTTGCCCATTATCTGCCTTAGTCACTTCAACAACGCATGCCACATAAGTCAAAAAGCTTTTATGCACTGCAAACCCCACATTTTTCCCATCAGCTACTGCCTGTTTCCAATTGGATGCTTGGGCGACTTTTTCTATGACTCCTCTTAACCTCCTGGTATTCCATGGAAACTTGTCCAAAGGCTCACCATAATTACCAAAATCTCCTTTCAACTCCCCTTCGAACGTTAGGTTTTTATCCTCAGCCAACATACTCATTAGGAAATCAACAGGATCTACCCCTTTGGCCTCAGCCACCTCGTCCAACATACAGCTAATGGCAAAAGCGTGGTGGATATTGCTTACGGATCGTAACCAACCAATACGGGTATGAGCTTTAGATTCGTGTGTTTCAATCCGGATATTGGGCACCTCATAAGGAAAATCTATACAGCCCAAGCCTAATTCTCCATCAGAAGGATGGACTTCATCTGCATTCGCAGTTGCACCGATGGCAGGGAAAACGGTATGGTGATTCCAACCGCTCAAATTACCATTCCTGTCTAACACCGCCCTGATACGTTGGGCACTTTGGGCATGATAGAAATCATGATGCAGGTCATCATCCCGGGTCCATTGAACCCTAACAGGAAGTTTGGCTGCTTTGGAAAGTAATGCCGCTTCCACGATAAAATCAGGCTTCGACTTCCTTCCAAAACCACCTCCTAGTAAAGTGATATTCATTTTGACATCCTGATAATCGATGTCTAACGCTTGGGCTACTGCTTGTCTCGCCCACTGCGGATGCTGGGTAGGGGCCCAGATTTCACAGGTACCATCTCCGTGAACATGGGCAATGGCTGCCGGTGGCTCCATCGTTGCATGCGCATAAAAAGGTGCCAGATAGGTTCTTTCAATGACCTGCCCACCCTGCTGTCTGGCTGCATTGAAATTCCCCCTTTCCCTCCTTATTTGACCATTTCTGCTGGTACTCGCCAACATCTCTTCTAACTGTTGTTCGGAGTCATAGGCTTGATTAGGCCCTAGGTCCCATTCAATTTCCAAAGCTTCTCTTCCTTTGATCGCCGCCCAGGTATTGTCAGCGATCACGGCCACTCCTTCCAAAGCCTTATCCAAACCCGGAGGGATACCTGCTCCTTCAATTTTCACTACCCTTGTCACTCCTGGAACAGCCAGTGCCTTTTGATCATTAAAGCTTCTTACCTTAGCACCGATCACCGGACTTCTCTTGACCACGGCAACTTGCATCCCAGGAAGGTCTATATCAGCTCCAAAAACAGCTTTCCCCGTAGCAATATCCAGGTTATCATAAATGGCAATATCTTTACCAATCAATTTATAAGATGAAAACTCTTTGAGTTGGATACTTTCCTGGTCCGGCATTTCAATTTCCTGGGCAAGATCTACCAGATCCCCAAATTTTATTTTTTTACCCCCTGAATGAACTACCTGCCCCATCTCTGTTCGGCATTCTGATGCATCTACATTCCATTTTTTTGCTGCAGCAGCCACCAACATATGTCTTGCCGTAGCCCCGGCTTTACGCATGGGTTCATAAAACATCCGCACAGAATAGGAACCATCAGTATTTTGATCTCCGTATTTTTCCTCATCCCCTTCTGCCTGAACAATCTTCACTTTGCTCCAATCCGCTCCAAGTTCATCCGCCACAATCATGGGCAGGGAGGTCCGTATCCCAGTTCCCATTTCGGATCTGTGCGCAATGATGGTCACTTGGTTGTCAGAGTCTATGCTGAGATAAACATTGGGAGCAAAGGTGATGAGCTCTCCTTTTGGGCCACTGCATTGGAAGTTTACACCTAAAAGAAAGCCTCCTGTGGCCAAAGAACCCATTTTTAGAAAATCTCTACGGGATGGGACAAATACTTTACTTTTATTTTCGGGCGCTTTGCTTTTCAGAAAAGGAAATTTTGGCAACATGGTTAAGTCTTTTGGGTGAAACATCAATAAGATTTGGATGCGGTAAGAATGGCTTCTTTGATCCGGTTATAAGTACCGCAGCGGCATAAATTCCCTGCCATAGCCGATTCAATTTCCTCCTCAGATGGCTTAGGGTTTCTTTTCAGCAAAGCTGCCGCACTCATGATTTGCCCTGTTTGGCAGTAGCCACACTGGGGCACCACATGCTCCACCCATGCCTTTTGGACAGGGTGTTTGCCCTCATTGGACAATCCCTCAATGGTGGTAATTTTTTGGTCTCCCACCTCTGAAACCGGATAGGCACAGGAGCGGATGGCCACATCATCCAATAAGACTGTACAACTTCCGCATAGCCCTTGACCACAGCCGTATTTGGCTCCTTTCAGGTCAAGTATATCACGCAAAACCCAAAGTAAAGGCATATCGGGTTGGACTTCTACCGATTGCTTATTCCCATTAATGATGAGGGTAAACTTTTCCATAATTGACTGCTGGTTTTATCGAATGTAGGTGACAATGCTTTGAGCTATTTAATTTAATGTGATTTTTATCCCAAAGAAAACCATTCAACCTTTTTATTTTGGTAAATTGTTAAAATTATGACCCTTTCGAGAAAATATGATGTTAAAACAATTTTTCAAATGGCAGATCAAGGTTTTTGACTATCTCGAATCCCGTTGGGAAACAGGGCCGGTATCCAAATCCATTAGCAATATTGTGGTGGCCTTCTTCTTGGCAGGTCTTGTTTTTGGCTTATTGGCTTATCTGGATATTTACCAAATCAGTACCGGTTACAGTGCTTTCTTTGCTATAGAGTTAGCATTCAATGTACTCTTGATTTTTGAAGTATTAGGCTTGATCTTTTTGATTCCTAAATCTGTTGCCGATGCGGTAGGAAAGCAGTTTGAAATCATTTCTCTGGTTTTACTCAGGGATGCATTCAAGGAATTTGGTCATTATCTGGGAGAGGTCAACTGGCAAGTGGAGTTTTTGCTGGAATTGCTACCGATTATATCCGACGCCTTTGGTGCTATTTTGATTTTCCTGATTACTGGATTGTTTTACCGGGCCCAAAAACACTTCCGGATAACGGGAAGTCATGAGGAGCAGCAAGGGTTTATCGGTATAAAAAAACTCTTGTCAATTTACCTGACCCTTTCTTTTGTTGGGCTAGGGGTTTATGATATTGTTTCTGCCTACCAAAACCACCAATTTATTTACAGCATCAAATTGTTCTATACCCTGCTGATATTTACGGATGTATTCATTCTGCTATTTTCCTTGCGCTATACTACGAAATATTATAACCTTTTCCGGTATTCCTCTTTTGCCTTGGCCACCATATTTCTGAGGCTGACCTTATCTGCACCAGCTTATTACAATGTTTTATTGGCTGTGATTGCCGGACTGATGGTTCTTGGGGTGACTTATATTTACAATAAGCTTTTATCCAAAGTGGATGAATTCAAAAAACCCAGGGATCCAAAAAAATAAGTGGCTGATTTTGAATTCAAATAGGCTTTTTAGGTGCGAAAAGTCATTTTTTTTGAGGTGCATATTTGGAAAAAATACATCAACCTGCTAAGTTTGCATCACATTAGACGAAAGCGTCTAACAAAACAATATAATTCCTCCTTAGCTCAGCTGGTTAGAGCACATGACTGTTAATCATGGGGTCCTTGGTTCGAGCCCAAGAGGGGGAGCTTGAAAATCAGGCACTTACGGGTTTTTTACTCGAAGTGCCTTTTTCATTTGCACACCATTTGCACAAAAAACAGCCCTTAGCACACAAATACCGCTCTTAAGCTGGTTTTTTTTAGTGTCTATTTTTGTCTGATTTGGTCCTTTTTATAAGCTTTAAAAATCTATGATATAATTCTTTTAATAACATCGAAAAATTAAACCCATTCAATCTTTGGGAATGAATGTCCAAAAACCCTACTGATTAATTCCCTTTTTTCTTCCTGCCGTTTTCTTTCATCCTCATTTGTGTAAACCCATTCAATCGGTGCAATTGCTTTGCCGTGCTTGAGTAAACACTTCATTTCCTTTTTGTCTATGGTCTTATTCAAATAAGCCTCAAGGATTTTTGTCTTATCTGATTTATTCATCTTCCAATCTTATCAAAGGTTCTATTAATCCCATTTTTTCCAATCCAGTAACATAATTTTTAAGGCTTGATTCCATAGGCTCAAAATCAAAAAAAATAGGCAGTTCCTGTTTGCCAATTCCCCTTATCAAACATTCCTTTGCCTCATACTTTGATATTGTCCCGTGGTGGAGTGCCTTTAATACCGTGGCTCTGAAATTCTTTATTTCCCTCATGGCTTTATACCAATACCTAAATATATAGTAGTTTTGAAATATGCCTTTATAGCTGGTATCCTGTCGAGGATCTTATTAATTGCATCGCTCATGTCATCGCCTCCACTATTGGACAAATTCAAAACTATATCCCCATTTGAGAGAATTAATTTTTTTGCCTCATCTCTCGAAATATGACCATGGCTAAAAGCCTTTAAAACCGTCTTCTTAGCATCGCTATTCATTGACAATATGATTTATCAATAAATCCAAATCCTCTTCGCTCATGCTGTCTAAATTTATTTCTGTGGAGTGTGTGGTGGATTGAAGCTTTGGCAATAAGTACGGCAACAAATCGGATAAGAATTTCAAACGGTCCTTTGCCTCCAAATTATCCAAATCCTGTTGGATCGTGTCGAAATTGTCATCAAATAGCCTTTGTATTAAATCTCTCATCTGGCCATTGATTTTATTCTTTGCGCCCTTTGGCCTTCCTGCATTCCCTTTTTCAAACTTTCCCATATCGCCCGTATTTTTACCGTAATTTACGGATAATTCATTTTTTTTAATGACATTATGACCTCAAAAAATTCATTATATTTGGATAATTCATTTCATTAATAATAATTT
>NZ_AMGM01000093.1 GCF_000298295.1 Cecembia lonarensis LW9
GCAGAGCGGGAAAATAAGAGCCAAGTAAAAAGGAAAAAGGAAAAAGGTTTGGAACTTGGATGGTTCGGAGGTCTTGTTCTGTATGGGGATCAGGACGCAGAAGGCGTCCAATACCGAAGGTTATTTACCCCGGGTACAACCCGGTGGCTGAAGCCGGTTTTATGTCCCCTGTCCGCCCAACTCCGGTAGGAGTTGAATTTAACCACCGATGGATGAGGTGTGATAATGTAGAATGATGAATGAAAAGTGAAGAATGAGGAGCTTGCAAGGTTGAATTTTTCATCATTAAGGTTGGCGCACATTGCGAAAAACTTTGGGGTCATTGCGGTTAAAAAATGAGCTGAAAGCTCAATTACCAGTGGTCCCGCGGCACAGCCACGGGACAACGGGAGAGCGGAAAGCTCAATGACCAGTGGTTCGACAGGCCAACCAATCATTGTTTGGCAGTCCAACAAATCATTGTTTGGCAGGCTCACCAACCGTGGTCCCGCGGTGCAACCGCGGGACAACTGTGAGAGTCCAAGTCCGAAGACTTGAACTATAAGTCCGAAGACTTGAACCATGAACACTCCGAAATGCTTCGGAGCAAGCTGAACCAATGAAATCTCCGAAATACTTGAGAGCAAGCTGAACCCCGAACACCTTAACCGTTAACTCGTTAACCGTTAACCCTGAACTCTGAACCTATTTTGTTCAAACGTTCATTGTTCAATTGTTCATTGTTTTTCCGGTTTTGTAGAATATTCTTGATGCTTTTGAACCCTCCGAAATGCTTCGGAGCAAGCTGAATCAAGGTAATCGCCAAGGCACAAGCCTTGAACAACTTTTGCCCCTCCCCAAGGCCAACTACTTCGAAAACTCCTTCAACACCATGTACTTGGTCAGGTCGGAGTGGAGGATTTCGGTCAGTTCGCCCTCATTGCTCTTGCTGGTCTCGGTAAACAAAAAGCCAAAAACCCCATATTGACCCATATTGACCTTCCTTACATGTAGGGGATTTTCGAAATCTTGAGCCAAAGCCTCAAAATCAAAATAGGCAATGGCATCCATGGGCACCGCACTCTGATTGTCCAAGAGGATCAAACTGTACTGCTTGTCTTTTCTATTGGCAAAAACCTCTGCCCAATCTGGTTTTTTGGACTGGAAGAAAAATTCATAAGAATTGACCCCATAGGCAAACCAAGTGAGGTCGGCAGTGGTGCACCAACCTCCAAAACGCATGGGATTGACCTCAATGGGAATGATTTTTCCCGGTGCAGTTTCCCGGATTTCAATATGCAAAGGGAAATTCCTCAGGTCTATCTGCGCTCCAATACCCTCTAAAAAGTCCATGATGGCCGGACTGAGCCTTTGGATGATTTCCTCCGAACTGCTGTACACCCGGTCACTGACATCTACTTCAGATTTGAAGACATGGTGGAGTACATTGAGGATGACCGGTTGGCCCTTCCCATCAAAGTAACAGTCAAAGGCATATTCCTCTCCCAAGATATATCCCTCCAAAATCATTTCGGTCTGACTGACCACCTCCTCCGGGTACAGGGTACTGGTCTTTTGGATCTGCTCCTGAATGCGCTTGACCACGCTTGGCCAATCTTCGGCCCTATCCACCTTATGGACAGCAATGCTGAAAAAGCCAACCGCAGGCTTGATGATAAAAGGATAGGGAAACTGACTGATGTCCATGTTTTCCAGTTCGCTCAACTGTGCCGTCTTGAAAAAATAATCGGGATAAAGCTCCTGCACCAATTGACGGAACTGGTATTTATTTTTGAACACCCTGATCTTTTCCATTAATGGGCTATCAGGGAGGTATTTCTGTATCCAGGCAATGCTGTTTTCCGAATTGGTGTACACCGGGGTAATCGGGTTTTCCTGTATTATTTTGACAGCTTCCTCCGATTGGATCCAATTTACGGCATAGCCATCCATAATGGACTGGGCCTCAGGGGTAGCAATGACGGGGAATTGGTTGCGGGAAACGGTTTCTTTCAGAAAATCAGAAACAAAAGGGTAATCCAATAAAATCATGTAGTAGAAATTTTCCGCAATTTAGCTTAACGCAAATCTATCTCAACATGATTTTTACCAGCGGTGACTTTAAATGCAGCTTTTTCAAAACTGGGTGGACCAAAGGTGCCGGTGGCATTGTTGGAAAAGCCATAGCCATCCCGGGGGACCCCAAAAGCATTGGTTCTTAATTTGCCTGTATTTTGGCTGTCGTGGAAAACAGAAAGGGCATAAGTGCCCTCCGGAAGGTTTTCAAAGGTGATTTTGGCTTTGCCATTTTCTATTTTGACAGAAGCATTGCCATGGGCTTTTTCCACCACATCAGGAAAACCCTCAGGGCCCTTAAAGAGCAGCACACGGACAACACCCTGATTATTTTTCACATTATTGACGGTGAGTTGCAGGGTATTGTCTTCCTTGGGCTGGAATGCAAAAGCGAATAGGGTCAAAATCAATATAAACAGTTTCATAAGCAATGTTTAAAGGTTTCTGGTCTGTTGATTTTACCTGAGGGGGTCCTGATAAATGCCTTGGCATACAGGATTTCTTTAGGCAAATGGTACCTATTGAACAGGGTTTTCAGTACTTCCTGCAATTCCTGTTCCTTTTCTTCCTGTATACGCTGTTCTTCTATAATCAGTACCAGTTTTTGCCCTAATTTTTCATCTGCTTTCCCATACAGGAAAAAGTTTTGATGGCCAAAAATCCGCTCAAAAGGGACTGCCATTTTTGGTTCCATCCCTTCGGGCTGCAGTTTGATGCCCCCGGAGTTGATGGTGAAATCCGACCGGCCCAACCATTTAAAACTCTTGTCATCGACCATTTCCACCAGGTCATTGGTCTGCAAGGTTTTGCTTCCTGCCATAGGGGCTTGTATACATAGCCTTTGTTGGGCATCGGTACCGATTTTCACTCCCGGCAACACCTGATAGATCAATTCCTCCCCTGTAATCTTGGCCAAGGCGATATGGGAGACGGTTTCCGTCATGCCATAGGTCTGATAGGCCTGTATGTCCTCCTGTAAGATTTTTTTTATCAAAGCAGGAGAGGAAGGCGCCCCGCCAATGATCAAGTTTTTGATCTTTTTCAATATGGCCTGGCTTTGGCCATTGGCAAGACAGGCACTGACCTGCATGGGCACCATGGCGACAAAATCAAAATTAATGGTTGGGGTATCCAACAAAGGATTTTCCGAGGGCTTTACCAGATACAGGTTGGCCTCCCATTCCAAAGCCCTGACCAGCATCATCTTTCCTCCTATCATCCAGGTATTCAGGCAGCAAAGGAGTGGGGAACCCTTAGAGATATTAAAAAAGTCCCGGGTAGCTGCGGCGGAAATTTCCATTTGTGTCCGATGGACCAAGATGTCTTTAGGGGCACCTGTAGAACCAGAGCTTGGTAATTCAAAGCTTTGATTCCCCTGCAACCATTGTTGGCAGAAGGTCAGGGCCTGATGGAAATAGGGGTCTGCTTCCTTCCAATGGCCTTGGAGGAGGTCTGTTTTGGTATAGGTTCTGTTTTCGATGATGATTTTGCCCATAATGATCATTCCCGCTTTAAAATTCAACAAAATTCCTGGAAGGCTGTTATCTTGCAGGGAAATTTTAAATCAAATTAAGATGGAGATCAACTGGAAAACTGTCAAAGAATACGAAGATATCACCTATAAAAAATGCAACGGCGTGGCCCGGATTGCTTTTAACCGTCCTGAGGTCCGCAATGCTTTTAGACCGAAGACCACTTCTGAACTTTTGGATGCATTCAAAGATGCCCACGAAGATACCAGCATTGGGGTGGTCCTATTGTCAGGAGAAGGACCTTCCCCCAAAGACGGGGTGTATGCTTTTTGTTCGGGCGGTGACCAGCGTGCCAGGGGCCATCAGGGTTATGTAGGGGAAGACGGTTACCATAGGCTGAATATTTTGGAAGTGCAGCGTTTGATCCGCTTTATGCCCAAGGCTGTCATCGCGGTGGTGCCCGGTTGGGCAGTGGGCGGTGGCCATAGCTTGCATGTGGTCTGTGACCTGACCTTGGCCAGTAAAGAACATGCCATTTTCAAGCAGACGGATGCCGATGTGACCAGTTTTGATGCGGGGTATGGATCTGCCTATTTGGCCAAAATGGTGGGGCAAAAGAAAGCCAGGGAGATTTTCTTCTTAGGAAGGAATTACTCTGCCCAGGAAGCTTTTGAGATGGGCATGGTGAATGCAGTGATTCCCCACGAGGAGCTGGAGACCACGGCTTATCAATGGGCGCAGGAGATTTTGGACAAGTCACCTACTTCCATCAAGATGTTGAAGTTTGCCATGAACCTGACTGATGATGGGATGGTGGGGCAACAGGTATTTGCCGGGGAAGCTACCCGATTGGCCTATATGACCGAAGAGGCGAAAGAGGGCAGGGATGCTTTCTTGGAGAAGCGCAAGCCTAACTTCAGGAAGATTAAGTGGATTCCGTAAGAAGGGGAGAGTGAGGAGTGAGGAGTGGAAAGTGATGAGTTAAGAGTGAAAAGTTGAAAATGTAGAATGAAGAATTAGGAATGATTTAAGTGCCAAGGCAAAAGGCAAAAGGAAAAAGGGTTGGAGCTTGGTGAATTTGGGAGATTGGTTCTGTATGGGGGGTAGGACGCAGAAAGCGTCCAATACCAAAGGTTATTTACCCCGGGTTGCTACCCGGTGGATGAAGCTGGTTTAAGTCCCCGGTCCGCCCAACTCCGGTAGGAGTTGAATTAAACTTGGAGATATGGACGATGATTTTTTGAACCACGCCTGCCTGCTGCAGCCACGAATTACACTAATTGCACGAATATTATTGATTTTGACCTTGTAAATCTTCTTTGAGCGCTTTATTAAACCCAAACCATCAAAGGAAAAAAGAATTTGGCGCAGGGCTTACGAATTTCCGCTAATATTGTTGATACTGGACCTGCTACATTTGATTGGACATTAACTTAAGGGTGCTTCTTGTTTCCTTTGCGAAAACCTTAGCGTCCATCGCGGTTAAAAAAATGAGCTTCCCTTTTTTATGTACCAAAAATCACTGGCATAATTAAAATAAATCACTTTTTTCAAATCATGAAACTACTTGGTCTGATCGGAGGCACTTCCTGGCACTCCACCATTGAATATTACAAACTCATCAACGAACTGGCAGGGGAACGTATGGGGCATGAACAGAATCCCGCTTTGTTGATCTATAGTCAGAATATCCAGTTGATGCGGGAACAGGATAAGGAGAAAATCAACCGCACTTACCTAGACATATCCCAGAAACTCGAATCCGCCGGGGCAGCCGGAATCCTTATCTGTGCCAATACCCCTCATATGGTGTATGACTTCGTGCAACCTCAAATCGGAATTCCCATTCTGCATATCGCGGAAGCCATAGGGAGAAAAGCAAAAGAAAAGGGACTGCAAACCCTGGGTCTTTTAGGCAACCGACCGACCATGACGGGTAATTTTATTCCTTCTTACCTGAAGAAACATTTTGACATCAAAACTTTGATCCCCGATCCCGAATATATCGATCAGTCCCATTATTTTGTGTCTAAGGAATTAACACTTGGCAAGTTTACGGAGAAGGCGAAGGCTTTTTATCAGGATCAGATGAAGTTCCTTGCTGACAAAGGAGCGGAAGGAATGATTATGGGTTGTACAGAACTCCCACTGTTGATCAAAGAGGAAGACTCCCCCTACCCACTGATTTCAACGACACAGCTGCATGCAGAAATGGCGGTTGATTTTATTTTTGAAGACAAAGAAGAATGAAGAGTGAAGAATGTAGAATGAAGAATTAGGAGTGATGAATGGGTTGGAGCTTTGAAGGTTTGAGGAGGGTGGTTCTGAAGAAAAAAGATTTTTTTGATTACACCGAGAGCCACTGAGGAGGCACAGAGATTCACAGAGAAAAAGAGATGAATATCTCAGAAGGGTAAAAAGAGAAAAAGGCTTGTCCTTGTCACCTCGACGGTAGGAGAGGTCTTTAATGTAGAATGAGGAATTAGGAGGACCGAACCTGTCTATCCGCCAGGCAGGCGTTAAGAAAATGTCCAGTGGTCATTTTAGTGAGGGGCCAGGTTGCATGGGGGACTGGCCGTTAATAAAATATCCAGTGGGTATTTTTAGGCCAGGGCCAGGTTGTAGGGCGGGATTAATAAGACCCAAGGCAAAAGGCAAAAGGAAAAAGGGTTGGAGCTTGGAAGGTTAAACTTTTCATCATTAAAATTGGCGCCCTCTGTGAAACCTTTGGGTCCATTGCGGTTTAAAAAAAAAGCTGAAAGCTCAAATACCAATGGTTCGACAGGCTCACCAACCGTGGTCCCGCGGTGCAACCACGGGACAACGAGCGGGACAACGGATTTTGCTGGAAAATATAGTAAGATATAAAATCTTAGTTTATTTAATTTTTCATTATCTTTCTATTAATAAACCAGCAAGTATGAAAATCCGCTTTGTCCTTTTTACCGCCTTTTTCCTGGCATTTTGCTTTTTACCAGAAAGTACTGCATTTGCCCAGGAAAGTCAGGAGGAAATTCCCGTCTACCGCATCAAGACCAAAGATGGGAATGAGTTCATCGGTCAGATCACATGGGAAGATGCGGATAAAATCATGCTCAATACCGAAAAATTCGGCGAAATCACCATTCAAAAAACAGATATCCAAAGTAAGAGGCTGATCAGTGGCAGTCGGGTAGTGGACGGGGAGTTGTGGCTTGACAATCCCCAGGCCACGCGTTACTTTTTCTCTCCCAATGGCTTTGGCATCAGAAAAGGGGAAGCTTATTATCAGAATGTTTGGGTGTTTTTCAACCAATTTACTTTAGGTGTTTCGGACAATTTCTCCATTTCCGCGGGAATGGTACCGCTTTTTTTATTCGCCGGGGCGCCAACACCTGTTTGGTTGAACCCTAAGTTTTCTGTTCCCGTGGTCAAGGACAAATACAATGTGGGTGCAGGTGCCTTACTGGGTACGGTACTCGGTGGAGGAGGGGCCTTCGGCATCCTGTATGGGGTGAATACCTTCGGCAATAGAGACAAAAACATCACCTTAGGCCTGGGTTGGGGTTTCTCCGAGGGCCAGATAGCCAGTTCCCCGACGGTCACCTTAGGCGGAATGATCCGGACAAGTCCAAAAGGCTATTTCCTCACAGAAAACTACATCATCAGCACTGGGTTTGAGACATTCGGTCTGATCTCCCTGGGAGGAAGAAGGCTGATCAATAATGTGGGCCTGGACTATGGATTGATTGTCCCTGTCAATTCCTTTGCCGATGGCTTCTTTGCAGTACCTTGGTTGGGCTTTACAGTTCCCTTAGGTAAAAATTAAGTACCATTTGCGCAGGTCTGTTTTTCGCATTAAATTCCCCCATGAAGCACTTTGAAACCACATACACAGCTCCGGATAAGGTCAGCCTTTACCTGCAGGCCTGGCTGCCCGAAGTCCCACGGGCTTCCATGCTATTGGTGCATGGATTGGCTGAGCACAGCAGCAGGTACCTGCATTTTGCCGATAAACTGGTAAAAGCGGGTATAGCGGTTTTTACCTTTGATGGTAGGGGACATGGGAAATCAGCTGCTGCTTATCCGACAGCCTATTTCAAAAATTACCAATCCTATCTCGGTGATATCGATGCCTTGTATAAAAAGGTACAGTCCTATTATCCCGGATTGCCCAGTTTTTTGTTTGGTCACAGCATGGGAGGAGGTTTGGTCGCAGCCTTCGCCCTGGGTTATCAACCGCAGACACAAGGTGTCATTTTGAGTGCGCCCGCCTTACAGCCCTCCGATGATATTTCACCATTATTGATTAAGGTATCCGGGATGATCAGTGCGCTGGCACCCAAACTCAAAGTGCTCAAACTGGATAGCCGAAAAATTTCCCGGGATCCCAAGGAGGTGATGAAATATGATGCGGATCCTTTGGTCTATCATGGACCAATTCCGGCACGGACGGGCCATGAACTCTTGCGGATGATGCAGGGTATCAAGGCAAGGGTGGATGGTTTTAAGTATCCTGTACTCCTGCTTCACGGTTCGGATGATCAATTGACCGATCCCAAGGGTACTGAATTTTTCTTCCGCAACATTGGCTCTGAAGACAAGACCTTCCACCGCTACCCAGGTCTTTACCATGAACTGATCAATGAATATGAGAAAGATGTGGTGATGGAGGATGTGCTGAAGTGGATGAGTGAGAAGATGGAAATGTAGAGTGATGAGTGAGGAATGTAGAGTGATGAATGTAGAATGATGAGTGAGAAGATGGAAATGTAGAATGAAGAATTAGGAATGAAGAATGGGTTGGAGCTCGGAAGTTTTTGGGGTCTTGTTCTGAAGGAAAAAGATTTTTTTTTGATTACACCGAGAGCCATTGAGCCTGCAGCCGGCAGGGGAGGCACAGAGATTCACAGAGAAAAATGGATAAATATCTCAGAAGGGTAAAAAGAGAAAAAGACTTATCCTTGTCACCTCCCTGCCCGTTCCGTTCAGGCGGGCCTGCCCGCTGCAGGCGGGGACGAAGGAGAGGTCTAACAAGTGAGTAATGAAGAATGGGGAAGCTTGGAAGGTTTGGGAGATTGGATTTGTATGGGGGTGCGAATTGTGCCAGAGGCACAACCTATTGTTAGCATAAAAGCGATAACCATTCCCATCCGTCCTGTAAGGACGGCCGATGTAATCTAGGTTGTCAATTTCTGCCACGCTTGTGCGACTGTGGCGTAGCGGACATGTGTCGTGGTTGGAGCTTGGTAAGTTTGGGAGGCTGGTTTTTTATTAGTCCAAGTCCGAAGACTTGAACTAAGAGCCTGAAGACTTGAGCTAAGGTTGTTAGCCACTAATACACGAATTTGCACAGATTGGCTTAGTTTGAAGTTTTGTACGGATCTTGATGTTTTTCTGTGATCAAAGTCAACATGGGAAAAAAGAATTTGGCGCAGGGCTTACTAATTTCCACTAATTTCGAGCTGTAAATGCACTCCTTTCTTTTTCATTACAGATAGAACTATGGTTAAAGAACAGCCCCAACAGGGCTGAACCCTTATTAGCCCCAGGTTCAATGCGATGGCCAATTGGGAGGGTAGGAACCTGGGGTTAATTGCGGTCACCACGATCCCAGAGCCTGCCTGACCGGCAAAGGCAGGGCGGCCTCCCTATTGGGAGGCAGGCGCAAGATTCCTTTGAAAAAATGACTAGCCTCACGCCGCCGAAATGAAACCGAACCGCATTAGATTTAAGAATGATGAATGAAAAGTGAAGGATGGGTTTAATAGCCAAGGCAAAAGGCAAAAGAGCCAAGTGGGAGCTTGGAAGGTTTGGGAGTCTTGTTCTTTTTAAGAAATGGAATTTTTGAACCACGATTTCGAAGACATTTTCAAAGTAACGTTAAGTAGCTAACTTTAGATAAGCGTTGGTGAGTATTAAAAGAATCCCATAACATTGAAACCTAAATCTATTTAGTAGATCAGGGGAGGAATGACGACGGACCGGGCCGGCTCCGGCCTTGCGGGCTGATAGGATTCCGTCGTCTTGACTTTTTTGGTTACTTTTTGTGTCAAGACAAAAAGTGACTAAAGAAAATAACCTTAATCATCTACCAATTTGGGTTGATTCAGAACTTTCGTTTTATTAACATTAGGTTTAAGTTAGATGGAATTACACAAATTACCTGGATTTTGAGGTTGTTAGGGGTTTTACCTTTTTTCTAATCAAACCACCCACAATCACTGATTTACAGGGCTAAAAACATGCGCTTTATTTGTTGATTTTTGTTTTGTGTCCATAGACTTTGAAAAAAAATCCAAATCTCTTGCATAAGTCCAAGCACCGAGTAAATTTGTTACTCGTGAGTAAGATTTTTACTCAATTTTTTGCTAGGTCTGGATGGGACTGAAAGGGCGAAGCCGTTTAGAATGTAGAGTGATGAGTGATGAGTGAAAAAATGTTGTCATGGTTGTCGTTGTTGTCGGGTTAGAGCTTTTAAAATAGACGATACTTTACAAACATAAATTAGATTGATTTTTAACAAATAAATTACTGTTTTATGAAATCTTACAAAGACCTGGAAATTTATAACCTTTCCCTTGATCTATTCTTTCAAACCCACAGCTTTTCCCTGAAAATGCCGAATTACGAGAAGTTTGAATTGGGAAGTCAATTAAGGAGATCTTCAGATTCTATTAATTCCAACATTGTAGAAGGATACGGTAGGAAAAGATATAAACAGGATTTCATCAAATTTTTGGTGTATGCCCATGCAAGCAACTTGGAGACAGTCAATCACCTTTTTAAAATATCTAGGTTATATCAAGAATTATCAGAAGAAGCCAACCAACTTATTCAAAGTTATGATGCCTTAGGTATCAAGATCCATAACTTTTTGGAATATGTCGAAAACAACTGGAGAACATAATTTAAAAAAGCTCTTCTATTTTGTAGGTTCTAACCATGACAACCTGACAACTTGACAACCACAAGTTTTTTTACGAAAACACTATTTCTTTTTATCCCCCTCCCCACAAATTGCTAGACTCCCTCGTCACTTCCAAAACCCGCATCAAGCTCCTGCTGAAGTTTTTTGCCCATAACAATTCAGGCTACCTGCGCTCGCTGGCCAAGGAGTTTGATGAGTCTACGAACTCGGTGCGTGTGGAACTCAACCGCCTGACGGATGCAGGATTGCTGCAGTCCGGGGAGAATGGGAAAACCAAACTCTACCGCGCCAATGAATCCCATCCTTTTTACCAGGAAATCAGGAACATGGTGTCCAAGTTTCTGGGCCTGGACGAACTCCTGGAAAAGGTGGTCATGCGCATGGGTAATGTGGAAAAAGCTTATATCGTAGGAGATTATGCGCAGGGCATAGATTCCGGGACGATTGAAATGATCTTGGTGGGACAGGACCTGGACCTGGAATATTTAGACTTTTTGACCGAGAAGACCTATGAAAAACTCAAAAGGAAAGTGATGGTGCAGGTGGTGGTGGAGGATCCGGAGGAGGTGAGTGGGTTTCTGGTGTATGGGTGATGGGAGTGGAGAGTGGAGAGTGAGGAGTGGAGAGTGATGAGTGGAGAGTGAGGAGGGGAAAGGGATGAAGAGTGAATGAAATGGAGGTTGTCGGGTTGTCATGGTTGTCAAGTTGTCTGGTTGGAGCTTTGAAGGTTTGAGGAGGCACAGAGGTTCACAGAGAAAAAGGGATGAATATCTCAGAAGGGTAAAACGAGAAAGTGGCTTATCCTTGTCACCTCCCTGCCCGTTCCGTTCAGGCGGGGACGGTAGGAGAGGTCTATCGCCATGTGGAGTGTAGAGTGTAGAGTGTAGAGTGAGGAGTGGAGAGTGTAGAGTGATGAGTGGAGAGTGTATGAAATGGAGGTTGTCATGGTTGTCAAGTTGTCTGGTTGGAGCTTGGAAGGTTTGAGGAGGTTGGTTCTGAAGAAAAAAGATTTTTTTTGATTACACCGAGAGCCACTGACCCGCCTGCAGCCGGCCAGGGGAGGCACAGAGGTTCACAGAGAATAAGGGATGAATATCTCAGAAGGGTAAAAAGAGAAAAAGGCTTATCCTTGTCACCTCCCTGCCCGTTCCGTTCAGGCGGGGACGGTAGGAGAGGTCTATCGCAATGTGGAATAATGAGTAAGAATTTTGAAATGTATAATTAAGAGTATATGAAATCGGGGTTGTCAAGTTGTCTGGTTGGAGCTTTGAAGGTTTGGGTGGATTGTTTTGTATGGGGATTAGGACGCAGAAAGCGTCCAATACCGAAGGTTATTTACCCCGGGTCTGTACCCGGTGGTTGAAGCTAGTTTCAGTCCCCGGTCCGCCCAACTCCGGTAGGAGTTGAATTTAACTGGATAATTGGTTGAAAAGCTTCGCTTTTTGAATATTAACCACAGATAAATGAGGATGGACACAGATGGAAAAGCTTCGCTTTTGGATATTAGACAGATGGAAGGGGATGAACATTGATAGCAACAATGACCGCTCTATTTCGCTAAAACGGAACACGTTAACCGTTAACAGTTAACCGTTAACCGTTAACCGTTAACCGTTAACGCTGAACCCTCCGAAATGCTTCGCGAAATTTGCAATTTCGTGATGCGATAAAGCGGATTTTTAATCCGCAAACAGAGAATAAATAGATTCAGTATTTTTTTTGTAATTTATGTTTTAAATGAAAGGTGAAAAATATTCCATAAAGAAGCAGAAAGTCCAAAAGGTCAATGAACCTTTAGCCATGGCTTATGATGTTTCTCAGGATGTGGAGTTACCTGGATTTTTAGAGCAACACAGAGAAGAATTAATCGATTTGTGTAAAAAACACTATGTGGAACGAATGTTTGTTTTTGGATCTGTTCTAAATGAAAATTTTTCGTCAGAAAGTGATGTAGACTTTTTAATTAAAATCAAGGAAGTACCTGTTGATGTTTACACGGATTCTTTTTTTGAGATTTACGAGGGATTACAAAATATCTTAAATAGAAAAGTTGATTTGCTCACAGAGCAATCAATAAGTAATCCATATTTTTTGGAAGAGATCAATAGAACAAAGACTTTGATATATAGTGAATAAAGTAAAGAAACTATTACACGATATAAGATAGTCGATTGATTCCATGTGATACATGCCTATGATGATGTTGACACTATTGTAATTTGGGGTATTTTACAAAGTGATTTACCTGAACTTAAAAAGTAGGTTAAAAACATCCTTGAGCGATCTTTACTTTAGAAGCTTTTAAGGTGTGGGGGGTATAGTTCAGTTGAAGGGTCCAAGCCCACCTTCATCGGGCAGCTCTGAAGACTTGAACCTGGTTTTCTGGATGGGATTGGAACGCAGATGACGCGGATTTGGCGGATTTTCGCGGATTAAATTGAACCACTGATGGATTATGATGAACGCGGATAAAAAGTCCACGAATTATACACCTAGCTGCAGGCAGGAATTTCACAAATAACCTTGATTTTGAGGTTGTTAGGAATCTTGGGCTTTTTCTGTCAGCATAGCGGCATGGGTAAGAAAATTAGGCGCAGATAAAAAGCTCCGCTTTTGGATTTTAACCACAGAACTTGTCCCGCAAGGCGGGATGAATGATGATGAACACAGATAGCAACAATGACCGCTCTATTTCGCTAAAACGGAACACGTTAACCGTTAACCGTTAACTTGTTAACCGTTAACCGTCAATGCTGAACCCTCCGAAATGCTTCGGAGCAGGCTGAACGCTGAACACGTTAACCATTAACTCGTTAACCGTTAACTTGTTAACAGTTAAACCGTTAACGCTGAACACGAAATCTTTTACCTTTCCCCTTTTACCTTTCCCCTTTAACCTTTAACCTTTTCCCTAAAAATTAATGCCCCGCATTCTCCTCATCATCCTCCTTTTTACCATCGTCCTTTTCCAGATTCCGGGAGAGAAGGTGCCGGTGAATGAGGGGACTTATGGGCATGGAATTTTCTTCCGGCAGGTGGCCATAGAGTTTGTGGATGTGATCGATGAGGACAGTTATAATATCTGGCAACTCCAACATATCCTGCCCTTTGCCCTGGTGCATGTGGTGTATGTGCTCCTGGGGTTTGACCTGGAACCCGGACCCCTGCTGAGCGGGATGCTGATCCTCAACTTCCTGTTATTGGGAC
>NZ_AMGM01000094.1 GCF_000298295.1 Cecembia lonarensis LW9
GTCACGCGTTTCCGAACGCGGGACGATTGGTTTTGGAACGATGGCCTTCGACCATCGTTTTGTCATCACGCCCCTTTCAGGGCTGGCAATGAAGAATGTAGAATGAAGAATGAGTGTTAATTGTTAAAGGTTAAATCCGCCACGGCCACAAGTTGTTAAGTGTTAAAAGATCCAGCTTTCAGGTTTCAGGGTTTTACGAATCGAGTAAGGTACTTGAACCCGCCGGAATACTTCGGAGCAAGCTGATCTCTGAACTTGTTCTCCCCCAAAGATTGGAAAATCAAAAAAATAAGTGTTACAGCTTCCACTCGTGAGGATTTGATACCTGACAGGGATTAAACTCTAAGTTTTTAGCATTTAACCTTAGGTGGATCCAGACAAACGTGAAATACAAATAAAATTTCTAATTTTACCCGCCTAAAAAAATCATTCAGATGAAAATAGTGGAAGTTGCGACTCCAGCACATGAAAAGGAGTTTTTGGAAATGGCCGTGAGCTTGTACAAAAATGAAAAAAACTGGATCAGGCCGCTGGATAAGGATATTCATGGTATTTTTCAACCGGAAACCAATAAACTATTTAGGTTGGGCGGTAAAGCCAAAAGGTGGCTTTTGCAAGATAATAGTGGGAAGACAATTGGGAGAATCGCAGCGTTTTTACATCCGAAATGGAAAGAAAAACAACCCACAGGGGGTATCGGATTTTTTGAATGTATTGAAAATCGGGATGCTGCCTTTTTACTCTTTGATATAGCTAAAGGCTGGTTGGAATCCGAAGGCATGGAAGCTATGGATGGCCCGGTCAATTTTGGAGAGCGGGATAAATGGTGGGGACTCTTGGTAGAAGGTTTTTCACCACCTAATTATAACATGCCCTGGAACTTTGCCTATTATAAGGAATTCTTTGAAGCTTATGGCTTTCAGGTATATTTCAAGCAATTCACCTATATGAGACCCGTCCAAGGGGTAGGCTTCGATGCCAAAATGATTGAAAGGGCCAAGGAGGTTTTAAAACAGGAAGACTTTCAGTTCAGGCACATGGAAGGCAAGGAGTTGAAAGAAAAGGCCGCCCAATATTTCATGGAGGTATACAACAAAGCCTGGGCCAGGCATATGGGGAAGTCACTGACACTGAAGGAAACCCAGCTGATGTTTGCCAAAATGAAGCCCATCATGGATCCCCGATTGATTTATTTTGGATTTCACAAAGGTGAACCCATTTCTTTCTTTATCAATATTCCTGAGATCAATCAGATTTTTAAATATGTCGACGGAAAACTGGATTGGTGGGGAAAAATTAAGTTTTTATGGAACAAAACCTTTAATCCTCCCAATAAAATGCTGGGTCTTGTTTTTGGGGTAGTACCTGAATTTCAGGGCAAGGGCGTAGATTCTGCCATGATTATGGCTTACAATGAAAAGTTTGCCAAACATGATACCTTTTCTTACAAGACCATTGAGATGAACTGGATTGGGGATTTCAACCCTAAAATGATGCGGATTTGTGAGCAATTGAATGCTACCATTTACAAAACCCATCATACCTACAGGTACCTCTTTGACAGGAACAAACCTTTTGAGAGACATAAGGTGTTTGATTGATAGCACTTAGTACGTGGTACCAAGCACCCTCCGCCACGGCCAAGTTGTACCAAGTATATGGTCCTGGATAAGTAACGGGGAACTGATTGAATTTGGATGGTCAAAAGAAATTTCCTAAGCAATTACAACAATTACAACCCTCTTGTAAAAGATAAGGGGTATTAAACCGACTAGTAATAAAACATAGTATAAAACATGAAAAAGTACGACGTGACTGGCATAGGCAATGCCTTGGTAGATATAGAGTTTAAAGTGACAGACCAGTTCTTTTGGGACAATAAGGTAGAAAAGGGGCTGATGACTTTGGTGGATGAAGAAAGGCAAAACGCTTTGATGCAGGTAATCAATACGGAAGAGGCCAAAAAACAGTGCGGAGGTTCTGCTGCCAATACGGTCATTGCTGTAAGCCAATTTGGAGGCAATTCCTATTATTGTTGTAAAGTTGCCAATGATGAACTGGGTCATTTTTATTTGGAGGATCTGAAAAATTCCGGTGTGGACAATAGTTTGGAGGGCAAAGTGCCGGAAGATGGCATTACCGGCAAATGTTTGGTGATGGTAACCGAGGATTCCGAGCGGACGATGAATACCTTTTTGGGCATTACCCAAAATTTTTCTGTCAAAGACATCAATGAGTGGGCCATCAAAGATTCCCAATACCTTTTCATTGAAGGTTATCTGGTGACCTCTCCCAATGGAAAAGAAGCCATGCTGCACGCCAAGAAGGTAGCTGAGGAAGCAGGTACTAAGGTGGCGCTGACTTTTTCGGATCCTGCCATGGTGAAGTATTTCAAGGCAGGTTTTGAAGATGTAATCGGCCCTAGTGTGGACCTGCTTTTTGCCAATGAGGAAGAGGCCATGCTATTTACCGGTAAGGATAACTTGGCTGAAGCAAGGGAGGAAATGAAAAAAGCGGCCAAACACTTCGTCATTACCCAAGGGAAAAACGGCGCCATGATTTTTGATGGTGATACCTTCATTGATATTGAACCCTATAAAACAGTGGCTATTGATAGCAATGGGGCAGGAGATATGTTTGCCGGCGCTTTTATGTATGGCATAACCAATGGACACAGTTATGCTTCTTCAGGTAAATTGGCGTCTATGGCAAGCTCTAAGATTGTCAGTCAGTTTGGCCCAAGATTGCAATGGCATGAAGCGAAAGAGATCTTGGGTAGATTGAATCCGTAGCATTGAGGACTGAGGGACTTGGGGACTGAGAGACTGAGGGAGGACTGAGCGTAAAGAAAAGCTTTTAGCTCAGGACCAGGGTGTAGGGCAGGAAAATAAGAGCCAAGTAAAAAGGCAAAAGGCAAAAGGAGGATCTGCTTTGTAAGGAGAGACTTGGAGACGGAGGGACATAGGGACTTTTTGAGAAGAGAAGTTTAAAAGCTTAAGGTTTAAAGGAGCGTGTTCGTTTTCACGCGTTTCCGAACGCGGGACGATTGGTCTTGGAACGATGGCCTTCGACCATCGTTTTGTTGTCCCGTCCTTTCAGGGCTGAAGCGTTTAATGCTTAAAATTTAAGTTCTTCCAAGGCTTAACAACTTAAAAAATTGAGATGATTAAATTTTGTAAATCAAACATAATCAGGTGTTTGTAAATTATCCGATTAAGTTGTTGGTTAAATTTGACTTTTTAGGTGAGGGGCTGTAGTTTGCCATTATAAACCTTTTCTCCACTTTAAACCTCTATGTATATGGACCTTTTCAAAAATAAATTCTTATTGATTCTGATCGCTGCTACCTTTGTTTTCGGTGTGCTTCTGGCACTTAATTGGACTGATTTTGTAGAAGGCTTTAAGGAAGGATGGGAGAGTGCCTGTTGTGATTGCGCTTAATGCCATCATTGTAAGTATTCCAAACGGGTGAAATAAGGCTATCCTGTTTGCCCTAGAATTTTGGCAATTTTTGTATGTCGTTAAAAAGGGCTTTAGGGTTCAATAAATCAGTGTTTTGATTTACAAATTGTGTGATAATTCATAATATCCACAACTTATTCTTGGATTTGTTACTTTCCGGCAATATTTTCGAATGTTTTAGTGGTGACAACGAAAGGACATTCTTTGATTTTGTCCGCATTCGTACAATGAAAACATTCTGCCACCAAAAGGAGTAACAATTGTATAAAACTAATTTATCTTATCATATGAGAAAGTTTTTCTTTTCGCTGAGCCTGGCAATGAGTTTTGGCTTTTTGGTTTCAGCCCAAAACAGGATTGATTTCAAGGAATTCACTTTGGACAACGGTCTGCATGTAATCATGCATCAGGACAACAGCACGCCCATCGTGGCTGTATCTGTGCTTTATCATGTGGGATCCAAAAATGAAAGGCCGGACAGAACAGGTTTTGCTCATTTTTTTGAGCACTTACTCTTTGAAGGAACAGAAAATATTCCCCGTGGAGAGTACATGAATAAAATTCAGGCCATAGGAGGAACGCTGAATGCATTTACCTCCAATGACATTACTTATTACTATCAAATTGTCCCTTCCAATCAGTTGGAGACTGCCTTATACATGGAGTCTGAGCGCATGCTCCATCCCAAAATTGATCAAATCGGTGTGGATACACAGCGTGAGGTGATCAAGGAAGAAAAGAGGCAAGTATATGACAACCGTCCATATGGGACCATTCTGCCTGAAACGATGAGCCGCGCTTTTGCCAAACACCCTTATCAGTGGCCTGTGATCGGTTCTATGGAGCATTTGGATGCAGCCAGGTTGGAAGAGTTTATGGATTTCCATAAAGCCTATTATGTGCCCAACAACGCCACCCTGACCATTGCAGGCGACATAGATTATGCTGAGGCTGAAAAATGGGCAAGGGCATATTTTGAAGAAATTGCCACAGGACCATCTGAATTCTATAGACCGGATATTCAAGAGCCGACCAAAACAGCAGAAATCAGGGATATCATATATGATAACATTCAGATCCCGGCGATTATACAGGCCTATAACCTGCCGCCCAAAACTCATCCTGATGCTTACGCCATGTCCATGCTTTCCACTTACCTTACAGGAGGAAATTCTTCCTTAATGACCAAAGAGTTGGTAGACAAACAACAAAAGGCATTGGCCATTGCAGCCATTCCTTTGGATCTGGAGGATGGTGGTGTCTTTCTTATGTATGGTATTACCAATATGGGCATAGATCCCAAGGACCTGGAAGCAGAGATTGATATGCTGTTAAAGCAGGTACAAACCGAAGGAATATCTGAGCGGGATTTCCAAAAGCTTCAAAATATCATTGAAAATAACCTGGTCAGTAAAAACAGTTCCATGGCAGGCATCGCCCAAAACTTGGCACAGGCCAAGGTGTTTTTTGGGGAAACCGATTATATCAACCGTGAACTTGAATACTTCCGAAAAGTAAGTAGGGAGGATATTCAGCGCGTGGCCAATGAATACCTTAACCTTGACGGTAGGGTAGTATTGTATTATTTACCAAAATCTGCTGAAGTCACTGAATGATTTTCGGGCAATAAAAATGTTAAAAGCGATGAAAAAAAGTATCCTATATTTATTGACTTTACTTTTGGTGCAAACCGGTTTTGCACAGATAGATCGGTCTACTTATCCTGAACCTGCCCAGGCCAGGGAGATCAAGTTGGGCAATGCCGATGCATTTGTTCTACCCAATGGACTGAAGGTTTTCGTGGTTGAAAATAATAAACTGCCAAGGGTGGCATTTTCATTGGTATTGGATAGAGATCCTATTTTGGAAGGCGATAAATCCGGTATGTTGGGTATGGTAGGAGAGATGCTTACCGGAGGAACCAGTAATAGAAGTAAAGATGAACTGGATGAAGAGGTTGACTTTATCGGGGCCTCCCTTTCAGCTGGATCAACTTCCCTATTTGCTTCTTCTTTGAAAAAGCACCAAGACAAAGTATTGGAATTGATGACAGATGTCTTGTACAATGCCACATTTCCTGAGGAAGAACTTGATAAATTGAAAAAACAGGCCATTTCGGGTCTTGCTGCCAGTAAGGATGACCCCAATGCCATTTCTTCCAGACTGGCTTCTGCCTTGAACTTCGGTAAAGATCACCCTTACGGTGAAATTGACACAGAAGCTACTATCAATAACATCACGGTAGCGGATATTAAAAGTTATTATGCAACATATTTCAAACCAAATATTGCCTATTTGGCCATAGTTGGTGATATAACCAAGGCTGAAGCAGAGACTTTGGCCAACAAATATTTTGCAGCCTGGAAACCGGGCGATGTGCCTTCCAAAACTTATGCCATGCCTCAAGCTCCGGAGGCCAACACGGTAGCCTTAGTGGATAGGTCTGCTTCGGTACAGTCTGTGGTGAATATCACATACCCTATGGAAATGAGCCTTTCAGACTCTGATTATTTGGCGACCAGGATATTGAACTACATCTTAGGTGGAGGCTCCTCATCAAGGTTGTTTATGAATTTAAGAGAGGATAAGGGATATACTTATGGCGCTTATTCTTCTATCGGATCAGACAAGTTGGTCACCAGCTTCAGGGCAAATGCCAGTGTAAAGCAGACAGCCACAGATTCAGCGATTCATGAAATGGTGTATGAGATCAGAAATCTCAGGGACAATGGGGTAACGGAGGAAGAACTGGAAGCAGCGAAGTCCAATCTTAGCGGATCATTTGGCAGGTCTTTGGAAAGCCCCTCTACCATTGCCAATTTTGCTATCAATACACAGCGGTATCAATTACCGGATGATTTCTATACCAGCTACCTGCAGCGTCTAAATGCCCTCACGGTGGAGGATATCAATGCTGCTGCAAAGAAGTATCTCAAGCCTGATAATATGTATATCACCGTGGTGGGGAATGGTGCTGTCATCCAGGAGAGCCTGATGGCATTTGGTGAGGTAAACCGCTTCACCAACATGGCTGATCCTGAGCGGCAAATTGCCATGGATGAAAACCTGACCGCCAATGATGTACTAAATCGCTATTTTGAAGCCATAGGTGGCAGGGATAAGGCAGAAGCCATCAAGACTTCAAAAATGGAGGCAGAAGCAGAAATCCAAGGTATGAAACTGAATATGTCCTATGTATATGATGAGAATGAGGGTAAATTTTCCAATAAAGTTTCTATGATGGGCAATGTAGCTTCTCATGTAGTCATAAAAGATGGAAAAGCTACTGTAACAGGAATGGGCAATAGTCAGGAGTTGAATGATGAGCAGTTTGAGGCTGTTAAAATGAGTATGTTCATTTTCCCTGAATTGCATTTTGATGATTTGGGATATATGGTAGAATTACAGGGCATTCAGGAAGTCGAAGGTGTGGAAGCCTATAAATTGATGGTGTCCAACCCTACTGGTACTTCACAGGCCAACTATTACAGTGTTGACACAGGCCTCAAAGTAAAAACAGAAAGTCAGGAAAATGGGGATATGATTTACACGGATTATCAGGAAGTGGATGGCATACTTTATCCAATGATGATGACCATGAAGTCACCCATGATTCCTATGCCTTTGGCATCCAAAGTGCAGCAGTTGGAGTTCAATGTTCCCATTACTGAGGCTGACTTGAAATAATTAAAAGAAAAGGGAGGATATACTCCCTTTTCTGTTTATTTTTAATGTAATATCGCTAAACGAAGATTTAAATGAAGAAATCACTGAAATTATTTTTGGTTTTCATGCTGTCATTGTCTTGGGTTGGTACAGGTTATGCCTTATCTGAAAACCCTTCAAATCCGACAATAGAGAATGATGCCCAAGAGGTCATTGCCAGATACATTGCTGCGGTGGGCGGTAAAGAAAAAGTTGCCCAAATCAAAAACTCCGTAATGACCATGGAGGCAGAATTGCAGGGCATGAAAATACAGATCAAAGGCATTTCTGATCAGGTAAACGGACGTCTATTACAAGAAACCATTGTTATGGGGAATGTGGCTTCCCGAACCGTTTTGGCTAATGGAAAGGGTACCATGATGGCCATGGGACAGGAAAGTGAACTTCCTGCCGATATGCTGCAAATGATGAAAGTACAGACTTATGTTTTTCCTGAAGAACATTATGAAACGCTAGGATACAAGGTTCTACATCAAGGAATGGATGAAATCGACGGAGAGGCTGCGCATCGTTTGGTCATTACCGCAAATAATGGATTTGAAACGGTAGAATATTATTCGGTAGCATCAGGATTAAAATTAAGGACAAGCTCTGAGGCAACCGGTGACGTTACCTACAGTGATTATCAAGAGGTAGAGGGGATAAAATACCCGATGCGAATGACGATCAAGAACCCTATGATGCCCATGGCTTTGGAAACAAAGGTGGTTAGCATTGCTTTTAACCAAGAATTATCAGACGAGGATTTCAAATGACCATTCCTCATAAAAGAAACTGGCTGTCTCAGGTAATGGGGCAGCTTTTTTTATTCATTTTGAATTCCTGTTTCCCATTGATGGCCAAGTTCTTTTTTCCCCATATCCAGGAGCTTGACTTTGGGGTAAAACCTGGATTTTGATGGATAAACCACGTTTTCGACTTTTCTTCCCTGCCTTTCCAGACTAATAGTGAGGGGCTCATACATGTTTGGATGCTGCTTGGCAACCTCAGATATAATCATGTCGCTAACCATGACTTTATGGTAGGCATCGGCCTCGGGATGTACTTGAAGGACTTTTCCACTTTCATCTACCCTTATTCCATAAACATGCAAATACACATCGGTGTCGTAGTCCAAAGTAATTGCTACACCAACTTTTTCCAATAATTTACCCATTGCATCTAGAAGGTTTCCTTTACCCCAAACGTATTGCGCCCAAAATGCCTGAATAGCACTGGTATCCTTTGCGCTGTCGATCAGTAGCTTATGGAAGTCCTCCAGCGCATAACCTTGATTGGGCTTGCCAAAGTTTTCCCACATTTTCCTCATGACATCCGACAAGGAATTCTGCTCAGAAAGCAGTAGAATATCCAGGCAGAGCGCAATCAGTGCGCCTCTATTATAGATATTTACTTTTCTGTCCGGTATCCCGGGTTTGTATCCGTCCAACCACAGGTCAAAACTGGATTCAAAAATGTTTTGGTTTTTCCAGCCCTCGTGGTCTATCTCTTTTTGAATTTGTTTTTGAAGGATTTTCAAATAATCACCTTTGGAAAAATAGCCTGATTGCAAGAGGAAAAGGTCTCCCATGTAAGTGGTGACACCTTCTAGGACCAATCCTGTATTCAGGTAAACCTCCTTGGACAGATCATAAGGGATCAGTTCTTTTGGTCTGATGCGGCAGACATTCCAGCAATGATAGAGCTCATGGGAACTTACACCCATCAGTTCATCCAATTCCGACTTTTCTTGCAATGCTTGGGCCGGGCCATAGGTAATGACTGTGGAATGGGCATGTTCTACACCATGGTAATGTTTGTAGGGCAGTAATTGAAAAATGAAGTGGTAGTTTTCAGACGGAAATTCCCCGAATGCCTGGATTTGTTTTTTGGTAAAGGCTTTAAAATTTTTGATCAAAGCGGGCAGGTCAAAATGGACTTCACCATGGAACCAAAGGTGGAATAGATGGCCGTCCACGGTATAGTGATGGTGTTGAAGTTGTGCCGCAGCCAAAAGTGGACTGTCCATCAAATGCCGGTATCCGGTGGCTTCCCATATTCCGGGACCTTTGAGCGGCAATGCGGTAGCCACCTGATAATTTTCCGGAAGCTCAATCTGCAATGATATGGGCGTTTCACTTTTTTCCTTTACATCAAAGATACAATTGCTGAAATTGAGGTAAAGCTGTACATCATCCGACCAGCAGCCTCCTGCATCCATTTGATTGCAATAGAATTCATAGGAGACCTGGTATTGACCTATTGTGGGCGCAGCAAAATACCACAGGTCCTTGTTTTTCTTTTGCCATTCTATAGGGTGATTGTCCAGACTGACTTGAAAATTTCTGATCTTTTGTGCGTAATTTGCCAGTTCATACCTCCCAGGTCGCCATGCAGCCAATTGTAGGTGTAGTTCTTGGCCTGCATGGCAATTCAATTTCAGCTGAATCTGAATGTACTGTGAGCAGGGGGATTGTCTGGAAATGTGGTAATGCATTTGAATTATAATTGATCTTTAACAAAAGTAATTGTCAGGTTTGTAAATAAAAAAAAGCTCCTTATCTTTGCAGTCCTTTTGTGGGTAACCTCTGGGGAATGAATCAGGAAAGCATAAAGATTTAAAAGCATAGCGTCATGAAAAGAACATTTCAGCCTTCTCGTAGAAAAAGAAGAAACAAGCATGGTTTCAGACTTAGAATGTCTACTGCCAATGGTAGAAGAGTAATTAAGTCCAGAAGGGCAAAAGGAAGACACAAGTTGACTGTATCTTCTGAGAAAACATTGAAGAAGTAATTCTTTAGCATTTGTTTTCGTATTTTTAATGCGTCAAAAAAAATGCGATGAATTTCAGACTTGGAAAGAATGAAAGATTACATTCTAAAAAGTTAATAAAGGAACTTTTTGACAAAGGTTCCTCTTTTTTTTTATACCCATTCAAGGTTATGGTGTTGGACGCGCCTGAAGGTGAAGATGCAACCCATCAGGTACTTTTTTCCGTTTCTAAAAAAAAGCTCAAAAAAGCAGTAGACCGCAACCTGATCAAAAGAAGAATGAGGGAGGCATACCGCTTGAATAAAGCTGAAAATTTGGCACCTGAACTGCCAAAGAAATTGATTGGCCTGATTTATGTATCTTCTGAATTAGTATCCTATCAGATGATTGAGAAGAAAATCACCAAAATTCTGAAAACAATAGCTGAAGATCAAATACCCACTAAAGACAATACATGAAATTACATCAAAGAAAACCATTGCTCGTCCTGCTCACACTTGGCCTGATGGCAGGATTACTTTTTTCATTTGCCTACAAAAACGACAAACTCTTTGCCATAGCGAAAAACCTCGACATTTTCGCTTCTTTGGTCAGGGAGTTGGATTCTTATTATGTGGATGACATAGACCCGGATCATTTATTTACGGTAGGGATAAATGCCATGTTGGAAGAGCTCGACCCCTACACGGAGTTTATTCCTGAAGAAAATTCAGATGATTTCAGGTTGTTGACCACTGGTGAGTACGGCGGCGTGGGGGCATTGATTGGTAATAGGACTGGCATCAATATGGTGCTCATGCCTTATCGGGGGTTTCCTGCACAGGCCGGAGGTTTGAGAATAGGAGACCAATTCCTAAAAGTAGACACTGTGGATGTGAGCAATAAAGAGACTTCTGATATTTCAAGGCTTTTAAAAGGGCCGGCCAATACGGCAGTAGATGTTCAGGTCAAGCGTGGAGATGACACCCTTACTTTTAATCTGACCAGGAAAAAAATTGTAATCAGTAATGTGCCTTATTACGGAAAGATAGATGATCAAACAGGTTATATCAAGTTGACAGATTTTACCACCAATGCGGCAGCAGATGTTCGGAAAGCCTTATTAGACTTAAAGTCTCAGGGGATAAGCAGGCTGGTATTGGATGTAAGGGATAACCCAGGAGGTATTTTAAAAGAAGCTGTAGAGATTGTCAACCTGTTTATACCTAAAGGTAAGGAAGTGGTACGTACCATTGGCAAAATTGAAAGCGTCAATGCGGTGTACAAAACTTCAAAGTCACCTGTGGATAAAGATATCCCCATCGCTGTGCTGATCAATGAGCGCAGTGCTTCAGCAGCAGAGATCGTTGCCGGGGCATTACAGGATTATGATCGTGCCGTGTTGATCGGAAGGAAGACTTTTGGTAAGGGTTTGGTACAGACTTCTGTTCCCCTTTCTTACAATGCACAGGTGAAACTGACTACAGCAAAATACTACATTCCCAGTGGGAGGTGCATCCAAGCGATAGATTACAGCAAAAAAGATGAAAATGGAAACTCCAGTATTGTTCCCGATTCTCTTCGCAGTGAGTTTAAAACCAAAAATGGAAGGATTGTTCTTGATGGTGCAGGCATAGAGCCGGATTTAAAAGTAGATTCCAAAAGTTTCGCACCGATTACTTTTAGCCTGGTGGCCAGGAATTTGATATTTACTTATGGTAATGAATTCTTCAGAAAGCACCCTTCTATTGTACCGCCCAGCGAATTTGAGATTGATGAAACCCTGTATCAGGATTTTGTAGCTTGGTTGGAGGATAAAGAGTACGATTACACCACTTATGTGGAGAAAAGTTTGGAAGATCTGAACAAGTACGCACAAAGAGAACCGTATTTTGAAGAGATTCAGGCTACCATTGAAGCATTGAAAAAGAAAGTAAGTCATAATAAAGAGCAGGACCTGATTACCCATCAGGATGAAATCAAAGAAGCTTTGAGAGAGGAACTTATATCCAGGTATTATTATCAGGAAGGGGTAGTGGAAGCTTCCCTAAAGCATGATGAAGAGGTTATAAAAGCATTAGGGGTGCTGGGGGATCAGCAGCAAGTGCGTCAGATTTTAACTGCCTCTGTTAAAAAATAATAGCAGCATGTCCTGTATACTTTCTATAGAGTCGACTACTTCTGTGTGTTCAGTTGCTTTGCACCAATCCGGCAATTTGCTGGCTTTGATGGAACTCCACCAGGAGAATGTGCACTCCAGGGAATTGATGCTTTTGGTAGCGCAGATTATGGAAAGGAGTGGGATTTCTGTGGAACAGCTGGATGCAGTAGCCGTGTCCTCAGGCCCTGGATCTTATACAGGTCTTAGAATTGGTGTTTCTATTGCCAAAGGCCTGGCTTTTGCTCAGGATATTCCTTTGATAGGCGTTGACACCTTAAAAGCATTGGCCAAAAGGGCACAGTCTTTTGTGTTCGGGGATTCCCATATTATTCCTATGCTGGATGCCAGAAGGATGGAGGTATATGTGACTGTTTTTGATAAAAATTTGCAGGTGGTCAGTCCGCTGACACCAAAGGTAATTGAAAACGAGAATCCTTATATGGATTTATTGGAGAAGGGGCCGGTATATTTTGTGGGTGATGGGGTTGCTAAACTTGAAAATCTTTTGAATCATCCCAATGCAATGTTGTTGAAACTTTTACCCTCGGCTGAGACTGTGGGTTTTTTGGCTTATGACAAATTTAAAGAGGGGGTTTTTGAAGATCTTGCCTATTTCGAACCGAACTACTTGAAGGATTTTCGGGTTATTAGCGCAAAGAAAAACCTACTTTTGTCATGACAGAAATTGTAAATAGGGTAGCTAATAGCCCGATCATCACGTTGAATCTTGAAGAATACTACAGGCCTGAGGAGCGTGTGGTGTTTGATTTGAAAGATTATTTGTTTCAGGAGTTGATTCTGAAGGAAAAGGACTTCAGGTCTGCACTCAAGGATTTGGACTGGGAGCGATACCAAGGCAAATTGGTAGCCATTACCTGTACGGCAGATGCGATTGTTCCCAATTGGGCCTACATGTTGGTAGGCACTTATTTAGGCAGGTTAGGAGTGACTTATGTCATTGGCGATTTATCTTCTCTGGAGCAATACTTATTTGAAGAGGCGCTAACAAAAATTAATCCTGAAGATTATGAGGGAAGACCTGTAGTGGTCAAAGGATGCAGTAAATATCCAGTTCCTTTGTATGCTTATGGTCGAGTGGTGGCTAGGGTACAGGCATATGCCAAGTCAATCATGTATGGTGAGCCTTGCAGCACTGTACCGCTATTTAAGGCTTCCAAGTAAAATATTTTTCTTGTTTACAGTGACTTAGCCAAAAGTCATAGACATTTTGAATTTTCTATTTGGTAAATATCCCAGATACCGCTAAGTTTGCATTCCCATTTGAGAGAAAGCGTGCTGAGCAAGTCGGTATGAAAGGTTTGAAATAAGTTAAAAAAAGGATTGAAAAAAAAACTAGATTATTTTTTCAGCTCCTTTTGGAAGTTAAAAATAAACCCCGATATTTGCACTCGCTTTTAGGGAAAAGCCCTAAACAAATCCTTGCAAAAAGGAAAAAGTTCTTTGAAGTATTGAATACGAAACGACACA
>NZ_AMGM01000095.1 GCF_000298295.1 Cecembia lonarensis LW9
AGCCATCCCAAGCAAATCAACAGCGTATATAATCTTTTCATAAGAACGAATTTTTTCATGTACTCAATTTAGTGTACGCTTACGAGCATACCAAAAAATCCGACACGATCGGAGATTAAAAGGGTTGACTGGTATTTTAGCTCCTTTTTGAATTGCTTATCTTAGATTGATTATTTACATATCATTGAGGTCTTGATAAAAAATGATCATCTCTTTAACAAAGAAAAATATTGACAGTTAAATCAAATAAAAAACCATGCTAAAAACCAGCCTTTATATTTCAATCCTATTCATGGGGCTTATGGGAATGTTTTTTTCCCAAAACCAATCCATAGAAAATGAAACGGAAGAAATCACCATCTGCCATACTGGCCCATCAGAAATGATGGCATTTTTGGATGATCCGAAATTTGTAGATTTTCATCCTGCGCCGATTCCATTTGATTTTGAAGGACTTGGAGAAATGGTCTCATTCCCTGCTGCGGATGGAAAAAATGCCTCCGGTTATTTGATCAAAGCCAAAGAACCTTCCAACCAATGGTTGTTCGTGTTCCAGGAATGGTGGGGTTTGAATGACAATATCAAGGAAGAATCAGATAGGTTCTACCAAGATTTAGGGGGACGTGTCAATGTATTGGCATTGGACATGTACGATGGCAAAGTTACCTCTAATCCGCAGGAGGCTGGCACATTTATGAGGGGTACAAATGAAACAAGACTGGAGAATATCGTGATGGCAGGAAGAAAGTTTGCGGGGCCTGAGGCAAGAATCGCGAATGTAGGTTGGTGTTTTGGAGGCGCTTGGTCTTTGAAATCCGCCCTTTTGTTAGGACATCAAAACATCGGATCCATCATTTATTATGGCATGCCCATTCGTGAAGTAGACCAATTGATCTATTTGGAATCAGATGTTCTAGGCCTTTTTGCCACTGAAGAATACATTTCCAAGGCAGTGATTGAGGAGTTTGCCATCGCCATGGAAGCTGCCGGAAAAGAATTGGAATATAAAATATTTGATGCGGTACATGGTTTTGCAAACCCTTCTAATCCAAGGCATGATAAAGCAGCTACCAAGGAAGCTTATGGAATGGCATTGACATACTTACAGGGAAAATTCAGGTAGTATTAATCTTAACCAAATCCTTAATGACTTATTGACAAAAAGTAATATTAGTCAACAGAAGGGGTTTCCAAAAATCAACTATCAAACTTAAATGGCCCAGGTTTTCGAACCCTGGGCCATTTTATTATTAAACTTTTAAAGTAATTGCAGTTATAAGTACCAAGCTTAGTGAAATGAACAAATCCATAATTTACGGACTCTTAAAATAAAGGGTATTCAAAAAGAAGGAATTCCAAATATCCACACCTGTTTCGGTCTGAAATACCAGGTAAAGGTCAGCCCTCTTTTCCTGGCTTTGAATGGGCAACTTGACATCAAACCACCTTCCCTTGCTGTTTTCCGGTCTGTTTTGATTTCCGATGACTTCAGTTTTTCCAATAACGGGGCCATCCAAACTTCCAAGACGGAGCTCAAACCAGCCCATCCTTCTATTGGGATCAATGGAAAGGGTAAGTTGTCTTATATCCGTCAAATCAATATTTTGAAATCCAATATAAGATTGGTTTTCAGTAAATTTGATTACCCGGGAATCTCCAAAATTGGCTTTGGCAGTCCCCTCAAACAGATCCGCATCTGCGGCCAATACCAGTGGGTTTCTTAAAATGAGTTGCTCCCTTCTCAATATTGGTGCAATGTCATTGGCTCCCTTATCCCTGTAGGAAGCAGTCAAAATATAAGTACCTCTATCTTTATGTCTATCAAAAGGTACTAAGCCTGCCACGTCCATCTTGTTTTTCTGATTTACCGAAGATAAAGGCGACAAGGAAAGGATATAATCCACCATGAGACCAATGTCTTTTTCCGGCAAATGGGCATGGGAAGGCATCAGCCTATCTCCCCAATTCCCTCCACCTCCTTGTATAATTTTTTCAGCTAAATAGGTGGCTGCCTCCTGATTGGTTTCGTAGTGTTCAGCGACTTGCTTGTAACTCGGCCCTACAGAAGCATTGTCCACTCCATGACAGGCATTGCATCCGCTTTTGATGGTTAAGTTTTGCCCAATAAGTGAGGCAGAGCTTTCTGTTTGCTGATGTCCTTCAGCAGCCAGCACCCTATCAAAACCCTCTTCCAAAAACTCCCAGGTCACGGTTACTTCCTGAGGAGAAATATCGCCGGTTTCCAGGCTGCCATCCTCTTGGTCATCCACATTGACCCTGTAAGGCATTTTGGTTCTTCCCCAATAAAAGCTCCTATTTCCCTGCCATTCTATTTCCACATTCGGTGGTTGATTGCCCACTGAAATCGGAATCATTACCTGACTTTCTAAACCTTCCCCGTCTTTGACCTTTAAGGTCGTTTTGAACTCCCCTGTTCTTTGAAAAGTAAAAGCAGGATTGGGAAGGTTGGAAATCTCAGAGCCATCCCCATAAAAATCCCATTCAAAACTGAGTTTATCCCCATCTACATCAAAGCTTCCATCACTATCAAACCTTACTGTAAATGGCGAAGCACCTTGCTGCTGATCAGCGGAAGCTTTGGCCACAGGCTTTCTGTTACCTGCACTGAATTCAATCCTATAAATGCCTGAATCGTCATTTTGAGCACTCCAATAGGTGCCGTATTCCAAAACGTAAAGCGACCCATCAGCCCCAAATTGCATATCCATGGGTTTATAAAAACGGGTACTTGGCATAAATTCCTCTATTCCCGTATAATTCCCTTCTTTATCAAAACTCACGGTAAATATCCAATTCCTCATCCAGTCATAGACAAATAGTTTTCCATCATAATATTTGGGGAATTTTACCTCTGTATTGGGGAAAAGATCATGATAAAATACCGGACCTGCCATAGCATTTCGACCTCCCGAACCCAGCATAGGAAATTCCTCCGAATCGGCATATGGATACCATATCATGGCTTCCTGAGCAGGAGGAAGGACTTTGACCCCAGTATTATTGGGAGAGTTGTTAACAGGAACCTGGGGATCATACTCAAAAACACTTTCCTGCGTTTCGAAATCATAGTACCAATAAGGCTTATTGTCTGCTATAAAATAGGGCCAGCCAAAAAACCCGGCTTTTTTCGCCTGATTTACCTCATCATAGCCTCTTGGCCCTCTACCCAAACTGTCAAATTGGGCATCAGGACCTACCTCGCCCCAGTATAAATAGCCATTTTTGGGATCCACTGAAATACGAAAAGGGTTGCGGTTGCCCATGACGTAAATTTCAGGTCTTGTATCAGGTGTTCCAACAGGAAAAAGGTTCCCCTCCGGAATGGTGTAAGTACCATCTTTTTGGGGCTTAATTCTAATGATAGCTCCTCTTAGGTCATTGGAATTAGAGGAACTGCGCTGTGCATCTACATTTCCAGGTCTACCCGGCCTTTCATCAATCGGATTGTAATTGTCAGATTCAAAAGGAGTGGTATCATCCCCTAAGGATAGGTATAGGTTACCCTGACTATCAAATTCTATGGATCCACCACTGTGGCAGCAACCACGGAACTGGGGGATTTCAAGCATCACGATCTCAGATCCCATATCCATAATGTCATCTACCAGAGTAAACCTGGATAACCTATTGATACTTTCTCCGCCTTCTGGAGAATAATACAAGTAGATCCAATGGTTATTGTAAAAATCAGGATCCTTGGCAAGTCCCAGCAAACCATCTTCTGCCTCAAAATATACAGGAATAAAGCCTATGTCTTTTACTGAACCGATTTCGGGTTCATACATCCGGATTTTTCCTTTACGCTCAATAAATAATACCCGGCCATCCTTGAGCACCTCAATTTCCATGGGCTCATCCAGTTTTTCAACTAAAGTGATCTTGGTAAACCTGGTTTCGTCCGGTTTTTCAAAAACATATTTTTCTTCTGATCGCTTACAAGAAGACATGATCAGGATAAAGAGAAAGGAAAGCTTGAGGGTAATTTTCATGGTGATTGATTAACTTCAACCTTCCAATTTAAAAAATAAAAGGTGAGAAAAAATAAAAAATCTCCCCAAGGTGAGGAGATTTGAATGAGTGGTAAATAAAGTACGAATTAGAACCTAAATGACAAGCCTAGCATCAGTTGCTGGAACCTAAAATCACCTTGCCCGGTAAAAACATTATCTATATTGACAGTTTGGCCATTGAGTACCCGCTCATAGCGGAGGTCAAGGCCTGCCCTACCCAGATTTAACCCAATACCAAACTGATATCCTGCATTGAATTTATCATAGTCATTTGCCATCAGTTGATCTTCAATATGGTAATGAAAAGATGGACCCGCAAAAACATTCAGCAAAGACCCTAATAAATTGATTCCGACGAGTACAGGGGCATCTAACCGCTGGGTTTTCAGAATGGAATTATTGATTTCAGACTGCAATCGGGTGTAATTCAGTTCAGGCCTTAAGAATATGGGACCTGCATTGACTTTTCCAAAAAAACCTAAATGATAACCCAAATTATTCATTGGATTTCCCCAAATGGTTTCAGCATCTTTGAAATACTTCCCATTCGAATTGTAATTGAGCCCCCCTTTAATCCCAAGCCCACTACCGGATTGGGCATAGACCATTTGACTGAATACCAGAAAAGTCAATATCAGCACGGTTGATTTTAAGATAATTTTCATGGATAAATAAATTGACAGTTTAATTAACGGACAAAACTTGGATAATAGTTTGGAATAAATCACTTTATTCCAAACACCTGTACGCAAAATTGGGTTACTTATTATGATTTGGTAACTTCGGTGAAGTCCCAAAAACAAAGGATCAAACATCCAACTATGTTGGTATATTCTAAAACTGTGCCCATTTGTAACAAAAATTTCAAAACCAGTAAACACAGCATGAAAAAAGTTGATAAAATCCTCTTAATGGTACTTTTCTCCTTATTTAGTCTTGCCCCATTCAGCTGCAGTTCATCAGAAAACAAGCAAGAAGAAAAAATCAATTATACCAATCCGGAAGATTATCCAGGGAAGAAAGCATTGGCAACCTTTGCAGGTGGCTGTTTTTGGTGTATAGAAGCTCCTTTTGAAGGCATCGATGGGGTGATTGCTGTCATCTCAGGTTACTCCGGTGGAAAAGAAAAAAATCCCACTTATGAAGAGGTGTCCAATGGAAAAACAGGTCACAGAGAAGCGGTACAAATTACTTATGATCCTGATATCATTTCTTATTCGGAACTTTTGGACATTTTCTGGCAGCAGTTTGACCCAACCGATGAAGGGGGGGCTTTTTATGACAGGGGATTTCAGTACAGTTCAGCCATTTTTTACCATGACAATACCCAAAAGAATGAAGCACAAAAATCATTGACGAAGTTGGAAGAGGCAAAGGTTTTTGATAAGCCCATTGTCACGCCAATAATCAAATACAGCAATTTCTACCCTGCAGAAGAATACCATCAGGATTATTATTTAAAAAATCCCTCAGAATATTATGCTTATAGAAGAGGCTCAGGTAGGGATGCTTTTATTGCCAAACATTGGCCGGTGGATTTGGAGAAAAAATACACCAAACCATCAGATGCAGAACTGAAAAAGAGGTTAACCAAACTGCAGTATGATGTGACCATGCATGAGGCCACTGAAAGGGCTTTTGCCAATAAATACAATGACAATAAGGAGACTGGTATCTATGTCTGTATTGTTTCGGGGGCGCCTTTGTTTTCTTCTAAAGACAAATATGAATCCTATTCCGGTTGGCCTTCTTTCGTCAAACCCATAGATGCCCGGTTAATTGACAAACCAACAGATTCTTCCTACGGCATGGTCCGTGTGGAAGTCCGGAGCAAACTGGGAGACTCCCATCTGGGGCATGTTTTCAATGATGGACCTGATCCTACCAATTTGAGGTATTGCATGAATTCTGCCGCCATGCGTTTTATTCCAAAAAAGGAAATGGAAAAAGAAGGTTATGGCGCTTGGCTTTGGCTACTGGATTAAAATCCGTTGATCGGGATTTATAATCCCAAACCTTGATAACACCGCTATTTGGGATTTGAAATTCCGAACCTTGATAATGAGGATTTGAAATCCCTATTTTATCGCCTATCCAAATTTCAAATTTCGAGAAGCATTGACCAAATGAGTGCCCCCACTCACTTATTGAATCCTTCTAAAAGTGAGGTTAATCCTTGGGCCATGCACCTTCTTACTTTTGGGAATTTGATGCTCCCAGTGGTGTTGGGTCTCCTCTTTCATCAATAAGAAGGAGCCATGTTCCAAAAGAAATTCTTTTTTGACAGTTTTGTCATGATATTGCCTAAACTGGAATTTCCTCGGGACACCAAAGCTGACTGAGCCGATCACCGGATTCAATCCAAGTTCGGGTTCATTGTCCCTGTGCCAACCCATACTGTCCTGTCCATCCCTGTAATAATTCAATAACACATGGGTAAAGCTCGTCTGGGCCACTTTCTCTATAGCATCTTTGATTTCCATAAGCAGTGGATTCCAGGAATGAGGCTCCATTTTAATACCAGAATAGCCATAGGATATTCCTTCATTCCCGTAAAGTGCTGTCAACCTGGGCTGCATCACCTGCTTTCCAAACATCCAAATTGGCTCCTGTTTCCAATTGATTTCCCTGATCAATCTTTCCAAGAATATATTGCTTTGGCTCTTATCAAAAAAATAGGGATAGTAAAACACCTCACCTTTTTCCGGCAGTAAATTCTCACCGCTTCCTATTGATTGCATATTCATCAATGAATAAACTGTTTTTAATCTTTATGGTTGAGAATGTATTCCTTTTACCTATTGTTTAATTGCTACTATTATCGGAAATTACCTGTCTAAAATTTTTAAAATCGCATATTAAACAACAATTAATTTCCATGAAAAAATACGTTGTAATCAGCCTGATCTTCCTTGCCTTTATTTTGGCCGGGGTGGTCTATTGGCGATATTATTTTGTTTTTAGCGAAGGCGTGAAAGGCGGAACCTTAAACTACTTCGAGAAAAAGGGCTATGTCTTCAAAACCTGGGAAGGAAGGATAGTACAGGAGGGATTCCAAAGTCCTACGGCAGGAGCCCTACAGAGCAATGAATTCCGGTTCAGTGCCATTGGTGACGAGGTGGCTTTGGAATTGGAAAGGGCCGGTGGGAAATTTGTAGAATTGAGGTATAGAGAATACTTAAATCCTCTACCTTGGCGTGGAGCCTCCAGCTTTATCGTATTTGAAGTCATAGAAATCGGTGAAAGAGAAGGCGGAGGTAACCGGGATATTCCAGCAAACAGAGATTAGACTTAGTGTTTTTGGGTCTTTGAGGTATAAAGGCCCAAAAACACTATTCTTTTTTTTTACCTTAATCCCGCTTGGCCCAATAATCGACAACCAAAACTTTATCTAAATGTGGGCCCAGTACTTCCACAAAGGCTTTATGCTCAGGGTGAGGAAGGTAAATATCACGATCAGCTTCCGATTTGAATGTAACAAAGAAACAATGGGTAAACCCCTGATCCAAGCCTTCTGGGCTGTTGTTGGTCCCCCATTCCAGATCCTCAATTTCAGAGATTTTTGATTTCAAAGCCATAAAAGCATCAACGACTTTCTGTACCTCTTCTTCTGATGATTCATCTTTGAATTTGAACAACACCACGTGTCTTAGGGCAGGATCCATGTTGGTAATTTTCTTTTCAATAATTTTTTCTACAACGATTTCTTTTTGGGGAGATTGGCATGCCATACTTACTAAGAGGGGAAGCAGGAATAACAGGAATGTTTTTTTCATAGCTCAATAGGTTTTGACCCGAAATATGCAAAAGAAAACAGATTTTTATTTACCGTCTATACAATTTTGAATGGGTATTTATTTATTTTTTCAAAATTTAATGCATCATTTAGCCAAAATACGCCTATGAAACTTAAATACGGATTTCTACTGATATTCTTCCTTTTCTTTTTCGCTTTCTTTTCTTCCTATGCCCAGCAATTGGCAGTGAGAGGTTTACAAGATGAAGTGGAAGTGATCAGGGACAACAATGGTATCAACCATATTTATGCCAAAAATGAACAAGACTTATTCTTCAGTCAAGGCTATTTAGCGGCCAAAGACCGCCTATTCCAATTTGAAATCTGGAGAAGAAGGGCTACCGGCACCATGGCCGAAATTCTTGGACCTAGAGAATTGGAAAGGGATAGAGGGGTAAGGCTCTTTCAGTTTAGAGGTGAAAAAAACAAAGAATTAAAACATTATCACCCCAAGGGGGAACAAATTGTAGATGCCTTTGTGGCCGGTGTAAATGCTTATATTCAGGAAGCTCGGGAGCAACCTGAAAGCCTTCCAATTGAATTCAAAATGCTGGATATTTTACCAGGATTCTGGACATGGGAAGTGGTTATATCCAGGCATCAGGGCTTACTCCAAAATGTTCAGGATGAGCTGAAATACAGCAGGGTTGTAAGCAAAGTTGGTCCTGAAAAGGCCAAGGCCTTTTACCATTTTCACCCCAATGAACCCAACCTGGATCTTCCAGCAGAAATTCCCCATGAGTTACTGTTCAAAGATATTTTGGCGCCTTACGATGCCTTCAGGGCAGGATTTGTATTCCATCCGGAGGATGTGCTTCCCGAATTTCGAAACCGAAGCTTAAGTTTTTTGGCTGAAAGTAAGGCATACAAGAATGAATTGGAGGAAACTTTAGAAATGGAAAAATTCAATATCGGTAGTAACAATTGGGTGATTTCGGGTGAGTTTACCGAAAGTGGGTTCCCTTTTATGGCCAATGACCCTCACAGACTGCATGCTATTCCTTCTTTACGCTATTGGGTCGGGCTGCATGCCCCCGGCTGGAATGTGGTAGGTGCAGGAGAACCCGTCATACCGGGCATTTCCATTGGGCACAACGAATACGGGGCTTGGGGCTTGACCATTTTTGAAACGGACAATGAAGACTTGAGGGTCTATGACATTCATCCGGACAACCCGACGCAATATTTTTACAAAGGGAATTGGGTAGATATGACCATGGTCCAGGATACGATCAAAGTGAAAGGACGGGCCGATGAAATCGTGACCCATTATTACACGGTTCATGGTCCGGTAACCTTTATTGACCAAGACCTGAACAAAGCGGTTGCAGTAGAATGTGCCTGGCTGGAACCTGGAGGAGCACCTTATTTAGCGAGTTTGCGCATGGATCAGGCCAAAACTTGGGAAGAATTCAGAGAAGCTTGTGGCTTCAACCATATTCCTGCCGAAAATATGGTTTGGGCTGATAAAGAGGGAAATATAGGATGGCAGGCCACTGGCATCAACCCCATCAGAAACAGCCATTCCGGTTTGGTGGTCTCATTGGGAGATGGCAGTATGGACTGGGAGGGCTACCAGCCCATTACAGAACGCCCTCACCTCACCAATCCAGCAACCGGTTTTTTTGTGACCGCCAATGAAAATGTGACACCTGAAGATTATCCTTATCAACATACCATTGGCTATGAATGGGCAGATCCGTTTCGGGGAGATAGGATCAGGGAAGTCTTGGCAGAAGGCCGTAAATTCAGTTTGGAAGAAATGGGGGCCTTACAAAATGATTATCTGGCATTGCCTGCCAGAAAGTTACTGCCTTATTTATTGGACTTAAAGCTTGAGGAAGGCAACTACATTTCAGCATTAAATTATTTGAAAGGTTGGGATTACAGACTGGAGAAGTCTTCCATTTCGGCCGGCATTTATGTAATGTGGGAAAGGAAATTGAGAGAGAGCAGTAAGGCATTAGCTGTTCCCGATGAGGTACAGGACCTGGTTGGTGCCATATCCATGAGCAGGGTGATTGAATGGGTGGAAACACCGGAAAAACTTTTTTCTGAAAAGGCTTCAGAACAAAGGGATTTATGGCTTTCCAATAGCTTTAAAGCGGCAGTAAATGAATTGGAGCAAAAATTAGGCACCAATCAAAGCCAATGGCAATACGGCCAGGAAAATTACAAACATGCTTTGGTCAGACACCCGATGAGTCTGGCGCTATCAGAAACCTGGAGAGAAAAACTGGATGCAGGTCCCCTAACCCGTGGTGGCTATAGCTTTACCCCTGCAGCCAATGCCTATGGGGACAACAACACCTCTGGGGCATCCTTTAGGATTGTAGTGGACACCGGAGACTGGGAAAGGACGCTGGGCATCAATACACCAGGTCAATCCGGAGATCCGGAAAGTCCTTTTTATAAAAACCTATTTGAATTGTGGGCCAATGACGGTTTTTTTGTGGTGCCTTTTGGAAAAGCACAGGTCGAAAAAATGGGAGTTGGGAAACTGGTCTTGATGCCAAATTGATTTGGGACAGAAGTACTGATAGGATTAATGATCGGCCCTTCAGGCCTTTGGGAATATCGATAGCTACCTATGCCAGGAGATCTGAAGGACCAATAAAAAATTAATCGGAAGAAGCAAAAAAAATCCACCTACAGACTGTAAGGTGGATTTTTAACCATTTAACCCAATCAATAATTTTTTTACACTACCTCATAAGGCCAGGACATGATCCCACCTGCAAGGTTATGGGTGCTTTCAAAGCCCATATCTGCCATGATTTCACAAGCCTGTCCACTTCTGTTGCCACTTCGGCAATAGAGGTAGTATTTTTTATCTTTTGGCAGATTTTGGATCTGCCCCATAAATCCAGGCCCCATCAAGTCAATATTTCTGGCTCCCTTGATTTTTCCGGAATGAAATTCTCCAGCTGTCCTCACATCAATGATGACGGCATCCTTTGCTGTCATCCCTGTTTTGAAATCCTCATTGGAGAGGTCTGTATAGTTTTTTGGTTTTGTTCTAAAGAAGTTAAACATGGTTCTTATTGGTTTACCTTACAAAAGTAGGACAGTTGGGAATTAGAAAAAGTAACCTTGATCACATAGAAGCAGGCAATGCCTTAAAACCACTTTCAAATGTATCATGGAAGGGAGGTAAATTACAACAGTACTCAATGAGCATTTGCAGCTGAAAAAACTGGAAGAGCTTAAAAATTTTCAACTTTTTTTTAGGGTAAAAACAGAAGAATATTTCCCGTATTTTCAATCAACTAATTTGCTATTTTTAAATTGGTTTGAAAGTCCTCTTACGTCCTTCAAAACCCTTTTTTAAGTATATATAAGTTATTGGTTTTGTGTCGATTTTATCTAGAAAAATCTTGAAACATACTATTCTTTTTTCAAATAAAAAATACCCATTGATGGGTATTTTTTATTTGCTCCCTAAGAAATACATTCACAAAAAATTGAATATGAAAAAAGCATTATTTCTTCTCTTTGTCATTTTATCAGTCTCTTTTTCTTGTGTAGAGAAAGAGGAGGTAAATCAAACTATTCCAGATGACACCTTATTTATCAAAGTTAAAATTGATGGGGTCGATTATGAGTACAGTTACAAACTGCCTGATGGATATCATACCGCAGATGTTTTGGACATGAATGAATACCTTCCGGGAGTTGGTGGAAATTTCATCATATTTTCCAATCAAACCTTGGAATTCAATATTCAAAAAGGCTGTACCAATTCCTCAGGAAAAAAAGCCTGTGTGATTTTGAAGATCACAGATCTAAATACAATTGGTAAAACCTCAGATCCATTTGTGACCGGTGTCCTACCAGGAGAACCTTTCAGGCACTACTTACGAAATTTCTCCTATTACAATGAGCAACCGAAGGACTTTGAGGTAACCCTAAAAAACTACGACCCTATTAAATTTACAATTGAAGGTACCTTTAAAGGTAAAGTGAGGCTCATGGAGGTAACTGAAAATCCAGAAATAAGAATTATAGACATTGAAGGAAGTTTCAGGTCAGGGGCTATAATTTAGCTTTAGTAAGCCATCCAAAGAGCGTATTATGAAAAACAAATTGATACTGATAGTAGGATTGGGGTTAATCCTCTCCTATTGTACTGAGCCTGAGAAACCATCTGTAGACAATCTTCCAGATGATAAACCATCCTTAGAAAAGCCCAAAGAAGAAGAAGAAGAAGAAATAGTACTCTCATTTTCAAAGTCCAAATCAATGCCTACTCCAGGAAGGAAGAGGGCCTTTTCCTTTGCCATCGATAACAAAATATATGTGGGGACAGGATTTGGAACGGATGAGTCAGGACAGAAGTACTTAAGCGATTTTTGGGAATATGATATTCAAAATGATACTTGGGAAGAAAAAGCCCCTTTCCCCTTAGGGCCATTCAGTGATGGAGATGCTATCAGTTATAATGGAATAGGATATGTTCTATTTGGAAAAAAAATAGTATGCGAACAAATAGACACTCCTTGTAATCATATAGATGTGGGTGAAGTGCATGCTTATGATCCTTCTACTGATACCTGGGAAAAAGTGGCGGATTTTTCAGATCAACCCAGATTAATAGGAGGCAACGCCACCTTGATAGGCGATAAAGTTATTTTTGTAAACAATTTCGATGCTTATACTATAAGCTTAATAGATTTCAGTTATACTTCCCTAGCCAATCCACCTGATTTCATAAATGATGCCACTCATTTCATGATCGAAGAAAACATCTTCTTAATAATGGGAATGAACAGTGGAATAGGTAAAAAAAATTGCTTTACCTATAATATTCCTTCTGACCAATGGCAGGTTTTACCAGATTTCCCTGAAGTAGGCAGGTATGGAACAGTAGGATTTGCCAATGAGGGTATGGGGTATGTATTAGGGGGGAAACAAGGAGATATTAGTGGACAAAATGAGCAATTTAAAGACATCTGGCAATATAACCCTTCCACTACTGAATGGAAAAAAGTGGGTACATACCCCGGAGAGGCCTATTCCTGGAAAGTACTTCAAAAAGCGGGAGGGGCAATATATGTAGGTTTGGGAGATAAAAGAAACTTTCTAACTTTTGAAAATGACTGGTGGAAACTTGAGATGAAATAGAGCAATTCTTATTTCATTTCAGGCCTTGATTAAAAATAAACCAAAGAAATGAAACATCCCGCTATACTCTATTTAGCAATGATAGTTCTAATTTTTTTAGTGCTGTTTTTTTCATTATATAACATAGAAAATAAGATTTCTTGTTCAATGGAAAAAAAGGCTTTGGCTTTGGAAATAAAGGGGTGGAGAATTTTAAGAATTTATACAGATTCTTTAAACCATAACAACCGTTCCATACAATATGAAGTAGATGGAAAAGTAAGGGAAAGCCTGTTTTTAGACCAAGAACGGACCCAAATA
>NZ_AMGM01000096.1 GCF_000298295.1 Cecembia lonarensis LW9
ACCGAAATCCTCCTTCCCACTTCCGAAATCTTATGTCTTGTGTCTTGTGTCTTGCGTCTTATGTCTAACGTCTAGCACCTAATCTCTAGCTTCTCGCATCCACTTGGTACATTGTACTTGGTACTTGGTACAACAAAACTTTAAGGATAAATACCTTACCCAATGAAAAAAGAACTGCAATTACAACTGAGCCCGGAAGAGGCTTATGATGAAATTTTGTTTCAGCAAGTAGCGCTGAAAAAAGCCGGTTTATCCACTGATAATGCACAGGCCATCGCCCGTCAGACCAGAAGGTCCATCGATGCCCGGGGCAGGCAGGTACGGGTCAATGTCACCGCAGAAGTTTTTGTCAATGAGGTGCCAACTCCTTTATTACAGACGCCAAAAGCTTATCAGAACGTTTCCAATAAAGAGCAACTCATTATCGTCGGAGCAGGTCCAGCCGGTTTGTTTGCCGCACTTAGGGCCATTGAATTAGGCATCAAGCCTATCCTGATAGAAAGGGGCAAAGATGTACGGGCAAGAAGAAGGGACTTAGCAGCCATCAACAAAGACCATATTGTCAATCCTGAATCCAATTATTGTTTTGGCGAGGGCGGGGCAGGTACCTACTCGGATGGAAAATTGTATACCCGATCCAAAAAAAGAGGCGATATCCGTAGGATTATGGAAATTTTAGTGGCCCATGGGGCTACGGAAGAAATCCTGGTGGATGCGCATCCACATATTGGCACCAACAAGCTCCCCAAATTGGTTGCCGAACTAAGGGAAAGCATCCTGCAGGCAGGAGGGGAGGTCCTTTTTGAAACCAAAGTGGTGGATTTCATTTTGGAAGGAAATGAGATGAAGGGAATAGTCACCCAAGATGGAGAAAAAATCAAAGGCATTGGCGTCATTCTGGCTACCGGACATTCAGCAAGGGATATATTTCACCTGCTCAAGCATAAAAACATCCTTATTGAGGCCAAACCATTTGCCTTGGGCGTAAGGATTGAACACAGCCAAAACCTGATTGACCGGATTCAATACCATTGCGAGGTGGACAGGGGACCTTATTTGCCGGCTTCTTCCTATGCTTTGGTACAACAAACCTACTTTCAGGGTAAACAGCGGGGTGTCTTTTCATTTTGCATGTGCCCAGGAGGATTTATTGTTCCGGCAGCCACTTCTCCTGGAGAAATAGTGGTCAACGGCATGAGTCCCAGCAGGCGGGATAGCAAATATGCCAATTCAGGAATGGTCGCAGCTGTTGAACTGGAAGATCTACCCCAATACCAGAAATATGGGCCATTGGCAGCCATGATGTTCCAGGCAGAAGTAGAGCAAAGGGCATGGAAATTTGGAGGAGAAACCCAAACAGCACCCGCCCAGCGGATGGTGGATTTTGTCAATAAAAAGGTCAGTAATTCGCTTTTGGATACTTCTTATCAACCTGGGTTAAAATCCGTGGATATGTATGAAGTGCTGCCAGATTTCATTGCGGAAAGGTTAAAACAAGGCTTTGCGGCTTTTGGAAAAAAGATGAAAGGTTACCTGACCAATGAGGCGCAGATCATTGGTGTGGAAAGCCGAACTTCCTCACCTGTCCGAATTCCAAGGGACAGAGAAAACTTTGAACATCCTATCATAAAACGATTATACCCATGTGGGGAAGGTGCAGGATATGCCGGGGGCATTGTTTCAGCGGCCATGGACGGGGAAAGGTGTGCGGAGAAATTGATTGCGGAATATGTAAGGTAATTTGGAAAAAAAATGTAGAATGAAGAGTGATGAATGAAAAATGAGTGGTGAAGTTGGATTTCAAATGGTTTTTTTAGAAAAAAGACCAAAAAATACTACAAAAGGGGTATTTACTTGCGTTCATTTTCTACAGATATTTGGGGAGTGAGATGAAGAATAAGCAACGATTTTAACTCATTGACCAAACACTATCATTATTTGAACTGAACACTAAAAAACCGGATCCATGGATCCGGTTTTTGAATTTTATACCATCTGACTATCCTAAATCAAAGGCTGGAAGCCAATCCATCTTTTTACCAGTATACAAGGATTCATTGGCCAAAGCCACAGCAATGGCTGTTTTGCCTCCATTGATAACATTGGAGTGGGGCAATTCCCTTTCCTGCAAACAACGATAGTAATCTTCCAAAGCATAAAAGGAACCATCTCTGGTAGGTTGGTCTAAGATTTTTACGCCTTTTTTATCCTCAGACCAAGTTAATCTGGTAGCACCCGAAACCCCATCGACCTGCTCCAATTCTTTTCTGTTTTCAGGTTCAGGGTAAAAAATCCCCTCATTCATCAATAGTGAAACTGTTCCCTTACTCCCCTTGATTTTAAAGGAATAATCTTCGTATTGATTGGCGCAGGTGGCACCAAAATTTCCAATCATGCCTTCCTGTTCATAGCGTAAAGTAACCTGAACATTATCGAAAGTCTCCCTGCCATCTTTGAAATGATCTATGCCCCCGACCCCATAAATAGAAGTAGGTCGGGTATCAAAGGCCCAATGGATAAAATCCATTTGGTGGGAGAGCAATTCAGCTACCAAACCACCTGAGTATTCCCTGTACATCCTCCAGTTGATCTTTCTTTCCAATTCCGGACTGGGAACAGGTCTTCTCCAATTATTATTCCTGTCCCACCTGGCACTGACTTGGGTAACTTTACCCAACCAACCGTCTTTGATCATTTCCTTCACTTTAAAATATAGCGGAGAATAACGGTACTGGTGACCAATCTGGATCACTTTATTGGGATATTTACTTTTGATCTTATTCAATTCAATGGCCTGCGCTGTATTGAAGACCATGGTTTTCTCCAAAAAGAGGTGTTTACCTGCCTCCAAAACTGCTTTGGCATGATCAAAATGCAGATAAAGCGGTGTAGCGACCAAGATCACATCCAAGTCCTTCTGATCCAATAGAGATCTATAATCCCTATGAAATTGGATACCGGTTGGAAAATTCCTTTTGGCTTTATCCAATCGTTCGGGCAGGTCGTCACAAATACCTCTGACTATAAATTTGCCGGGCATACTGTTGAGTACATGGTGCAGTCCCGAACCCCGATCACCATATCCTAAAATTCCGATGGAATACACTTTGTCATTGGGAACAACAGCAGACAGAGGGAGCACTGCGGAAGCAGATAAAAGGGCACTTAACTTAACAAAATCTCTTCTTTTCAAAGCAAATAGGTTATTAGGTTTTAACTTTGGAATATAAAAAACTTTTGGCTTTAAACACCAAGGAAATCAATGATCTGTAAGCTAATGTGATAATTGGTTGATTATTGTAAGACAATTGCTGACAGAAAGTGTTATTTCCCCATACGAGAAGCTGTAAATTTCCTATAATTGCCAAAGAAGCATGGAGTTTGTCATCATCGATATTGAAACAACAGGCGGCAATCCTTCTCAGGGGGGAATTACCGAAATAGCAGCTTTGGTATTCGATGGCAACAACATCATTGACCGCTTCCATACCTTGGTTAACCCAGAACGGTTTATCCCAAATTTTATTACCGGGCTTACGGGTATCAGCCAGGAAATGGTGGAAAATGCCCCGAAATTTGAAGAAATAGCAGAGGATCTCTGGAACCTATTGGAGGGTAGAACTTTTGTGGCTCACAATGTCAATTTTGATTATGCCTTTATCCGGGAAGCCTTTAAAGGTATAGGAAAAGAACTGAACCTTCCCAAGCTTTGTACGGTAAGGCTAAGCAGAAAAGCCTTTCCAGGTTTGGGCTCTTATGGATTAGGAAGAATATGTGAGCAATTGGCCATAGAAATCAGCCACAGGCATAGGGCTTTTGGAGATGCTGAAGCGACAGCCATTCTCTTCCAAAAAATCTACCAGCATCAATCGGATATCATTTATCAAAGCCTTAAAAAAGGGAAAGGGGAACAGTTTTTACCTCCCCATATCAGTCAGGAAAAATTCCAATCCCTACCTGAAACCACTGGCATTTATTTTTTTCATGACAGGCATGGACAGGTCATTTATGTGGGAAAGGCGGTAAATATCAAATCAAGGTTTAAAAGCCATTTCTCAGGGAATTCACAGGAAAAGCTGGCGCTTAAATCGGAAATCCATGATGTGAGCTGGGAACTGACCGGTTCGGAATTTCTGGCTTATTTATTGGAAGCTTTGGAAATCAAAAGGCTTTGGCCCAAATACAACAGGGCATTAAAATACCGAAGCAGCCAATGGGCACTTTTTCAATATGAAGACAGCAAGGGCTTTATTCGCTTTCAGGTAAGCAAAAACAATCAAAATATCCAGAGCATCATGGAATTTGACTCCCACTCAGAAGCATGGAAATTTATGATGGATAAAACCACAACTTTTGAACTTTGCCCTAAATTGACCGGAATTCAAAAAAGTCCCGAAGCCTGTTATGACCATCAGCTAGGGAAATGTCATGGAGCCTGTTGCGATAAGGAAGAAACCTTAGCCTATAACAGAAGGGCCAAGGAGTTTTTGGCCTCCATCCATGCCGATAAAGGAGCCGTGCTGATTCGGGATAAAGGCCGGTCAACGGATGAGAATTGTGCCCTGTATTTTGAGAATGGCATTTTTACTTCCTATGGGTTTATTTCCCAAGAGGAGTTCCTGGGAAATAATGAAGCCATTGTAGCAAGTCTACGGGCGGTGAAACACATTCCTGAAACCAAATACATTTTGCGGGCCTTTGTTACAAAAATCCATATGCGGAACATCATACCCATTGGAAAACCTTGAGGATACTCAGCAGTCCCAAAGCCAGGGTAATCAGCCAAATCAGCATACTGATAAGGTTCAATTTTGAAGAATTAACATAATTCCCCATTAGACCTTTCTGGTTGGCCAACCAAATCACATAAGCGGACAATAGGGGGAGTAAGATACCATTCGCCAATTGCGCCATGGTGATCAATTGAACCGGCTTGATTCCCAAAGAAGCAAAGACCAAACCCAAACCTAAGATCAGGAGAATACTTCCCCGCATGGGCCAACTTTTGATGTCCGTAGACCAAGCAAAACAGCCAGAAATCACCAGGGCACCAGCCAAGGGGGCAGTGATGGCAGAAGTTATTCCAGCAGCAAAAAGTCCAAAAGAAATAAAATATTTGGCCCATATTCCTCCCAATAAAGGTTCTAAGCCTTTGGCCAAATCAGCGGCAGACTGAACCTCATACGCAGCCCCTGCATGGGCAGTGATGACAATGGCCATGGAAACCAGCCCTCCCAATACTACTGAAATGATGGTATCTGTCCTGACATATCTTAAATCGGATACATCTTGCCACCTTTTGGCCACCAAGCCTGAATGTAAGAACAGGTTATAGGGAACTACTGTAGTCCCAATCAGGGCTACCGTGGTGATAATGGTCTCTGAACGTACAGAGGGAACAAAACCTTCAAATAAAAGTCTCCAAGATGGTTGAACCATCAATGCACTGCTGATAAATGCCAGGCTCATGAAGATCACCAAAGCAGTCAAAACCTTGGTGATGACAGCATAACTGCCACTGAATAAAAGGAGCAAAGCCAAGAGCCCAATCAAAAAATTTAAAGGTTGGAGTTCGAGTTTGCCCAGTGAAATGGGCGGAAAATCTATCCACATGGCTGCCCCTAAGGCACCGCCTCCGATATTTCCGGCCTCGTAAGCGGCATTTCCTATGACAATCGCCAATAGGACCAAGCCAATAGAAAAATACCGCCATACCACTTTTTTTATGGTACTGGAAATATTGGCGGCCAATCCCCTCTGACTGACCAAGCCAATCCTGGCAGCCATTTCCTGCAGTACAATAGTGGTAATGACAGATAAAGCCAAAGCCCAAAGCAATTCATAGCCAAACTGCACGCCGGCCAGGGTACAGACGGTCACCGTACCAGGACCGATAAAGGCCGCCGCAACCAGTGGGCCTGGACCAAGGTATTTTTTCCATTCACTTTTCATGGTGCCTGTTGCAGGGCATAGATGGCAAATGAACCCAGCCAATGGGTACCTTCATAATTGTCATCTACAATGGAGGGAAGGGAATAAGTCACATGGTCATTGGCGATATCAATCAAATGTCCATATTCCACGGGAAAGGCTTTGATCAAGCCATACAAAACCCAGGCCCTGCTAAAATTCAGTCCATCCAGGTGAACCAGTTTCCCATCAGTCCGGTCACTCACCTTGCCAGGCTCTAATTCAAAATCATTATCCGCCAAATCTGGCATAAACCGGCTCAACCAAGTCTTAAATTCATTAGGACTGAGTATTTTCCTCATCACATCCAGCTCCTGAAAGCAGGGAGACAAGAAATCAAAGCCACTGGGTTCCCAAGTCAAAGGACAGCCCTCATCATCCATAAACCAATCCATGGCCCTGTTTTTAATCATGGTTTTTAATGGATCATGACCCACCGTTTGTGCATAGTCATAGGCCAATGAAAGCCCAAAGGCAATATTGGTATGCTCACCTACACGGATAGGATAAATCAACTTGGGCAAAAATTCCAGGTATTTCTCCACCATCAAATCAGTCAAGGGTTGTAGGTTTTCTTCCAGTTCCCTAGCAATAGGGGCCTCCCATAAATGTAATTCCTCCGCCAATTTCAGAACCCAGGCCCACCCATAAGTCCTTTCAAAGCTGCTGTTTTGAGGCATATGGAAATAAGCTACTTCCCCAGTTATATTTTCTTTGCTGATGTTTTCCAGAAGCTTGGTTTGTATCAAATCTTTTTGGTCCAATTCCGGAAACTGCCTCAACAAGGCCACCAACATCCAATGCCCATGAACACTTGAATGCCAGTCAAAGCATCCGTAAAATGCAGGATGGAGGGCTTTTGGGCCTTTCAGGAAAGCTTCACTTTCCAAGGTCTGATTCAATTTATTCGGGTATTCCACTTGTAGACAATGGAGGGGCATGGTAGCCAAACGATTGGCTTCCTCGATTGTAAGGGCAATGCCTTTGATAGCTTCCATAGGTAATTGGGTTGGCAATTCCCGTTGGCAGGAAAAAAGGACATTGGCCAGCAATATCCATGTTAACAATTGATGCTTCATGATTGGAGGTTTTCTACTGGCTGAAATAAACCAAAAATTTTGGATTGAAAAGGAATAATTGATGAAGAGGTATGGAATTGTTTTATTATTTTGTATAAAAGATAAAAAACCAAATCCATTTTGTCATGTCAAGGCTGGAAGATTTTAGGTCCCATATTGAAAATGGCTACAGATTTAAAGGTGATGACATCATCCTAGGAACAGGCATATTAGATCAAGAGCCAATACAGCATACGCAGGTAAGAATTCCTTTAAAAACCATGAATAGGCATGGCTTGATTGCAGGGGCAACAGGTACAGGGAAAACCAAGACTTTACAGGTCATTGCAGAGCAGTTATCATTACAGGGCGTTCCTTCAGTCCTGATGGACCTCAAAGGTGATCTTTCAGGAATGGCAAAAGCGGGCAGCATGAATGCTGTCATAGAAAAAAGGAGCAACCTGATTGGCGTGGAATATCAGCCTACAGGACTTCCGGTAGAATTGATGACTATCAGTCAAGAAAAGGGTGTTAAACTTAAAGCAACTGTTTCTGAGTTTGGACCGGTTTTAATATCCCAAATTCTAGAACTTAATGAAACCCAAAGAGGGGTGATCGCATTAGTTTTTCGGTATTGCGATACCCATCATTTGCCATTGCTTGACCTGAGAGATCTCAAAAAGGTCCTTCAATTTGTTATCAACGAGGGAAAAGAAGAGATCACCAAAGAATTTGGGTCAGTCTCTCCTGCTACGGTTAATACAATCATGAGAAAAATAATTGAATTGGAGCAGCAAGGGGCCGAGGAATTTTTTGGAGAACTCTCCTTCGAAGTCAATGATTTTGTACGAACAGTGGAAGGCAAGGGGGTGGTCTCCATCATACGCTTGACTGATATTCAAAACAGGCCTAAACTGTTTTCCACTTTTATGTTATCGCTTTTATCGGAAATTTATGAAACCTTTCCAGAAGAAGGAGATTTAGAAAAGCCTAAGCTGTGTTTGTTTATCGATGAGGCCCATTTGGTTTTTTCCAATGCTTCAAAGGATTTATTGGATAGGATAGAAGCCATCATCAAACTGATCCGTTCCAAGGGAGTGGGTGTATTTTTTTGTACACAGACACCTACTGATGTTCCCGAAAAAGTTTTAGGACAATTGGGATTAAAAGTGCAGCACGCTCTAAGGGCGTTTACTGCCAAAGACCGGACAGCTATCAGAAAAACTGCGGAAAATTATCCTATTTCTACTTTTTATAATACCTCAGAAACACTCACTTCCATGGGTATTGGAGAAGCTTTGGTTACAGCATTAAATGAAAAGGGAATACCCACGCCACTTGTTCATACATTATTGAGAGCCCCGGTTTCCCGAATGAACATACTTTCGCCGGATGAAATTAACCAACAAGTAAGCCAATCTGCTTTGGTGCATAAATACAATATTAAAATTGATAGGAAGAGTGCCTTTCACATCTTGGATCAAAAAATAACACTGGCAGAAGAAAATGCCGGACAAAAGTCCAGTAGCAGCTATTCCGGTAGAGGTCCGGGAAGACGCCCTAAAGAAACAACAATTTTTGAAGATTTGAGCAAAAATACCATGGTGAGACAAATCGGTCGAACAATTTTCAGGGAACTCAGCAGAGGAATTATGGGTAGTATATCCGGGAAGAAAAAACGTTAACTATTTAATTGATCATGAGAGTAGGGGTAATTGGGGCCGGTGCTGCTGGCTATTTTGCGGGCATTCATGCAGCATTAAAAGGTGCGGAAGTCATTATTTTGGAAAAAACATCCAAGACCTTATCCAAAGTGAAAATTTCAGGAGGAGGAAGATGTAATGTGACCCATGCTGCTTATGAAAATTCCAATTTGGTCAAAAATTATCCAAGAGGGGAGAAATTTCTAAAAAAGGTTTTCCGACATTTTTCTGTACAGGACACCATTAATTGGTTTGAAAGTAGGGGAGTTTACCTAAAGGTGGAAGCTGATGGCAGGATGTTTCCTGTGACAGACAGTTCACAATCCATTATTGATGCCCTACAGCAGCAGGCTTTGAAATCACATGTTCAGATGCTGATGAATCAAGGGGTTGAAAAAATAGAAGCCCTTGATGGTAAGTTCAAGGTGACCACAAAAGATAAGACCTTTATTTTTGACCGCTTGATCATTAGTACGGGAGGGTTTCCAAAAGCTGAAGGCTTTGGTTTCATCAAAAATATGGGGCATACGATTGTTCCACCTATACCTTCTTTGTTTACTTTCAACACCCCACAGGAGCCTTTGCGGGAGTTGATGGGCATATCTGTCCCAGATGCCTTTGTGCGATTGGAAGGCAGCAAGTTGGCCTATGCCGGACCGGTTTTGATTACCCACTGGGGCTTAAGCGGACCTGCTGTTTTAAAACTTTCTGCATTTGGTGCCAAGTGGCTCTTTGAAAAAAATTATCAGACCAATGTCCATATCCGTTGGAACAAGAACTGGACGGAGGAGCAGTTGGTGAGAGACCTACATATCTTTAAAAACCAACATCCTAAAAAGAAAATAGTAAGTAATCCGCTGTTTAGTTTGCCGGCTAGGTTGTGGGCATACTTCTGTGAAAAATCAGAAATTACAGAAGAACTTCTTTGGCAAAATCTACCAAAAAAACAATTCCATAAATTGGTTCAGAATCTTTTTTGCTATATTGTGAGCGTAAAAGGAAAGACAACGTTCAAGGAGGAATTTGTTACCGCCGGAGGTGTTGATTTGAGTGAAGTTAATCCTGAAACAATGGAAAGTAAACTGCATAAAGGTTTGTTTTTCGCCGGAGAAGTGCTGGATATTGATGGGATTACGGGAGGTTTTAACTTTCAGGCCGCTTGGAGTACTGGATATCTGGCTGGTATAAATGCTATTTTATAATTTTGAGCATGCACAATACGCCGCCTTTAAACTTTGATAAAATCGATGAAATGACAGAAGGCGATGCCGATTTTAAGGCAGAGCTGGTTACTGCTATTTATAACTCTTTGATAGAGCTGAAGGGTACCTATATAGAAGGGGCAGCCAATGAGGATGAAGAAACCATTCAGGAAATCCGACATAAGGTAAAACCCTCCCTTGTCATGTTCGAGGTAAATCCCCTAAATGATATACTTCTGGAAGGCAAGGAAATCATTGAGACCACTGGTTTTGGACCCGAATTTTTAGCGCACTTTGAAAAATTTCTTGATGCAGTCCAGGAAGCCATCGATTTTGTAGAACCGGAATTCAAAAAAATAGAAGGGACAGAAGAATAAACTGTCCCTTATTTCATTACCAGATCGACTAAGCGGTTAGCATAACCCGCCTCATTATCATACCAACCCACAATTTTGACTAAGTTGCCTTTCACAGATGTAAGGCCTGAATCAAAAATACAGGAATGTGGATTACCTATGATATCTATAGAAACGATAGGGTCTTCCATATATTCCAATATACCTTTTAAATCGGTTTGTGAACTTTCCAAAAATACCTCATTGATTTCCTCTGTGGTGGTCTCTCTTTCCAATTCAACAATAAGATCTGTGAGCGAGCCATCTGGTACCGGTACCCTCATGGCAGAAGCCTCAATTTTCCCTCTCAAATGGGGCAATACAATTTCCATGGCTTTTGCTGCATGCGTGGTAGTAGGGATAATGGAATAGGCTGCTGCCCTGGCCCTGCGCAGATCCCTATGGGGTGCATCGTGCAGGTTTTGATCGTTCGTGTAAGAATGTACTGTGGAAACAAATCCTTTCACTATGCCAAAGCGCTGATCCAATAATTTGACCATTGGAGCAAGGCAATTGGTAGTACAGGAAGCATTGGAGATGATTTTTTCTTCTCCTGTTAAAATATGTTCATTGACACCGAGGACGATGGTAGGAACGTCCTCATCTTTGGCCGGAGCGGTAATGATGACTTTTTTGGCTCCCGCCAACAAATGCCTACTGGCACCTGCCTTATCTGTGAATTTTCCGGTAGATTCCAACACAATATCCACATCTAGGGCTGCCCATGGGATCAAAGCAGGATCTTTTTCTGCAAAAATCTTAATTTGATGTGATTTGATGTAGATGTCCCCATCCTTCACCTTTACCGGGTAAGGGTACTTCCCATGCACGGAATCATATTGGAGCAAATGAGCCAGTGTTTCGGGGTCAGTCAGATCGTTAACAGCTACCAATTCAATGCCTTCTTTTTCCATGAGCAACTTGATGGTAAGCCTGCCGATTCTGCCGCAACCGTTTACAGCTACACGTTTTTTTCTCATATAGTTGGTCAGTCTGTATTTAGAAGAGCGAAGTTAATAAAGTTGGTCTTGAAAGACTATTATTATTTTTTCATGCTTATTTTCAGTATTTTGGAATGCCGAACCAAATATTTTTTGGACAGGTTTTGGAATGTAGATTTAACCCTCTATATTTGCATCACCGTTTGAAAAACGGCTTACCCCAAACCAAAAATGGTCCGTTCGTCTAGGGGTTAGGACGCATCCCTTTCACGGATGAAACACGGGTTCGATTCCCGTACGGACTACTTTAGAACACTGAAAAAAACCTTTCAGTGTTTTATTTTGGCCCATAAAAATCACATGGTCGATTCGTCTAGGGGTTAGGACGCATCCCTTTCACGGATGAAACACGGGTTCGATTCCCGTATCGACTACACTACTAAATACTTAAGGGCTAAAAAGCCCTTTTTTTGTTTAAAAAACGCTATTTTTTACAATACACAATATGCATTATTTTAAATAATCCCGTATCTTTTGACCTACTTTGTGACCTACTTAATTTCATCATGTTTGGATTCAAGATTTCGGCTGTTATAGATCCCCAGGGGTTAAGATCCCGGAAAAACAGAAAGTCTGATTCATTCCCCATATATCTAAAAATTTACAAGGGTACAAAATCACTTATCAAACTCCAATTGGATAACATACCTTTCAGATACTGGAATGATAAGAATTCATCAAACAAATGGGTTAAGAACTCATTCCATTTAGCTGAATACTATAATGATGAAATTCAAAAAGAGAAATATAAGATTGAAGGCTTTATAATTGAGTGCCAAAAGTCCGATAGGTATATTACCCCTGGAGACGTTAAGCAGTGGTATGAAAGTAAACATTTGGGGAAAAGCATAAACAAAAGGAACCCCGTAAGATCAGAGCATATTTTAATCAAAGACTATTTTGATATTGTTATCAGAGAGCTGAAGCACTCTAAAAAATCAAATACGATTAAGGTTTACAATACTACCAGGGACCATTTACAGGAGTTTGCACCTAAAGCCATGATGAAAGACATTACAAAGGATTTCATTAGGCAGTATATCAATTATTTTTCAAGAGACCGGGCCACAAAGAAAGAAGGGGCCAAAAACCTTAACCCAAATTCACTTGAAAAGTACATTTCCAAAATTGGCAGGGTGTATAAAATGTATTGCAATGAATTTCAAATTCCTTTAGATTATTATCTTTTTAGGGACTTGGGGATTAAGGCCACTGGTAAGGCTGAAAAAACAATAGTTTTATCACAAGAGCAAAGCAGAAAAATTGAAAATCTCATATTAACCGGTAAAGATCAAAGGTATGAATTGAGCAGAAGGATTTTTATCATTTTATCAAATACGGGCCTTTATTATGATGATGGACTAATTCACCTGAAAAAGGAAAACATTAAGTTCCTGGATAATAATCCTGAATTTATGATACTGGAAGGTAAGAGGCAAAAAAATAACAATTCATTTTGGATCCCTTTAAACGATAAGGTTAAAGACTGTTTAAAATGGCTGGATTTTATCCATGATGATGATTATTTGATTCCAGCCAGCATAAGAACCACAAGTAAAACAATAAATTTACACTTGAAAAAAATTGCTGAAATTGCCGAACTTGATATAAATCTATCAATTGAGGTGGCTAGAAACACATTTTCAAGCAACCTGAAAAATAAAATATCTGATTACCTAATTGATGAAATGCTGGGCCATTCACATAAATCCGTAAGGGATAAAAATTATACAAACATTCGTAATTTGGAAACATACTTTGAAATAATGGGGGTAATAAATGGCAAAGG
>NZ_AMGM01000097.1 GCF_000298295.1 Cecembia lonarensis LW9
GACCAATGCAGAATTGGGCGTTTTGGATCAGGAAAAAGCGGATATCATTGCCAAGGTTTGTGATGAGATTCTGACAGGTCAGCATGATGACCAATTCCCATTGGTGGTATGGCAGACCGGTTCGGGAACCCAGTCTAACATGAACAGCAATGAAGTCATTGCTTATCGGGCCCATGTGTTGTTAGGTGGATCCTTGGAGGACGCCAAGAAAAAAATCCATCCCAATGACGACGTGAACAAATCCCAGTCCTCCAATGATACTTTCCCTACTGCCATGCACATTGCTGCTTATAAAATGGTGATGGAAACAACCATCCCGGGAGTAGAAAAATTAAGGGATACGCTGAAAGCAAAGTCTAAGGCTTTTATGGATGTGGTGAAAATCGGAAGGACCCACTTTATGGATGCCACCCCTTTGACTTTGGGACAGGAGTTTTCTGGGTATGTAGCCCAGTTGGATCATGGACTTAAAGCGTTAAGAAACACCCTGCCGCATCTTGCTGAACTGGCATTGGGAGGTACCGCGGTAGGAACTGGATTGAATACCCCAAAAGGCTATGCAGAATTGGTGGCCAAGAAAATTGCTCAATTTTCTGGACAACCAATGGTAACAGCACCCAATAAATTTGAAGCCTTAGCAGCCCATGATGCCATTGTGGAATCCCACGGGGCTTTGAAGCAATTGGCAGTAAGCTTGATGAAGATTGCCAATGATATCCGTATGCTCTCTTCCGGACCAAGATCAGGTATCGGGGAAATTCTTATCCCAGAAAATGAACCGGGTTCTTCTATCATGCCAGGTAAGGTAAACCCAACCCAGGTAGAAGCAATCACCATGGTAGCTGCACAGGTAATGGGCAATGACGTGGCCATTTCAGTAGGCGGTTCAAATGGCCATTTTGAATTGAATGTTTTCAAACCCATGATGATTACCAATTTCCTTCAATCCGCCAGATTGATAGGTGATGCCTGCGTCTCTTTCAACGACAATTGTGCAATCGGCATCGAACCCAATACGCCATTTATCAAGCGTCACTTGGAGAATTCTCTGATGTTGGTAACGGCACTGAATCCTCATATCGGTTATGAAAATGCCGCGGCCATTGCCAAGAAAGCACACAAAGAAGGCACCTCCCTTAGAGAAGCAGCTTTGGCATTAGGTTTGTTGACCAATGATCAGTTTGACCAGTGGGTAAGGCCTGAGGATATGATCGGTAGTTTGAAGTAGAAACCAAATTTTAAAACCATATGAAAAAAACATTTTTGAACCTTGCCTTGGTATCAGCCATGTTCCTTGCAGGAAGCCATCAGGCAATGGCCAATGAGCGGCCAGCAAAAGAAGAAAAAGTATTTACCGAATCTGAACTTGAAAGGTTCAAAGAGGTTGAATCCAGAATCATGGAAATCAAGGAAATGAACTTTTCCGAGATGAGCAGAGAAGAAAAAAAGGATATCAGGACAGAATTAAAAGCGCTCCAGAAAGAAGCAAAGCAGAACCGTGGCAGTGGACTATATATTTCCACGGGTGCTTTGATCATCATTGTCATCCTTTTGATTATTCTATTATAATTCCCATTAAAGTTTTAAACCTGAAAGGTGCTCAAAACTATTTTGAAGTGCTTTTTCAGGTTCTGGGGTCAGGTCTTTCTCCAAAAAGAAATGCTTGACCCCTGCTTTTTTGGCCGTTGCCAATATTTTTTCCAGATCGAGCACGCCCGCACCCGCATCTGCCAAATAGGGGAATAATCCCATCCATTCTCCCATATTGCCTCCATCTCCTGCAAAAGTTTTCAGCTCTCTCATATCCTTTACATGTAGGGATATAAATCTGCTTGGATTAGCTTCGAGAATTTGAACAGGGTCAACTTTAGCCGCTGTAAACCAAAAAACATCCAGTTGCATTTTGACATTTTCAGGATCGGTATTTTCCAAAATCATTTGAAAAGGAACTTCTCCCTCCATAGGAGCATGGCCATAACCATGATTGTGGTAAAAGAATGTCAAACCATGCATCTTGGCATTGGCACCTACTTCATTGAAAATATCAATGGTTCTTTTATAGTCATCCAGGCTTTGTCGCATCTCGTCGGGAATCATCGCAATTCCTACATATTTATGACCCACAATATGGGCAGCTTCTGCTACCGCTTCCATATTTTCCTGCAAGGTTGGGAGATCAATATGGATAGATGGTGCAGTTAAGCCATATTTGTCCAGCATACTTCTGAGCGCTTTAGAAGAATGTCCAAAATATCCACTACCGGAAAAACCCAAGGCAGTAGCAGCCACCTTCCAACCTTCCTTGGCAGCGGGGGTACTGAAATCATAAGGTCCAAAAAACTCCAATTCTTTATATCCTGTCTCTGCTATCAATTTTAGAGTCCCTTCAAAATCCTCAGATAGTGACTTGGGCAAAGTGAAAAGAGCCACCCCGAAATTGGTGTTTCCCATAATATTGGCAATTGAAAGATGAGGGATAAGACCTAAGCCTACGGTGGTCAAACTCAATTGATGTATAAACTGCCTTCTTTTCATTATTACTGCGGGTTTTGAATAATTATTGGCAGTTTAAATAATATGTGATTTATACACAATGAAAAGTAGGCTTATTTTTCAATGGTCTCTATATATTTTTTTACTTCTATGGCCCTTATACTGATAACAGACAAGGGGATTAGCCATAACAATTGATTGAATACCAATTGAAATATGGTTCTTTTATTCCATCCCAATTCAGGAATAAACGCAATGAGAAACCAAAAGGACAAAACCAAACTTCCAAGAATTCCTGCCCAAGTCAGATACCTCCAACTGATGGGGTAGAAAGCACTCAGGAAGACCAAAAAGGCAGAGACCATACCCATACCTCCAAACCAATTGCTCTGCATGGCTCCTGTCCAAGTGCTGTCCATAGATAACCACCTTAAAAAATCCTCTCCAAAATATTTGAAAAATGCAGCCCAAGCGATATTGTACATTCCTGTAAGCAATAGGAGTCCTCTCATCTGCATAGGAAAAGTTGGTGTAATGCCGTTTTTGTCGCTCATAAGAAATTTATATCTTCCGTGGTTTAACTAAAATCAGATCCTAGGGTTCACTATTCAAATACAAAACTACATGATGCTATTCAAAAACAAGTCAAAGCTGGGATTATTTATCCTTGGGGCAGGCTTACTCTCTATTGGTTTTATCGCTGGAAAAAAAGCGGGGGAAATTACCCCTGCTGCCATTTCAGGAGCAGAAAGCCTGATCGGAATTGAATTCAGTCAGGCAGAAAAGGACAGTATGATTCAGAACCTTACCAATCACCGCAACAGTTTTGAGCGGATGAGAGAGCAAAAAATAGAAAATGCCATTTCGCCTGCCCTGTACTTCAACCCTTTGCCTCATGGGTTTACACCATCTCAAACCCAAGCTCCTTTTGACTGGGGATTACCTGAAAAGGTAAACTTACCCGAAAAGGAAAATGATATCGCTTTTCTTCCTGTATCAGCCTTATCCGTTTTAATTAAAAACAAACAGATCAGCTCAGAAAGATTGACCACAATTTATTTGGATAGAATTAAAAAATATGCCGATACGCTACAATGTCTCATCACATTGATGGAAGAGGAGGCCCTAATGCAAGCGAGAAAAATGGATGCGGAGTTGGCAGCTGGAAATTACAGGGGGCCATTGCACGGCATTCCTTATGGGATTAAAGACCTCTTGGCTGTCAAGGGAACCAAGACTACTTGGGGGGCCACGCCTTACAAAGATCAGGTGATTGAGGAAACGGCGACCGTGGTAGAAAAACTGGAAGCAGCAGGAGGGGTATTGGTAGGTAAATTCACATTAGGCGCTTTGGCCATGGGAGATGTTTGGTATGGAGGGGTAACCAAAAACCCATGGAATTTAGAACAGGGATCCAGTGGCTCATCTGCCGGCTCGGGTTCTGCAGTCAGTGCAGGCTTGGTTCCATTCGCCATCGGCACAGAAACATTAGGAAGCATTGTTTCACCCTCCACCCGCAATGGAGTAACCGGCTTAAGGCCCACCTTCGGTAGGGTCAGCCGTCATGGTGCCATGGCCCTGAGTTGGAGCATGGATAAGATAGGTCCGATGTCCAGGTCAGCTTTGGACAATGCCATTGTGCTTTCCGTCATTCATGGTTTTGATCCAAGAGATAAAAGCACCATTGCTGCTGCATTTAATTATGATGCCAAAAAATCCTACAAGGAACTTAAAGTAGGTTATTTTGCGCCCTTTTTTGAAGGAGATAGGGCAAGTGAATTTGACAAAAAGGTTTTGGAAGACCTAAAAGCGATGGGTGTTGAGTTACATCCTGTAACACTTCAAACCTCTGTGGATGTTTCCTCCATGTTGATCTCTTTGTATGTAGAAGGGGCTGCGGCTTTTGATGAAATGACCCGGTTGGATTTAGATGAGCTGCTGGTAGCCCAACACCGCAATGCCTGGCCTAACTTATTCCGCTCCTCCCGCTTTATCCCTGCGGTTGAATACATTCAGGCCAACAGGTTCCGGAATATTCTCATTGAGGAAATGCATGCCCTCTTTTCTGACTATGATGTGATTGTAACCCCTTCCTTTGGTGGCAATCAATTGCAGGTCACCAACCTTACTGGCCATCCTGCCCTCTGCATGCCCAGTGGATTTCTGGAAAACGGAAGTCCGGTATCCATTACCTTCCTGGCCAACTTATTCGATGAAGAAAAATTGATCCAATTGGGTAGGGCTTACCAGGCACATACAGACTGGCAAGACAAAAGGCCTCCTCTGTTTGATCAGTAATTGCTAATCACAGAGAAGGCCTTAGCCAATCATCAAAATAACTTAAAGAATTAGCGGCCTAATACTCCTTCAACCAACATCCTTTCCAAAACTGCTTGTGAAAAGTCTGAAGAAAACCTTTCCAAAGACCTTGGGTTTAGGGTCTTGGACTGTGCTGACCACACCAGTAATTCAGAAGCCGTATCGTACACGTTGATTTCCATAAAATACTTACGGTCATTGACAATATGACCTGGGGTCATCATCATCCCGTGATTCCAGCCCCAAAAACCGCCGAAATGATTCATTCCCCAAGCACCCGGACCTATCATCGGTCCTGCCATCATCATATTTCCCGGTATATAGCGCTGTTCATTTTGCACATCAATCAAGGATACCGTCATGATGGCATCTTTTTGATTTTGCTTTACCACTTCAATCATGGAATTTTTATCCAAATCTGTGCTAGTCCAAAAACTGGGACGAATGGTAGCATTACTGGTCGTAGAATTGATCCCTATTCTACTTAATTTGGTTTGAATATCGGTTTCAATTTCCTGACGTTTGGCAACATCACTCAAGACTACCGCAACAAATAGATTATTATAGCCATAATTGTTTTTATCAGGACCAACCCAAGACCTCGTTATTCTTGTAGAGGGTGAACATGCCGAAATCACCAAGAACGCCGCAAAAACCATAAACTTTTTCATAGCATCATACTGTTAAACGGTTAAACTTCTAAAACAAATTATTCCTTCATACGGATTTCAGAATATTTGTTATCAGTTTTTGTCCTGTTTTAACAATAATTTACTATCACTTTCGGGCACTAAAAAAGCTGAAAATTCTTGGTAGAGGTTGGTTTGATAATTAGCTGCCGATAACACCTTCTTCGAACATTCTTTCCAATACAATCTCAGCAAATTCTTTTGAGGCTTTTTCCAGAGATCTTGGATTAATTGTTTTGGATTGGGCTGACCAAACTAAAAGTTCAGAGGCTATATCATAAACATTGATTTCAACAAAATATTTTCTATCATTGACCACATGACCTGGGGTCATCATCATGCCATGGTTCATGCCCCAAAAACCCCCAAAATTACCCATTCCCCAAGCACCCGGTCCCATCATAGGTCCTCCCATCATCATGTGTCCCGGAATATAGCGTTGCTCATTTTGCACATCAATTAAAGATATGGTCATAATGGCATCCTTATCACTTTGTTTGACCACATTGACCATGGCGCCTTTTGTCAGATCTGTGCTGGTCCAAAAATTGGGCTGAATGGTGGCATTGCTCACAGTAGAAGAAACACCTACTCTTTGCAGTTTACTTTGAATATCATTTTCGATGACCTGGCGCAACGTGATGTCACTTAAGACCACGGCAACGAACATATTGTTGTACCCGTAAGTGCTTTTTTCAGGACTACTCCAGGATCGCGTAATCTTTGTTGCGGGAGAACATGCAGTAAAAACCAAGACTACCAGGACGGCAAAATACTTTTTCATAGAAATTAGAAATTAAGAGGGAATAGAAAACAAAGTTTAATCTTTTTCAAGATAGACAAAATAAAGTTAAAACCTTTTTGCAAATATTTGTCCATTATTGTCAAACTGATTCAAAGAGACCGGAAATTGTTTCCTTTTTTTAAGGCATGACAAATTCAAATTTATGTAATATTTTTCTATCCCGAATTCGGGACAAATTGTGTTTAAAAAATTATTTGCCACATAGGAGGAGCGACATAGAAAACATAGCAGGGCAGCAGCAAACCTTTGTTTTTAAAATCAAACGGTTGATCCAGGGAAAACTATGTTTACTATGTTTCTCCTCCTATGTGATTTATAAAAAACTACCACAAATATCCCTCTGCGGTAGAGAGGGATGAAGCTTCAATGACTGTCATTTCTTTTTCTGAACATTTTCCTAAATGTTGAAATCTACCGTTGACAGAACTTCACGCCCGTCACCCTGACGAAGGAAAAGCCTGCCCCGATGCTTTCGGGGGATCTCCCAAAATATGGGGGATCCTTCATCCTTCCCGTTTAGCGGGACAGGCTGTTCCTCGGATTACCATTGACAGATTACACTAACCGTCACCCTGAGTGTAGCGAAAGCCTGCCCCGATACTTTCGGGGGGTCTCCTATTTTATGGGAGATCCTTCTCCGCCTGTGGCGGATCAGGATGACGGTGGGGAATGTCATTACCTTTCTGTAAATGCCAAATTTTAAAAACTCAGAATGACGTACATTTCTCTCATTGACTACTTGGATTTTTATAATCAAACGGAATCAAATCCCCGATTTTTTCCCATTGATGCTGTTACCCAAGAACAGTTCCTCAAAAATTTTTAAATTCCTAAACCATTCCCTGTCTCTTTTGTCCTGCACCTTTGCTTCTTCCAGATCAATGGGCTCTTGAAGAATCCGAAACTCATAAGACTCCCTGAGTTCCTGCGTGGAAAAAGGGAATTTAAATGTCTGGTAACCCATAAAGCTGATCACCAGTTCGTAATTCCCCGCAGGAATTGGGATTTCAAAAACACCGTTTCTATCTGTAATATCTCCGAAAGTAGAATTATTGATAAACACCGTTGCAAATTCTACCGGCTGAAAAGTTTCTGCGTCCACTACCCTCCCTTTCATCACGTATTGCGCATAGGTGGAAGGAAAATCTAAGAAGCTTAAGACCAACAAGAAGAAAAAAGAAATTTGAAAATTTTTGGTGTTCATTAATCAGAAACTTTAAAGGTATAATGGGCTTTAACCGCTTCCCCTTTAACGGATAGTCCTTCCAAACTTACCCTTACATCCGGACTCCCTTCCGTCAACCGAAACTCAATAAAGGCTTTACCCCTAGGGTCGGTCTGTACCATGGGCTGCCAATAAATCGTGGAGCGGAAATCCAGAGCAAATGGGGCATTGATTTCCGGTACAGCAGGAGGGGTATAAAACTCACGGATTGGAGCATAACCTTGGGAAACAATCGTGGCATTCCCCAAAACATCCACTTCTGACCAATCCCTATTGGGATTGCCCCCTTTGGTTAGGATATTGACTACTCCACCTGCCCCGTCAGCTCCAAAAACAGATGATTTGCTCAAACTCCTTAGAATATCTATTCGCTCAATCTCCGGCACTGGAAGGTTCATCGCCCATAGAGGATCTACTGGCATGCCATCAATGAAAATCCTGGCACCCTGAAGACCGGAGCCACCTATTTGACCACCACGCATCAATATAGCTGGCGGATTTACAAAATCAAAAACATTCCCTACTACATTTACCCCAGGAAACCTTCCCCTTATTAGCTGATAAATATTCTGAAAACCATAAAACTCATCGGTGACAACCATACTCAACTCCGGATTATTGTTATATTGAATGGCCCTGTTATCCGGAAAAGGTTCACTTCTTCTTCCTCTAATGGTCACTTCTCCAAGCTCAAGCTCTCTGCCTCGACGGTATTGTTCAATTATATCCCTGGCTTCCTTGACTGTAACAATATAATCATCAAAATCTCTGTATTGATCACCTGTAGGCAATCCAACCAGACTTGCCATTCTCGGCTCAGGAATCTCCTTTTCAAATATTTCCAGATCATTTCGTTTTACTTCCCTTTTTCTACCTCTCCTTCGCTCAATTTCTAAATGGGCCTGCAAATAGATACCAACAGTATCTTGAAAATCCATTCCTATAAAGGTGAAATTACCTAAAGAATCTGTCTGCCCTTCATAAATAATCGGGCCTCCATAGAAATGCTGCACCAACATGGTCAATTGATGTACCTCATCCACTGGCTTGTCATTGGCTCTAAAAACCCTTCCACTCAGGGATAAACCTGACTCGACCAAGTACTTGGGATCATCACTCATTTTGGATAAATTTTCCCAACTAAATCTCCTCCAACCTTGGGTAAGCAATAGGTTATCCAGATATTTGATCGCATGAGGATTCTCTTGATTGAAATAATAACCCGGGTTTTCTATGACGCCCTTTAGCTCTGAGACCAGGTTCAAATAGGAAACTATGTCTTCAGCATGGTCCAAATGCATTACCTGATAAGCATCCGTGACTGAAACCGAAAAATTTCCCATTACAGGAGACCCAAATTCATCCATCACCTCTATATCCATCCGGACCCTATCTTTTGCGCTGTAAGTTGATTTTTCGGTTATGAAATTGGCCTTTCCCTGAGCAAAAGGAAGCAAGTAAACGATCCTTTCTGCCAATAGACGGGTTTCCTCATCCAAAAGAGTAAAAGTGTGGATACCGGGGAGAAAATCATCTTGAAACAGTTCAAATTCATGAATTTTTTTTGAAGCATCGAAATCGATCCTGTGGACTATCTTATCTCTGGATTGTATCAATAAATGTAATTGCTGGGAAGGAAAGCGGATATTGTGCTGCACATTAATTTTAACCAGATCTTCATCCGAATAGGTATCAATCGCTAAGACTATCCCCTCTTCCTGAATGTTGGTCAGACTAAGTTTTTTGGAAACCTGCTCAGAGGACCTGGCTACTACTTCGTAGGTTTCTCCCTGCTTAGGCATGAATTCAAAAGAACCCATCCCCATATATTCAGATTCAAACCTAAGCACGGTATCCTGTTTGCTATTGAGAATATACCCTAATATGTCTTTTCCTTTTCCTCTTGCATTGGTCGCTTTAAACCCTACCATACTGCTGATTCCATTGACCAAATATCCCCCTTCCGGAAAAAAGTTTAACCTTAAATCAGGTTGACTTTCCTCAAAAGTCCAACCATCTCCCAGTTCACCAACCCATAAATTCTTCTCAAAAAACACCTCTTCTCCAAAATTCCGCATCCATTCTGTGTAAGCCCTTAAAGTATAGACACCAGGTGTCAGATTCCTAGGCAATACAATATCTCCTTGCCCTAGACCATCCTCCAATTTAATAATGATACGTGAAACATAGGGTAGGGCCCTTTGCTGCAACAATTCAACATAAAGTGGAACCGAAGTTGTTTTCGCCGAATTCTCCTCGCCCAGATCCATTAGACCATATGCCTTGATCCAGATTGTATCATTAAGAAAGTAATGTGGCTTATCCGTATGCAGGTAAATTTTTTCAAAAGGATAAGTTTTATGATAAGCTTCTATATTCTCTACCAACCTGTCAATAGGGTTTTGGGCAAAAGAAATGGCCAGTGGCAATACCAACATGGCCACGAATAAAAAAGAAGTTTTTTTTACATTCATGAGGATTTATAGTAGCTTCTTATAAGCTTACGAAATATTTTACCATTAAGTTAAAAGAAGCTACATTTTTTCATGTTAAATTAATTATTTGAGACTCATTTCATTTTTTTCAATACATGGTACTTCTCGCCATTTTCATCTAAACCCTCATAGCTTACTGAGATTATAGATTCCAGATCTATTGTAATACTTAATGCATTGTCCTCGTCTTTGCTTAAAGGATGAAATACCGATGAACCAATCAGTCTATTTGGGGCATAAGCTGGGAAACTCTGATATCCCTTTAGGGTTAATTTTGAAGGATCATATTCATTAATTGTTTCAGATTGTTTGCTGTAGAACATGATAGGTCCGCCTTGAAATACCTCCACCTCTTCAACACTCCTGGCACTGTAATTATCTATCAATGTAGCTGGAGTCAATCTCATCCCATCCCAATAAATCGCAAGCCCATCAGCAGTCCTGTAACCTCCAGTAGGAGTAGAAACCAATTTAACCCCCATATTTTCTGTAAGTTTCAAAGGATGCGGATGACGGGTCAGGCTGTCATCTACTTTTTTTCTTTTACCTCCCTGATTTCCAAACATCCTACTGGACCTATACCTATGATCATAGTTTCTCTTATCCACCTCCAGGGTGAATTCCTCCAGTTCATAATCTATCAAGGTATTATTGGGGATTTTTACCAAAGCCTGCTGATTCAAAAGACCTGAAAGATCATCCTCCTCTTTTGTGGATGGAAAAAGAACCCTTTGTGGCAAGACTTCCTTTCTACTACCATGCTGTTGATTCAAAAGTTGCAACTCAAAACCCCTGACTTTTTTGTCAGGAATACTGAAATGAAATAAAGCACTGTCCATAAAATTGAGGTGAAGTACCTCCATGATACCCTCTTCATCTGTCTCTCCTTCGCCTACAAAACCAGGCAAAGCCTCAGAAAAATATTCCACCTGCTGATTGGCAAGGGGAGTGTTTTTTCTTTGATTTCTGAATTGAACAGCATAGGATATCCCTACATCGTAGCTGGAAGTACTGGTTTTTTTATTCTCCGGCAAATCCAAATGAGACCTGTCTATGGTAATCAGGGTTTGGTCCAATAGTTCCGATCTATCAGTGATATCATAACCTTTGGGCACATACATATCACTCAAAAACATCGACCTGAGCTCCAAAAAATCTCCCAGAGAATACATGGAGTCATCTGATTCTGCATAAGAAAACCTCAATACACCAAATGAAATAGTAGTGGGCAAATCATCAGGAAAATTTACCTCCACCCCACTTTCACTTAAATCCACACCCATTTCCCATGCTTTCTTTTCTTCTTCGATAAAAAACAGCCTTTTGACGAGTATTTGACCTGCCTGGTCATGTACCTGAAGTTGATGGACTCCTTTTTCCAAAATCCCGTAAGGAACATTCACAGTGAGGCTACCTTCGCCTAATTGGTATTGATTCAAGACAAGAGGAGATTGAAAATTAAAAATGAAAACTGTCAGGCTGTCATCAGGCGCGACTTCATTGCTCTGAATTTCAAAAACTATCCTTTCAGCTGACTTGATATTTGCCAGCTTACATGTAGTCCCTTTTTCCTGTATTTCGGGTAAGGGAAACTTTTTCCCTTCCCATTGATTTTCCTTTAAGTAGTACGATTCACCGGTTTTTGGCTGAAAAGGAATCTTGGTCAGCCCCCATGCATTGGTTTCGAAATAGCCGGCCTTCTCTCCATTTTGAGTGAAAATCTCTCCTTGGGTGGAAACACCTCTCCCAGAAGCATCGGAAGCTTTGATCACAAGAAACCCATCCATCTTTCCAATCAGCTTTCCTCCTTCCGGAAATACTTCAAGTAGGATACTTTCGCTATCCTTTGATGGGAATTTACCTGTCTTATCAAGTACTGTAAACCCTTTAAAAAAAGCAGCACTAAGGTCTTTCATTACATCGGAATATGCCATCAGAATATAATTGCCCGGAGCCAGACTAAAATCTATCAGACCATGGGCGATGCCGTTTTCCAACCTGAATTTTGCTGACTGAAGCACTTCTCCCTCTAAGGAAAGAATTTCTACATGCAGGCCTATACTTAGATCCGAAATCCTATGGTCAAAGCTGCTTACCGTGACTCCGTGAAAAAGGATCTGGTCTTCTTCCAAAAAAATATCCCTCTCAAGACTGAGATATACTTTTTCAAGATTGACACGCTGACGTGATGCATAAAAACCCTCCAGATAGGCATCTAGTGATTGTGCTTCTACCCTTGAAATATTCCATAGGAGAAGTGAAAAAATAAACCTTGAAAAAAAACTAAGTTTGAAAGGCATTTTTCATTACATTCTAATAAAATTAAGTTAATAAAAAAGCCCGACAGACCTAGTCTATCGGGCTTTAAATATTTCCATTTTTGATTTTACCCCATATTCTTCATCGCATGGTGTGCTGCCCTGGCGGCAAAGGCCATGTAGGTCAAGGATGGGTTTTGGGTAGCTGTTGAAGTCATGCTGGCACCATCAGTGACGTACACATTCGGTACGGCATGCAATTGGTGGTTGGCATTGAGCAAGGAGGTTTGCGGATCTCTGCCCATGCGAACGCCGCCCATTTCGTGGATATCCAATCCAGGTGCTCTGCGGTCATCACGGGTTTGGATATTGGTGAAGCCTGCCTTTTCAAACATCTCCGTCATCTGCTCCAAATAATCCTTGACCATCTTCTCGTCATTGTCATCATAGTCCACGTTAACCCTGAGCAAAGGGATACCCCACTCGTCTTTTTGGTTTGGATCCAAAGCGACATAATTGCTCTCTTTGGGAATGGTTTCCCCCATCATGTGCGAACCCACTCTCCATGGGCCGTATTTATCTGGGTTGAGCAAACTTTCTTTCAAGTCCATACCGATACCGCTCTGATCGGAATAGCTTCCTCTGTTGGCAGAAAATCCGGCAGCATAACCTCTAAGGAAATCGGTTTCTTGCTTAAAAACATTTCTAAACCTGGGGAAGTATCCCGATGTCGGTCTTCCCCCTTGGGTGGTGTATTCCAGATGGCCATGATATTCAGCAGAAATCCCCGCCC
>NZ_AMGM01000098.1 GCF_000298295.1 Cecembia lonarensis LW9
ATTGCTTTAATGGTTCCGAAATCTACCCCCCGAAATCCCACTTAACTCTGATTTCTCTGTTTCTTGGTTCTAACCACTCTCTTGACACATCTCAATCTCCCCCTACCTTCTTAAAACTCGGGGCCAAACGCTGCTCGGTTCCCCTTAATTTATCCAGGTATTCTTCCAAAAGCTTTTGACTGATTTCTGATGAATCCCCATACTTTTCTCTCAAGGCTTCCAAATCCTCATGGAGTTTCTCCCTTATTTCCTTGTAGGCAGGATCATCATATACATTTTTGAGTTCTTGGGGATCATTCACCCTATCATATAATTCCCACTCATCTACATCATAATAAAAATGGATCAATTTATATTCTTTGGTCACGATGGCATAATGCCGCTTGACCATATGGATGGAAGGATATTCGTAATAATGATAGTACACCGCATCCCTTGTCCATTTGTCTGTTTCTCCAGTCAAAAGAGGCATCAGACTTTCGCCTTGCATGTCCTCAGGCTGAGGAATACCCGCTGCTTCTAAAAAGGTCTGTGCAAAATCGAGGTTCTGCACCAATTCATCCGACTTAGTGCCTGGCTGGATTTTACCGGGCCATGCCACCAAAAGCGGGGTCTTGAAGGATTCATCATACACGAAGCGCTTATCGAACCAACCATGTTCTCCTAGGTAAAAGCCCTGGTCAGAAGTGTATACAATGATGGTATTTTCCATGAGGCCATTTGCTTCCAGATAATCCAAAACCCTGCCCACATTTTCATCCACTGAAGCTATGGTACCCAAATAGTCCTGCATATACCTTTGGTACCTCCAGCGCATTTTATCTTCATCCGTCATGTTGGGAAAAGCCTGGATAAATGCCTCGTTCATGGGCTGATAAACTTTATCCCAATTGGCCCGCTGAGTAAGATTCATCCTGCCCACTTCTCTTTCGAATGCCCCCTTATCCCAGCCAGAGGCATCAGGAATTCCCAGTTGATCCATCACTTCTGGATAAATTTTGGAATCCCCTGCCCAATTCATATGATGTAGCAAATTCATTTCAGCCTCTTTGGCAGCGGTACCCCTTCCTGAATAATCATCAAAAAGGGTCGCGGGTTCGGGAAATGTCTTTTGGGCAAATTCGGCTATATGCCTTTCTGCAGGCAGCCATTCTCTATGGGGGGCTTTGTGTAAATAGGCCAGAAAAAATGGCTGATCAGCTTTCCTTTCATTTTCCAACCAGTCCAATGTCATGTCGGTGATAATATCCGTCACATAGCCTTCCACCTCATAGGTACCCTCATTTTTGGTGATAAATATAGGGTTATAATAAACCCCCTGTCCAGGTAAAATTTTGAACTGATCAAATCCTTTGGGATTGTTTCCAAAATGGAGTTTTCCGAACATGGCGGTTTGGTAACCTGCCTCTTGAAGTAATTGGGGAAAAGTTACATTGGTGGTGTCGAAAGGAAAATGATTGTCTGTTTTTCCGTTGATATGGGTGTGTTTTCCTGTGAGGATGGTAGCTCTGGAAGGGGCGCAGATGGAATTGGTCACACTGGCATTGGTAAACAATATACCCATTTTGGCCACCCGGTCAATATTAGGGGTATGGATCAACCTGTTATCATAAGCGGAAATCGCCTGATAAGCATGGTCATCCGACATGATGAAAACGATATTGGGTCGTTGTTTTGCGGTTTTTTCTTCTGAACAGGAAGAAACAAAAATAATCGACAACAAAAGATATAGAATTCTCATTTCTGATGGAATGTTTATGGGTTTATTTTTTGTAGGATCAAAGACTTGATTTTCAATGCCGTAATTTGGCCTTCTTTCATGTTTAAAGTAAGTAAAACATTACCTTTTTCAAACCTTTTTTTACCTAAAGGAACCAAAGGCCAGTTTTTCTCATATACCTCAGACCTGCTAACCCTATCAGGAGATGGGATGTCCACAGCCAAATTCGGAAATAATGTTAAAATTTTGACCAGGATCCTGAGTAAGGTCAAACAAAGCTTTGTCCTTCCCCTTCATGGTCAATAGGTATTGCTGATTCCTCACAGCACCGGGAATGGTATCAAAATCTCTGATAACATGATGGGTAAAAAAGTACCTGTCCTCCCAATCTTTGCTGTTTTGGATAAGCGGGGTTAAACTCCTTCCGTGCATCTCAACTTCTATTGGAGGCTTGAGATTTGATATATCCAAAATGGTGGGCAAAATATCAATATGACCGGCTCATTCCTTGATAACTTTCGGAGAAAAGCCAGGTACCTTTAGAAAAAAGGGCACCCTTACTCCTCCCTCGTCCAAGTCGGCCTTTTTCCCTTTCATCCCTCCATTATACCGAATACCATTAGGACCATTATCTGTCATAAAGATGACAATGGTTTGCTCCAACTTCCCACTTTGATCAAGGAATTCCATCAACCGCCCCAAATTATCATCAATGTTTTCAACCATTCCATAGACGCTGGCATCTATATCGTTCAGTCCTTTGGCCATATATTTATCAAAATACTGATCCGGCACCTGAAATGGACTATGCGGGGTATTAAATGAAAGCATGCCAAAATATGCATCAGACTTTCGGATCATTTCAAGATAATTCCAAAAATTCCTTTAACAAATTTCTAGCATTGAATAATGCGGGTTAAAATTCATTGACATTCAATTCCTGAAAGAAGAGTATATCTTGATCTTGTGCCATATCATTTTCATCCACAAACCGTAACCTTTGTCTTCCTGTCAATAAAAAAGACCCATTATTTAAAGATTTTAGCTCTAGGTCATAGTATTCTGATTTTAACACCTTACCGGGTTTTTGAGGATCGGGTAGTAGAATTTCCATGTTCATCATTTCAATTTCACCCATAGAGATCAAGGAATAAAATAACTTATCGTCAAATGTATACAAAAAATGATCTTTTTTACCTGTTAAAATCTGTCCATAAGAAAGAGGAATAAACGTTGATTTTTTTGGTAAAGGGATGGCATAATCCCATAGAACATTACCATCAAAATCCAACTGCAAAAAGTGGGAAGAAATAAACGAAAAGTAAATCCTTGGATCTCCCTCTATCAAAATAGGTTGACCTAACTCATTAAAATAACCTTCTACAATAGAAGGGGATTGACCGAACCCATCAGTAAAATTATCTACAATGACCCTTCTTCCTATTGTCAGATCTTTCATCGGATTAAGCTGATAATAGTTGTAATCATACAATCCATCCTTGAGATAAAACGAATTCCCTACAGCTCTGAAATAATCTGAATGCAAAAGATAACCAAATTCATTTTGTATCAAGCCTCTGGATGACAATACACCATTCAATGATTGCCTTCCTGACTTCTGCCACTTTTTTAGACTTTTTTCTCCACCATCCTTTTCAAAACTAAAAAATCCTTTAAGCTCAGAAATTTCAATAATGCTTTTAAATGGATTGATTCCCTGGGACAAATAGCCGGCATAATACCCCTTATATGCGATTTTTTTGGTTTCTCCTATTGTGCCAGCAACAAACGGTAAAGCCCCATCACCTGTAAGCAAAATCTCAATATTTTCAAGGTTTTCATGGGTATGTTCCAGTAATATATTATTGAGTATAACACCTTCATTATTAAGTATTGACCAAAAAAATGACTTGCTATTATCCCGTTTTCTAAAGCTAAAAAGTAGATGAAATTCTCGTGATAATTCATCATGAAAAACTTCCTGAAGCACCATTCCGCGTTGATATATATCATCAACAGTATAAATTTTATTGGTAGTTGTCTCCAGAATTTGTGCCACAATTCTGTATTGGGAAATAATCAAAAATAGGATGCGATCTTCCAATACTTCAAACTCCAAAATCCTACCCTTAATCACATTCTCTAAATCTATTTCCAAAGTTTCCTTAGAATTCGGATCTATGACCAAAAAATAATACTCTTTTAATTCCCTATCTCTACTTTCACACAGAAAATAAAATTTATTCCCAACAGCTTTTGGTTTTCTAATAACATAACTCCATTTAAGCGGTATTTCCAAAAAGGTTTCTTCTGTAAAGTCTTGTTTTGCGAAAAACAGGTTTAGATTGATTTGTCTGGAAGCATCAACTACATTAGATTGAAAGGCGAGGAAATAATTCTCCGATGTTTCAATCCATACAGGTTTTAAACTGAAGTCTTTAAGTGTTTCAATCCTCTTGCCAAATTCGACTTGACCCTGTAATCCAAAACTAAAAAAATGAAAACCAATACGGATATTTCCTTTTTAAAACTTGCCATGTTTTAAAAATAAAAAAAATGTAAAAACGTATAAATTAATTGATAAATTCTTCAATTGTCCTTCATGTGCTACATTTCAAATAGTCGGTTTTAATGCTTATTTTTATAAAAAAACCTATAAAACCTATGAAAAACTTTAAACCCATTTGGTTGATGGTATGCACGCTGGCTTTAGCCTGTGCACCTTCTTCCAAAGATGAGCAGACTGCAGAAAATGAAGAAACTTCCATTTTCCGTCACCAACCCTTAGTCACTCATATGTATACCGCTGACCCTTCAGCACATGTATTTGAGGGCAAAATTTATATTTACCCTTCTCATGACATTGAAACAGGGGCTACTTCAGATGATATGGGCGGGCATTTTGACATGAAGGATTACCATGTCTTTTCTATGGATGAACCTGGCGCAGCAGTAAAAGACCATGGCCCAGTACTAAAATTAGAAGATATCCCATGGGCCAGCAGACAACTTTGGGCACCGGATGCCGCCCATAAAGAAGGCAAATATTACCTCTATTTTCCTGCCAAAGACCAGGATGATATTTTTAGGATTGGTGTCGCTGTAGCAGATAATCCCGCTGGTCCTTTTAAAGCCCAACCCAATCCCATCAAAGGTTCCTACAGTATGGATCCTGCCGTATTTCAGGATGATGACGGAAGCAATTACCTCTATTTTGGTGGCATCTGGGGAGGTCAGTTACAGTGGTTTGAAGATGGAGAATTAGTAGCAGGAAGAAAAGGCCCAACAGATGGCATCCCTGCTCCTGATCAAGCAGCGCTGATGCCAAAAGTGGCCAAGCTTACTGCTGATATGCTTGAAATGGCTGAGAAACCAAAAGATGCCCTGATCGTAGATGAACAGGGAAATCCTATTTTATCGGGAGACAATCAAAGGAGATTTTTCGAGGGAGCTTGGGTACACAAGTACAATGAGCAGTATTACCTCTCCTATTCCACCGGAGACACCCATAATATTGCTTATGCCATAGGTGACAATCCATATGGGCCTTTTGTCCACAAAGGCAATGTATTATTGCCTGTTCAAGGCTGGACCAATCATCATTCCATTGTGGAATTTGAAGGCAAATGGTACCTCTTTTACCATGATACAGAACTGTCCGGTGAAACCCATCTGAGAAATATCAAAATGGCAGAACTTCAATACAATCCGGATGGGACAATTCAGACAATAAATCCCATGAAATAAAAAACCAGCAGAGTGTCCTCTGCTGGCCCTTTCGAAATCTAACTTTCGAATTTCGATATCAAATAAACTCATTCAGGATATTCTCATACAGCTCTTGCTTGCCACTGATTTGCTTAGGTTCTCCTACCGCTAGTGCATGGGCTCTGAGATCTTCCAAAGTCAATTGGCCATTTTCAAATTCTTTCCCCTTTCCTGCATCAAATGAAGCATAGCGTTGTTTTCTCAAATCCAAGTAAGCTGAATCTGTAAGGATTTTATCCGCTATCAATAGTCCTCTTGCAAAGGCATCCATACTGCCGATATGGGCAATAAAGAGATCTTCTAAATCCGTAGAATTTCTTCTTACTTTGGCATCGAAATTCACACCACCACCTTGAATGCCTCCACTTTGTAGAATCACAAGCATGGCCTCGGTAAGCTCTTGAAGGTTAATTGCAAACTGATCAGTATCCCAACCATTTTGATAATCTCCCCTATTGGCATCAATAGACCCCAGCATGCCGGCATCAGCAGCCACCTGTAATTCATGTTGGAAAGTGTGGCCCGCTAGCGTGGCATGGTTGACTTCAATATTGATTTTGAAATCCTTGTCCAAACCGTGCTGTCTAAGGAATCCCACCACTGTAGCGGAATCATAATCATATTGGTGCTTGGTAGGCTCCATTGGTTTGGGTTCGATCAGGAATGTTCCCTTAAAGCCTTTAGAACGGGCATAATCCCTTGCCATGGTCAAAAATTTCGCCAAATGCTCGGTTTCACGTTTCATGTCTGTATTGAGCAAGGACATGTAGCCTTCTCGTCCTCCCCAGAAGACATAATTTTCGCCTCCTAATTTGATGGTGGCATCAATGGAATTCTTTACTTGGGTTCCTGCCCAAGCTACCACGTCAAAGTTGGGATTGGTAGATGCCCCGTTCATGTACCTTGGATTACTGAATACATTAGCCGTACCCCATAGCAACTTAACACCTGTTTCCTTTTGCTTTTGAAGGGCATAATCTGTGATGATTTGCATGCGCCTTTCATATTCTTCGATGGAGTCACCTTCATCCACCAGATCGACATCGTGGAAACAGTAGTATTCAGCGCCAATTTTAGTGAAAAACTCAAAGGCTGCATCCATTTTGTCTTTGGCCCTCTGAACCGGATCTGAATCAGCATCCCATGGTCGGAGCATGGTACCCGGCCCAAATGGATCCGCACCAGTGGCACAGAAGGTATGCCAATAGGCAATGGCAAACTTAAAATGATCTTTCATGGCCTTACCTGCCACCACTTGATCTGGATTGTAATATTTAAATGCAAAGGGGTTCTTTGAACCTTTACCTTCAAACTTTACTTTTTCAATACCTGGAAAATACGTCTTGGACATAAATTTTGGGTTTAAATAGGTCTAAAATGTTTCTACTATTGCTGCAAATTATCCAATTTTTATGAATATGGAAAACGTTTGCATTCCTTTATGATTGACGCTGCTTTCACATTATGGAATCGGTTGAAAACCTGACAAACGGAGAAATCAGGTAATCATTCGAATTAAAATCGGGGATGAGCACTTTTGGGCTTTTTTATAAAGGATAAGAAACTGATTAAGCATCAAATCCCTTCTTTATGGTTTCCGCTATCTCCCCCATCTCTTCAGCAGACAATTTCAATTTCGGTCTGGAAAAATTAATATCCCCTATGCTTCGCAAGGGAATCAGGTGAACATGAACATGTGGCACCTCAAGGCCGATAACGGCCACTCCTACTCGGGTACATGGTATGGTTTTATCAATGGCCTTGGCCACTTTTTTTGAAAAAACATGCAAACCTGCCAAAATCTCGTCCTCCAGATCAAAAATATAATCTACTTCTACCTTGGGAATAACCAAGACATGCCCTTTAGCCAAGGGCATGATATCCAAAAAGGCAATATAATTATCATCCTCAGCCACTATATAGGCCGGGATTTCTCGATTGATTATTTTAGTGAAAATTGTAGTCATGGGATAAAAATAAAAATCCCGATGGAAAAATCCATCGGGAAAAAAGATTTAATATGAAATGTCAAGCACTTCAAACTCTAAGGTTCCGGCAGGAGCATTGATTTGGGCCACTTCACCAACAGATTTTCCTAAAAGGCCCTTTCCAAAAGGAGACCCCAAGGAAATCTTTCCAGCTTTGAGGTCTGCCTCCTCCTCAGACACCAAGGTATAGCTAACAGTCATGCCATTTTTAACATTTTTGATCTTAACTGTACTCAAAATACCAACCTTTGAAGTGTCCAATTTAGAATTATCCATCACCCTCGCATTCCCAACCACTTCCTCTAATTTGGCAATTTTGAGTTCTAACAAACCTTGGGCATCCTTGGCTGCATCATATTCAGCATTCTCACTCAAATCACCTTTGTCCCTTGCTTCGGCAATCTGCTTGGCAATATCTGTACGACCCTTTGTTTTTAACTCATGAAGTTCGTCCTTTAATTTTTTCAGTCCCTCTTCAGTATAATACTGTATTTTTCCCATGATGATAAAATTTATATGGCTATGAAAAATAGAAGAAACGGTCCCGCTAGCGGGACCGTTTCTTCTATTGCATTTTTCTATGTAATGCGACAAAAATAATAAAATTACCTTTACAAACCAATAGACTTGATTCAAAAGAAAACCGGCACTCCTGAATTAAAAGATTATTTTACACCAAATTAACAGGTTGATTTAAACACTTTTTACAGGATCACTTAATTAGAAATCCCTTCCCTGATTTTTTGGGCAAGTACCTCATTGATCCGCTCGTATGATTGAAAGGTCCATCCAGCGATATGCGGACTAAAAATGACATTTTCTCTCGCGGCCAATAAATCGAATTCCCTTTGCTGCTCTAATGAAAAGGTCTGAAACTTCTCATTTTCTAAAACATCAAGTACCGCCCCTTTGATGATACCCGCATCAAAAGCTTGATTTAAGGTAGCAAAGGATACAATTTCTCCCCTTGCCGTATTGATCAAATAAATAGGCTTTTTAAAGCGCTTTAAAAATTCCGGTGTCATCAGGTTATTCGTTTCTGCAGTCAAAGGAACATGAAGGCTCAACACATCTGTTTCTGCAAAAATATCTTCCAATGTGACCTCTTTAATCACCCCACTCCCAAAATGGGATTTGTATTTGTCATAGGCCAAAATATTTACTTCAAAACCCAATAATTTTTTGGCAAATGCTGAGCCCATATTGCCATATCCAATGATGCCGACGGTTTTCCCTTTCAACTCCTCTCCCCTGTTCTCCTCTCTTTTCCAAACACCTCTTCTTACTTCTTGGTCTGCTTTGTTGATATGATTAAACAAAGCCAACAACCCTCCTATCGCGTGTTCCCCAACGGCATCCATATTCCCCTCTGCAGCGTGAAAGAGTTTGATGTTATTCTGATCTAAATATTCCAGGTCAATTTTATCCAAACCTGCACCCGCCCTACCGATAAATCTTAATTTTTTAGCTTTGGTGAGTAATTCCCGGTTAATAGGGGTTTTTGACCGTATCAACAAGCCAAAGTAGTCTTGGATAATCTCTAATATTTCGGGCCTTTTGATTTCCGGCCTATAATCCACAACAAACCCTTCTTCCTCAAACAAAGGAATGATGGATAAATGCATTTCGTCAATGATCAGCACTTTTTTCAGATCTTCAGGAAACTGAGTCATATTTAATGGAGATATTGAATTAATACTAAGCGGCCTGTTTTGTGAATTTTACTCTCTCAGCACCAAGATGCTTGGTAAGTGTGGCTATAATATCCTGTGAATCATCATTACCAAAATACTTGCCCAAAACAACCATTTCATAACCACCTTTTTTAAAATGAATTTTTAGCACAGGTCTTTTCATCAGGGCATTTCTAATTGACCAAATCCCCAATCCCATCATAAGAAGGTAAAAAAGTAAAAGTATCACAGTACCTGTCCAACCTTGAGATTCAGTAAAAAAAGGAAGATTGAATTTTTGTATGGGTATTAAAATAAGGACAGAGGTAATTAACAACAAGCCAATACCAAAGGTATATTTGGGGTGTTTTACCGCAACATCATCTACTATTTCTGCCTTTTCTATTTTTTCCCAATCAATGAATTCTGATTTCGGATACGTAAATTGTATCCCTTGCTCAGAAACTGCATACCAATTTTCCTTCAGTCTTTTAGGCATGATTAATCACAGTTTAAGTAATGACATGGCCACGCCAAAATACACAGCTAATCCCAGAAGGTCATTGGCTGTAGTAATAAATGGACCAGAGGCTATGGCAGGATTGATTCCAAATTTATCCAATACCAAAGGTGTTACTGTCCCCATAAATGAAGCCAGTAATACCACACAGAACATGGCCAACCCAATGGTTAACCCAAATATACTTTCAAAACCATATATGAAGACTACTACTGAAAAAACAAAAAGACCGAGAACAATGCCATTAACAACAGCAATCAAAACCCCTTTGACAAATCTTTGCCATGGGGTATCATTAAATACAGATTTTGAAGCCAGGGTCTGAACTACCAGGGAGGAAGACTGAATGCCTACATTTCCACCTGTGGCAGCTACCAGAGGAATAAATGAAGCCAGGGCAATGTATTTGCTCAAGCCATCTTCAAAAAAACCGATAATCTGCGCACCTAAAAGCCCCCCTACTACACCAATCAGTAACCAGGGAAGACGGGCTTTGGAAATTTTAAAAACTGAATCTGACTCTTCCACATCGGCAGATATACCCGTCATGGCCTGCATATCTTCTTCTGATTGCTCTCTGATCAAATCCAGAATATCATCCACCGTAATTCTTCCCACCAATTTATTCTTGGCATTCACCACAGGAACTGATTCCAAATCGTACTTCCGCATAATTTCAGCCACTTCTTCTCCATCCATATGCGTGGGTACTGAAATCAGATCAGATTCATAAATATTGGAAATCTTGGTATCAGAGGAGGCCAGGATGATTTTCTTCAATGAAACCCTGCCCAATAAATGCTGCTTGTTGTCCACCACATAAATGGAATAAATCTTTTCCACTTTTTCTGCCTGTCTTCTGATTTCTTCGATGGTTTGCACCACATTCCAGTTTTGATTGGCCTTTATAAATTCCTTAGCCATCAAACCACCGGCTGAATCCTCATCATAGCGCAAAAGGTCCAGAATATTGGCGGATTTTTCTTTCTCCTGAAGATAAGAAATGACATCCTCCCGCTCCTTGGTAGGCATGAGGATCAGAATATCCACCGCATCATCAGAATCCATTTTCTCAATTAGACCTGCCAATTCGGAGGGCTGCATTTCCCGGATAACCTTAACCAGGGAATCTTCTTCTAATTCTATAAGGATATCTGCAGCGGTAGATGCTTCCAAAAGCCTGAGGACATATATTGCCTCATCCATATTGAGCTCATCCAATAAGGCGGCTATGTCGGCCACATTGGCTCCATCCAGGGATTCTATGATAAAGTCATTGTCCTGACTTTCTATCGCATCCCGGAGACTTTCCAGATATTCTTTTGATAACTCAAATGACTTTATTGGTTCCAAGATTCCTTCAGTTTTTTTGTCAAGGTAACAAATTCCTGTACATCCAGTTGTTCTGCCCTTTTATCCAAGATAGGGTCTTCCTTTAAATCTTCAGATAACCCCAGGGCCTTGAGGGAATTTCTTAATGTTTTTCTCCTGGTTCCAAACCCTTGTTTGACTACCCTAAAAAACAACTTCTCATCACAGTCCAGCTCCGTCAGATTATTTCTCCTTAACCTGATAACTCCCGAGTTAACTTTTGGAGGCGGGTTAAAGACCCCGGGAGGAACAGTAAAGAGGTACTCTATATCATAATAGGCCTGCAATAAAACAGACAGAATTCCATAATCCTTATTTCCCTTGGGAGAGGCTATCCTTTGCGCCACTTCCTTTTGCAACATACAAACTACTTCTATTACATTATTTCTTTCTTCCAATATCTTAAAAAATATTTGAGATGAAATGTTATAGGGAAAATTACCTGCTACAGCATAAGGGCCTTCCATGATGGGTGAAAAGTCCTTTTTTAAATAATCTGCTTCAATGATCTTATCACCCAAAGTTGGATATTTCTGGTGAAGGTATTTAATCGACTCCGAATCGATATCCACGAGAAAGAGGTCCCAATTGGCCTCCAATAAAAAATCGGTCAGAACACCCATACCAGGGCCGATTTCAAGGACTTTCTGAATTCCCTTGTGGCCGCTGACCGCCTTGGCAATTTTTTCAGCTATCCCCAAGTCGGTTAGAAAATGCTGTCCAAGGTGTTTTTTGGGTTTGACCTTATTCATTGACTTTACTAAGATTATTTTATATAAATTGCAGGTCAAAAATAAGAGAATTCTCCGTAAGGGCTACTATGATTTGAAAACTGATTCTTGACAGCTCCAGATTTGTAATTATAATTGAAAAAGCCTTTACTTGGTCTTTTATATAAAAGACAATCGGAAAATAATAAATATTAACAGGAAGCTTTTAAGTAAATGAACCATAAAAAAAATAAGCCGGTAATAGGAATCAGTATAGGTGATATCAATGGTGTAGGACCAGAAGTTACCATAAAGGCCCTTTTGGACAATAGGTTACAAAGACTCGTTACACCAGTTATCTATGCTCACGGCAAAGTGCTGACATTTTACAGAAAACAATTAGAGCTGGAGGAATTCAACTTCATGCAAATCAGGAATATTGATGAAGTCCATCATAAGAAAGTCAATGTAATTAATGTTCTCGACGAAAGTCCTGAGGTAATACCGGGTGTGGAAACACAAGAAGCCGGTAAATTAGCTTTAGCAGCTCTAGACCAGGCTATAATTGACCTGAAAGAGGGGAAAATTGACGGTTTAGTTACAGCTCCTTTAAATAAAAATAATATCAACAGCCCGGAAAAAAAGTTCATCGGACATACAGAATACCTCACAGAGGCCTTTAATCAAAATGAAAGCCTGATGTTTTTGGTAGCAGAAGATATCCGTGTAGGATTGGTCACAGCACATATGCCTATCAAAAAAGTGGCTGAAAATGTCACCGCTGAAAATATCAAGAAAAAATTGGATATTATGTTGCAATCCTTGCAGGAAGATTTTGGTATTGGCAAACCTAGGGTAGCAGTTTTGGGGTTAAATCCTCACGCCGGAGAGGATGGGCTCCTTGGTGATGAGGAAGAAAATATCATTAAGCCCGTGATCAAAGCATATAAGGATAAAGGGCATTTGGTATTTGGTCCCTATTCATCAGATGGATTCTTTGGCATGATGCACCAAAAAAAGTTTGATGGGGTATTGGCTATGTATCATGACCAAGGGCTTATTCCTTTCAAATCATTGGCCTTTGAAACCGGCGTAAACTTTACAGCAGGATTGCCAATTGTAAGAACTTCACCAGATCATGGAACAGCCTATAATATTGCAGGCAAAAAAGTGGCTGATGAAGGCTCCATGAGAGCGGCTATTCTTCAGGCCTATGATATTATCAGAATCAGGGCAGGTTGGGAGTCAGATGAAGATTAGAGAAAGCCAATGTCTGAAAAATTAAAAAT
>NZ_AMGM01000099.1 GCF_000298295.1 Cecembia lonarensis LW9
AAAGGGCAAAAGTAAAAAGAGCCAAGTGGGATGTACTTGTAAGTTTGAAAAGATCAGTTACAAATCAATAAAGCCATTTACCACTAAAGGTCACAATGAAGTAAAAAATGATTACAGAAATGAATAGAGCTTTCAAGGTGAATTATCTAGCCTGCAACAAAAATCAAGCGAAATAATTCTAAGAAAATAAACAAAAACCATATCTTAGTTTTTCTAAAATTTTCAATAACCCAAACCTATTATGAAAAACAGGAAAGAGGAGAAATCTGGCCAAAGCCGCAGGGATTTTATCAAAAATGCAGCGCTAGCATCCTCCATATTTATTGTTCCCCGTCATGTTCTGGGGGGTGTGGGATTCACCGCCCCATCTGACCAATTGAACTTGGCCGCTATTGGTGCCGGAGGTAAAGGAATCTCAGACATCAAAAATGCCTCTGTCAATGGCAGAGAAAGAGTCGTTGCCCTTTGTGATGTTGATTTTTCAGGATCAGCCAAGCAATCCATTGAAAATTTCCCCAATGCGAAACGGTATGCCGATTATAGGGAGATGTTGGACAAAGAAAAAGACATTGACGGGGTAACCATTTCTACGCCTGACCATGTGCATGGCCCTGCCGCCAAGTATGCCATGGAGAGGGGAAAACATGTGTACGTACAAAAACCCCTGACCCATAATATCCGGGAAGCTCGTCTGCTTACAGAAATGGCCCGGGATCAAAAAGTAGTCACCCAAATGGGAAACCAAGGGGCTTCCAACCCCCTTCTAGGTATGGTTCAAAAATGGGTAGACAGCGGAAAACTGGGGAAAATATCCAAAGTTCAAATCTGGACCAACAGGCCTGTCTGGCCTCAAGGCTTTGCTTTCCCACAACCTAACCCCAGTCAGAGACCAGATGCACTCAACTGGGATTTATGGTTGGGCCCGGCACCTGAGATTCCCTATACCCCTAATCTACACCCCTTCAATTGGAGAGGTTGGTGGGATTATGGGACAGGAGCCCTTGGAGATGTGGGTTGTCACTTAATCGATATACCTTTTAGAACATTAGGTTTACATTACCCCACAGCGGCAGAATGCAGTGTAGGCACAGTATTCACCAGAATGTGGACCCCGGATTATCATCCTGAAGGCTGCCCTGCCTCTTCCTATATCACGATCAATTTTAATACTACAGAAAAAAGTCAATCCCCCATAGAAATGACCTGGAGTGATGGGGGCATCAGGCCTTCACGCCCCGCAGCCATACCACCTGACCATGACATGGGAGGTGCCAATTCGGCCAATGGCGTCCTGATCATCGGAGAACATGGGGTGATTTCCACCAATATCAATGACAGCTCGCCTTTGATGCCCAAATTATACATGAACGATGGATCCACGGATTTTGGACCTGAGAAAGAAGATGGGGACGAACCGGAATATGGTCACCAGAGAAAATGGGTGGATGCCTGTAAAGCAGGTTTCAGAAGCAAGGAGCACCAAGAACTGACCTCCTCTTTTGACTACGCAGGACCCATGACTGAAACCGTCTTGATGGGTAATCTGGCCATAAGAAGCTATATGCTCAGAAGGGAAAATCCACAGGGACAAATGGAATTCTTCGGTAGAAGAAAACTACTTTGGGATGGCGACAACATGCGCATCACCAACCTGGAAGAAGCCAATCAGTTTGTGGGCCGGGAATACAGACCAGGATTTGAAGTTTAAAAATGAAGCGCGGGTTGATCCCGCGTTTTATTTTTATTAAACCAATGAGAAAAAATGCAGCAATCCCTGGTACAGATCGCTTTGGTAGTCAATAACTATGACGAGGCCATTCAGTTTTACACCCAAAAACTCCAATTTGACTTGGTCGAAGACACTGAATTATCGGAAACCAAAAGATGGGTTGTAGTAAAACCAAAAGGTGAAAAAGGTGCTGCATTGTTGTTGGCCAAAGCTGCTACTGAAGAACAAAAAAGCCGCACCGGAAACCAAACAGGTGGCAGGGTATTCCTCTTTTTGCATACGGATAATTTTGACAGGGATTATAAAAACCTGATCCATCACCAAATCAAAATCATAAATGGTCCCAGAGAGGAAGTATACGGAAAGGTGCTCATTTTTGAAGACCTGTACGGTAATCTTTGGGATCTGATTGAACCTTCAACACCCATGTGATTTTTTTAATTTACGTGCTTATCTTTAATGCTATGTCCATTTACCAATCCACATCGCAAGCCAATTGGTCAGGAAGAAATGCTGAAAGCCTCCAGTATTGGCACCAAGCTGTCAGATGCCTTGATTCCCTTGATTTACCTGAGGAAAGTTCGGAGAAAAAGCTGGCCATCCTGGGATATGCAGGAGAGGAGGGAGTGAAGAGAAACCAAGGCAGAGCCGGGACATCTCAGGGACCCGGGGCAATAAGGAAAATGATGGGGCCCATGGCTTACCATCTACCAAAAGCTTTTAAGATTTATGACTTAGGAGACATACTTACAGAAGGAAATGACATGGAGGCCTCCCATGACCTTCTCTACCAAACCATCAAAGGACTGTTGTCAAAAAAAGCTTTTCCGGTAATCTTAGGAGGTGGTCATGACCTGGCCTATCCTCATGGAAAGGCCGTCATGGAACATTGCTTGAACAAAAGTGAAAAATTAGGCATTATCAACCTTGATGCCCATTTTGACATCCGACCCAAAGTCGATGGAAAGGGGCATTCAGGCTCGCCTTTCTTGGAGCTTGCCACTTCTTTTCCAAAAAACTTTGAATACCTCTGTTTGGGAATTCAAAGCGCTGCCAACCCTCCGGAACTCTTTGAAAAAGCCAACCAACTTCATGTTCAATGGATGGAAATGGAAGAATTTACCATGGACAATTGGCCGCAGATCAAAGATCATTTGGATACATTTTGCCAATCCATCAATAAAATATACCTAAGCATTGACCTTGATGGGTTTTCTTCTGCCGTCGCTCCAGGCGTGAGTGCCCCCTCTCCTTGGGGATTTTCACCTGAGCTGATCGCTAAAGTATTAGAATGGATCGCTCAAAGTGGGAAATTAATCTCCTTGGACGTAGTCGAATTAAACCCAGAATATGATCAGGATAATTCCACTTCTAAATTGGCAGCCAGGTGTATTGAATACACTTTAAGAAAACTTTTAATAGGCTGAATTTTTTGCGCTCAATCATTTAAAAACCTGAGCTTTATCATATTTGTGAAGGTTAAAATTTTGTAAATTTATTCCAATAAAACTCAAGTCAGTTAAATCAAATAAAACCTAAAAACCATGAACACTCCTGCAAAGAGAAACGGCGGAATGTGGCCAAAAATGGTTCAGGATTTCTTCGGCGCAGACTTCTTTGATTGGGAAAAAGACTTCTGGGCCCCAGGAAAGGGAATTGAAATTCCTTCCGCCAATGTCATTGAAAATGACAAAGAATTCAAGTTGGAGCTCTCCGCTCCCGGTTTCGACAAGAAAGATTTCAACGTCGAATTCAGTGATGGTATTTTAAACATCAGTGCAGAAAAGGAGCACAAAGCAGAAGAGGAAAAAGAAAATTATAGAAAAAAAGAATTTTCCTATTCCAGCATCCGACGTTCCTTTACCCTGCCTGAAAACATTTTGGAAGACAAAATAGATGCGAAGTATGACAATGGCATTCTAAAAGTGGTCATCCCTAAAAATGATAAAGCAGAAAACAAAAGTAAAAAGGCCATCACCGTAGGTTAATTTCACTTTTTTCATAGGTAAAGCCCTGTTCCATAAAGGTTCAGGGCTTTTTCATTCAAAATTTTCTATTTTCAAATTCACCTTTGAAGAAATTAACTTATTTTCGAACATTGTTCATACAGAATGATTGATGAAAAAACGATATTTCATAGTCTTAGTGCTTTGTTTAAGTTGGATAGGTATTTCAGTTGCTGCAGGTCAAACTTTCAGGATTTTTGAAAAACCTATACTTTTCAATGAGGAGAGGACGCAATTATCCTTAGAATACCTGAAAAACAGGCATGGAATTGAAAAGGAGACTGCTACCATAACACCTCAAATGGTGGTGGTGCATTGGACTGCTGTTTCAACGTTGGAAAGTACATTTGATGTATTCAACCCGGTTCATTTGGGAGGTAGACCGGAGCTGACAGCTGCCAGCAACCTGAACGTTTCCGCCCATTTTCTAGTGGATAGAGATGGGGTGATTTTCAGGTTACTGCCGGACACGACTTTTGCCAGACATACCATTGGGCTAAACTACATGGCCATCGGTATTGAAAATATCGGTGGTCCTGATGCACCATTGACCCGGGCACAACTTAAAGCGAATGCGGAATTGATCCGTTATTTGCAAAAAAAATACCCAATCACTTACGTCATTGGGCACCATGAATACTATGCCTTCCAAGGCACGCCTTTATGGAAGGAAACGGATCCTGATTATATCACTCAAAAGCAGGATCCTGGTGATAGGTTCATGAAAAGATTAAGAAAAAGGCTTCGAGACCTTGATGTTAAAAGCAAACCTGAATAGACCATGAAGCTAAATTTTTACACAAAGGGCATTGGACTTACCATGATGGTGGGATGCTTCTTGTTTTTTTTATTTCAATCCTGTAAATCTTCAGCCCCTACATCTGCGACACTCACTGCGCCTTATGTGGATGGGCTGGAAGAGGGATATCCAAGCAGGGTATACTCCAACCTTCCAAAAACACTTTACTACCGGGCAATAGAAATGGACATGCCACAAAGCCTAAGAGAATTCAGGGGGGTATGGATAGCTACAGTGGCCAATATCGATTGGCCAAGTTCTCCCAATGATCCCTATGCCAAACAAAAAGAGGATTTTATCAAGCTTCTGGATTATTATCAATCCCTTAATTTCAATGCTGTCATCGTGCAGATAAGAACTGCTGGCGATGCTTTTTATCCTTCAAGATATGCACCTTGGTCCAAGTACCTGACCGGAAAGCAGGGGAAAAGACCGGACACCTTGGAAGACCCCCTTTCCTGGATGATCCTGGAGTCAAAAAGAAGGGGATTTGAGTTCCATGCTTGGCTCAATCCTTATAGGGCAACCATGAATATGGAAATCAGTGAACTTAGTCCAGAACATGATGTACTGAATTATCCGCAATGGATGGTAAAGTATGACAACAAATATTTCTATAATCCCGGATTGCCTGAGGTCAAATCCCATCTGCTGAAAATCATTGAGGAGGTGGTTAAAAATTACAATATCGACGCCATACATTTTGACGATTATTTCTACCCATATCAAGTCAGCGGCCAAGTGTTTGATGATGAAGATGCCTATAGAAGATATGCCAAACAAGGGCAATCCAAAGCAGATTGGAGAAGGGAAAATGTGGATGATTTGGTTTTTGCCATCAGCCAGTTGATCCAAAGTGAAAAACCATGGGTGCAATTTGGAATTTCCCCTTTTGGTGTTTGGCGCAATATTTCCCAAGATCCAAGAGGTTCCAACACCCAAACTGCCCAGACCAATTATGACCACCTGTATGCTGATGTATTGAAATGGACCGAAAATAAATGGCTGGACTACTTGATCCCACAGTTGTACTGGAGTACAGATTTCGAGGCAGCATCATATAGGGAGTTGTTGAACTGGTGGTCCAGAAATCACAATAACACCACCATTTATATTGGTAATGGTGCCTACAAAATCAGAGATAATGCCGATCCAGCTTGGAACGACCCTATGGAATTAATCAATCAATTGAGTCTATCCAATATGACCCCCCATGTATATGGAAATACTTTTTTCAGTGCCAGATCCATGTTTCAAAAAAATCAGGATGTCGCTCAACTCATTAAAAACTATCATTATGAGTTTCCGGTACTCTCCCCTATCCCACACAGGCAAACCATACCCCCTCCCTCCATTGTGGATCCTATTTTGATCCTTCACGGAGAGGGCTATGCATTCCAGTTTAGGGAAGTGGTCAAACCGGATTACCGATATGCTTTAATATATACAGCACCTACATTGAACGATCTGCAAAGAAGGGCCGAGGAAACCAATTTTCAGAAAATATACCTGGATGACAACGACCGCTTTGTGGTACCTATCCTGAGTTTTGAAGGCAAGCCATATATTGCCCTGAGCTTTATTGACCGTTTTGGCGTAGAAACAAAGCCTTTGGTATACAAAATAGAAGGTAAACTTTTAACCAGGACAGAATGAAAGACATGCTGGTCCGATTGATGGACTTACCGGATATTGCTGACCTAGAGGCCAACCTTAAAAAGGAAAATATCATCATTCGCAGGCCGATTCCACCTGAGAAATCGCTTGTTGCTGATTGGGTAGACAAGGAATTTGGAATGTATTGGAAAAATGAAGTAGAGGCAGCTTTTTCAAGACTGCCTGTCCACTGCTTTATCGCGCAAAGGGAGAATGAAATATTGGGCTTTGCTTGTTTTGAAACTACCGCGAAAAATTTTTTCGGACCCACCGGGACGCTTGAAAAAATGCGAGGCAAGGGCATAGGAAAAATACTACTGGTGAAGAGTTTGGAAGCCATGAAATCCATGGGCTATGCCTATGCCATCATCGGAGGAGTTGGACCAGCAGCATTTTATGAAAATGTGGTAAATGCAAAAATTATTGAAGGCTCGGATATCAGTATTTATCAAAACCTATTAAGGAAAAGTCCATGAGCCGAACAGTAAAAAACAATCCTTGGTACTGGGTGCCGCCCCTTTACTTAACTGAGGGGATACCTTATGTCCTGATCATTACGGTATCGGTCATCATGTATAAAAAATTAGGGGTGGACAATTCGGATATTGGCCTATATACCAGTCTCCTGTATCTCCCTTGGGTAGTAAAGCCATTATGGAGTCCCCTGGTTGATCTTTACAGTACCAAAAGGAAATGGTTTTTGAAAATGCAATTGGTTCTGGCCCTTGCCTTCTTGGGTGTGGGTCTAAGCTTGCCCACCAATCAGTTTTTTGTGCTTAGTTTGGCTTGTTTTTGGGTTGCCTCCTTTGCCTCTGCCACCAATGACATTGCATCAGATGGTTTTTATCTTTTAGCATTAAAAGAAGAGCAACAATCGTTTTTCATAGGTGTCAGGAGTACTTTTTACAGAATTGCCATGGTTACTGGTCAAGGTTTTTTTGTCATCTTGGCGGGCTATCTGGAAATCAAATATGGAGATAATACCAAGGCTTGGTCACTGACCATGATTTTGATAGCAGCTTTGATGTTGGTGCTTACTTTAATCAATTACTGGACAACTCCGAACATCGAAAAATCTCAGGATTATGTCAAAGAAAAATCTTTGGGATTTTTGGACGTTTTTGCCACCTTTTTCCAAAAAAAAGAGATTTGGCTTGCATTGGCCTTTATCCTGTTATACCGATTAGGTGAATCCCAATTGGTCAAAATGGCTTCTCCCTTCTTATTGGATAGTAGAGAATTGGGCGGGCTGGCATTAAGTACAGGAGATGTGGGATTGATATACGGTACCTTTGGTATCATTGCCCTTTCTCTCGGAGGGATTGTCGGAGGTATAGTCATTTCCAGAGACGGGCTTGGTAAATGGATGCTGCCCATGATCCTTTCTCTCAATGTACCTAACTTTTTCTATTACCTGCTTGCGTATTTTCAGCCTGAATCCGCTTTTTATGCTGGCTTTGTAGTAGTGGTCGAGCAACTGGGGTATGGCTTTGGTTTTGCTGCCTTTATGATGTATCTGATTTATGTGGCTGAAGGGCCATCAAAAACATCCCATTATGCCATTGCTACGGGATTCATGGCCTTGGGGATGATGATTCCGGGAATGATCTCAGGTTTTGTTCAGGAGTGGTTGGGATATGAAGGTTTCTTCCTTTGGGTGGTTTTTGCCGCCATTCCCGGTATTTTGATAGTGAAGTATGTCAAGTATCCTTATGAATACGGAAAAAAGAAATCAAATTAAATTGTTAAATGACTAGCTAACCATCAGGTTTTCAAAGTTTTTTGATTATTTTTGATTGACCCTTATTGAGATACTTAGACCTATATTTTTATGACCATTAAAGAAAAAATCGGGCAGTTATTTTCCCCCGCCGCATATATTCATGATACAGAGGAAAATATTGAGGCCATGGAAAGGCTCATTCAGGAACAGCATATTGGTGGTCTCACCTTTTTTCATAGCCGTCATTCTGCCGCTGCCAATTTTGAAAAGCGTCAGGAGGTATTGAATTATGATTATACCCTGAAAAAACTGGTGAAACTTATCAACAGATACCAGCTCTTGGCAAAAACACCACTCTTGATCAGCATTGATGCAGAGTTTGGATTGGCCATGCGGGTAGAGGAAACTCCACAATATCCCTATGCAATTACTTTGGGGGCTCTAGAGGAAGATAAAGTTCGATTGGTTCGAGAAGTAGGGTACCGTATTGGGAAAGACTTAAAGCAATGTGGTATCCATGTTAACTTTGCCCCTGTGGCAGACATCAATTCCAATCCCCAAAATCCAGTCATTGGTTATAGGTCTTTTGGTACAGACAAATATAAGGTGAGCAAATTTGCATGGGCCATGTATGACGGCATGAGACAAGCCGGTATTCAAGGCTGTTACAAGCACTTTCCCGGACATGGAGATACAGATGTGGACTCACACCTAGGGCTTCCTATTATTCATAAAAGTAAAAAGGAGCTTTTGGAAGAAGAGCTTTTCCCATTTATAGAAGGAATAAATCAGGGAGCTGAAATGATCATGGTAGGACACTTGGCTGTACCTGCTTTATCTGCCGGTAAAAACAGTCCTGCAACCCTTTCCAAAGAAGTTATTCAAGATTTACTTCAAGGTGAATTGGGTTTCCAGGGCATAGTTGTCACAGATGCACTCAATATGAAAAGTGTCAGCGACATGTATCCTACCCCTGGTCAATTAGAATGGGCAGCATTGGAAGCCGGCAACGATTTACTCTGTTTTTCCGAACATGTTGAAGCTGCAGTTTCCTATATCGCCGAAAAAACGGATGAGAAACGGATTGAGCGATCCTATCAAAAAATTAAGCGGTTAAAAGAAAAATTGGCTGTCTCCCATGCCCTTCCCAAAAGTCCTGTTCAGTTTGATTGGGAAAACCACGTGGCTTTCAACGAAAGGTTAGCTAAATATTATATCAAAGAAATTGAATCGAATAAAACTGCAGATCTCTTAGATTGTCGGTCTTTTGCCAAAGTTTCAATATTTAACCCGCTGTACAACACTTTCTTCAACGAAATTGACAACTTTCAAAGTACACCATCTTTCGAAATCAATAGCGCGCAAGATGTAGCCTGGAAAGACCTGGAACAGTTCGAAAATATCTTGATTGCTTTGTACTTACCTTCCGCCAAACCCATCAACCATTTTGGCATGGACATTCAGGTGGTGAATAAAATGATTTCACTGACAGCTGATAAGAATTGTCAACTGTATGTTTTTGGCAATCCTTTGGCTTTAAACAGCATCTTGGAAAAAAACAAAATTTGCAAAATTGTATGTGCCTACCAAAATTTTGAACCTGTACAAAAAATGGCAGCCTTGCATTTTTTGGATGAACTTGATCAAGGTATGGATTTCCAAATGTGAGACTTACCGCTTGCTCAAAACCCTAAATTGGTCCATTACCCTGTAGGTGGCTCTTGTTAGATCCGTGTGAATTTCAGGTGATAGAAAATCAAAGCTGGCCGGAGCATAACCTTGCCAGATGGTATTGCCTCTTTTATTGTCGATTACGAAAACCACCAACATACCATTGTTTTCCAAAAATCGCACACTATTGTAGGTTTCATCCCTTTCCCTTGCCTCAGCTTCATTGAGTTTTTCCATATCCGTCGCTTCAGATCTTCTATCCAGCCAATAATCAAAATTGGGTTGATCATAGCCCCTGTACCTAACTCGATCATTAAAAATCGCATAATTAATTAAAATATCAGGTTTTTCTTCATCCTTCTTGAAGCCCTGAGACCCCAATCGATTGGTAATGGTGTTTTCTATGGTCTGGTAAAAAACAATAGAATCATTCTGATCGTTGTTTCCAACGAAATTGAAAGTCTTGTAGCGTTTAAAATTACCGGTATAGGCAAAATCATACTCCGCCACATAGTCTTTCTGGCTCATACAAGAAAGTGAAATTAAAGCAAGTGCTATTAAATGTAAAGGAAATGATACTTTCATCGGCCCGATAATTTAGTTTTTTTTTACATAAGTTTGTGAGATACATGTTGTAAACCAGGAATGAGATAGTTTGTTCATTATCTCCCCTGATTTTCAAATCATTATACAAAAATTACTTGGATCCGTCAATATTAAATACATGATTGGTTCAAGATATTTCAGATAAGCCCTTTCTAATTGTAACAATGGATTTATTTATCATCGGTGATGTACATGGGTGTTTTTTTACCTATCTAAAACTTCTGCAACATTGGAATCCCAGATCTGAATACCTCATACAGTTGGGGGACTTGGTAGATAGGGGAAATCATTCACCGAAAACCATCCGTCTATCCTATGAAATTCAACTGGCATTTAAAAAACAAACCATATTTCTAAAGGGAAATCATGAACAGCTGATGCAGCACGCACTATTAGGAAAAGACCCGATGAAGAACTGGGAACGTAATGGGGGCACAGAAACCATGTTGCAATTTGAAAGAGAAAGCATAGATCCTTATATCTATATCAGTTGGATTAGAAATTTACCTCTATTTTGGGAAAACAAAAAGGTGTTCATTTCCCACGCCGGAATTGCCGCTGAAGCTATTGACCCCTGGAACCCTGATGCAACAGATGGCTTGCTATGGAACCGGAAGCCCCTCCAAAAAATGGATAAACTGCAAGTAGTTGGCCATACTCCCCTTCTGGACGGAAAACCCGAATTCCTACCTGAATCAAATGCATGGAACATTGATACAGGGGCTTACAAAGGCATATGCCTTACCGGCATCAAAATCAGAAAAAATGGTACTTTTATAGAAACGATTTCAGTTCCGACCGATAAGAGGGATATTAAAAACTTATAAATTCACCCTCATAAACACCGGATTTCAATCATTTTGGGTAAAAACACTTAACCAACCCAATCTAAGGTCAATTAACCGTTAACTCAAAAACCTTATCCACGCAAGCTGGTATATCTTCATCATAGTGGCTGACATAGATTAGGCTTAACCCGGGAACCGTGCAGACCTGATCAATGGTTTTTCTGAATAAAACCCGCTGCAATTCATCCATACCCTGAGAAGCCTCGTCCAATACCAAAAGCTTAGGCTGCTTAATCAATGCCCTGGCCAAAAGCACAAAGCGCTGCTCCTCCAAACTCATCTTTTTCAGTAATATTTGGCCGCTACCCTCAAGTCTGAAAAAAGCAAGCCATTCCATAGCCAGTTTTTCCTGGGCAGAACTGACTTTTTTAAACAAACCCATGGTATCAAATAATCCTGACAAAACCACTTTGATACAGGTTTGATTGGAAGGAAAGTACCTGCTGAGTTCCGGCGCTACAAAACCTATCTCTTTTTTAATGTCCCAAATGCTCTCACCTGACCCTCTTTTGCGTCCAAACAACCAAATATCGTTGGCATAAGCCTGGGGATTTTCTCCTAAAATCAAACTAAGTAAAGTAGATTTACCTGCCCCATTAGGTCCCTTCAACTGCCATTTCTCACCAGCAAAGACAGTCCAGCTCAAGTTGTTCAAAATGGATTTGCCCGAATAGCTAATATTTACATTTTCAAGCCTGATAATTTCAGTGTCATCAACATTTTTGAGAGAATGAAAAAGACGATTCAGAATCTGCCGGTCAAAAACATCTGGCCCCTCCACCTTTGCTGAAACTTCTCTCCATCCTGACCTGGGCAAAACCGCATGGATTTTTTTCTCCCGAAATACTCCTACATGTGATATACTTGTAGGCACTTCATTACTATGGGTAGACATGATCAAATGAATACCGGATGAGATGATGTCCTGTAGTATTTGATCGAATTGACCCCGGGTTTGCACGTCCAAACCTGTCAAGGGTTGGTCCAAAAGCAGCATCTTGGGCTGCTTTAATAAAGCTGCCGCTATGGCCAGTCTCCTTGTCTCCCCATTGGAAAGCTTGATGAGCGACTTGTCCTCCAAATCTTTCAAAACCATGCGCTCTAAAACAATATCAATATCCCAATACCCATCTAACTTGGCTTCTACACTGGAAAGATATTCTCTTACGGTAACAGCTTCCTCTGCCTCCATGGAATTGAAGCGCTGCTGGTAGTAAAAATTTTGAAGATTGGATTTATTTTTAAAAGGATACTGCTGAGAAACAACGGCAATCAAGTCCCTAAAAGAATGTACTTCCCCTTTTTCTTCCTGCTCTTTTTGATACACTTCTGCAAAGGGTCTACTTACACTACCCGCTGTGACCATGGTTCTCCCCAGTAAAGTATCCAAAAAAGCCGTCAACTGTTTGCCTGAATCCCCCACAATGGCCCATTGCTGCCCTTCTTCCCAGTCAAAATCAAGCCCTTCAAAGACCAATTGATCCAAATACCGCACAGTCGCCCCTGATACCTTGATGAGTGTTTTCATAATTTTTGCAGTTTTTGGACCTTGCCAACCAATATCAAGACATTATCCTTGCTTCTTCTTATACTTTCTTCCCTCTTGTTTCTTTTCTCTCGGTTCTAAGTTCTTATTTTTCCAGCCCTACATCCTGGCCTCCCGAATCGCTTTGCTCTCGTGACAGGCTGTCGCTTAATCCCGATATCGGGACCAAAGGGATCTTTTTTTTACGCCCTGTGTCACTGT
>NZ_AMGM01000100.1 GCF_000298295.1 Cecembia lonarensis LW9
AAAGAACCAACAACGAACTTTGAACAAAGGGCATACAATAAGTTCAAGGTTCATTCTCCAGGGTTTTTGCTCAATTAGTAATACCGTTTTTCCGGCCATAGCGGATTGAACCTTTAACCTTGAACAATGAACAACTCACAGTTTAACTAACCAATCAACCAATCACTAAACAACTAATAATTAATCACTAATCACCCTTCACCAAACTCACTTCTCCTTATAGGGACAATGCTTGCATCCGCTTCCACAGCAATATCCCCTTCTTAAATGGTATTGGGCGGTAAAAACCATCAGTCCCTGTTCATTGAAGTAATAATCACCTGGCCTTAACTCCATGGGAGGGCTTGGTTTCTTTTTGAAATTCATGCTTTTATCCTACCACCTTTTCTTATATTTGTCATTAGGTAAAATCAGCAAAACTGACCCCTTGGGCAGCAAAAATACAAATTTTATGATGGAAACAATAAACTCAAGTAAGCAGGCCATTGCCATAGAAGATCAATATGGAGCACACAATTACCATCCTTTGCCGGTGGTATTGTCAAAGGGAGAGGGGGTTTTTCTATGGGATGTAGAGGGAAAAAAATACTATGATTTTTTGTCTGCTTACTCTGCGGTAAATCAAGGGCATTGTCATCCTAGGATCAAGGAAGCTTTAATTGAGCAAGCCGGTACGCTTACTTTGACCTCAAGGGCATTTTACAATGATGTCTTGGGGCCTTTTGAAAAATATATCACGGAGTACTTCGCTTTTGATAAGGTATTGCCTATGAATACAGGAGCCGAAGGTGTAGAGACCGCCATCAAGATTGCCAGGAAATGGGGTTATGAGAAGAAAGGTGTAGCGGAAGGACAGGCCAAAATCATTGTGGCTGAAAATAATTTCCATGGCAGGACCTCTACAATCATATCATTTTCCTCTGATGGCAATGCCCGAAAGAATTTCGGACCCTATATGCCAGGCTTCATCCGCATTCCGTACAATGATGTGGAGGCTTTGAAAACTGCTTTAGAAGATGAAAGCGTGGTGGCATTTTTGGTAGAGCCCATTCAGGGAGAAGCAGGGGTTTACACACCTGCAGAAGACTTTATCCGTCAGTCTTCGGAAGCATGTAAGGATAAAAATGTTTTGTTTATTGCAGATGAAATCCAGACAGGAATTGCGAGAACAGGCTCTTTGTTGGCGGTATGTGGTAATTGCAGTTGTGAGGGCCATTGCGAAAGGCAAAGCACATATACAAAGCCGGATATGTTGATTTTGGGAAAAGCTATTTCCGGGGGGTTTTATCCCGTTTCGGCAGTCTTGGCTGATAATCATATCATGGATGTGATCAAGCCAGGAACCCATGGGTCCACTTTTGGGGGCAATCCCTTGGGTGCAAGGGTAGCTATGACAGCTTTGGAGGTAGTCAGGGATGAAAAATTGGCACAAAATGCCCGAAAGCTCGGGGAAATATTCAGGGCCCGGATGCAGACCTTGGTGGATAAGTATTCCATCCTGAAACTGGTGAGGGGTAAAGGACTATTGAATGCTGTCGTGGTGAATGATTCCCCTGACAGCAGTACAGCATGGGACATGTGCATGATGCTTGCGGAAAACGGTCTTTTGGCCAAGCCTACCCATGGCAATATCATTCGTTTTGCGCCTCCTTTGGTCATGACAGAGGATCAACTTCATGATTGTTGTGATATCATTGAGAAGGTGGTAAAAGCTTTTGAGAAGTAGTAAATAGTTTCCTGCTGGTAGTCGTTTAAGACCCTCCAAATTACCTTGGGTATTGGAGGGTTTTATGTTCTTTTTATCCCCTTCCTAAAAAAAGAGTTGAGCCCTTTAAAAAGTTAAACCAATTAATCATGAGTAAAGCCATTATTTTCGATATGGACGGCGTAATCTGCCATACCAATCCCTACCACTCTATCGCCTTTCAGGAGTTTTTTGCCAAAAGAAACCTTTTTCCGACGGAAGAAGAGTTTGCTCTTCATATGTATGGGAAGAGTAATTCATACATTTTGAGTCATTTTTTGGGGAGGCCTATTGCAGGACAGGAGTTACTTGAATTGGAAGATGAAAAGGAAAGCCTTTTTAGAGAAATTTATAAAGATAAGGTCGATCCGATTGCTGGCTTTATGGATTTTTTCAACAGCTTGAAGGCGGAAGGTTTACCTACCGGAGTGGGTACTTCGGCGCCTTTGGCCAATTTAGAGCTGATAGCTGGTACTTTGGGGATTATGGATAAAATGGAGTCCATACTGGCGAGTGAACATGTGAAAAGGCACAAGCCTGATCCTGAAGTTTATTTGAAATCAGCAGATCAATTAAAAGTAAAATCGGATGCCTGTGTGGTTTTTGAGGATTCCTATTCTGGGGTGACTGCAGCCAAAAATGCAGGAATGAAAGTGGTAGGGGTCTTGTCCTCCCATACCCGAGAAGAATTACCGGTTTGCGATTTGTATATTCATAATTTTAAAGAGTTAAGCATTGCATCGCTCAGTGCTCTTTTTTAGTTAAAGAATTTTTGTAGGGAATCTATTCATAGGCGATAAAATCAGGATGTTTTTTCAGAAAAATTAAGGGTTTTTGCTTAACATTTTTTTAAGGATTTTTTAACATTAGAAAATGCTTAACATTCCCTTAATATGCCCTTTTAGATGATTTTGAAGGTGTTTTTTATGAAAAATTACTTTGAGGCCGCATCGAACTCCCTATGTTAAGAAAACTTATGAATTAGTAGTTAACAAATTGATAATATCTGCATCATTATAAAGAAATATTGTTGCTGCTATTTTGTGTCGCTGTACAATAAGTATTTCATACTTAAAAAAATATTTCTTCCATGCGGATAAAATTCGCTCTCGCATTCATCATCTTGATGATTGCATTCGTTGACGTTTTTGCAAGGGACGTTGATGAAGACACCTTAAAAGGTAATATAGTGGCCAATCCATTGCCAAAGAAACAATGGTATGAGACCATTCAACTGCGCGGCTATGCACAGATGCGCTACAATGGTCTTTTTGAAACCAATCCCAATCTCCAATGTGCCCAATGTGACAGGTCTTGGGGTGGGGATGGTGAAGGATTTTTCTTCAGACGGATAAGGATGATTTTTTCTGGTCAGATCCATGAGCGAATCTTTATGTATATTCAGCCCGACTTGGCCTCTGGAGGTTCAAATTTTGCGCAAATCAGAGATGCCTACTTTGATTTGGGTTTGGATGCCAAACAGGAGTTTCGTTTGAGAATCGGTCAGTCCAAGGTGCCTTTTGGTTTTGAAAATCTTCAGTCCAGTCAAAACAGGCTTCCATTGGACAGGAATGATGGTTTAAACTCAGCAGTATTGAATGAACGGGATTTGGGTGTGTTTTTCTACTATGCCCCTTCTGAAATCCGTAAGCGTTTCAGTTACTTGGTGTCCTCAGGATTGAAAGGTTCAGGTGATTATGGGGTTTTTGGTCTCGGCCTGTACAATGGTCAGACTGCTAATTTGCCAGAGCGCAACAAAAACTTTCATATCGTCAGCAGGGCTTCTTATCCTTGGGAACTGCCATCGGGACAGTTTATAGAAGCCTCTTTCCAGGCTTATACAGGAAAGTTTGTGATCAATAGAAACCCACAGACGGATTTTGATCAAACGGAATTTGAAGAATTTCGATATGGTCCTACCATAGTCGTTTACCCTCAGCCCTTTGGTATTCAGGCAGAGTTCAACTGGGGAAGAGGACCGGAGTATGATCCGGTAACCAATGATGTGGTGGATGCACCGCTTAGAGGTGGCTATGTGTTGGCCAATTATTTTATTCAAAAAGGGAAAGACATCTTTATACCATTTTCCAGGTATCACTATTACAAAGGAGGGAAAAAGTTTGAACTGGACGCTACCAGACACAGGGTAAATGAATTGGAAATAGGGGTAGAATGGCAGCCAAACAAAAACTTTGAGTTAGTGGCCATGTATACCATTTCCGATAGGACCTTTGAAAACTCGCTTAATCCAAATAACAGGCAGCAGGGCAGTCTTTTGAGGCTTCAGGCGCAGGTCAATTTCTAAAGCATTATAAAGTTTAGTCTATATGTTGATAAAGCAGGCTTCTTTTGGAGCCTGTTTTTTTTTAGAAGCGAGAAGCTAGAGTCAAGAGCCAAGGCAAAAGTAAAAAGGCAAAAGAAGGGAATGGGTATGTAAAATGAGGAATTAAGAATAGTCTTGCCTGCAGCAAGTAGGAGTGAGAGATGAGAAGCGAGATAAAAGACACAAGATACAAGACTCAAGACATAAGACTCAAAAAGGGGTGGGACACCTAGAATGAGGAGTTAAGAAGAGTTGAACTGTCGATAACAAAAGAATAAAAAAATGTCAACTGAAATCAGGATATTACATAAGGAAAACAAAGATGGTGATTGTAAGATGGATTTATGAAAAATAAAGCAAAGTCTGGACAGAAGGCAGCAAACAGACTTCCATAAAATCCAATTTCCAATTTCAAGTATAGGCTATTCCCCTTACCTTTGTGCAGTAAAAAACACTGTTATGCTGAGAAGACCAAGAAGAAACAGAAAATCGCAAGGAATACGGGATATGGTGGAAGAGACGAGGTTGTCGGTAAAGGATTTCATTTTCCCTTTATTTTTGATTGATGGGATCAACCAGAAAGTTGAGGTGGCTTCCATGCCCGGGATTTATAGACTTTCCTTGGATTTGATGTTGCAAGAGATAGAAGCGTGCCTTTCCTTGGGCATCAAGGCATTTGATATTTTCCCAGCCTATCCTGAGGTCAAAAAAGACAAGTTGGCCACTGAGAGTTATAATCCCGACACTTTTTATTTGAAAGCCATCTATAAGATCAAGTCCACCTTCCCTGAGGCAGTCGTGATGACAGATGTGGCCATGGATCCCTACAGTTCGGATGGACATGATGGTTTGGTAAAGGATGGAAAGATATTGAATGACGAGACTTTGGAAATCTTGGGTAAAATGTCTTTGGCACAGGCCCAGGCGGGAGCGGATATTCTTGGCCCATCTGACATGATGGACGGAAGAGTGGGGTATATCAGGAGTGTTTTGGATGAAAATGGCTTTACCGATGTCTCTATCATGTCCTACACTGCCAAATATGCCTCTGCTTTTTATGGACCTTTCAGAGATGCTTTGGATTCTGCACCAAAAATGGGGGATAAAAAGACCTACCAAATGGATCCAGCCAATTACTATGAAGCATTGATTGAAGCGGATTTGGATACAGAGGAAGGAGCAGACTTTCTAATGGTCAAGCCGGCTTTGGCGTACTTGGACGTGATACGCTTGTTGAAAGATAATTCCAATTTGCCGATTGCCGCCTACAATGTAAGTGGTGAGTATGCCATGATCAAGGCTTCAGCGGAACGTGGTTGGATAGATGGGGAAAGAGCCATGCTGGAAAGTCTTCTCAGTATAAAGCGCGCCGGGGCTAATGTGATTTTAAGTTATTTTGCCAAGGAGTTTGGCTTGTTGGAAAAATAAGTAGAATGCTATGGAACCGAAGCAAGAAATTGTGAATAGGGCGTGCTGAAAAACGCCAATTGGAGAATAATTTCTTTAAACTTTGATGGATACTCCATTTATTAAGCATAAATCTTCATTCTCCCGCTTTGAGGCTGACATACCTATGACTTTTTCAGCAAGCCCTAAATAAGCTGCCAGAGAAAGTGCTTGGTGAACTTATAAATTACCTCTGCCTAAAAGAAAAAGTGGGAGCTATTCTTGAAAGCATCGTAAAAAATCATCCTTTTTTAGATGGAACCAAAAGAACTGGATATGTATTGATGAGAACCTTAATTTTTGACATTTTTGGTGTTACGGGGAATTATTTTTAAAGGTAAATTTAGGTGTTTTGAACCGTATCGGCTTAGGATTTAGTTATATTGATGGCTGATAGCTATTTGATTAAGGGATTTGTTTTATCTTAAATCGAGTCAACAATGAAGAAAAATATTTCACTGGTTATTTTGGTCTTTTTGGCTTTCACAGAGATTGCTAGTGGTCAGTCAGTATTTAAAGCCATTCGCTTATCGAATTCATTGCATGATTTATGGGAGAAGGGAAATATTGATAAGGCAGTAAAAAATTCTTTGGATTTGATTGGCAAAGTTATCTGAGGAATTATGTGTTGCTTTAGGGGATTAAAGCCTGATTGTATCTTGAGATGAAATATCACGGTAATCATTGCCTATATCGGCAATAATCTCTAATTTTTTTTATATTTGATGAGGTTTTTGCCGATAACGGCAAAAACTATTCATATGAACTATATTTCAGTCAATGAGTTTGCCAAGATGAATAAGCTATCCCCAAGGACGGTAAGGCATTATTGTGCCAATGGGAAGATTAAAGGAGCCTTTTTGACAGGGAAAACCTGGAATATTCCCGAAGATTCAAAAATCATTTCCACAAAAGGGAAAAGTAATAACACCTTACTTGATATCCTGAGAGAACAAAAAGAAATGAGGTTGAAAGGGGGGATTTATCACAAGGTGCAAGTAGAATTAACATTTAACTCAAATAGGATAGAAGGCAGTAAACTTACCCAAGACCAAACACGGTTTATTTTTGAAACTAATACCATTGGAGCGTTTTCAGAAAGTATCAATGTGGACGATATCATTGAAACAACAAATCATTTTAGATGCATTGACTTAATGATTGATAAGGCACACATGAAGTTATCCGAGTCATTTATCAAGCAGCTCCACTTTTTTCTAAAAACAGGCACTTCGGATAGCAGCAAGGATTGGTTCAATGTAGGGGAATACAAACGACTCCCCAACGAAGTTGGAGGCAGCGAAACATGTCCTCCAAAGGAGGTTGCGGCTAGGATGAATAAGTTACTCCAATTTTATCATAGAAAACCCAAAAAAACACTTGAAGACATCATCGGCTTTCACTATGAGTTTGAAATGATACATCCTTTTCAGGATGGAAATGGCAGGGTTGGGAGATTGATTATGTTCAAGGAGTGTTTGGCTAATCAAGTTGTTCCTTTCATTATCGATGAGAACCTTAAGTTTTTTTATTATCGAGGACTACAAGAGTGGCCCCAAATCAAAGAATTTCTACTGGACACTTGTTTGACGGCTCAGGATAATTTCAAAGCAATACTGAATTATTTCGAAATCCAATATGAGTAAGGTTTTTCGCAGATAGCGCGGAATTCACAGAAAAATGGACGGATCTAGACCCTTGCCTCGATTATCATTGTTTTGCCTTTTTAGAGCAGGGTTGGTGTTTATTGTAGGAACTAATAGCTTTTCTTCCCTTCTGCCCACGGTAGAACGGTTTTTCCCAACTTTTGACTTCTCCTCCAATGCCGGGGCTTAAAAGCCATGGATATTGATTGGCTTACTCCTTTATGACTGTTCTGAATTTAAGGTAATAACATTCAGGTCATTAGTGGTTTAAAACCCACTGACGGCAGTTTTAACTCACTAATCACTGCTCACTTCCCACTGCTTCACAGTTCCTCCTCCCTCTCCAGCATCAAAATAGAATGTTGGGGGACGATGTAGTATTTTTCGCCTTCATACATTAATTCATAGGAGCCGTTCAATAAGAAAATGGCCAGATCCCCCTCTTTGGCCTGCAATGGAATATATTTGATGGCTTCATCCCTATCCTTCCAAGGTTCATCATCTTCTACAGGAGCAGGGATGGGGTATCCTGGACCTGTTTTGATGATGTAGCCTTGCTGTACTTTTTCTTTTTCCTGTACGCCAGGTGGTAAGTACAGTCCTGAAGAAGTCCTTTCATCCGCCTTTCTCAATTTGATCAATACGCGGTCTCCTACGATGATCAGTTTTTTCAGTTTATTGTCATGAGTTAGTTGCATTTGTAGTTCAATTTTCGATTGATGTTACAGAAACAAGAAATAAGAAACAAGAGGTAGTAGTAGAAGCGAGAGACGAGATGCGAGAAACAAAGACGAGAATCGATAGACTGGACATAGTTTACCAGGTACAAAGTACAAAGAACCAAGTAGGGATTCGCCGGTTAGAAGCGAGAAGCGAGAGATGAGAAATTAGACTCAAGTCTCCTCCTTGAAAATACTTGACAATCTTTTAAGAATAATTCTCTTATAGATACGCCACTAATATATTTCCGAACAAGTCTGCCACAGGTAGAGTCATATATCTATTTATGTCCCAAAGCATATTTCATTTTCTATTCTTTACAATCTCTCGACCAGGCAGTCTTGTCTCTTGATTCTTAGTTCTTGTCTCTAAAAAAAGAGGCATCCATATCAGATACAGATGCCGTCTTTGTTGGTTCAGTTAATTTTACTTCTTGTCTTCAGATACTTCTTCATAATCCACATCAGATACGCCGTCTCCGGAATTTTCTGCGCCAGATCCTGTACCTGCATCAGCTCCTGGCTGCGCTCCTGCACCTTGGGTAGCGTTGTAGATTTCCTGGGAAGCCGCTTCCCAAGCTTTATTAAGGCCTTCCATGGCACTGTCAATTCCCGCCAGGTTTTGGGTTTGATGTGCGGACTTCAAGGTATCCAAAGCAGAAGAGATGTTTGCTTTATTGCCATCAGACAACTTGTCGCCATATTCCTTCAACTGCTTTTCTGTCTGGAAGATCAGGCTATCAGCTTGGTTAAGCTTTTCAATTTTTTCTTTTTCCGCTTTGTCAGCAGCAGCATTGGCTTCTGCTTCCTTCTTCATTTTTTCGATATCATCCTGCGATAACCCCGAAGAAGCTTCAATTTTAATCTTTTGCTCTTTGCCTGTTCCTTTGTCTTTTGCAGATACATTGAGTATACCATTGGCATCAATATCGAAGGTCACTTCAATTTGAGGAACACCTCTTGGTGCTGGTGGTATGTCAGTCAGTTGAAATCTACCTATGGACCTGTTATCTTTTGCCAATGGTCTTTCACCTTGCAAGACGTGTATATCTACAGCAGGCTGGTTGTCAGCAGCGGTGGAGAAAACTTCTGATTTTTTAGATGGAATAGTAGTATTGGCTTCGATCAGCTTGGTGAATACACCGCCCATGGTTTCGATTCCCAAAGAAAGTGGGGTTACGTCCAAAAGAAGGACATCTTTTACTTCACCCGTTAATACACCACCTTGAATGGCAGCTCCTATGGCTACTACTTCATCTGGGTTGACACCTTTTGAGGGTTTCTTGCCAAAGAATTTTTCTACTTCTTCCTGGATTTTAGGGATCCTGGTAGATCCACCGACCAAGATTACTTCATCAATATCAGATGGACTCATTCCCGCATCCTGAAGCGCTTTTTTACAAGGCTCCATGGATCTCCTTACCAAATCTTCTGATAATTGCTCAAATTTAGATCTGCTCAATGTTCTCACCAAGTGCTTAGGACCTGTCTGAGTGGCGGTGATATAAGGCAAGTTGATTTCTGTGGAAGCTGAGCTGGACAATTCAATTTTAGCTTTTTCAGCAGCTTCTTTTAATCTCTGAAGAGCCATTGGGTCTTTTCTCAAGTCCATTGACTCTTCGGCCATAAATTCTTCAGCCAACCAGTTCATGATCACCTGGTCAAAGTCGTCACCACCTAAGTGTACATCTCCATTGGTAGATTTTACTTCAAATACGCCATCACCCAATTCCAGAATTGAAATATCGAAAGTACCACCACCCAGGTCATACACAGCGATTTTCATATCTTGATTTTTCTTATCCATGCCATAAGCAAGGGCAGCAGCAGTTGGCTCGTTGATGATTCTTTTCACTTCCAGACCGGCAATTTGGCCGGCTTCTTTGGTAGCCTGGCGCTCTGCATCGTTAAAATAAGCCGGGACTGTAATGACAGCTTCAGTTACTGCCTGTCCCAAGAAATCTTCTGCAGTGCTCTTCATTTTCTGAAGAATCATTGCAGAAAGTTCCTGTGGTGTATAAGACCTGTCACCAATTTTGATCGCAATCGTATCATTTGAACCTTGCTCCACTTTATAAGAAGCATGTTTTTTCTCTTCCGAAACTTCAGAGAATTTTTTACCCATGAATCTTTTTACGGAGGAAATGGTATTGGCAGGGTTAGTTATGGCCTGACGCTTGGCAGGATCTCCCACTTTTCTCTCTCCGTTACCATTATCCAAGAATGCCACGATGGATGGCGTGGTTCTTCTTCCTTCTGAGTTTTGGATCACCACCGGCTCGTTTCCTTCCATTACGGCAACACAAGAGTTGGTAGTACCCAAGTCAATACCTATGATTTTTCCCATGATAGTATAATTAATTTCTGTGTTAAGTTACTTTTCTAATTCAATACCTTATTGACAAGCCTTGTGCCAACTCCAATCTGAGTAGTTTCAATGTCAGAATGACAGTTTTCCTGTCAGAAACCAAGGCAGTTGCCATCTAAATTGTCATTCTTAGGTTAGGTTTGGCAGTTTGTAAGCAATAGGATGATTGACTTTTCAGGATGTGTCAACTTTTCTATTCTTTTAATTTTAAGAAATTTAAAAGCAACCTTTTTGAATCCTTTTGTATCTTAGAGGTATGAAGAAGATTTTTCAGGATCGGTTAAAGAAGGAACGACAAAGGTGGGCTTTGGTCTTGATTATATGTGCCTGCAGTTCTCTTGCCTTTTCTTCCAATCTTTCTTTGAGATCAATCTCCTACCATGTGACACATCCGTTGGAGTTTTTCAAGCTTGAGCAGGAGAACCCATTTTATAAGATCCTTACAATTTTTAAAACCGGAGACTTGCCTGACAAGTTAAAGCGTTACTATCTTTAAGAAAAGCATGTATTTACAGGACATTTATATTTATCCGATCAAATCTTTGAGGGGAATCCGGTTGGAACAAGCCAATCTAGAGGAAAGAGGGTTTCAGTTTGACCGGCGGTGGATGCTGGTGGATATGGAAGGTCAGTTTCTAAGTCAGAGGACAATTCCACGAATGGCCCTGATTCAGGTAATTGTCGACGAGGAAGGATTGAAGGTCTATTCTAAAAATCAACCTGAAGATTATATTATGGTACCTTACCGCCCTCAAACCAAGGATTTGATTGATGTGCAGATTTGGGAAGATCAGGTGAAAGGACAGTTGGTGAGTCAAGTTTGCGATGCTTGGTTTTCCAAAATTATAGGTTTCCCTTGTCAATTGGTTTTTATGCCGGTCTCCACGTCAAGAAAGCTCAAGCAAAAGTATGCGGTGAATGGCGAATCGGTAAGTTTTGCCGATGGGATGCCTTATCTCCTCATCGGACAAAGTTCTCTTGATGATTTGAACAGCAGACTAATGGAGGCTGTACCCATGGACCGTTTTAGGCCTAATTTGGTTTTTGCTGGGGGTGATCCTTTTGAAGAAGATCACTGGGATGAAGTCCGGATCGGAGAGGCGGTTTTTAAAGTGACCAAACCTTGTGCCCGATGTGTAATGACCACTGTGGATCAGCAAACGGCCGAAAAGGGAAAAGAGCCCTTAAAAACATTGGCAACTTACAGGACAGTCAATAATCAAATCATGTTTGGTCAGAACATGCTCTTATTGGAGGGGGCAGAAGTAAAAGTGGGGGACCCGGTTGTCATTGAAAAAAAGTAAGGCCAAGAGTATGCTTGGCCTTACTTTAAAATCATTTTTAAGAAATTGCTTTAAACTGAAGTTTTTGTTTTAGAAGCTGTAACCCACCGTCAATTTGAAGAATGATGGTTGTCTAAAACCACTTTTTGCTAGCATGTCATCACTTCTTAAATCAGCACCTGATGTAAACCTGGCAAAGGCACCCCCGTTAGGGTCTGCAAATTGGACATAAGGGCCCAAGGCAAGATAAAAGTCAAATGCTGGATCTTCAGGTTGATTCTTTCCTCCTGTAAATCTCAATTGCTCTAAATGAAGCCCGGCAGAGAAAAACGGGGAGAACTTATAACCATAATTTGCCCAATAGTGTAGGTAGTTATTGGTATTTGGGTTGCCATGGTCAAATCCGACGTAGTATCCCAAATAGAACTCACCTTCTGTGTTGGCTTTGTCAAGGCCTATAGTCAAATTAGGGACAAATCCTTCTCCGAGAACCGGCGTGCCCAATCCTGAAGTCAGGCTCCCATTTAATATACCGACCTGGGGATTGATATTGATTCCATCCGCCACATCAAAGTTCATACCGACACCAAACTCCGTCCAGTTGCCCCAGCTGCCACCTGCTGCACCACCGGACCAAAGAATTCCATAAAAAGTAAACGCCGTGTTTTCGCTGAGGCTGTATGAACCTGCAAAGAAAGGGTAAAACCCAAAGAAGATGTCTGAGTTAAGGGTGACATCCATTGAAAATTTGCTATCATCCTGAGCTTTAGCTGGGTTGAAGCTAAAAAGGAGAACTGCCATCAAGGCACTGCCTGTAAGCAGTAAAGTAAATCTGTTTTTCATAGGTTGAATAGGTTTTGTGAATAATAGGTTTGTTTTTAAACGGATATATTATGAAATATTAAATATAATCTGTTTAATGGTTTTAAAAGTAACCAATATTTTGAAAAATTCAATAAAAAACATTTTTTAATGTTAAAAAATAAACCGATCCTATATTTTATTTTCTAAAATTCAAAAGATATAGGCTGTTGTTGCAAATAAAAAAA
>NZ_AMGM01000101.1 GCF_000298295.1 Cecembia lonarensis LW9
TTGCGTTCATGGCGGAAAAAAATCATTGAATTTTCCCTTGCGCCCATTGCGGTTAAAAAAATTAAAAACCACAACTTATCCCGCATGTGGGATAGCCAAAGTAGAACACATAACAACGCTTCGCTTTTGAAAAAAACCGCCATGTGCGCCAAGGTTTCGCTAAGAAAAAAAGATCGCAAAGGCAGCCAAGAATGGCTGCAAAGTCCACCATTGCGCCTCTTTCCCTTGCGTTCATGGCGGTTAAAATAATCCCCCTCAATTCGCCTCGGCCACTTTCACTTTGGACTTTTTTAGCTTTTCCCCATTGAGTTTTTTGACTAAGCCGGGGGCTAGGCTACGCTTTACCGCTACATAACTGGCAAAATCCATGATGGTGATCAAACCGATGTCCTCATTGCTGGCTTTTCCGATTTTTATCAGGAAACCCACAATATCTCCCTTGCTGATTTTATCTTTCTTGCCGGCACTGAGGTAAAGTAAAGCAAACCCTGTCGGCTTGGAAGCTATAGTTTCCTCAATTTCCACCTCCTCCAGGCTGTTTTCATCCAGGTATTCCGGAAATTCCTCCTCATCCGACAGGACCAAATAACCCTGACCGGAAGCATGCATTCTAGCTGTCCTTCCATTTCTGTGGATAAAAGCGTCTTCTTTGGGAGGCAACTGATAGTGCACAATATGTTTGATTTCCGGTATATCCAACCCCCTGGAGGCCAGGTCAGTGGCAATCAGTAAATTGACTACCCCGCTTCTGAATTTGATGAGGTTCTTTTCCCGGTCCAACTGCTCCATGCCACCATGTAATACCGCATGCTCATAGCCATGATCGCCCAAAAGCAGGCTGATGCGGTCTACCGCTTCCCGGTGGTTGCAGAATACAATACAGGCCTCCCCCTGAAAATGGGAGATCAGGCGCATCAGGTTCTGGGTTTTCTCTTTGCTGCTGGTGGGAAGGAATTTCAGTTCCAGTTTGGAATCCTTTTGTTGCTTCAGAAAATCCACCACTGGCGGATTGTCAAAAGGAATAAATTCAGGCAAGCGCCCCATCTTGGTGGCCGAGGTCAGGAAATGGTTTTGTACCGCTTTCAGTTTTCGGAAGATGTCCCTCAATTGGTCGTGAAAGCCGAGTTGGAGGGATTTGTCAAACTCATCCAATACCAGCATTTTGATCGCTGAGGTATCGAGAGATCCTTGGTTGACATGGTCTGAGAGGCGGCCGGGGGTTCCGATCACCAGTTCGGGTAACTCACCCAAACTGTTTTTCTCCAGTTTCATGGAATGCCCCCCATAGCAGGTACTGACCCGATAACCTGTTTTCAGGGATTTGAAAACCTGCTCGATCTGTATGGCGAGTTCTCTTGAAGGAACGATGATGAGTGCCTGTGTACTTCTGGAGGTGGGATCCAGGTTTTTGAACAAACGAAACAAAAAGGCCAGGGTTTTACCGGAACCTGTTGGTGCCAGCAGCATGAGGTTGGGATTATTTTCTGCTGCTTTTATAAATGCCTGCTGCATCTCATTGAATGCATGTATTTCCAGGTTGCTTAAAAACTGTTGTTCCAAATCTTTATCCATTTTGCTAAAATAGTTGAAATAAAGTTGAAATACTGCTGACGCGAAATATTGTAGAAATGGTAAGAGAGATATTGGTAGATGTTTTTTTATTTAAATGTAAAATGCAGAATGAAGAGTGATGAATGAAGAATGGATTGGAGCTTTAAGGGTAGGAAAATAAGAGCCAAGGCAAAAGTAAAAAGGCAAAAGTGAGGAAATTCATTGCATGCAATCCCCTGAAAAAACGCAAGCGAAATCGCCGCCGTTATGTATCGGACACTTTCTATAGAACGCAGATACTTCGACTTTGCTCAGTACAAGTACTTCGACTTCGCTCAGTACAAGTGACGCGCCCACCTACCGGAGGGCAGGGATTGGGCTGATTATCGCGGATAAAAAGCTTCGCTTTTTGGAATTAACCACAGATGAATACTGATTAACACTCCTGCAAGATGCAGGCTGGGATAAAAGCTTTGCTTTTTTATTAGCCACGGATGAACACTGATTAACACTAATAAAAGCTTGGCTTTTAGGGATTAAACCGCTCCTTCCTTCGGAAGGCATGGATGAATGAGGATGAACACCTATAAAAAGCTGCGCTTTTTGGATAGCAAAAGCAGGTGGTAAGATTTCAAAGGCTTTGCGTTTTCTTAGCGAAGCACCTGGCGTTCATTGCGGAAAAACTCTTCGCTTTTGGAAAAAACCGCAATGGGCGCCAAGATTTCGCTAAGAAAATAAAGCTTCAAATTATCAATAGAAAAATTTTTGAAAGTAATTTTTACCCTTTTAGTGTAAACGAGGGTAAAAAATCAATAAATTTACCCTTGTTCATTTCTCAAGTGTAATCTTTACCCTCGTTCCCAAGTATGTTCAATCGGAAAAAACCATATAACGACCTTCCTTAAATTCTTCCGGTTTGATGCTTGTGATGAATCTCCATTGGGTAAATCAAATCAACGGCATCATGGAAAACAGGATTAGCGCTAAGCTTTCAAATTTTCCACGAATTCCGAGCTATACATTTTTTCTAGCCCTTCTTTAATGAGATTTCTTTTATGTAAAAGAAAAAGGCTGAAGGCCTTACATGTGATAGCCCGGGGTTAGGAACGACACCCCGGGTAAAAAATGCCCACCACGTTCCCGGAGGCGGCGCTGGAATCGCCTGAAAAAATGCAATCGAAATCGCCGCCGATATGCAACGGACACTTTCTATAGAACGCGGATACTTCGACTTCGCTCAGTACAAGTGACGCGCCCACCTACCGGAGGGCAGGGATTGGGCTGATTATCACGGATAAAAGCTTCGCTTTTTTGAATTAACCACAGATTGACGCATATACTTCGACTTCGCTCAGTACAAGAAACACTGGGATCAAGCCTTACTTTTACTCTTTCTTCGTTTTCGCCATCTCATTGATATGGTTCACAATTTTTTCTTCTTCCTCCAAAATGCTGATTAAAGACTTTCCGTAATATTCTTCTAAAATCTTCCTTTTGTATTCTCCATATACCAATAAAACCTCCAAATGCAGACTGGTGAAAAGGCTTTTGTCATTCATTTGGAATTCCCGTATAAAATCATAGTAGACTTCAGCCTTGTCAAAATCTTTCCTTTTTATCAACAGTTGACACATGACTGTATAAAACAGGCAAACCTCAAATTCTGTCAGCCCACTTTCAGCAAAAGGAAGGTCCCTGACATCCAATGCACCCTCCAAAAGTTCTTCCACTTCCGCTAATTTACCCATATCTATTAACTTCAACATGGCAAAGAGTTTGGAGGTGGCTTGATCAGGAAAAGCTTTCAATTGGTTTTGAACTACCCTTAAGGCATTGACTTCATCTCCTTTTTGGGTAAAAATATTGGATAGCAGGTCATAAAGCTGCGGGATGCGTTTGCCTTGGAGAATGTCAGTCTCAATTTTTTCCTGTAAGGAATCAAGTTCTGCAGGATCAAAGGTTTCCTGATCGACTATCTTTTCATATGCTTCCAGGTAGGGAAGGAAATTCTCCATATCTCTTACCGAATTCTCGACTTCTTCATCATCTAAAGATTTGAATTCCACTGCCTCATCTGCATCCAATCTTTTCTCAAAAAAGTCGGGGTCTCTCGGTTCCTCACCAAAAGTCAAATGATACACCATGTCCACTATGTTCAGCGTTGTCATGCTGCTTTGATGGAGGAAATTGAAATCCTCATCCACCTCATCATCCATCTCCTCTTCATATCCAAAAGGGATATCTATCATGGGTATGTCTTCTGTGTCCGCTTCAAGGACATACTGTGTCCATATAAATTCTTTATCCTTTTTTTGCCCCATTTCCTCGGCAAATTCCAATCCACCGTAAATGATGTTGTGGACCAAAACATAGTCTGCCTCGATAAATTCCATCCCATAATCACTAAATACCTCATCTATAAAATGTTCTGGTTCATTGACCCGGGCAAAGGAATCTTTCAGCCCTTTTTCTAGTAAATCAACAATGTAGGAACCGAAGGTAAGGTTTCCATTACTATGTTTTCTGCTGATAAAAATATGTGCCACCCCCTCTTCTTCCCAATCTTCGTTGATCCAGCATTTATATATGGGTAAGTTTCGTCCTCTTTCTTTTAAATAGGATTTTGGAGAGAATTTTTGCGGCTGTATTTTTTTATTTTTTTTGCTCATAGGAAAGTATATTTGAGGAATTGATCAGACAATTTCTAAATTTCACATTTGGAAATCAAAGCATAACCAACATTTAAATTAGCTATTCCTTTTTTTATACAAATTCTTAAAAAACCCTCAAAGATGACCAGATATTTTACGCTGCTATTTTGCGTTTTTTTTACCGCAATTTCCCCTCTTTTCGCCCAGGAAAACCTACAGCAAAGGCTGGAAAGGCATGTCCAAATATTGGCCTCGGATTCCCTGGAGGGCAGGGGACTGGGAACAGAAGGCCGGGAAAAAGCCATCCGCTATATTGAAAATGAAATGAGGGAAATGGGTCTACAGCCTTTTCAGGGAGACTCTTATATCCATCACTTTGATTTCAAGGTGGGCTTGGTCAATCTGCAAGGCAAAAATGTGGTGGGTTTGATTCCCGGGACAGATCCCAAACTTAAAGAAGAGTATATCGTCATTGGGGCCCATTTTGATCACTTGGGTTACAATATGGCTGCTGATGGAACCAAGACCATTTTCCCGGGTGCGGATGACAATGCCTCCGGTGTGGCAGGCATATTGGAAATGGCCAGGTTGATTTTGGCGTCCGACGAGCAACCCAAACGCAGTTTGGTTTTTATAGCTTTTGATGCGGAGGAAAGCGGGCTGATCGGCGCGGAGTATTTTGTGAATGCGGAGAAACCTTTCCCCAATGAAGCCATCAAGGCCATGTTCAGCCTGGACATGATCGGGATGCTGAGCACCGTCAATACCCTGGAATTGAAAGGATGGCGGACTTTGGCGGATGCCGAAGAACTCCTGGATTTGGCACAGGACAGGAACCCGATTCCCCTCAAAGGGACAGCCCCATTGATTGAAAGGAGAACAGATACCTGGCCTTTTGGAACCATCGGAATACCATCCATTTATGTCAATACAGGTTTGAAATCCCCTTACCATCAACCCGGAGATAAAGCAGATTTGCTGGATTATGAGGGCATGGCCAAGATCACCAGGTTTTTGACGGGATTAACACTGGAAATGGCCAATGCGGAAACCTTGGAGCCTGCCAGGAATTTTAATGCCAAGGTTGCCGTCTATGGGAAGCCGCTGAAGTTTGGTGCTCAATTTGGGATTGGGAGTTCGCGTAATATCAATGAGACTTCTTCTTATCGTGAATTTGGTTTAGGGGCCATAGAAGCAGGTTTATACAGCAGGTTGAGGATAAGCCGCACTTTTGAGTTGGCGGTGAGTACGCTCTATGACCTAAACGGGAGTTTGATTGAAGGAGAAAGATTCAGGAGGCATTCCATTACCGTTCCTGCGCTTATCCGTGCGAACTCTTTTACTTCAGAAGATGGCTTATTCAGAATGTTTAGTGGAGTTGGTCCTTATTTCAGGCAGCATGTCCGGCAGCGTTTGTCGGAAGGTGCGCAGGAAAGTTTGGGTCCTTTGGTTGAGTTGTCTGATCAAGAGTGGGGCATTAGTTTACAGTTTGGCTTTCAGGTTTCCAGGATTACGGTGACCACAGAATGGCGTTCTGCGGTGACGCAGCCATTTAAGCTTCCCGGGGATACGGAAATTTATAACAGGAATTTCAGGGTGGGGATTGGGTATGAGTTTTAGGGAAAAGGCGGATTTCGAAGGTCGGATTTCGGAAGTGTTGAAACATTAAGGAGTTGAGGGTTTTAATGAAGAATTTAGAGTGAGGAATGAAGAAGCTTTGAAGGTTGAAGAACTTGTTTCTTGTGCCGGAAGATTTTTTGAATTACACAGAGTTGCACAGAGAAGGCACTGAGGTACACGGAGAGAATAATTATTAAGGGAATTAGGGGGTAATTATCCACTGATGAAAACCAATAAACACAGATTAGGTGGTTTAGGGGATTTCTTTTGGGAAAAATTTGAGTTATTTTGGGTATTTTTCTCACTCATTCAGAAAATCCCGGAGGGATTGAATCCCTTAAAGGGCATTTGCCCCGGGTGAAACCCGGTGGTAAGGAATGATTACAGCTATTGGAAATTCCAACCCTAAAGGGGTTGAATTTAGTAACTAAAAACAGGGATAGAATAGAACCCTGCTAAGGCAATTACTGCGGATTTCCAATCCGTAAATGGCTGTCCACTCCTGCCTGCTGCAGGTAGGAATTACACAGATTTTCACAAATCTCCTGCTTTGACCGTGAGTAGGGGGCTTGAAGGCCATTCCCAGATTAAACCCTACATGATAAATAGAATTAGCGCTAAGCTTTCAAATTTTCACGAATTCCGAGCTATGCATATTTTCTTGACCCTTTTTTGATAAGATTTGTTTTATGTAAAAGAGCTAGGCCTTACATGTGTACATGTGACAGACTTGGGAAAATAAAGAATGCCGAGTGATGAATGAAGAATGGATTGGAGCTTTGATGATTGGGGGATCTGTGTTTGAGGAGAAAGAATTTTTTGGATTACACAGAGATGCACAGAGTAGACACAGAGATACGCGGAGGTAGAATCAAGGGAAAAGTCGGATTTCGGAAGGCGGATTTCGGAAGTGTTGAAACATTAAGGTGTTAAGGTTTTTAAGGATTTCATTAAGGGTCTGTGCTTCTCGGAATTTGCAATTTCGTAATGTGATACCACGGATTTTCAATCCGCAAATGGCTGTCCACTAATTCGAAGAAATTTTCAAAGTAACGTTAAGAAATGATCCCTTTTGATCATTTTAGGGAGGTGCCAGGGTTCAGGGCAGGTATAAGGAGAAAAGGGAAAGGTTCAGGAGTTCAGTGTTAACGGTTAGCTGTTAACAGATTCAGCTTGTTCCTAAGTATTTCGGAGGGTTCAGGGTTACCTTACAAGATTCGTAAAACCATGAACATGTGAACGTTTGAACAAAAAAGGGTTAACGTTTAACTGTTAACGGTTAACAATTATTCATTTGAAGAATTGGGATTAGAAAAAAGACCTTCAGGGTTTTGGAAACCCCAAAGGTCTTTTTTTGAAATGGTAAATCAATAGTTTAACCCGAATTATGCATTTGGCCTCGTAATTGAAGTTCTAATGCATATTTCGGGTTTAATCCTTTGGTCTGAAGTAGCGGATAGGGGCTTTGGGCTCGGGCTTGAGCTCTACACCTTCAGTCTCTAATAGCTTCAAGGCTTCCTGAACGGCCCTTTCCAACTGTGGATCCCTACCCTCGATCACATCTTTTGGTGTCTGCTCCACAGGAATATCCGGCTTCACACCAACACCCTCAACAGCCCATTCTCCATCCACATCAAAGAACCCTCCTCTTGGGGCCACCATTCTGCCCCCGTCAATAAAAGGCGGCGTATCCCAAGTGCCTACCAGGCCGCCCCAGGTCTGTGTACCGATCAAAGGACCTATCTCCATCTTGCTGAATAGGTAGGGAAGCAGGTCTCCTCCGGAACCGGCCCTTTCATTGATCAACATCACCTTTGGACCCCAGATGCCGGACATAGGGGTGGTAAATGGCCTGCGGTCATTGGCACGGCTGTTGAAATAGCCATGCAGTTCCCTGGCCATGATGTCCACCATATAGTCGGCAGCCGAACCACCGCCATTGTTTCGCTCATCAATCACCGCTCCCTTTTTATCCTGTTGGGCAAAATAATAGCGGTTGAAGTAGGTATAGCCGCCCTGTCCGGTGTTGGGCACATAGACATAGGCCAGTTTACCTTCTGACAGGGCATCTACCTTGCGGCGGTTGCCCTCCACCCAGTCCATCATGCGCAACTGTCCCTCATTGGCCACAGGCACTACCGTGATCAAACGGGCATTGGCCCCGGAAGCCTGATCGCTCACCCGCAACCTGATTTGTTTGCCGGCGGTATTTTCGAAATATTGGTAGAAGTTCTCTTGGTTGTCCAAAGTCAGGCCATTTACTTCCAATATGTAATCACCTTCTTTGACATCCACACCGGGAACTGACAATGGCGCCTGCAAAGAAGGATTCCAATTTTCGCCGTTATAGATCTTTTTGATGCGGTATTTTCCGTTTTCAATGGCGATATCCGCCCCCAACAAACCGATGTCTACGGTTTTTACAGCAGGGAAATCTCCGCCGGAGGTATAGCTATGGCCCACAGCCACTTCACCTCCCAGGATGTCAATGATGTAATTCATATCAGAGCGGTGCTTGACATGGGATACCCAAGGTTTGTACCACTCATAGATTTCGTCCCAAGGGGCGCCGTGTACATTGTCCACATAAAGGAAATCCCGCTGATACCTCCATCCCTCCCGGTAAATCTGCTCCCATTCTTCTTTCGGGGTGATTTTTATTTTGAAACCCGAAAGGGCCTTCAGGGCGCCATCTCCTGCTTTTTTAGGGCCTCCTGTGGTCTCCACTATACCCCAGCTGCCATTGGCCTGGTAAAGTAGGGACTTACGGTCAAAGGAGACGGTCGCCGTATTGACTCCTGTTAAATAGGCTTCAGATTTTCTCTCCTTGAAATTGTAACGGTGCATAGTCTGCCCAGACTGATTAGGAATGTTTTCCAGGTAGAAAACATGGTTTTCAGGACCTGCCATCAGGGCTGTATAATTCCTGTCCGGAATATCCACAGCAACGATGCGTTGGGCCAGGCCATCTTCATCTATGGTGACGGTAACGCTTTTGTCATTGTCCTTTTTATCTCCATTGTCCTTTTTGGGCAATTCTTCATCACTTTCCGGGAGGAGGGGAGATTTTCCTGTTTTGCTCAATACGGCCACATAAAGGTTTCTGGTCACCGGTCTGTCATAGCTGCTCATGTCCAGCCAACCTGTATTCAGTCCAAAATTGGTAGAGGCCAGAAAATACAGGTACGCTCCATTTTGGTCCCAAACGGGAGTGATGGCATCGGCCATGCCGTCCGTAATCTGGATTTTCTTGCCTGTTTCCACATGGTAAGTAAATATGGCCTTGAACTGATTGTCCAATAAGCGGGCATAGGCCACCCACTTGCTGTCCGGGGACCAAATAGGGTTGAGGCTCCTGTTGGGATGGGCAAAGCGGTCGGTATCGGCTATTTTAGAGGTACCTGTGGCTACATTGACTATCCAAAGGTTATAATCTGTATCCGTAAAGGCAATGTGCTTGCCATCTGGAGACCAATCCGGCTTGAAGAAGAAGGTGTTTTTAGGCAAGGTGATGGTTCTCGCTGGCTTTAACCCTTCTTGGTCTCCGATCATCAATTGGTATTCTCCACTGGCATCAGAAAACCAGGCGATCTGCTGTCCATCAGGAGACCAAACCGGCGCTCTTTCTGCCACACGGGAAGTATTGGTGAGGTTTCTGGCATCGCCTTTTTCCTTAGGGACTGTAATGATTTCTCCTCTGTATTCAAATAGCGCCCTTTGTCCGGTAGGAGAGAGGGATGCGTTATGCAAACCCCTTTGGTTGACCTCATTCCACCTTTCCCTCGCCCAATGGAAATCACCCTTGATATGGATTTCCAGTTGTTGGGTCTGACCAGTGGCCGGGTTCAACAAGTGCAGGTAACCGCCCTGTTCATAGACAATCTCGGTTCCATTCGAGTCCAGGTTTTTCACATCAAAATCCTTGTGAAAGGTTTCCTGTTTCAGGTCTCCAGTAGCAGGGTCATAGGACCAGATGTTATTGGCAAAATCCCTTTCTGAAAGGAAAAACACCCTATTTCCATGCCAAATGGGCTGGGTATGTCTTTCCATATCTGTTTGTGGCGTCATTTTCAGTTCGAAGGTTTCCAGGTCCACCACCCAAATGGGTTTGGCCTGTCCTCCTCTGTAATTTCTCCATTCCGGATCCCAAAAAGCAATCTGTTGGTAAGCAATGTGCTTCCCATCATCAGAAATCCTGCCGTTAACCGCCCTGGGGATGGGAAGCGCCTCTTCCATCCCTCCAGTAACAGGAATGCGGAAGAATTTAGATTCTTTGGTAGGGACATTTTCCCTGGCAGAGGTGAAGAGTACATATTTGCCATCCGGAGTCCAACCGGTTACCAGGTCGGCACCGGGATGCCAGGTCAACCTTTTGGGTTCGCCCCCCTCAACAGGAATCACATAGACATCTGTATTTCCGTCATATTGGGCGGTGAAAGCAATGTGTTTGCCATCTGGGGAGAAGTGTGGCAGATTTTCCGCACCTTCATTGGAAGTGAGACGGATGGCATCTCCTCCGTTTTTGGAAACTCTCCAGAGGTCATTGGCATGGACAAAGACAATGTAGTCTTTGCTGATGGCAGGTTCTCTTAACAACATGCTTCCCTGGGCAAAGAGGCCTTCAAGAAGCAAAAAGCTAAGTCCTAAGAAAAGTAATTTTCTCATACGTTATATTGGGTTGATTTAATGTAATGCAAGTTAACTTAAAGAGGCGATGATTTTTGGCCGTTGGTATAAACTTACTCCTCTTTTTTGAAACCCATACTAACTGAATTGATACAGTAGCGGATGCCGCCCCGGGCTTTGGGGCCATCGGGGAATCTGTGTCCCAGGTGGCCGCCGCAATTGGCGCAGAGGATTTCTTCCCGGATCATAAAGTGGGAATAATCCATCTGTACCACGATGGCATCGGGGCTTACCGGTTCGGTGAAGGAAGGCCAACCGCAACCGCTGTCATATTTGGCAGAAGAGTGAAAAATTTCGTTGCCACAGGCCTTGCACTCGTAAATTCCTGTGTCTTTGTTGAGGTAATATTGACCGGTAAAAGGCCTTTCCGTTCCTTTTTCCCTGAGCACATGATAGCTGATAGGGTCCAGTTCCTCTTGCCATTCGGATTCAGGTTTTTGGATGGGGAAGGTTGGGGTTGGTTTCTTTTTCATGACTTGTCAGTTTGGCTAATGTTATTTCAGTAATTGAGATTGGTTGTAGTGGTTGTCGGGTTGTCTTTGTTGTCAGGTTTTTGCTGTTGTTTTAATGGTTCCGCTACGGACAGGCTTAGTGGTTTTACCAAGTCGGACAGGTGTAGTGGATGTAGTTGTTGTAACTGTTGTCAGGTTGTCGTTGTTTTAGTGGTTGTGATAGTTGTTGGGTTCTCAGGTTATTGTTGTTAATTACCAAAACAGATTATAAGGAAACATCACCTTTGGATTTTAAAATTTGGCATTTATAGAAAGGCAATGACAGAAATGTACGTCACCCTGACGAAGGAAGGGTCTCCCAAAATATGGGGGATCCTTCATCCTTCCCGCAATACTGCGGGACAGGCAGTTCCTCGGATTCAGGATGACGGTGGGGAATGTCATTAACCTTTCTGTACTTTTTCCAAAATTTTAAAATCTCAGAATGACGCGGAAAACAAGATGTTATCCTCACTCAGACAACCCGACAACTCGACAACCAAATTAACTAATCACTCTCCACTTATCACTCATCACTCATCACTCACCACTCTCCACTCTCCACTCTCCACTCATCACTTTTCCTTAACCCCAATGAACAATTGAAACTTCTAACCAATCTATATTTCTACTTCAATTGAATAAAAGCTTCCCCTTCGCTGCGTTCTTAATCATGGATTCGTTCATCATCATAGGGCGGTATTGGCCTTTGGCGTACATTTCTGCCTGATCGGCATACCAAGGGCTGAAGATATTCCCGCTCTGACCTGTTGGCAGGACGGATTCAGCGGCTTCTACATTGGCAAAGTCAATGATGATGCGCATGGCAGGACCGGAATTCACCCGATGAATCCCATCAGGATTGAGTGTAAAAGGCAGTTTGTTGACCGATTCTTCATTGGCAGTCACAGGAGGAGCTTTGACATTAAAGATCCTGTCCAATGGTTTTTTGGCACCCAGGGGATGGGGATGCTCCAGCACCACTGTTTTCTGCCATTCCCATTTTTGGCTGTCATTGCCCAGCTGGTCCTTCAACTCTTCCAGTGATTTTTTCAAGGCAGTTTCAACGATTTCTTTTTTTGTCTCTTTTCCAGGGGTATTTACATTGTTCCACCAAGGAGAATCTGCGGTTTGGATCAATTTTGGTACACTGCGGATATACAAAAAGGTCTTGATAAAGTTCTGGAAATCCTCTTCACCCAATTCATCGGCCATCATCCCGTGCAGGGTATGGTAGAGCCATTTGTAGTAAAGGGTAGGAGCAATGGCATCCAGGTCATGGCTGCCGTTCCAGTTTTCCAAAGCCGCCCTGACCGGTTCATAATTTCTGAAAAGTCCTGGGTCTACCACAGCCATCATGCTTCTGGCACTGATGGGGTGGTTTTCATTGATCGCTTCGAGTTGCAGGTCCTTGATGCTTTCCTGGGTCCAGTCATTTCTGGCAGTCACCGTTTTGGCAATACGATCCCAACGGTCGCCAGGATAGTAGTAACCGGGGAAGAAGGTGCCATTGCTTAAGGTATCAGGCTGGTTGTTGGCCGAAGC
>NZ_AMGM01000102.1 GCF_000298295.1 Cecembia lonarensis LW9
CCCCCATTTTTTGACATGGATTAAAACGAGTACTTCAAAAATTTAACAAACAAATGGTTTTAGCGGGGTATTGTGGTAGTTGGTTTAGCTTAAACCCTAATGTATAATTTGGGTTAAATTTTATTCAATCATAGCAAAGAACTTGTCCAAGTCAGGAATGATGACAATCCTTGTTCTTCTGTTTTTTGCCATGTTTTCAGGGCTGTCATTGTCCACAACAGGCACGTAGCTTGACCTGCCGGCTGCAATGAGTTTTTCAGGAGATACACTGTATTTGTTTTCAAGTATCCTTACTATTGAAGTTGCTCTTTTCACACTTAGGTCCCAATTGTCCTGTAATACTCCGGTTCTGATACTTCTGGGATCGGTATGGCCTTCAATCATCACCTCCACAGAAGGCTCTGCATTGATGACTTCAGCAAGTTTTTTCAACAACCCATCAGCATTCCTGGATACTTGGTAGGAGCCGGTATTGAACAAAAGTCTGTCCGATACATTAATCATCACCACCGTCTTATCCACACTGATGGAAATGTCCTCATCCTGCTCTGGAGATCCATCAGAAATGGACTTTTTCAGGTTGTAAGAAATGGCAAGATTAACTGAGTCTTCCATGGTTTTGGCATTGGCCAGATCTTCTGGATTCACTTTAGCCAAAGTAGCTTCAAGCTTCTGTTTGGTATTTCTAGACATAGGCGTCTTACCATCCAAAGAAAACATGGCATCATTTTCACTTCTTAAAGAATTGATACGTGCATTATACTCGTCGACCCTAGCCTGAATACGGCCCATTCTGTCTTCAAGTACCCTTTTTTCAGCCTCAATGGCTTCTTTTTCGCTTCTGGTTTCTGCAAGCGTTGCTTCGGTCCTGAACAGGTCATTTTGTAGTTCTACGTATTTTTTCTTCGAAACGCAGGAAACTGTCAATGTGGCCAAGGCCACAGAAAAAAGAATAAGTTTTTTCATAACGGTTGATTTTTTATATTGAAATCCAAAAATGAAGCCATGTAAATCAGTATTGTTGATTTAACCCTAAAAATGGCAGCTAATTCAGGTATTTAGTCTTAAATTACCTATAAAACATTGAATCATGAATAATATACCTGTTTTACTCTGCGCTTTGCTCTTAATCGTATGCTGCTCCTGTCAAAAAAAAGACCAGGATTTGTCTGAAAAAACCAACTTTACTGTTGAACAATATAGTATTGAGAAAAATGGTCAGCAGGCAGAGGTCTTTCTGCTAAAAAACAGTCAGGGTATGGAGGTGGAAATTTTAAGTTATGGGGCCATTCTCTCCAGGATTGTAGTACCGGACAAGGATGGAAACATGGAGAATGTGCTTTTGACTTATGAATCTCCTGAGGGCTTTTTTACTGATACCTATTTTTTTGGCGCATTGGCTGGGAGATATGCCAATAGAATCGCTAAGGGAAAATTTGATTTAGATGGTGTAACTTACCAATTGGCAACTAATAATGGAGAAAACCATTTGCACGGAGGGAGGGTAGGTTTCAATAAGAAATTTTGGAAAACAGAACTTTTGGAATTGGAAGATGCCATAGGAGTGACCATGTTTTACTTGAGTGAAGATGGAGAAGAAGGTTATCCAGGTAATTTGGAGACTACTATTACTTTTATGTTGAAGGATGATAATAGCTTATCCATTAGCATGGAAGCAGAAACAGATAAGTCTACGATTGTTAATTTGACCCATCATGGTTATTTTAACCTGAGTGGCATGAAGGAGAATATCTTGAATCATCATTTGCAGCTTTTTGCCACGCATTATACACCTGTCGATCAGGGCTTGATTCCTACTGGAGAATTGATCCCGGTAGGTGACACGCCATTTGATTTCAGATCCCCTCGGAAAGTTGGAGAGCGAATAGGCGAAACTACAGGAGGATACGACCACAATTTTGTCATCAAACAAACTCATGATGGAGAATTGGCTAAAATGGCTATTTTACATCACAAGCCTTCAGGAAGAAAAATGACAATGTATTCGGATAAGCCTGGGGTACAATTTTATTCAGGAAATTTTCTGGATGGAAAGCAGGTGACAAATGGAGTTACTTACACCAAAAATTTTGGATTGTGCTTAGAGCCTCAGTTTTTTCCAGATTCTCCCAATCAATCTCATTTCCCCTCTCCCCGTCTCGATCCCGGGGAGCAGTATAGGCATAGGATAGTTTATGTGTTTGAAGTAGATTGAAATTAATTAGCTAATTCTTTGGGCTACATTGCTTCAGGGCTTTAGCTTTTTATTTTTCGTTAAAATTTCCGTTTCAAAAGCAATAAAAAATTAACTTTACCTTTTTAAAATCTAAAAAGCTGCATGCCAAAATTAATTCGAATTACGACTGTACCGCTTTCTCTCAAACTTTTATTGGCAGGACAGATGAAGTTTATGAAGGAGGCAGGCTGGGAAGTTTTGATGGTCAGTGCTGATGGAAGAGAAGTGCAGGATGTACTAAGAAAAGAGGGTGTTTCCCACCATATTATCCCATTTACGAGGAAGATTACTCCATTTAAGGATTTATACTGTTTATGGTTGCTTTTCCGCTTATTTAAGAAGGAAAAGCCGGATGTGATTCATTCCCATACACCCAAGGCAGGTCTTTTGGCCATGTTAGCGGGGAAATTGGCTGGCGTGAAGGTAAGAATTCACACCGTGGCTGGCATGCCTTATATGGTAGCCGAGAAAAGTAAGAAAAAATTACTCATTTGGATGGAAAAACTTACATACAAATGGGCATCTGAGGTGTGGCCTAATTCCCATTCTTTAAAGGAATTCATGTTAAAAGAACAATTACTGGATGCATCTAAGATTAAAATCATTGGTTTTGGATCTTCCAATGGCGTGGACCTCGAAAAATTCAATAGGGGGGCTTTATCTGAAAATCATCTTGTTGCAGCTACCATGAGGATTGCACCCTCTGAAAACGATTATTTGATTCTGGTTGTAGGCCGGTTGGTGAAAGACAAAGGCATTGAAGAGCTGGTGGAAGCTTTTTTGGCTTCTAAAGTCGTAAAGTATGGAAAATTGGTTTTATTAGGGAGCTTCGAGCAAGAACTCAATCCCGTAGCAGATGATATTGTACGAAAAATTCAGGATCACCCGAGAATTGTACAAATTGAGTGGACAGACCATGTGCCCCATTATTTGGCCATGGCCGATGTCTTGGTGCATCCTTCCCATAGAGAGGGTTTCCCCAATGTCTTATTAGAAGCAGGGGCCATGCAGGTACCCATTATTTGTTCAGATATCATTGGGAATAGGGATGTTGTCACCCATAAAAAAACCGGATTGGTATTTCCTGTGAAAAAAGTTGAAGTATTGAAAGATGCTTTGGAATTTGCCTTTATCAAGAGGGAATACATGCAAGGATTGGCAGATAATTTATACAAGGAAATTCTGGAAAAATATCAACGGAAAAATATTCATCAGTTAATTTTGGAAAATTATGAACGGCTGCTGACAGTAGAAAAAGCTACTTAAGTCGACTGTTTGATCCGAAAATATTACTACCAAAAATAATTTTTACTTCGACATGAAATATTTAATTACCGGAACAGCCGGTTTCATTGGTTTTCACCTGGCAAAAAAGTTATTGGATAGGGGGGACACTGTGGTGGGTTTTGATAATATCAATGACTATTATGATGTTAATCTCAAATATGGCAGGCTGGAAGAATCCGGTATTGCCCGGGAAAAAATCATAGACCATGCCTTGGTACAGTCAGAAAGGTATGAGCACTATTCATTTGTGAAAGCAGACCTGAGCGAAAAGGCTTTTATGATGGAGTTATTCCAAAAAGAGCGTTTTGATGTTGTGGTCAATCTGGCAGCACAGGCTGGGGTGAGGTATTCATTGATCAATCCGGATGCTTATGTTGAGGCCAACATCACGGGCTTTTTAAATATTTTGGAAGCCTGCAGAGCATTTCCTGTAAAGCATTTGGTGTATGCTTCTTCCAGTTCGGTGTACGGAGCCAATACGAAGATGCCTTTTTCTACTTCAGATAATGTGGATCACCCACTAAGTCTTTATGCAGCTTCTAAGAAGTCAAATGAACTGATGGCCCATACTTACAGTCATCTATTTGGCATACCTGCCACAGGGTTGAGGTTTTTTACCGTTTATGGCCCATGGGGAAGACCGGATATGGCTTTGTTTTTGTTTATTGAGGCCATGAAAAAAGGCGAGCCCATTCAGGTCTTCAATCATGGAAAGATGAAAAGAGATTTTACCTATGTTGGGGATATTGTGGAAGGAATAGTGCGCGTAGCGGATAGGCCACCAAAAGGAAATTCAGCGTGGCAGGGAGACTCTCCAGATCCTGGAAGTTCCTATGCCCCATATAAGGTGTATAATATTGGTAACTCAAGCCCAGTTGAACTCATGGATTATATAGGAGCATTGGAAAAGGCACTTGGTATTGAGGCTGAAAAGAATATGTTACCGCTACAGCCGGGGGATGTTCCCGCAACTTATGCGGATGTCACAGATTTGATGCGGGATACTGGCTATAAACCGGATACTCCTGTTGATGAAGGGGTGTCAAAATTTGTGGAATGGTATAAAGCACACTATTCAAAGTAATTCAAAAATTCCAAGATGTTTAGGAAATTAACAGTGTTAAATAATTGAACGATATGAAAAAAAGTATCCTAATTACGGGTGGAGCCGGTTTCATAGGAAGTCATGTGGTGAAACTTTTTGTAAAAAAATATCCTGACTATCGCATTGTTAATTTGGACTGCTTAACCTATGCAGGGAACTTGGAAAACCTGAAGGAAATTGAAGGTGCTCAGAATTATTATTTCGAAAGGGTCAATATTCTGGATGAAACGGGCCTTACAGAAGTTTTTGAAAAACATGGGATTTCAGATGTGATCCATTTGGCTGCAGAGTCACATGTGGACCGCTCCATAACAGATCCTTTGGCCTTTGTCAAGACCAATGTCATAGGAACAGTTAACCTCTTGAATACAGCCAAGACTTTCTGGAAAAATTATGAGGAGCACCTCTTTTACCATATCTCTACAGATGAGGTGTATGGTTCTTTGGATGAGGGAGGATTCTTTTTGGAAACTACGCCCTATGACCCTCAATCTCCTTATTCTGCATCCAAAGCCTCCTCTGACCATTTTGTCAGGGCCTATTCCAATACCTACAAGCTAAAAACCGTAATCAGCAATTGTTCCAATAATTATGGGCCGAACCAGTTTCCAGAAAAACTGATTCCGCTCTGTATCCATAACATAAAAACCAATAAACCCTTGCCGGTATATGGCAAAGGTGAAAATATCAGGGATTGGCTATACGTAGTAGATCATGCCAGGGCCATTGATGTGGTTTTTCACCAAGGGAAATCAGGGGAAACATACAATATCGGTGGGTTCAATGAATGGAAGAACATAGATATCGTCAGGTTGCTTTGTCAAAAAATGGATGAAAAACTGAGTAGGGAAAAAGGAAGTTCAGAGAAGTTGATCACTTTTGTTAAAGACAGGGCTGGCCACGATTTACGGTATGCCATTGATGCCAGCAAAATCCAAAAAGAATTGGGTTGGGAACCCAATCTTCAATTTGAGGAAGGTATTTCAAAAACCATAGACTGGTACCTCGAAAATGAGGATTGGTTGAACAATGTAACTTCAGGAGCTTACCAACAATATTATGCTGAGCATTACAGTAATAGATAAAAATGATTAAAAAGGGAATTTCGGATTTCGATAATGTTTCTGAAATCCAGAAATTCACCTTTGATATTATCTATAGCCTTGCCAGGTTTCTGGTGCTTTTCTCCATTCGACCAGAGAGGCCAATGTTTCATCATCTATGTAATCTTTAGCCAATGCTTGCGGTAACATGGCGGAGTAATTGCTCAAACAGATCAATTTGACATTGGCATCTTCAAAGTTGCGTTTTGCTACTTCAAAGCCATAGGTAAAAATTGCTACCATTCCCAAAATCTCAAAACCGGCATTTTTAAGGTCCTGCACAGCTTTTAAGGAGCTTCCTCCTGTTGAAACCAGGTCTTCTACGACTACCACTTTTTGTCCTTTGGTTACTTTTCCTTCTATCATGTTTTCCATACCATGTCCTTTGGCTTTGGATCTGACATATATGAAGGGTAGGTTTAACCCATCTGCCAGAAGAGCCCCTTGTGGGATACCTGCAGTAGCAACACCGGCAATGGCTTCTACATCTTTGAAATTTTCCTGAATGGCTTTAATCAGTCCTGATTTGATATAAGTTCTTACTTCAGGGTAAGAGAGAGAAAGCCTGTTGTCACAGTAAATGGGCGACTTCCAACCGGATGCCCAGGTAAATGGTTTTTCAGGCTGTAGTCTGATGGCTTCAATTTGAAGTAGCTGTTCGGCAACCTTGGCTGCGATTTCGTTGTCGTATAATTCCATAACTCAAAATTAAAGGATAAAATATAAGGCTTGACTGTGAGGGCTGAAAAATTTTATGCATTTTTGGTTCAATTTGAAATGAACCTGGCCAAAGTACCCAGCCATGAGAATTTTTGTAAACGATAAGCCTTTGGATATCGCTTCTTCGGAAGATTTACCGAAGGAAAAAACCTATGAATGTGTTTATGATCATCCCGTTGATTTGCCGGGTACATTCGATTTCCATGATGATGTATTGATCATTGAACCAAGCAAGGATGTCATTATTAAGTTATTGTACTTATTGAGAACACGTAAACTCAAAAACCTGGATTCAGTCACTATCCTTACTTCCCGGAAAAAAGAGATAAAGGATTTCATTAAAAGTAGGTTTACAGTGATTAAGGCTGCCGGTGGAATAGTGACTAAATCTCAGAAAGTGCTTTTTATTTTCAGGTTGGGAAAATGGGATTTACCAAAAGGGAAATTTGATAAGGGAGAGACACCTGAGGAGTGCGCTATTAGGGAGGTAGAAGAAGAATGTGGTATACAAGTAAAGTTAGGTCCAGAAATCTGTAAAACCTGGCATACATACACCCACAATAGAAAGAGTATTCTTAAAAAGACCTATTGGTATGCTATGGAGAATGTCAATGATGCAGACATGAAACCACAAAAAGAAGAAGGTATTGAAGACATCAGGTGGTTAAGGCACCACGAAGCCAAAATTGCTCTGGTGAATTCTTATCCGTCCATGAGGTATCTTTATAAAAAGTTTCTTAAGCTTGTGCCTAAAGTTCAGACTTCATAAGGCAGATATTCTGTAACATCTCCGCCATAACGATGCACCTCTCGGATAATGGTGGAGCTCACTGCTGCAAACTGCGGGGAAGTGATCAAAAAAACTGTTTCTAAGCCGGGATTAAGCTTACGGTTCATTTGGCTAATGGTGTTTTCATACTCAAAGTCAGTGGTATTTCTCAATCCCCTCACCAAGAATCTGGCTCCATGCTCTTTTGCTACCGTAGAGGTCAGGTCGTTATATACCAATACCCGAACCCTGGGATCATTTTTATATAAAGTTTCTATTTTTGAAACCATGGTATCAATATCGAAATACCTATTTTTTTTGGCCGAATTGTATCCAATTCCAATAATAACCTCATCAAACAGATTAAGGCTTCTTGTCACAATATCATGATGGCCTTTGGTATATGGGTCAAATGATCCTGGAAATATGGCAGTTTTTTTCATCTTATCGATTAGTTTGCTGGCTTCAACTACAATACCAATATAGGATTAAAATTTTAATGATGGTGTAACTCCGCTTTAAATCGGGGCTGGGTCACGTGTCAGGAAAATTCCCAATTGGACTCAAAATGTAAAGTTTTTGAAAAAGATTCTGTGCCTATATGATAATGCTGAATACTTCTCACTGTATCAAAAGATATGTTTTTGAAGTACTCCTTGGCCCAATTTTCAGAAAAATTTAAATGACTGTTTTTTCCAAATACGGTGTAGCGACAGTAATTTCTATCAAAACCCAATTGTTTGGTAAGACCAAATAAATACATGAGTAAGTTATCCTTGTTTTCTATATCAAAACGGTTGAATAGGACCAAGACTTGTTTGTCAAAGGCGGCTATATAAAATGATTTGTCGAATAGATAAATCAGGATTTCCTGAGAAAGAAATTTTGTTTTTTCAGAAAGGCAGTAGGATAGAAATGAACTGCTCCCATGATGGAAGGTGATTTCTTGTTTTCCATCACTCAGCAATTGGTAAAGTCTTTGGTCTAAACCTCCGACTAACTTTATGTTGTTACTATCTAGACTGCTGTAAAAAGAGGTCAATTCTCCTGAGAATTCTCCGGAAAAGCTGAGATAGGTATCCAAAAACTCTGAATGGAACAATGCCCCTGGAACCAAGGAGAAATATTTATTGTGGATGAATACCTTGGTGGGAACATCAAGCTGGTAAAGTTCATCTTTCCAAACCTTGGAAATGGGGTTTTCTGCTGAAGAATGTAAATTCCAGGTGTGAATTGCTACAACTTTCTGGTTTACATCTTTGGCCAAAAGGAATCTTATTTCATCATATAAGAAAAGCGATAAATATGAAACCGCTTCGGGATCATATTTATCGCAGTATATTTTTTTCAAGGTATCGTCAGTAGTTTGAACCAAAATTACTCCCAATTACCGGATGTAGAGGAATCAGTTCTTGACCCCACCCTAAGTGCTCTTTCATTATTGTTAGCTCTTCTTTTCGGGTTGATTGGAGCAGGATCTCTGATTTCAAATACACCGATTTCTCTCTGGCTTCTTTCGATTTTGTCGGAAAAGAACTCGAATTCCAATCCACCTGAACCCGGTACTATGTGAAGGTTTTCCAAGTTGAAGTTAGGATACCTTCTCTCATTGAAAAGAGAATCTATTACCTGTACCGAACCTAATGTGTCAAAAGAAACGGTAGTTTCCTCTTTACCATATTCTAATAACTTAGTGGTTTCTTTTCTTTCAACGATCCAGATTTCTCCGTCTTCGATAAATTCTCTCAGCTCATCCCAGCTTCCGGCATACTCGCCTTTCGCTGCTATGTATGCAATCTGAGCATCTCTGAGCATTTGAAGTTTTTCAATAACTCTTGCTTCTATGGCTGCAATTCTTTTTTCTTCCTGCATGACATCGTCTACACTCCTGTAAAGCATGAAGCCCAATCCAAGAGCGCCCAATAAGAAGACTACGGATAAAATTCTGGTTAGCGTCATTTTCTAAGATGATTTAATCTTTATAAAGGTTGATGGTAATGTTTCTAAGCTGCTATTTTATTGAATTATTTCCAAAATTAAAATATCCATTCCATTTTCGCACATCATTCAGTGATTTTATTCCCCAAAATAGGGGGTGTTTTTCCCTATTTTCTATTAAACTCAATTTTTCGAGGTTTAAATAGCCAATATCGGTGATCAGCTGCTTCCCTTTGTCAAGTTCTGGATCAGTCCCTTTTCTTAAAATGCCGCCTGTCTGCTCGACTTCAAAAAAAAGCTCAATGGCATGTAGTGGAGGCTCCAAATATTCATGGGTACATATAAAGTTTTTGACCCTGACTTCTAGCCCAGTCTCTTCTTCAAATTCGCGGATAAGATTTTCCTCAACAGTAGTTCCAAACTTCATGCCACCACCAGGTACATTCCAAAAGAAGCGATCAGACGACATTTTATGTTTGATCATCAACAGCGTATTGTCCTGAATGAGAATCCCATTGACCCTGGTTCTAAGCCTACCCCCAAATTTATCTACCAGCTCTTTTTCCAAATTTATCATATTACGCTTAGATTGCTACTGCAATGAACAGTAAAGATAAAGAGAACGCACCTAAACCGTCCTTTTTGCTGACAAAATATTTTCCTTTTGAACCTACAGCAGGCCAAAAAGCTTTTTTTGCCAAAATGGATGACTTTTTTTCGAAGGAGGCTATCGATGTTTTCGTATTAAAAGGTTACGCTGGCACAGGAAAGACTTCCTTGATATCAGCTTTGGTAAAAATGCTGCCAAGGTTAAAAACCAGGTCTATGTTATTAGCCCCGACGGGTCGGGCAGCCAAAGTAATGGGGAATTACAGTCAAAAATCTGCTTTTACTATTCACAAAATCATTTATAGGCCAAAGGACCAGGTAGGGGATCTTGGTTCAGGCTTTGATTTGCTTAAAAATTACTACAAAGATACCTTGTTTGTCGTGGATGAGTCTTCCATGTTGGCAGATGAAAGCCAGGGAGGACGTAGTTTACTTAGGGATTTGATCCATTTTGTTTTCCAAGAATCCAGTAACAGACTCATTTTAGTTGGTGATACGGCACAGCTGCCTCCGGTCGGCAGTAGCCTCAGTCCTGCCTTGGACAGCAATTACCTTATCAGACACTTTAGGCTCAAAGTGGACCAGATAGAACTGACTGAAGTAATGCGGCAGCAATTGGCATCAGGAATCTTATACAATGCCACTTATTTAAGAAATCAAATTGTGGCCAAGGATCCTGAAATACAGTTTCAGACAGCAGGTTTTCGGGATTTCTTTAAAATGACGGGAGAAAGATTGGAAGACGGTTTGAGGTATGCTTATAATAAGTATGGTATCGAAAATACAGCAATCATTACCCGTTCCAATAAATTGGCGGTTCAATATAACCAATACATTCGTAGGACTATCCATTTTTTTGACGATGAGATCAGTGCGGGAGATTTGCTGATGATTGTTAAAAACAATTATACCTACATGGCCGATTCAGATAGGGTCAATTTTCTTGCCAATGGTGATTTTGTAGAAGTTGTGAAAATTAGGTCCTTTGAGGAAATGTATGGCCTGAGATTTGCGACGTTGGAATTGAGGCTGCTGGATTATCCGGATGAACCTTTCTTTGAGGCCAAGGTAATTATGGATACGCTCTATTCAGACGGACCTTCCCTTACCGTACCATCATATAGGGAGCTTTACAGACAAGTGGCAGAAGATTATTCAGATGTAGCCAATAAAGCAGAGCGAATGGAGTTGATAAAAAAAGACCCTTATCTTTCAGCCTTGCAGGTGAAATTTGCGTATGCATTGACATGCCACAAATCCCAAGGGGGACAATGGGACGCGGTCTTTGTCGACCAAGGATACCTGACCGATGAAATGGTTAATAAGGATTATATCCGTTGGCTGTATACGGCAGTGACCAGGGCAAAGAAGGAGTTGTTTATGGTAAACTTCCACGCAAAGTTTTATATTAGCAATTCAGAATAAGTAACTATCGAAAACTAAATACAATTACTATGAAAAAGTTGTTTATGCTAGCGGTAATGGCCCTGATGGTTTTTGCCGTGCAGGCACAAACGGAGAAAAAAGGTGCTGTAATGGATTTCAAAGAAAAATCCATCGATTTTGGTGATATCACACAAGGTGATAAGGTAGAGCATACCTTCATTTTTACCAACAATGGGGATACCCCTTTGGTGATTTCCAATGTTGCGGTAACTTGTGGTTGTACTGCACCAAATTGGCCTAAACAACCTATTGCTCCTGGAGCAACAGGTGAATTGAAAGTTGTATTCAATTCGGCCGGAAAAATGGGTAAGCAGAATTCTGTTGTTAGGATCTATTCCAATGCTTCAGAACCCATTGAAAAAGTATCTTTGATTTCCAATGTACTTCCTAAAGGGGCAAAATAAATTGGGTGAAATGAAAAAGGGAGGTTGTAAGGCCTCCTTTTTTTAATCTATATTTTTAAAACTATTCTGGTTTTTTCTGCTTTATCCAAAAGCAACAAGCTTGATTCCGATAACTTATAATATCTAATCTCTTTTTAAGCAGGTGCAAACTTATTAAATGATCCAGTTTGATTTGCGTGCACTTGAAAATTTCAAAATTCGAAATTTTCTGGCTAGCCTCAGGCATACCATCTTCTTCATTGGGCTCATTCGAAGTATAAAAATACATCTTCATTCGCCCGCTTTGAACTTGCCTACCGATAGGAAGGGCTGGCATACCTGAGACTTTTTCAGCAAGCCCTATCTAATGGAAGCAGCATCTGCAGGAACTGGTTAGGGTAATTCCTCGGTTTTTACTTTGATCCTATAGCGGCTTCCCGGTTTGAAGTCAAATCCTTCAATTTGCGAGTAAAAGTAAGTCCATTTGCCTTCGTCTATTTCCTCATTGGATTGTGCTTACAGGCAAGTCATTGGACCTACACCGGTGCAGGGTATTTTATTGCTGTTTACCCACAAAATCTTAAATTTTGGATTGTTTTCTGTCAGCGCTTTTTCTGTTTTTCAGGACATCATGGCCAGGAGCAGAATCAATAGACCAATGGAAATCAAGGCTCTCATTGTTAGGAAGTTTAAGTCAATGATTCTAATGCAATTCTTCTGCCATATTCTAAGAACCAAACATAAAAAAATGTTAAAATTA
>NZ_AMGM01000103.1 GCF_000298295.1 Cecembia lonarensis LW9
ACTTCACTCATCACTCTCCACTCCTCACTCCCCACTCTTCATTGTCCTTCCAAGCTCCCAATTTTCCGAAATCCGACTTTCGAAATCCAACTTTCAAAACCTCCCCATACGCCATCACACTCCCCTCCAACCCAAACACCTCCACCCCAAAATCCCGGATCACCTCCCTATCCAAGCCCGGCAGCACTTCCCTTACCCAATCCACCGCCTTGGCCTGATAAAGGGGATCCTTTAAATCCACCAAGCAACAAAATTCCTTATCCCCTACCTGTTCCTCCGTGTCCCCAATACCTGTGGAAGTAATCGTAGGTATTCCCATCATCAGGTACTCCCCCAACTTGATCGGGGCGATGCCGGCCAGGGAAGGGGCGGGCAACCTGAAATTAAAAGCCACATCCGCCGCTGACAGGTACCTCGGAATATCCTGAAAATCCACCGCCATCGGCAACACCAATCCCTCCAGATTCCCCGTCATAGGCGGCAAATCCCCAGCCGATCGGCTCAAGACCAAAAACCTGGACTTCCCATGCGCCAGGTAATAGCGGTAAAACAAGAGCAACATCTGCTCAAAGACATACTGCGGCCCCAGAGAACCCGAATACACAAACAGCAATTCCTCCTCCCCTAGCCCCAAGGCCGACCTGATTTCCTTTCTGGCCCTTGGATCAGGTTTAAAAAAAACAGCATCCCGACCATTACTGACGATATGGAATTTATCCGCATGGGCCTGACCGATCAAATACAGGTGGATCTTCTTGGCTTTCTCCGTCCTGACCAGGACCTTGTCTGCCCGCTTCAATAATTTGGTTTCCTCTTTTTTGAGGATTTTATATGGTTGGCTATTGGCCTTCAAGCCCGTATAATCCAGGCGCTCCTGCAAGGGCAGGCCGTCAGCATCAAAGATGACTTCCACTTGGTTTTTCTTCAAAAAATCCAGCAAGCGGTTCACCATCATGGCCGGCATGGTGGAGCGGGGCATAACGGAATGGATGCCATGTTCCCTGACATAGTTCTTAATATGATACACGCCCCGGTACACTGTCCAAAGCACCCCCAAAAAAGCATGGGGCTTTTTATGTACGGGATACTGCACATAGGCAATGCCTATAGAGGCCGAGAGGCGCTTCAGGCGCTGCACCTCTTCTGGTCCGGCCCAGGAAAACTGCATCACATGAAATTGGATGTCATGCCTTTCCTTTAAACCCTTAAAAATCGGCAGAAACAGGTTTTCCAGGTAATTACTCGAATCCGAATCCCAGGTGATAAAGAGAACTTTTTTCATATTTGAATTTCAGAAAAACAGCCTATCCAATAATTAAAGGTTATTTAGCGGATTTCACTTTCCCTTGTCATTTCGAACGCAGAGAGAAATCTAATCAAATTGCTATTATTCATATAGACTCCTCCTGCTGTCGGAGTGACAAGGATAGGTTTGTCTAAGTACCAGTCCTGGTTTTTGTGAAAAGGCTTTTTGGATTGAACTTTTCCTTACTATGGCGGTCTGCTACTGGCATAGGCCTCTCCTTGTCATTTCGACGACGAGGAACTGCCTGTCCCGCAGTCTTGCGGGAAGGAGGAGAAATCCTTTTAACCCCCTCATAATAATACCACCGATCCCCCAATAAACAAAAAAATCCGCCGAGCGGATAGTTAATAGAATGATTTTGCTTACTCCACTATACAAAAAGCCTCAATTTTTGTTTATCAAACTAAACAAAATTCTACCCGGAGCAAAAAAACCTTCGGTGTTGGACGCTTACCGCGTCGTCACCTCATACAGAACCGAACTCCTCAACCCACAAAGCTCCTTCATTCTTAATTCATCACTCTTCATTCTACATTCTCCAACCATGAACCTTGGCTCTCCCAATTTTAAAATCTCCTTTACACAATCCTGTTTTTATCAAAATTTTTGAATAATTTCAAGACAAGCCAAATCCTTATCAAGATAAAAGTCCATAATTTTTGAATGATATTTACGTAGGACCACTTCTATGTTTTTTGTGGTTTGATTCAAGCATCTCAGCCAAACAATTTTAGGAGGATGACCATAAACTAAGGAGAAATCATAAAAATCTCCATCAAAAGTTACGATGATGTACTCTTTTTCTTTTGCAAACTCCCATATTGATCTATCTGAAAAATTTTCTATCCCAAGTTCTCTTACTTGTTTGGCTTCAGGAAAAAGATCAATGATTTGCTTAACAAGTCTATGGGAAATATTCTGGTCAAAAAGTAACCTCATGATGCTATCCCCAAATGTCCCTCTCGGGTAGAGGCAAAAAACAAGCAAGCATTGATCTTTTCCTCATTTAACTCAGGAAAGTCTTCAATAATTTCCGCTTTGGTCATACCATTGGCCAACCAATTGAGGACATCGGACACTGATATTCGAGTTCCCTTTATTATTGGTTTCCCAAACCTCTTTTCAGAATCAATCTCAATGTATTTACTAATCTTCATAACAACAAAATTGGACAATAATGGGAATATAATAAATAATCCTTGAACTCTTCCAAAACCTTATTTAAATGACAATAATTTTGTTTACTCCACTATACAAAAAGCCTCAATTTTTGTTTATCAGGCCCCCTCGTTCCCCCTTGGTTCAAGTCTTCAGACTTGGACCCAATTAGCTGATCCAGGGCAGTTTCGTGTTAATTCCCAAGCCCTGCGCCTAATTCATTTTCTTTTGTTGCCTTGACCAGAAATTCACATCAAAATTCCCCAGCAGCCAAAATGCAGAATTTAAAAATTTGTGAAATTCCTGCTCTTCAATAAAATCAGTTCCCAAACTTACCAAGCTCCCACATTTTTCATTCATCATTCTTCACTCATCATTTTCCTTCCAAGCTCCAAATTCTTCCGAAATCCGCCCTTCGAAATCCGAAATTATTAATTCCTCATTCCATTCTTCATTCATCACTCTACATTCTCCACTCATCACTCCTCACCCTCTCCCCTCCGTGTATCTCCATGCCTCCTCTGTGCACCTCTGTGTAATAAAAGCCAAGCGCAGCGTCTTTTCCACCTTCTTTTCCTCCTAAGCTCTTAATGAACCCCTTAAACTCCTTAACTCCTTAATGGTTCAAAAGCGCAGCGTCCTCACCCCCCTTCCAACACCCTCTCCACTTCTCTTTTCATAATCCCAAAATTCCCCTCCACCGTAAACCGCTCCTTCACCAGCTCCAATCCCTTCTCTCCCATCTTCTTCCTCAGCGCTGCATCCAGAATCAATGTTTTCAGGGCCTGAATCCACTCCTCCTCTGGAGTCGCCAAAAACCCTTTCTCCAGTTCCTATTTGAATTAAATCTTAACGAATTCTCTGAAATTATTTCTGTTTATTAAAACTGATTTTGCATTATAAACCTCTATGAATTTTTCAGGAAATTTTGTTTTCTTATTACTCCATTTGAATTCATAAGCTGAAATTTGGCCATCACGTTCTTCAACGAAGTCAATTTCTTGCTGCTGATTTTAAAAAGCCAATGCTATTTTCATATTCTTCCCATGAAATGGCAAAAAGTTCATACTCCCACTTTCTTCCCGTCAAAGGTTCATTCAATACATTTCCCAAATCAAATGAAGAAGAACCGCTTACAAAAAGCTGAACATCCTTAAATTGGTCTGTAATTATTTTTATTGCAAACATACAATATTTCGTCATTGTAATGACCAAATATTATAATAATTAGTCATTACAGTGACTAATTATCAGATTTTCTCCTATTCAATAATTTGAATATCACTTAGTCCCCTATCTATTGTCGAAATATAACTTTTCTTTGTTCCTGTCTTTAGTAGCTGCCTTTAATCCTTACCTTCCACCCATCTGAGTTCATCCTCATTTATCCCGCCTTGCGGGACAAGTTCGGTGGTTCAATTCGTTAACCAAATAAAATTTCTGAGGGATTCAGGGCTTTTTTAGAGGATTTCTCCAAGTATTAAAAACTGAATATACGATTACCCTACCTTCTTTTAATTCAAAAATTACTAAAAACGGAAACTTTTCTACCAATGCCTCCCTGTAAGGTGCCCTTCGGATAGAAAAATGAAGAGGGTTTAAAATAATCCTGTTAAAACATTTATCGAGGTATTCAAGGAAAATGTCACCTAAACCGGGTTTAGCATTCTCGTAAAAATTATAAGCATCAATCACTTCAAACTTTGCTTCCTCCTTTATTATTAGCTCATGCTTCATGTAAGAGACTCCTTGGCAGCTTTTTTTACTTCCTCCCATGAAAAAGATTTTGATTCCCCTGAAAAATGCTTTTCTCTTCTTTGGTCAATTATCACATAATCCTCTTCCGTCAAAGAATAATTAGGGGAAGACACATCCTCCAAAAGAGCTTTCACTTTCATTAAAACACTTTCCTCTTCAATCTTCAAAAGCATTTCAATTAGTTCTAATTTGGTAGCATACACATCCATCACCGGCTAGTTTTAAGTAAAGATAAATATTTGAAACAATTTATACCCTACTCTGGCTCAATTATCAAAAAAACCATTCATTTATTTCATTGTTCAGACCTGGATATCTTTGGTTCAACTCTTCGGATTCATCTTCCGTCAAAGGCAGATCTTCTCGACTACTTGGTTCAAGTCTTCAGACTTGGACCCAATTATTACAACCAGAGCTGATCTAGGGCAGTTTCGTGTCAATTCCCAAGCCCCGCGCCTAATTTTCTTACCCCTGATACCATGTGGACCGAAAAAGACCAAGAACTCTAAAAAACCTCAAAATTCAGGTAATTAATGTAATTCCTGCCCGAAGCAGGCGGGAGTGGACAAAAAACCCATATATCCACCATAATAAGACTCCCAAACTTTCAAAGCTTCCACTTGGCTCTTTTGCCTTTTGCCTTGGCTCTTATTTTCCTGCCCTTCATCCTGGCCTCCCGAATCGCAATGCTCTCGGGACAGGCAGTTGCTAAATCCCGATAGCAATCGGGACCAAAGGGATCATTTCTTAACGCAACGTCCTCATATGTTATCTAGGGCCTCCAGCCCTGCTCATCCCAAAAGCCCTGAAAGGGCGTAATAACATAACGATGGTCGAAGGCCATCCTTCCAAGACATCTCCTTACCCATACGCCCCGGCCTGAAGGGTCGGGATATCCCGTTGTCCCACGGTTGCACCGTGGGACCACGGGTATCTGAGCTTTCAGCTCATTTTTTTAACCGCAATGGACCCAAAGGTTTCCGCAGAGGTTTTTTAGATGGTCTGGGTTCCTATCGTCGGCGGGTGGCGGTCGAACTTCTTAACAGATACGTGCGCCGCCCTGCCTTTGCCGGTCAGGCAGGCTCTGGGATCGCTGTGACCGCAATTAACCCCAGGTTCCTACCCTCCCAATTGGCCATCGCATTGAACCTGGGGCTAATAAGGGTTCAGCCCTGTTGGGGCTGTTCTTTATCTACAGCCGTGTATTGAAAAGGAATGGAAAGCATTTACAGCTCGGAATTAGTGAAAATTAGTAAGCTCCGCGCCTAATTCTTTTTCCCTTGATGGCTTTGATCATCACAGAAAAACATAAAAATCCCTAACCAGCCTTAAATCAAACCAATTCGTGCAATTAGTGTAATTTGTGGAACAAAAAAAGCGCAGCTTTTCATCCTCATTTATCAGTGTCAATCTGTGGTTAAAAAAATCCTTCCCCTTTAGTACCGATCTCGTCTACTCAAAGCTCCTCTCTTCATTCCTAATTTTTCATTTTTCATTTTTCATTCTACATTTCCTGCCCCACAACCTGGCCCGTCGCTAAATCCCGATAGCAATCGGGACCAAAGGGATCATTTCTTAACGCAACGTCCTCCTATGTTATCAAGTGCCTCTCGGCCCTATTCTTGAAAGCAGTAGTATCCACTAAAATTAGTGAAAATTAGTAAGCTCCGCGCCTAATTCTTTTTCCCTTGATGGCTTTGATCACAGAAAAACATAAAAATCACTAACCAACCTTAAATCAAACCAATTCGTGCAATTAGTGTAATTCGTGGACTTAATATTTACCCCGTTGTCCCGTGGCTGTGCCGCGGGACCAGGGTTGGTGAGCCTGCCAAACAATGATTGGTTGGCCTGTCGAACCACTGGTATCTGAGCTTTCAGCTCATTTTTTAACCGCAATACACCCAAAGTTTTTCGCAAAGGATCGCAATCCTTATAATGAAAATTCAACCTTGCAAGCCCCCATTCTTCATTTTTCATTCATCCTTCTTCATCCTAAAGCGATCCGGTTTCATTTCGGCGGCATATTGCGAACGAACTTCTCAGAAGTTGCTTGTGCCGCCTCTGGGATCGCGGTGACCGCATTTAACCCCAGGTTCCTACCCTCCCTATTAGCCATCGCATTGAACCTGGGGCTAATAAGGGTTCAGCCCTGTTGGGGCTGTTCTTTATCCATAGTCCTGTCTGTATTGAAAAAGAAAGGAGTGCATTTACAGCTCGGAATTAGTGAAAATTAGTAAGCTCCGCGCCTAATTCTTTTTCCCTTGATGGTTTGGGATTAAGAAAGCGCTCAAAAAAGATTTAAAAGGTCAAAATCAATAATATTCGTGCAATTCGTGTAATTCCTGCCTGCAGCAGGCAGGCGTGGACCAAAAAAAAGCGCAGCTTTTATCTGTGTCCATCCTCATCCATCGGTGGTTAAATTCAACTCCTACCGGAGTTGGGCGGACCGGGGACTTAAAACCAGCTTCCACCACCGGGTAGCAACCCGGGGTAAATAACCTTCGGTATTGGACGCATTCTGCGTCCTGATCCCCATATAGAAATAACCTCCCAAATTTACCAAGCTCCAAACCTGTTCCTCATTCCACATTCTTCACCCTCCTCGGCCTCGGCTTCGCTCGGCCACCGGAAATCATTAAATAAAGATAGGGTTTAAAATGTGGCGGAGCCACATTTTAAACCCTACCATAATCGGCAAATTTCATCTAATCTAAGGTTAATCTTTAAGCTTTAAACCCTTAAACTTTTCCCTTCCTACCTATATCTCTCAGTCTCTATGTCCCTAATTCCCAATGTCCCTTTTTCCTTTAGCCATTTCCAAGCTCCAACCACGACAACTTGACAACCTGACAACCACGAAATTCACTCATCACTCAGCACTCATCACTCATCACTCCTCACTCAGCACTCCTCACTCAGCACTTTTTCCTCATTCATCACTCTTCATTCTACATTATCCTTCCAAGCTCCCACTTTTTTCGAAATCCGCCCTTCGAAATCCGAAATTCTTAATTCTTCATTCTACATATCAAACTTCTCACTCTTCATTCATCACTCAAAACTCACCCCCCAACCCTCTCCCCACGCAAAAACCTCACCCTGCCCCCTTCCATAACCGCCCTTAATGCCTCTTTCCTATTTTTAGCAGGTTCGGGATTGTAGGAAACATGAACCCAACGACCAAACTCCTGTATCAATTGATCATACAGCAAATCACTTTTCCTGATCTTTTGAAACAACACCTCCGCACTCATTCCGGGCACCACTATATCTGCCGCCTGCCCTTTCATATGCTGACTGCTATCCGCTCCCCCAACAATCCGATTGACACGGGGACTCCGATAACCTGAACTTACAAAAACCGGACGGCGCAACATATCCCGCAAGGGTTGTAAAACATGGATACTCAACTGCCTGAGATTTTCAATAACAAGTTCTGAAGGCTCATATTGCTCTTGAATATTCAGCCTACTGGCAGTCTGACTGTTCAACATCTCTGCCAACGAAAAATTTCTAGTCAATTGCTTAGACATAAATTTTGGGATTACATAATGACAAAAAACGATAAGACTAATAATCTAGTAATTTTAAAAAATCTTCATGAACTAAAAAATACCTAATGTTGGTGATTTTTTTCCCAAACTACCCCCTATAATCCCAAATTTCAAATGGAATACCACTTACCATAACTCCAATGTAATGGCATTCTCTATTCTATCTTCCATAAGTCGGGACAAATCCGGAAAGAAATTCAATTGGGTCAACCGCTCTATTTCGTTGATACTTGTGATAAACTTGGTATCTAACCTTTGGTTGCTTTCAACATCCTGGGGAAATATAAAAGCCAAATAGTCTGAATTCCCAGGGGAGTCATACGGGTACCTCTTGGGTCTCACAAGGATACAGAAAAAGGCCTCAGGAATCGCAACACTCACGCCATTGGATCTCCTGATATACTCGGGGTTTTCAGAAAAAACCGGACCTACCACTACCCATACATGGTCTTTTTTTGAATTTCTATTTCCTGCATTAGGGTATTTATTGAGAATTTCAGACTCCAATCTTGCCCAAACCCCTCGGTTAAGATTAGCACTTTGGGGACATATATTGCTCATCAAAAAGGTCTCCATTTGCGAAAGCTTGGAATACTGCTTATTGATGGCAGCATTTGGAGCCATGTGGCCTAAATCAAATCCATTCCCAAAGGTTTGTGTCCCGATTCTGTTCTCAGGTTTTAACCTGACATCGTCAACAAAAAACGGGTACCGCTCATAGTCAACATCCCTTCTCGATTTGGATACCTGATAGGCCACCCACAGAGGTTGATTATATTGAGTGGAAAACCCTACACAATACCCATGATTAATCAATATAGACAAAGTATCTAGGGCATTCTGATTCTTCGGTACCCCATGAATGGTAAACAAGGACAACAAGTGCTCCAATGATTGGGAAGAAGGATTAATCCTGGAAAAATCCAACTGACTATCTTGACCAAAACAGACAAAACTTTTAAATATTAAAACAATAATAACTATCCATCTCATATACTATTGGATAAAAAGGTTAAAAGATTACAACTTGACATTTTTTTAGATCAACCAGCCCACTCATTGGTTTCCCAATAACCCTCCATCCATTTCAATGAATCATCCAGTTAGTTAGCTTGATTCCAGTCACAGGTTTGAAGCTACCGATATAAATACATCAACTTCTGCATCATTCCAATCTTGGCTTCTTTCATCATATACTTCAAAATCAAATCCAAATTCACGATTCAAATCAGAATTCCATATCTTTTTCCAAGTGTCAGTTATACAACCGGTCATTACTCCTTTAGCCGTATACTTGATATACTTCTGGTCAGGTATTTTTAGCTCTGAAAGTTCTTGAGGTGGTTCGGCGTCATTTGCTACTTTACACCCTATAAAGTAAGAAAAAGGAGAGGTCTCGTCCTTTTCATAATCAAAGTAGACTGCATAAATTTCATTAGACAACTTTTTAGGTATACGGTCGAATATTTTTTCATTCTCAAATTTCTGCCATAAGTTGCCACAATCTTCACTTGATTGATTGTTTTGATTTGTTGTCTTCCCCTTTAGTTGTAATCCAACTAGTTTAAATTTGTCTTTCTTTTCAATCATAAATGTTTGCTTCTTACTTTATATTGAATTGAGGCAAGACCATTTAAATGCCCGCCAAACGTTTCTCAGCTACCTAAAGGTGGCGATTTCGAAGCGATTCACTGTCAACCAAGCAAAACTTTGATAAAAGCACTAAGCTTGACCTACATGTCGGCAGGCAGGTTTAACCACTGAACCGCCACTTTTGGGTAGGTGCTGTTAGGCAACGTTTTTTCTTTTAATTTTATTTCTCCTGTGGTTTCTCGGTCAGTCCAATATTGACCTTCCATCTCATTAACTTTAAATCCTTCGAATGTCAATAAGGTCGAACCATAGTGGATTTCGCTCCTATCTCTTACACTTGATTTTGGTGTGTTCATATAGGAGTAAATTAACTGCTCTAACCCACGGTCTTTCTCAATGTCAAAAGAAGCACCAATACTATGACTCCTGCTTTCATTAGTTTTAATCTTTAACTGAATATTAAAAAAGGTCTGTTTAATTTTTATTTCAGTTGGAATTGGTTCGAGTGATTTTTCTTTCCAATTTGATTTAAGTTCTCCTTCCCATTTTCCTGACAGATTAGGAAAAGGAACAAGCCAAGGATAGAATACTCTCCATTTCCAACACCAATTGATAAATAGAGTCCATAAAACAACATTTATTGAAATTGTAGTAGAAATATGGGTCAGAGCCTTGTTGAAATCAATACTGTCTAAATTTTGAGTCCATAGAAAAATTATTCCATAAGTCAAGAATGCCAAGCCTAATATAGCAAACGCGAAAGTCCTTATGTTATATGTCACCATCGTTCAAAATTCTAAATGATTCCAAAGTAAGACCATGTATGAATTTACATCTTTAGAAGTCCATTTTCTGCCACCATGAAACAAATACAGCAATTCCGATACTTCTCCCCATTCTTTGCAACTGGATTCTTCCCTAGTGTTGTTGTACAGATAAATAATCGATTGCTTTAATCTTTCTGTCCAAGTGTCATAATCATTCATTATTCTATTGGGAACGTTCCAAACGAGGCATTCTAAAAGAAACGAAGTGATATTATCACTAACATTTCCTCCATCATCAATCATCTTATATCTCAGCTTTCTATGTAGCCTTGTTAATCGTTTGAATCTTCGAGCTGTATTGTTGTTTTTGCTTATTCCATTGGCTATATGTTGTTTCGGATAATTATCAATCCAAATTCCTTTATCAGTTTTGAATTTTGTTCCTTGGACGTAATTTCCATTCTCTGAATATCTTCTGTAATCCCAAGTTGGTACAACATCAGTTTCTACGCGATAACTATTTTCTTTTACAGTTATACACTTGTCCTTTCTAACTACTTCACTTCTCCCGAATTTATTAACGAGGGCATTTTCTACATCGTCCTTATACTCTTCATAAGAATATGAAGTTAGAGTTATTCCAAAGTCTTCTCTAGATTTATCTTTCGGAAGGTCAAAATAGAATCCGTCAGAATATTTCACATTTATATCTATGTCACTATTTAACCTGACATTGGTATTGTTGGCGTATGAACCTTGTCCAAAGGTCTCGATTGTTTTTTTACTTAGTTTTTCATCCGAACTGATTGCTTCACGAACCATCTTTTCAGAATTTTCAAGTTTTGTCTGTTCTGAATCACTGGGGGGCTTTGTCCAACTAGTTAATTGATCTTCCGTGTATTTTGCCATTTGTCGATTCGGTTTTTAAATGTTGCCTAACTCCTTTATGTATTAACCTTTAATAAATAAAGCTTCGATCATTGGACCGATATATATACCCTCGGTCACTTTTATTTCCCTAAACCTACCAAATCCCTCTCAACTAAAAAATCCCCCATACAGGGTATTTTTTACGTTTATCACCACAATTCAACCTAAAATTTACGATTTTAGTACACTAATTCAATTTTCTAGCCTTATGAATTGGGATTTTACATGTAAAGACTGTGGCATAAATACCAACAAAGGAAAAACCAACTTCTATGCTGTAACAGCGGAACTTTGGGAAAAGCATTTAGCGAATGAAGCATAGTCATCTCTATGGTGAATGAGCTAAATGCAGTGAAGTGATTGATTATGTCCGCCGCGGCGGATTAGCTCGTAATAACTTGTGCGCCGTGGCGCAGAATTCCTAATGCATATTTCGGGTTTAATCAGGTCCTCTCCATCGGATTCAGTTTTGAATCTCAAATAATCTTACATAACTTGTTTAAATAGAATACGTTAATCAGTTTTGTAATTCTATTTAATTTATATGGCATTACCGATTAAAATTATTCCTGTTCTCAAAGAAAAGGAAGCAGAAAATTTTGTAAAAAAGGCAGAAAAAGCTGCTTCAAAGAGCTCTACTGTAGATTTCAGTAAGGAGTTGAAAAAAACACATGCCATTTTAAAAAAAGCAAACATGATGTAAATACTTGAATATTGGGCTTTTTACTTGATAAATGTACTTTTTCTCTCCTAAATGGGGAAGTTCTAAATAATACCCTTCAAACCCCGCTGTTCTCCTTTTATTACGGATTAAAACTCAAATTCCGCTAAGCTCCACTTTCCAGACTGTCTACTTCTAAGACAGTGTATTAGTTCTTATATGCATTACTTTTGCTTCCTTTCTGTTGTTATTTAAGCCAATGAACATTGAAATTTAATGTCCAGCTCTTCAATAAATTGAAAGTCGTTTATCCATCTAATTCCTACGTTATCACAAACATTAGGGATTTTTATTTTCTTGGAATTAATTACAGTT
>NZ_AMGM01000104.1 GCF_000298295.1 Cecembia lonarensis LW9
AGGTATAGAGCCAAGGCAAAAGGGTTGGAGCTTGGAAGGTTTGGGAGATTGGTTTTGTATGGTGGTACGAATTGTGCCAGAGGCACAACCTATTGTTAGCAAAAAAGCAGTAACCATTCCCCTCCGTCCTGTAGGGGGACTGAGCCTGTCTGTCCGCCAGGCAGGCGTTAAGAAAATATCCCTTTGGATCCCCGAATCCCGATAATTATCGGGACGGGGTAGCTCAGAGCCAGGATGCAGGGTGGGAAAATAAGAGCCAAGTAAAAAGTAAAAAGGAAAAAGGTTTGTGTTTGGAACTTGGATGGTTCGGAGGTCTTGTTCTGTATGGGGATCAGGACGCAGAAGGCGTCCAATACCGAAGGTTATTTACCCCGGGTACAACCCGGTGGCTGAAGCCGGTTTTATGTCCCCTGTCCGCCCAACTCCGGTAGGAGTTGAATTTAACCACCGATGGATGAGGTGTGATAATGTAGAATGAAGAATGAAAAATGAAGAATGGGGGCTTGCAAGGTTGAATTTTTCATCATTAAGGTTGGCGCACATTGCGAAAAACTTTGGGGTCATTGCGGTTAAAAATGAGCTGAAAGCTCAATGACCAGTGGTCCCGCGGTGCAACCGCGGGACAACGGGAGCTTGCAAGGTTGAATTTTCATTATAAGGATTGCGATCCTTTGCGAAAAACTTTGGGTCCATTGCGGTTAAAAAATGAGCTGAAAGCTCAGATACCAGTGGTCCCGCGGTGCAACCGCGGGACAACGGGAGAGACGAGAAGCAAGACATAAGACACAAGACATAAGACACAAGACATAAGACATAAGACACAAGACACAAGACTTAAGATAGAAAAAAGCTTCCGGATTTTTTACCAGGTAGGGGATCGGGGAGTGAGGGGATAAAACCGGCCGTTCCTCTCCAAAGGTTTATGATTAAGATCGAAACGACCGGAATTACTTTAACTATATTGAACAATCAAAATTATGAAAAATCAGATCAAAAACCTGCTACGCGCAGGCGTATTTATGTTGGCAGCGGTATTTGCTTTTGCTTTTACGAAGCCCATGAATCCCAATCAGACAGTTTGGGGAAATGATCCAATTCAAGGTCCGGTTCCGGTACAATTGGGGTCATCACAATATGAGTGTGAAAACAACCCTAGTGCCCAGTGTCTCTATGAAGATGAGGATCTGACTATGCCCATTACAGGGTCAACCGGTGATTTTCGTCTGAAATAATTTGAATCAATCAGGTAATCTCTTTTGGGGATTACCTGATTTTGTTTTTACCGATTGGTGAACTCTTCTTGAGGAATTGGAAACACAAAAGCCTCAGGAGATCGCTCCATTTCTATGATTTGGTTGTCAAGAACCCTTTTCAGCGGGAAAAATTCTTCCCGGTCACCTAAGTACCTTTTTAGATCAGACCATCTCAGCCCCCGGAACAGCAATTCTTTTCTTCTTTCCCAGAGAATAAAACCCAATGGATCTTCAAAATCTGAAGGATCAAAAGGCTCAAAAGTGCCAGACATGTACCTGGATTCAAGCAATGTGTTCAGCGTTTCAAATGCTGTCTCCATATTCCCTAACCTTGCCTCACATTCAGCTTTTATGAGCAGGCTCTCGCTGACCGAAAGTCCGGTGAAGTAGTTTGATCTTCCGGTAAACTGTCCTTTAAAGTTGATGTTTCCTGCAGGGTTGATGAAGAAGTAAACTGTTTTTCTTAGGTCATTCTCCTCGTAAGACTGGTAAAGGAGTGTGTCAATTCTGGCCTCAGGATTTGAATTGAGCTGACTGTATGTTCCTGAAAACTTGTAATACACATATTCGGGGCTACCTAAGCCAATAGGAAAATTCAATGCGGGGTTTAAGGTGTTAAAATCCATAAGGGTATTGTCAATTTTCAGAGATTCATCGATGTGCTTTAGTGCCTTGGTAAATTCATTCATACTTAAATAAACCCTGGCAGCTAAGGCATGGACAGCTGACTTTGATCCTCTGGTTCTGATTCCCGGTGTGTCTGGCAATAAGGGCGTTGCTTCCTCCAGATCCATGAATATTTGGGAGTACACTTTTCCCAAAGGGGCAAATTCTTCAATGGTATTTATGTCTGCCTTTAATACCAAAGGAATGCTGATCTGCGATTCTGTTTGGGGACTTGGCTTTGCTGCAAAAACCTTCAGCAATTCTGAATAGGCGTAAGCCCTGGTAAAGAGGGCAAATCCTTTGACAAAATCCCAATCTGAGCCATTCTCAGCTGTCCTGGTGGTCAGCTCAAGCTGCTGAAGGCAGAAGTTTGCCGTATAGATCTGGGTATATAAGGTAGTCCATTCCGGTTGTATTGCATCAGCATACATATCGGGGGTCAGCAGTCTTTTATAGGCATTAAAATATAAGGGATTGTCCTGTGACTCAATAAATTCACGGGTATGATAGAAGTCGTCAGAAGCAATTATGTCTATTAAAGCACCTTGGTTCATCCTTTGTTCTGCACTCAAAAGTGCAAGCAGTTCATCCAAAGATTCAGGTACTTCCAGGTCAAGTCTCGGTTTGCTGTCAAGAAAGTCCTGACAGGCCATTAGGCATATACTTATGATTGTGACAATCAGTATGTTTGTTTTATTGGTTTGCATAATTTGATTGGTTTAGGTTGTCAGAAGTTCAGGTTAATTCCCATAGCTATGCTTCTAGGGGGAAGCATCTGCCTGAAATCCGGATCAATGGGGTCATCAGATTTTTTCCAGATTATTCCAAGGTTATTTATGTAGGTATAGATTTCAGCCCTTTTGAAAGGAAGTCTTCTACTTTCTACAGTGCTTAGGTCATAGGAAAAGCGAATATCCTGAAGGCGGATATGATCCCCTCTTTCTACCAAGACTTCGGAGTAACGGTAAAAATTGTCTCTTACGTTATTGACTGAAGCAGGCATAGAAGGTACTTGAGTGAAGGCTTCATCACCGGGCTGTTGCCATCTGTTGGCAAAATCAGCATGACCACCCTGCCCCCTGAGTACAGTTGTGTAGAGGACAGATTCCCTTCGGTAGTAATATCTGGCACGAAATGAAATATTCGCGGACAGGGTAAAGCCTTTGTATTGGAATGTATTTCTGAAAGCTCCAAATGCCTGTGGTCTTCTTGGGCCATGGAAAGTGAGGTCCTCTGGAGAGGTATTGGTAAAGATTGCTGCATAATTTTCACTCAGTTCTCCGTCAAGGATTCCGACAGGATTTCCGGTATCGGGATTTAATCCTGCCCACGGAAGGCTGTAAATGGCGAAAAGAGGTCTGCCTTCCAAGGGGAAAAGCTGTCCCTGTGGCTGAGCCAGGTAATTGATGGGGGTGCCCCTGAAGAAGTAATCGGTTACTTCTTCCTTGATGGTGGAAAACATCAGGTTGCTTGTCCATTTGAAGCGTCCGGTCAGGTTTCGGGACTGTATGTCCATATCCATTCCTGTGGCTCTTGTGCTGGCACTGTTGACCCTTGCCCTGAAGAAACCCGTGGATGGTGAGAAGGGAGAGTCTCCGATCAGGTCCACACCGTTTTTGATGTAGGTTTCCACTGTGCCCCTGATCCGGCTGTTTTTGGTTTCAAAGTCCAATCCGAAGTTGAGGATTTTGATCCTTTCCCATCTAAGTAACCTATTTTCGGGAGAGCTGATCTGTGCTGCCAATTCTCCTCCTGCCAATAGAAAAGCAGAATTGGTAAAATAAGTTGCTGTAGTAAGTGCAGATACTGATTTGTCCACGTTCCCGTTTTCCCCATAGGTGGCACGGAGTTTTAAAAAGGGAAGGTAATCCGCATTTAAGAAGCTTTCTTCAGAAATCACCCAACCTAATCCAGCTGACCAGAGCGGGACAGCACGCTGATTGGCGTCCACCCCAAAAAGGTTGGAAGCATCTCTCCTTGCTGAAAGGGAAACATTGTATCTGTTTTTATAGGTATAGGCCGCATTGAAATAGTGGGAAAGGAATCTGTCAGTTAGTCCTCTGTGCCTTGTCCCGTCAAAGATTGTGGCCTGGAAACCGTTGTGGAACTGTCTGAAGGAACTGATAAGGTCCACGGGCTGGGAAATGCCAATGTTTTCCCTGTAACCATAGTACCTGAATTCCCTGGAAATGGACTGGAAATCCTTTAATTCCCAACCTGCCACCGCATCTATGCTGGATACAGGACTGATTACTTTGTTGTAGGAGATCTGTCCCCTGAGGCTGTGACTGAAAGCTCTGGTGTTTTGGATGTCCAGTATGCTGTTTCTCGGTACTGGAAAAGAAAGGGTTCCATCGGGGTTTTCCTGTGCAAACCTGTTGATCAGGTCTCTGGTGGAATACAGGTCAAGCCCCTGAAGGTTTTCCGTATTGTTGACATTGGTCCAGTACTGGTAAAATATCCCCGCCTTCAGCCCGTCAACAATTTTGTACCCGAGGTTAAGGTTTAGCCTTACATCATTTTCTATGTTTTCGATATTTCCTGCACCGATTTCTTTCAGGGGATAGTAATTCCAGTCCAGAAGCCCCAGTCCTGCGGTACTTTCTATAAACCTTCTGCTGTAATCCCTAGTGACAGGAAGGGCATTTCCATCATTGTCGGTGAAGGTTTCATAAGGGAAAATATTTCTGGGTATCTCAGTACGGGTATCCCTGTTCCATCTTGTCAGATAGACTCCTGTTCCGATTTCAAGCTTGTCTGAAAGCAGGTTCCAGTTGTTTTTGATACTCAGTGTATAGCGTGAGTTGTCGTTGCCAACTACATTTTCAAGGTTTCTGTCCAGACCTGCCGAGATGGCATATCTGTAATTTCCTGTTCCGCCGCTAAGGTTGATGTTGTGCTGTTGGTTGATGGCAGGCCTGTAAAAATGCCTGGTGAAGTCGTGACGGACATCCCTTGATCTGAAGGTATTGAGCTGCCGCTGGAGTTCTTCCTGGCTGATCAGCCCGTTTCTTGCACTGAGCAGGGCTTCCACTGCCGGGGAAAGTGCGGGGCGGTTGATGTTATTGATCTGGGCATTGTAGAAGTTTCTTTCAAAAAGCAGTTCTTCCATTCCTATGAAATCATCTATGGACATTACAGGCTGGTAGAAGAGATCTGGAGTCTGGAAAATGTTGATGTTACTGTTGATGGACAGGCTGGGGGCATCGGCTTTTCCTCTTTTGGTGGTGATGACGATGACTCCGTTTCCTGCCCTTGCACCCCATATTGAAGCTGCGGCCGCATCCCTTAGAACGGTGATGGTTTCCACATCATTGGGATTGATGTTTTCCAATGGGCCATCATAGGGGAAATTGTCTATGATGATCAGGGGCTGGGTATTGGCGAAGATGGTGCTTCTTCCCCTGATGCTGATAGGATCATTGGCGGGGCCGGTACGGTTGAATATCAGTCCCGGGGTGACATCTTCCAAGCGGTCGAGGATGTTGGTGGATATCCGTCTGTTGACCAGTTCATTGTCCAGGTGGACAAATGATCCTGTAGCCCTTTCTTTGGGGATTTCCTGATATCCTGTGGCCATGATCTCTACTTCTGAAAGGTTCATGTCCAGTTCGGTGAGGCTGAAACTGATTTCTGTGTCTGAAGTCAGGGTTATTTCCATGACAGTCCTTTCAAATCCCAGGTAGGAGGCGGAGATGTTATGGGTTCCCGGCTTGAGCCGTAGCCTGAAATTCCCGTTTTCATCTGCTACGGTTCCCGAAGAAAGGTCCTCCGGGGAGACAATGGCGCCTGGTAAGGGCAGCCCGGATTTGGCTTCTTTGACAGTACCTGTGAGCAGGTACCTATCAGTCTGAGCAAAGCCCAATGATAGCATGAGGCAGAGCAGGGAGGTGAGTAGTTGTTTTTTCATTTTACTTGCTTAGGGTTTTGTTGGGTTGATTTTTAATGTGGCTTTTTAGGTTTTCTATTTCGGATCTGATTCCCTCATAGGTTTTGTCATCCAGACCAAGGCCTGTCAGTTTACCATCTTGGTCAATCAGCTGTAATTGGGGTGCAGATGTGATGTTGAAATATTTCAGGTAGGGGTGCTCGGTTGAGTTTCCCTCATACCCTGTCCAAATGTGGATGGACTCTTCAGGGGAATAGTGGCCGGAAGCCTTGGATCTGAGCCAGCGTTCCCTGTTTTGGTCAAGGCTTAGGGATATGATGCTTACTTCGGGATCATTTTGGTACTCCTGTACAATTCTGGTCAGGTGGTATTCATTGAAGGACCTGCAGGATGAGCAGCCTGTCAGCCAGATATTGAGCAGGAGGATTTTTCCCTCAAAATCAGTGATGCGGATATTTGTGCCTTCCTCATCTTTGAAGGCGTAGTCAGGAACTTGGAGGCCGGGAGTAGAAGCCGTATACCAGGTTTCCAACCTTTCTTTGAAGATGGGATTCTGCACCTCTACAAGGAACTTCCCCAGATCGCTGACCCCCTCTCTGATGATTACATTCCTTTTGAGGAAGTGTGCTGTAAGAACTGCTTCCCTTAAGCCAGGGTCTGCTTCCAGATGTGAGACCTCATATACCGATTTGTCTTCGATGGCTGCCCTGCCCAGCATTCTGTATTCCTGCATTTTGATGTAATTGGGGGAGAAAAGGGGCAGGTATTTAGAGGCAAGGCTGTCGATCTGATTTTCGAGATGTAAAAAGGATTGGGCAAAAGTGTCCAACAATTCCGGAGCAGATTCTTTTATGTCCCTGAAATAGTATCCGTGAAAACCGTAAAATATGCGGAAGTACACCTGTGAAATGAAATCATTTATGAGGGTATTGTAGACAGTTTCAGGAACACGTTTTCTGTAAAATTCTTCAATCAGGGCGAATTCATCTTCCTTAAAAATCGGCAGTGTCTGGTTCATTTTTTTCAGTCTTTCCCGTGGGGTTAAGATGGGGATTACCTTTCTTCTAAAGCGTTTGTTGTTCGCTTCGAACCTGTCCAGCAGCTCCTGCCTTGGAGCAGGCTGAGCCGAAAAATCAAGCATACTGGGAATTTCGAAGAGCTTTCTTTCCAGAAGTTGGGACAGGCCTAAGGACATCTCGAAGGATTGTCGGGCAGGTCCGGCGAAGATTACCTGTTGTTTGATCTGGTCAAATTTGATTTTGATGCTGTCCGATGGGGATATGAGGTATGGGCCATAGGAAAAACCGCTTAAAGTATCTTCAAATGCTATCCAAGCGGGAAGCATGTTGGGTGGGATTTCCATATTGAAATCCCGGCTTCGTTGGGAAATTGTGCCTGCATAGAGTGAAGGTGGATTTAAAGGAATGATAGAATCCAATGCTGGATGTTCGCTGTTAGCCATTTCGAAGGCATCATTCCAAAGGGATATGCGGATGTTTTCTTTAGGCTGGATGGAATATACTTCCCCAAAGATCCAGGCTCCATTTTCCGGCGATTGGGCCAATGCCTTTGAAAGGGGAGTCAGAAGGAGGATTATTAAAGTGAAATGTTTCATTGAATTTGCTGAATGGTTTTGTGAAGAGGTTTTAAAAAAAGAAGGTCGGAGTACACGGTATCAACTAAATCTCCGGCCCGGAAGAAAACCTTCCCTCCCGGGGTAGTACCGTCATCTTTTGTGAATCTGCTAGCTACATTTGGGTTAATTGATCAAATCACCTTATGAGGAAAGTGAACCGGGAGCCTTGTAGGGAGTTAGGGGTAAAGTTTTTACCTAGGGAAATTCCCTGGGCTTGAGGTAAGAAGGCATGCAGACATGCCTGCTGCCGTCTTTGAGAGAAAGATTCCCTGCCCGACTTCCATTAGGGTGATCCACAATTGGTTTTCGTATGCCGTATGATTTGCTTCGGTAAAGGCATAGGAATGCCAGGAAGCATGAGTGTATGATTTTTTTCATGCAGTCTAAGTATTGATTGATCCAGGTTTCTTCACATAAGTGAATCGTTCTCCAAATCAGAAATTGGGATTTGGGAATCGGTCCCTGGAAATATGAAATGTTAATGTTTTTAGGATTGAAATAGGAGACCGGGAAGCGTGAGGCGTTCAGGAAGACCAAATCAAGGAAATTGCATGCTTGACTTAAGTTAACCTGTGCTACATCCCGGCCCCGGGCTAAATCAGTACACTGGACTGATTGTCAATGCCCGGCCCCGCACCGCTGTAGTACCGTCACCGTTTGTGTATCCGTTAGCTACATTTGGGTCTATTTATCGTTTCACCTTATGAGAGAAGACGCGGTGGGGGTCCTAGGGTGTCAAACAACTTTGTTCAACTGTCATCAAATAGCAATTCGGGAATTGCCACAATCAATTTTCTGGTCATTTTGGGTTGTGGTTTTAGGGTTTTAATCGCAATTGTTTATGGCTTTCGCCTTTGGTTACCTGTCAAATTCTTCTTCCTTTAGATGTTCGACCCCCTAAGGGTCGATGGGGTGTCATTGTCCATTATGTCTATAAATATGTGACCCCTCTGGGGTCAGCCAATTCTTATGCTTTCTATGACTCATTTGGCAATTACCAGAGGCTTTTTTTTGACCAATTCAGTTCCATTCATCACTCTTCATTCATCATTCTTCATTCCACACTCATCATTCTTCACTCTACATTCACTAAAGGACAAAGTCTTTCCAGGCCGCCATAAAAGCAGCAATTGACCAAAAGGAAATAAGAAGAAATACAACAGGTACCCCTTCCTCTGCAGCGGATGGGAAAGAAAGGAACAGGACAAAGTCAGCATGCTTTAAAAGCATGCCAAACCCAGTTCCTTACCAGGATACTAGCTCATCAAACCGGAGATTTGATGATGTTTTTCTGAAGCTCAAATAGGGATAAGGTCCGGGAAAAAAGTGGATACAGATGGGTTTGCCTTTCATTCAGAAGAAGAATGGGGGCTTCTTTACATAAAGAAAAACAAACATGTACCTGTTCCATAGCACTATAAATTTATATGGAACGTCATAATAAGTGAGCGGCGCCAAAAAAGAGGCGTGGGACTCAACTTACCGACTTAGTGGTACTGCCATACCTTAGACACGAAAAGTGAGCCCACGCCAAAGGCGTGAGCATTTTCACTTTACTTCCCGTGTCTTTTTGGAAAATTGGCAGTTTTCTAAGACGAGACGTTAAAGTGCAAATGCTATCGAAAACTTTATCGAAGAATTCGCAAATTAATAATATTAAGATTTAAATTAAGATTTTTAAATCTGCCACTATATTAGTTAAAATGATTTTCAAAGTCAACTAATTGACAATAAAAAATATTTTTTTGATTTAAATAATCAATTTTCACAGAAAATAGAGTTTATTAAAACTTTTTATATTTGAGAAACTTGGCAGTTTTCAAATGAATAAAATCAAACGATACAATAGAATTAAAGCTGTATTAGCTGATTCTGGAAAATCAAACAAAGAAATAGCTGAACATTTCAAAATACAAGAGGAGACGGTTTCCAGATGGATGTCCAATAAAGCCCAACCATCCTTACAAAGATTATTTGAATTAGCAGAATTTTTGGATGTAGATGTGAGAACCTTGATTGTTTCAAACAAATCCTAACATGATAGGTAAAAGAGTTGTTATTTTTCTAATTTAAGCAATAAAGATTTCACTTCCTCCTCAGTCGGATTAATAATCTCCCTTACTACTGGGTTGTCAAAGTAGTTCAGGTAACAGGGAGGGAAGTCTTCCTTTTTAAAATCCCTACCTAATCTTTTACGGAAGCATTCCAGGCATAGCATTCCCTGTCCAACTCCATGCTTTTTCCATAGTTCTTCTGTTACTGCATAGAAGTTGGTTTTTCCTTTGTTGGTATTTATGCCACAGTCTTTACATGTAAAATCCCAATTCATTAGGCTAGAAATTTGAATTAGTGTACTAAAATCGTAAATTTTAGGTTGAATTGTGGTGATAAACGTAAAAAATACCCTGTATGGGGGATTTTTTAGTTGAGAGGGATTTGGTAGGTTTAGGGGTGGGGAAAAATAAGCCCTGATTTATAATCAGACAAATAATCCAATTAGTAAATGGCTAAGTTTGATAGCTGTTTACGGTATATGAAGTTGGTTGAAACCAATATAAACGACAACTACCGACAAAACAGTAGTTTTATAACAAAACCGATTTCAAAAATTGTATTTTTGAGACTTTAATGGCAGGCAGAGCATACATAACACCAAAAGTTCTAAAGTGGGCAAGAGAATCGGCAAGAATGCTCGAGGAAACAGCAGCTGCCAAAGTTTCTGTGTCAGTTGACAGACTTAAAGAATGGGAAGCGGGAACAAGTCAACCGACGATCAGACAAGCACAAACGCTGGCCAAAGCATACAAAAGACCGTTTGCCCTATTCTTTTTGCCAGATGTTCCTCGTGACTTTCAGCCACTTCAAGACTTTAGAAAATCAGGTTCGAAACCACTTACAACTTCTTCAATATTTATTATTAGAGAAATCCAACAAAAGCAAGCCTGGATTAGTGATGTTTATTCTGAAAATCAAGAAGATAAATTAGCCTTCGTGGGTCGATTTTCAATAAAAGATAACCCTCAAACTGTTGCTGAAGACATTCTAAGTACATTAAAAATAAATCCCGCTTTATATAAAGCAGATAATCCAATTAAAGAGTGGATTGATGCCTCTGAATCTAATGGGATTTTCGTTTCCAGGACAAGTTTTATTAATTCCCGACTAAAATTAGACGCTCAAGAAATACAAGGGTTTGCTATCGCTGACCAATATGCACCATTCGTTTTCGTGAACTCTGACGATTGGAATGCACCACAACTATTTACTCTTGTCCATGAGTTAGCTCATATTTGGATAGCTGAAACAGGTATATCCAACGAGGTTGAACCAGACTTAAAGGGTAAAGACAAATTACACCCAGTAGAGTTGTTCTGCAATGAAGTTGCTGCAAATGCTTTAATGCCAAAAGAAATTGTTTTGAATCTTGATCCTTCATCTTTTCAGACTTCAAAAGATGTTTATAAAACCTCAAAGCAACTAGGCGTCAGTTCTTTTGCTATTTTGGTTCGTGCTTTAAATCTTAATATCATTTCAATACCTTCCTATCAGAAATTAAAAAGGCAGGCAGAGATTGATTTCTCTGAATATTTGAAAAAAGAAGCAGAGAAAAAAGCCAAGCAAAAAGAAAAGGAAAAGCAAGGTGGTCCAAACTACTTTTTGCTACAACTTAACAGAAACAGTAGATTGTTTACACAAACTGTATTGGATGCATTTCGTGGGGGTTTTATTGAGCCGACACTAGCTAGTAATTTGTTAAATGTTCAAGTAAATAAATTTTCAAAACTCGAATCACAACTATTTAGATGAGCACAAAGGCAAACAAATATTGTTTGGATGCCAACGTGTTAATTCAAGCATGGCAAAAATACTATAATCCCAAATTCTGTCCTGATTATTGGAAAATACTTATTGAGCTAGGAAAAAATGGAAATATTTTTATTCCTGAATTGGTTTACGAGGAAATTGTTAGAACTGAGGATGACCTTTCGAAATGGTTAAAATTAAGCAAAATCCCAATTGCTAAAATAAACGAACCTGTTACTAAACACATCCGCAAAATTTTAGAAGATTATCCTTTATTAGTTGACAATACAAAAGCGCGCTCATTGGCAGACCCTTGGGTAATTGCCCATGCATTAAACGACAATGCTACGGTAGTTACTAAAGAAGAAAAAGTAACTGTAA